>JAZNTU010000038.1:0-15955 GCA_045591945.1 Acutalibacteraceae bacterium | reverse complement strand
GCTGATTGCGTTCCATTTAACAGTAATGCCACCGTTGCCACTTGTAGCGCTTGTAAGCTTAGGGTTAGCAAGTCGCTTTGTGTAAAGGAAATCCTCGTAGCCACTGTATCTGCCGTCAACAACAGCTCTAACTGTGTATCTATAATATTTACCACTCTGGTTTTTAACAGCCGTATCAGTGTAGCTTGTACCCTTAACTGTTGTAATATACTGCCAGTTGCCACCTGCACCACGTCTGTAAACTCTGTAGCCGGAAGCACCTGCAACCTTGTTCCACTTAAAGTAAATACCGTTTGTTGCGTTTGAAATACCGGTTAATTTAGGTGTTGCAACGTATTTAAGATATTTGCCTGTGTAGTCAAAGTCGCTTAAACCGTCAGCATTCATTGCTTGTACAGAGTATCTCCAATACTGTCTGTGAGTGGGGGATGTGTCAACTACAGAGGTTTGGTCTGTAATACCGAGCAAGGTCCAATCACTTGTACCTGCACCTCTGCGCCATACTATGTAAACATCAGCGTTAGCTACAGCGTTCCATGTAACCTGTACACCGTTTGCAACGTTTACCACACTCTTAACAGAAGGCTTTGCAGGTGTGCCTACACCTGTGGCTTCTAAAATAACAATAGTGTTTTCCAAATATTGTTCATTGTTAGTTAAATCAATTTCATTAAATTCTTCAACAGTTCCTTCATAGAATAAGAATGCTAAATTTGAACACCAGAAAAAGGCACCATCGTCAATTACCTTTACACTTTTAGGGATATACACAGACTTGAGGTTATCGTTTTCTGCAAAGGCTAAATCTGAAATATGAATGGTACCATCCTTGACCCTATACATTTCAGATATGGTTTCATCAGTTCTTATAAGGTGGTTGTTGATATATAATGCGCCATTTTCCCAACTTGATTTATCATCAAGAAGTTTTGTGTAGCTAAATGCCCAACTTTCAATGTTTGTAACGCTGTCAGGAATAACAATACTTTCAATAGATGAGTCACCAAAGGCTTCAAAACGAATATCAGTTATTGTATTAGGTAACTCAATATGTTTAATGTTTTTGTTTCCTGCGAAAGCACTTTCACCAATTTCTGTTACAGGCTTACCTTCGTATTCAGCAGGAATGGTGAGAGCATCGCAAGCTTCGCCGGTGTATCCTGTAACAGTATAGCTCTTGCCATCCTCGGAAAGCTTGTAAGTTAAAAAATTCTCCGGTGCCGGAACAACTTCGCCTTCACCACTACCTGTTTCGCCTTCATTTGGTACTGTTGTTTCCTCTGCACCTGCAGAAACAACAAGACCGGGCAATTGTATTGGTGCTGCTAAAAGCGCACCTGCCGCAAATACAACTGCTAAAATTAGACTTAATAATTTTTTCATAAAAATACCTCCTTGTATTTTATTGTAATTCTACAATACCATTTATAAGGGGGTTTTTCAATATATAATTAACAGAAATATATTACAGTTTTGTAATAATTTGTATAATATCTATAATATAGAAGTTTTTTATAATTATTTTCTCCATTTTGAGGTTTTGGCTGCCGAGAAAATTCCTACACCACTCAGCACTATGGAAAAGCCTGTAAAAACACCTGAAACAAATTCTTTAATTGCAGAGCCACTTAAGGAGAGTGAAATACCCAAAAGTGCAATTGCAAGCACAATAAGCAAAAGAGATAATATCAATTTGTTCTGATTGTTTAAATCCTGTAGTCTTTTAAGCAAAAAGAGTATTCTTTTATCATCAGAAGTTATTGTCTTGGCTTCTTCATCAGCTCCTGCAATAAGCTGAGAAGGGGTTGTGGAAAGCTCTCGGCACAGGTGCTCTATTATGCTGTAGTCCGGCATAGAAACGCCTGTTTCCCACTTTGAAATTGTTTTGCTTGCTACACCAAGCTTTTCAGCTAATTGTGATTGTGTAAGATTTTTTTCTTTTCTCTTTTGGGCTATGTATTTACCTATTTCTTTTTGATTCATGCCATCATTCCTTGTTTTGATTTTTTTCAATACCTCTTTGTGCCATATTACGCTTGTGTTCTCCGATAGGGGTAAGACTATCGGTTACGTTTCTTTCAAAGTCAGAGCAACCGATTAATATTTCAATAAGCATATTTACGCTAGGGCTTTTGGCTGCTCCGTAGCAAAAGGTTGCAGTAGAATCTTGTGTGTGGTCAGTGTGGGAGTATATTGTTACATGGTAGCCGTAAGGCTGCCAATAGTCTTTCATTGAGCATACGTGACCTTTGTTGGCACATAGTGGTATGTCATAGATAGCTTTTTCCAGATGAGTGTCAACCAATTCCGTTTGGTAATCGGTTAGCGTTGTTTTAGTTTGTTCAAAATACATGTTTTCTTCATAAAACTCTTTGTCTTTAGTTGCTAATACCCAATAAGCATTTAAATTTAATTCATCAAAAGGCAAATCACGAAATTGACTTAACAGTATATTTTCAGGTGTCAGAACAAATATATACTCATCTAACTCATCGGTAATTTCTATTTTTATTGTATACTCTGCATTTTCTATAACAAATTTGGGCTTTTCAGCAACCCACACCTGTGTTTGGCTTGAATTTGTCTGCTGTGAGCAAGAGTTTAGTATAAGTATAGCAGAGAAGACTATGCATAGCAACTTTATTGTTTTTTTCATTTTACCACCTCGCATTTGAATTTTTATACAAATTAAGGCAAAATAAAACCCCTCAAAAAGAGATTTTGAGGGGAATGAAGTTGTTTTATTTCTTTTCTGTAATAAAAACTCTAAACAGAGGCAGGCAAGCATCAAAAAATGCTTTATAGCTTTCGCAATAGTTTCTGTCCTCGCGTGTTCTTTTGCAGCCACCACTACGGCAAAGGGCAAAGTATTTGCACCTTTTACATTCATCGCTGACAGCAATACTCTCTTTAAGGAATCTTATTGCCTTTTCGCTGTGGGCAAGGGTGTCAAAGCTTTCGGTTTCATCGTTAATATTACCAAGCAACCATTCGTCTGTGCAGTAGAAGTCGCAGGGGTATATGTTGCCGTTACCCTCTGCCACAAACTGGTGTGAGCAGTGCCCACACATTCCGCATTGCTCTGTAGGGTTGCCTAAATACAAATGCACAAGGTTATCAAAATATCTTATGCTTGTGTATTCATCTCTTACATAATCCTTAACGTATGCGTTAAAGCCGTGAATAAGAAAGTTTTTGTATTGCTCCACCGTCATATACAAAGGGCTTTCGCTTGTATCCCCAAATGGGCGTAAGCAGGGGATGAATTGCAGATATTTAAAACCACGCTTTTTAAAATAACGCAGTATATCATCAATATTGTCGGCACATCTGCCTGTTAAAACGGTTAAAATATTAAAATCAACACCGTGCTTTGTAAAAATATTTGCAGCATTAATTATTTTATAAAATGAGTTTTGTCCTTTTTCATCAATTCTAAAAGAGTTGTTGTTGAAATCACCGTCAAGGCTTAGACCAATAAGAAAATTTCTTTGCTTAAAAAATCTTGCCCAGGTGTCATCAATTAACGTGCCATTAGTTTGAAGGCCGTAATAAATATGGCTTTTCATTACGTTAAGCTCATCAACTCTTTTGCAAAAATAACGGAAAAAGTCAATACCTCTTATTGTAGGCTCACCACCCTGAAAAGCAAAGGCAATGCTTTCGCCGTTTGCAAAATCGAGGGCTTTGCGAATTAAGTTATCTGCAGTTCCTTCGCTCATAAGGCCAAAGCTTTTAACGTCACGGTGGTCAGTAACATCGTGGTAAAAGCAGTATTCACACCTCATATTACACAGCGCAGATGCAGGCTTTATCATTATAGAAAGTGGTGGCATATAAAAACTCCAAGCTTTGAAAATATTAGCCTCGGAAAGCTCCGAGGCTAAAGTTTTTTTATTTACCTTCCCGATGAAGGTGTGTTATGAATAATAATCCTCATTCATACCTCTACGGTCTGATTTGAAGTCCTTCATAATTTCATCCATTTTAGCGTTCATTTCCTCAGCAATTGTTGGGTAAACGCTTGAACGGTTAAGGTTTTCACCAATATCATCTGTAAGGATATGTAACCAGTTCTTTCTGAACTTATCAAAGAATGCAGAGTTATCGTTTTGTATTCTCTGGAAATATTTAAAGGTTACGTATTCATTATCTATAAGTACAGGGTAGGTGTAGTCAGCGTATTCATCACGCTTAAGCACCTCTGCTGTAGGAACGGTATATTGAATTGCTTTAAGCTTTTCACGCTTCATATGAAGGATTGGGTGCTCCTCATTGTGGATAACAGCATCGTTTTTAAGAAGCTCTACCATTGAAACGCCGTCAATATCTCTGTCAAATGGTATATAATTTGTTTTTGTGCCCCCATCACCTGTAATGCCGCAAAGCTCAACAAGTGTTGGCATAATATCAACAAGTGTAGCTGTTTGTGTTCTTGTTTCACCGGCATTCCAAAGGCCGTTGTTGTTGCCCCAGCGCACCATAAACGGAACCTTCTGTCCACCGTCGTATGCAAGGTACTTACCGCCACGCAGCTCACCAACAGAGCCTTCAAGGGCAGGGCCGTTATCACTTGTGAAAACAATGATTGTATCATCCATTACACCAAGCGTTTCAAGTGTGTTAAATAACTCGCCAAGGTAGTAGTCAAACTCTGTTACACAGTCTGCATAAGCGCCCATACCAGTTTGACCGTTAAAATCATCACCAACAAATATTGGTGCGTGTGGCCATGGTGTAGCATAGTATGCAAAGAATGGCTCATCGCTGTTTGTAACCTGGTCAGTAATCCAACCGTTGATTTCCTCGTGAATCCATTCACTTAACTGTCGTTGGTCTTTTTTGCCGTTTTCATCACGGAGCTCTTCAACACCGTGCACAATTTCAAATTCCCCGGCTTCTTCTCTTACGTGGTAGAAAGGAGCCATATCGTTTACGTGGTGGCTACCGTAGAAATAGTCAAAGCCTTGGTTTGTTGGAAGGTACTCGCCATAGTCACCAAGGTGCCACTTACCGAATGCGCCTGTGTTGTAGCCTGCATTTTGGAAAATCTCAGCAACTGTAATTTCATCACCAAGCATACCGTCGCAGTTGTTACCCATTTCGATGGAGTTGAAAATTCTTGTTTGTGCAAATGGTGAGAAGGTATCGTATGTAGGATAAATAACGTTATCGGCATAGCCTCTGAATGGGTATCTGCCTGTCATAAGAGCAAATCTTGCAGGGGAGCAAACAGAGTAGCTTGAATAGAAGTTGTCAAAGTTAAGACCTTCTTCGCCGATTCTATCCATATTAGGTGTATCGTAGATAGCACCGTTAAGGGATGTGTCTGCATAGCCCATATCGTCCATAAGAATGAAAAGTACGTTAGGACTCTTTGACTTTGCTTTATCAACACCGTCAAGGTAATCGTCGTGTCCGTCCCAAAGTCTGTCAACGTTGGGCTTTGAACGAAGGTTCATTGTAAGCACGTATAAAACAGTTGTACCTGCAAGAAGTATGCTTAAAGCTGACGTAGCGAACTTGTGTAAGCCAATCTTTTTAAATTTCTTTACGGCAACTGTTATTAAGAGTACAACAGCAATAACGCAAGGAAGAAGTAAAAGAACACCACCGCCGAGCCTTGTAAGGAAATTACCTGCACCTGCAAAGAGTGGGTTGTCTGCTGATGACCAGCCTGTTTTACCACTTGAGAAAGCGCCAAAGCCTGCATCTGCACCAAAAATAAGGTAATACAGGAATATACCTAAAGCAGATGCGCCGTAGCCTATAATAAACCACTTATAAACCTTTTTAAAGAAAAATACACCAATCATTGTAAGTGCTGCAACAATACACATAAATGCAACGTTTACAACTGCAAGGAAATTAAGCCTTGCCACAAGGAGTGCCACAGCAAGCAAAATGCCAATAACACCGATTATTTGTGGGAATACTTTTCCTTTCTTTTCGAACACAATGTCTTTTTTCAAAGTAAACTACCTCTCTTTAGAGTGGTTCAAGTGTATCCGAAACAGATTTTGGGATAGCATTTTCCACTCATATTTTGTTAAAATACTCGCTAATACTCTAATAAGTCTTAACAGATATAATTTTTAACAGATATATGATACATCATTTTATATTTTAAAACAATAGAAAAACTGCCCTAAAAAAGGGCAGTCAAATGGTAAGTATTAACTAATAATTTAGTTATACAGATATTGAGATAACATTTTCATTATCTGTGAAAAGCATGCCGATATCATCCGGCTTAATATGACCCTTTGTTTTAATAACAAAAAGGCAAACAAGCTTCTCGTTTTTCTTTTCTATGCTTGTTGAAATTATTTCGAAATTGTGGTCCTTGAGTATACCTGTTATGTTTTCAACAGCATCGGGGCTGTCAACAAGCTTCATGCTGAGGGCAGTTGTGCTTGTGTTTTCAACAGGTAAAATTCTGTGTATAACAATTTGAACAACAAGAATAATAAGTGTGGCGTAAACGGCGATACCGTACATTCCGGCACCTGCGGCGAGGCCGATACCTGCTGTAGTCCAAACACCTGCTGCAGTTGTGAGGCCTTTAACAGTACCCTTGTAAACGATGATACCTGCACCTAAGAAGGATATACCCGTAACAACCTGCGCTGCAAGTCGAGCACCGTCAAGGTTGATGTTGCCTTCTATGCCTTGCATATTAACAATGTCGAAAAAGCCGTATTTACTTACAATCATTATGAGTGCAGAGCCCATAGCAACAATAATGTGTGTCCTTATACCTGCCTCTTTTTGGCGAAGTGTTCTTTCAACACCGATTGCGGCACCACAAACTGTAGCAGTAACTAAAGCAAGAAAATAGGGGAAGACGCTTGAAATTCTAAAAGTGTCAAGGAAACCGTATAAGGTATCCATAATGTCGTAGCTTGGTAAAATACTAAGTAACAAGATGTTCACTCCTCTAATAATATTTTATCATTATAATATATTTTGTAAATCTTGTCAAATTGAGAGCTGTCATAAAACGAGTGCACTGCTCATATGTATTTGTGAAACATTATACAAGGCATGGAGGTATATTTTATGACAGAAACAAGCATTTATAAGGATATAGAAGCCCGAACAGGAGGGGATATATACATAGGCGTTGTAGGGCCTGTAAGAACAGGCAAATCAACTTTTATTAAGCGCTTTATGGACACCCTTGTAATACCCAATATCGAGAGCAGCTTTAAACGTGAACGAGCGTTGGATGAGCTTCCACAATCTGCTGCAGGCAGAACTATTATGACAACCGAGCCTAAGTTTATTCCCGAGGAGGCTGTTGAAATACATTTGCCTGATAATGCAGGACTTAACGTACGCCTTATAGATTGTGTGGGCTACATTGTACCAAGCTCCTTGGGGTATATAGAGGATGATAAGCCGAGAATGGTTAAAACGCCTTGGTATGAACACGAAATTCCTTTTAATATGGCAGCAGAAATCGGTACGCAAAAAGTAATTACAGAGCATTCTACAATTGGCCTTTTAATTACAACAGACGGTACAATCAGCGATATTCCTCGTTATGAGTACGAAGAGGCCGAGGAAAGGGTAGTTGCAGAGCTGAAGGGGATTAATAAGCCCTTTGTTATTGTGCTTAATACAACTGCACCTGAGTCACCACAGGCAATTGCCCTTGCAGAAGGCTTGGCTCAAAAATACGGTGTTCCAGCTATACCGGTTAATTGTGCCGAAATGGATGAAGCGCTGGTTAAAAAAATATTGGGAACAGTGCTTTACCGTTTCCCGGTTTGTGAAATAAGTATAAATTTGCCTGAATGGGTAAAAACCTTAGGCAGAGAGCACTGGTTAAGAGCCTCGTTGATGCAAAGCGTAAAAAACTCTGTTGCAGAGGTAAGCTGTGTTGGTGATATTAGCAAGGTTGCATCGGTTGTAGGAGAAAATGAAAACGTAATTTCAGCTAATATATGCTCTTTAGATTTGGGCTGTGGCTGTGCAACGGTTGATGTTGCCCTTTCAAATAGCCTTATCTATAAAATAATCGAAGAGAAAACACAGCTTCATATTGAAAATGATGAGGACCTTATGCTTGTGTTAGATGAGCTTTCTGCTGTCAAAAAGAAATATGATAAGGTGAAAAATGCTCTCGATGAGGTGGAAGCAACCGGCTACGGTATTGTTATGCCTGATATTGATGAGCTTACCTTAAAGGAGCCTGAAATAGTAAAGCAGGGTGGCCGTTACGGAGTACGCCTTGCAGCCTCTGCACCCTCTATACATATGATGAAGACCTGTATAGAAACAGAAGTGGCTCCCGTTGTAGGAACGGAGAGTCAGTCTGAAGAGCTATTAAAGTATTTACTCAATGGGTTTGAAGAGGACCCACATAAAATATGGGAGTCGGATATTTTTGGTAAATCGTTAAATCAGCTTGTAAACGAGGGGCTTCGCAATAAGCTTTGCCATATGCCTGCAGATGCCCGTGGTAAAATACAGGAAACCCTTGAGCGTATTATTAATGATGGCTGTAGTGGACTTATATGCATAATTTTATAATCAATTATTCTTCTTCGCTTTTAAGCACACCATAGCTTCTGTCAACAACAATTACCGCGTAAAGGTTGCCGTTACCCGCTTCGTTTACGCGGTCTTTTATCATTTTAGTCAATTCCTCGTCGGAATACTTATATTTTGGTGGCACAACAACGTCAAACAAAACGTTCTTTGCAGTTTCGCCAACAACAACTCTGAAATCGTGGAAGGTTATTTCCGGGTCAATATCATAAAGTATTTTTGCAACAAGCTCCTTAAGCACGTTTGTTTCCTGGCAGTCAAGCACAGTAGGGTCAAGGTGCACCACAAGGTGAATGTTGTGCTTTGCTTTGAAATCTCTTTCTATTTGGTCCATTATGTCGTGGCACACAAGCACGTCTAATTTAGCGTCCATTTCAATGTGTGCCGAGGCAAAGTAAGAGCCGGGGCCGTAGCTGTGCACCATAAGGTCGTGCACACCCAAAACCTTGTCGTATTCGAGAATTCCGTTTTCTATTTTTTCGTATATTTCTTTGGATGGAGCCTGTCCTAAAAGAGGGCCGACCGTATCCCTCGCTACACCTATACCTGAAATTATAATCAAAACTGCAACTGCAACACCAATGTAACCATCGAGGTTAATGCCGTAAAAGTGAAATAACAACGTTGATACTAAAACTGCAAAGGTGGAGATGCAGTCGTTTCTGCTGTCAAGAGCTGTTGCCTCAAGGGTTTTAGAGTTTATCGCACGGGAAAGGGCTTTGTTAAACCTGAATAACCAAAGCTTAACGACAATAGAGCCCATAAGTATTCCAACAGTTACCCAGCTAAAAACAGACTCCTGTGGGTTTACGATTTTTTTAGCAGAGTCTACAAAAATTTCAAAGCCGATAAGGAGTATAAAAAAGGAAATGACAAGTCCTGTAATATATTCAATTCTTGCGTGGCCGTATGGGTGGTCCTCATCTGCCGGCTTTTCAGAAAGCCTAAAGCCAATAAGTGTAACAATAGAGGTGCCTGCGTCCGAAATATTGTTTGTGGCATCTGCAATAATTGATATGCTGTTAGATATAACACCTACAACAAGCTTCGATGCACTAAGAATAATATTGCACACTATTCCTACAATACCTGCTACTCTTCCGTAGGCCTCTCTGCCTGCAGGGGTAGAGGTATCCTTGTTTTTTAAAAATATATTCGTAAGTAATTTCGTCATATAATTAACCGTCCAAAGCGTTTTCTTAAAATTATATAACGATTTATTTTTTTGTCAATAATTTCGTCTTGCACATTTTAGTAGACAAATTCAAAAAACTGTGCTATTATCAAAAAGGCTAAGGCCTATAAAAACTGAAAGGTAAATATTGAAATGGATAAAACATTAGTTATTCTTGCTGCCGGTATGGGTAGCCGTTACGGTGGATTAAAGCAGGTTGACCCTGTTGGCCCTAACAATTCAATTATTATTGATTATTCCGTTTATGATGCAATTAAGTGTGGCTTTAATAAAATCGTATTTATTATTAAAAAAGAAAACGAACAGCTTTTCCGTGAGGTTATAGGTGATAAGGTTTCAAAGCACGTTCGTGTTGAGTACGCTTACCAAAGCACCGATATGCTTCCCGAAGGCTTTGCTTGCCCTGCAGACAGAGTTAAGCCTTGGGGTACAGCACACGCAATTTATTGCTGTAAGGGTATTGTTAACGAGCCTTTTATGGTTATTAATTCCGATGATTTTTACGGCAGAGGAGCATTCGAGAATATTTCAGGCTGGATTGAAGGAACTGATTTTTCAGCTCAGCAGTATAAAATCGCAATGTCAGCTTATTTCCTTAAAAATACGTTAACCGAAAACGGCACAGTTTCCCGTGGTGTGTGCGATGTGAACGAAAACGGTCAGCTTATAGACGTTGTTGAAAGAACAAAAATCAAACGTGTTGATGGTGTGATTTCATACACAGAGGATGAAGAAAGCTGGGTAGCACTTCCCGAGGAGTGTGTTTGCTCAATGAACTGCTGGGGCTTCCCTGCAAGCGTTATAGATGAAATCGAAAAATATTTTATTGATTTCCTTACAAACGAGGTTCCGACAAATCCTCTTAAGTCAGAATTTTACCTTCCTTTCCTTGTTCGTGATTTGTTGGGCGAGGGTAAGTGTACTGTAGACGTTCTCGAAACAAAGGATAAATGGTTTGGCGTTACATACAAGGAAGATAAGCCTGATGTTGTTAAATCAATTCAAGCTCTTGTAGATAACGGTGTATATCCGGAGGATTTGTGGAAATAAGTAACGTATAATCCAATAAATAATTAAGACGGAATCGTTTATTGATTCCGTCTTTTTTCTATCTCTCTTAAATTTTTCTTGAATTCCTTTTTTATCCAAACAAAAGAAAGTATCCAAGCACCGATTACAGCAAGGAATATGTCTATTCTGCCCATAGGGAAGCAGGCCACTACAGTAAAAAACAGCTCAGTTAATGGATTTCTGATTCTCATAATCAGCAAAAACCATTCAAAAACTATTATCATTCTGCAAAAAGGCAGCACGCAAACTACAGACCAGCACATACAAGCTGTTTGAGGACCCCAGTTTTTTGGTAGCTTCCACATCATAGGCACGTATTTATCTGCATCTCCGTAATTGATAAGGGCCAAATAGCGCTTCATATCCGTTTCGTTGGTGATGGGGGATTCGTATTTTAAAAATGCATATCTTGCCATAAGCACGTAGCCTGCAAAGGTTATTACGTTTATTGCAATAAGACCTGTCCACCCGAAGTTGGGTTGGTTTGATAAAGGGTTACCCTCTAACAAAAGGTTAGGTGTTGCAATGTATGTGAATACAAGGTCAAGTATAGTAGTAAGCAAATACGCACTGCAGGATAATATAAAGTTAAACGTACCGTTTCTGTTTTTCATACAAAGCCTCCCTGTTTTTTATAATTATATTTTACCACTATAACTGAATAAATCAATTAAAATCGGCCAATTACTGCGTCTTTTTTAAAAATAAGTAAAAATATATAATAATAAGGCAAAAAATTTCAAAAAAGACTTGCTTTTTTTCTCTCGTTGTGATAATATTCTTCTGCTAATGTGTTATCAAGTTTAAAGAGGTGAAATTACATGAAAGAAGGACTTCATCCAAAATACGGCGCAACTCAGGTTAAATGTGCATGCGGTGCTGTGCTCGATACAGCTTCAACTAAAGACGGTATGCGTGTTGATATCTGCTCAAAGTGTCATCCATTCTTCACAGGCAAACAGAAGCTTGTTGATACAGGTGGACGTGTAGACAGATTCAATAAGAAATATAACCTCTCTAAGTAAGTTATTATGCTTAGTAAGCCGGTGAGTTATCACCGGCTTTTTGCGTTATATGCGGAGGTGTTTGCTTGGATTCATACGTTACCTTAGGGCAGTATTCTGCAGAGGAGTACATAGTAAAAAAATCCAGGTTTATAGGCTACGCAAAGCCCATTAAAACAGAGCAGGATGCTCTTAGCTTCATTGAGGAAATTCGCAAAAAGCATTGGGATGCAACCCACAACGTGTATGCGTATTCCCTTCGTGAGGGTTCAATTAAACGATTTTCAGATGATGGTGAGCCACAGGGAACTGCAGGTATGCCTGTTCTGAATGTTATTACGCAGGAGGGAATTACCGACTGCGTTGTTGTCGTTACAAGATATTTTGGTGGCATACTTTTAGGTGGTGGTGGCCTTGTCAGGGCATATAGCCACTCTGCAAAGCTTGCAGTAGATGCGGCCGGCGTAATTACACTTGTTCCGTGGGTTGTTATGAATATATGCTGTGATTATAATCTCTACGGAAAAATAGAAAGTCTTATACGTGATATGGGTGGAGTTATAAGCGATACAGCCTTCACAGATTCTGTAGCGTTAAGCTTTCGTATAGAAAAAACTTTAGTTGATTCCTTCGATAAAAAGCTGCAGGATTTAACCAACGGAAAAATATCTTTTGAGATTATTGAAGAAATAATTTCAGCAAAATAAAAATATTGTCAAAAAATAAAGGGTTTTTGTAAAAATAGGAGTATTAATATATAGGAGGGGTTGTTATGGACGATAATATCAGAATAAGAACGCTTCAACGTGAAAGAGAAACGCTGTCAGAATTTGCTGCGTTATGCGAGAATTCTCGTGGTAGGCAGTTTATGGAGGAGGAGTGTCCTCTTCGTACAGCCTTTCAGCGAGACCGTGACAGAATACTTCACTGCTCTTCCTTCAGAAGGCTTAAAGATAAAACTCAGGTTTTTCTTGCACCCGATAATGTTCACTACAGAACAAGACTTACGCATACACTTGAGGTTTCACAAATTGCGAGAACAATTGCCCGTTCTCTTAACCTTAACGAGGATTTAACCGAGGCTATTGCCTTAGGGCACGATTTAGGTCATACTCCTTTCGGTCACGCAGGTGAAAGGGCGCTTGCTTCAGTTTACGAAAAAGGCTTTACACATTTTGAGCAAAGCCTGCGTGTTGTAGATAAGCTGGAGCATAACGGTGAAGGGCTTAACCTTACGTACGAGGTGCGTGATGGTATACTTTGCCATACCCGAGGTAAGGAAGCAGATACTCTTGAAGGCAGAATAGTTAAAATAAGCGATAAAATTGCTTACATTAACCACGATATAGATGATGCTTGCCGAGGTGGAGTTTTAAGTGAGGATGATATTCCTCTCGATATACGCCTTGTTTTGGGCTTTTCAAAAACTCAAAGAATTAACACGTTAATAAAATCAACTATCGAAAATACTAAGGATGAAGTGAAAATGGCCGATGATGTTTTTGATGCTTTCAACAGACTTCATTCCTTTATGTTTAAATACGTTTATACAAACCCTGTTTGCAAAAGCGAAGAGGGTAAGGCAGAAGGCATGATTAAAGAGCTTTTTCGCTACTTTTCTCATAATCCCGGTGAATTGCCTGATTTTTATTCAGATATTGCAAAAAGGGAAGGTGCAGAGCGTGCAGCCTGCGACTATATTTCAGGTATGTCTGACAGCTACTCGTTAAAAATATTCAGTAGCCTGTTTATTCCGCAAACCTGGAATGACTAATATAGTTTTCTTTAAATAAATCTTTTGATTTGTGCGAAAAATGTCGAAATTTGCAGTTTATTAATATGTAACAGACTGTGATATCAATCGATGAAAGGGGTTGAGTAGCTTGGCATTGCGCTTTACTGAAGAATTTATAGACAAGCTTCGTGATAGTAACGATATTGAATCGGTAATATCAAGCTATGTTGAGCTTCGCCGCAGGGGTCGTAACCTTGTGGGCTTGTGTCCGTTTCACAACGAAAAAACTCCCTCCTTTACAGTATATCCCGAAACCTCCTCGTACTATTGCTTCGGCTGTGGAGCCGGTGGCGACGTAATAGGGTTTATAAGGAATATTGAAAATCTCGATTATATAGAAGCAATAAAGTTTCTTGCAGACAGAGCAGGTATTAAAATGCCTGATTCCGGTTACGATGATTCTACAGCCAATTTAAGGCGTCGAATTTACGAGGCTAACAGAGAGGCCGCAAGGTTTTTCCACGAAACACTTTTTACGGAGAAGGGAAAAGCACAGCTTGATTACCTTATGCGTAGAAACGTTTCAATGAAAATGATTAAGCATTTTGGTCTCGGTGCTGCTCCTGATGAGTGGAATGCGTTAGAAAAGCACTTATCAGCAAAAGGCTTTTCACGTGCAGAGATGGTTGCAGCGAACCTATTGCGCTCAAGCGAAAAAAACGGTAAAAAATATTATTACGATGCATTCAGGGCTAAGGTAATGTATCCTGTAATTGATATAAGAGGTAATGTTGTTGCCTTTGGTGGTAGGGTGTTGGATAACTCTAAACCGAAATATATCAACACGTCTGATACCTTGGTTTATAAAAAAAGTAATGAGCTTTTTGCTCTCAACTTTGCCAAAAACGGCAACGAAAGAAAGCTTATTTTGTGTGAGGGCTATATGGATGTTATTGCCTTGCACAGTGCAGGCTTCGAAAATGCCGTCGCAGGCTTGGGAACAGCTTTAACCCCTGAACAAGTCAGCCTTATTTCAAGGTATGCCGACGAGGTTGCCCTTTGCTATGACTCTGATGAGGCAGGTCAAAAGGCTGTAAGAGCAGCATTGGCGTTGTTTTCAAAAACAGGCGTAAGAACAAAGGTTATTCGTCTTGAGGGTGGTAAGGACCCTGATGAGATTATTAGGGTGCACGGCAAAGAAATGTTTGCTAAGCTTCTCAACGGCGCTGATAACGATATAGAATACCGTCTTTCACAGCTTCGTTCGAAATACATTGTCGAAACTGCAGACGGAAAGGTGAATTTTCTCCGTGAAGCAGCTGCTTTGCTTGCAAAATGTGACCCCTTAGAGCGTGATATATATGCTCTAAAATTAGCGGACGAGCTTGGTGTAAGTAAGGATGCTATTTTAAATCAAATTGCTCAGGTAGCCAAAAGAGACCAAAGAGCAAAAACAAAAACACGGCTGAGTGATGCTCAGCGTCAGGCACAAAGCCTTGAAAAAGCAGCAGACCCAGAAAGGCTTAAAAATATGAGGGTCACCAAGGCAGAGGATACTGTACTCATAACACTGCTTAATAACCCGAGTTTTTATAAAAATCTTAAGGATAGACTAAGTGAGGATTTGTTCTTTACACCTGTAAATAAACGGATTTTTTCACTTATTCGCAGTCGGTTAGAAAATGGTGAGAGTATTGATATTTCTCACTTGTCTCAATTTTTAACCAACGAAGAGATTGGTGCTGTAGCAAAGCTGCTTGCTAATAAGGCTATGGTATCCAACACAGTCAAGGAATGCGAGGACTGTTTAACGGTCCTTGAGGAAGAAAGAAGAAAGAGAGCAACAGACCCTTCTCAAATGGATGATGATGCCTATCTTGCTTTCTTTAGCTCCTTGAACAATAACGATGGGCAAAATTAACATTATATAAATATGTGTGAACAGAAAGGTGCGATTTAAATGGAAGGTTGGGAAAAGAAACCACAAATCAAGGCTCTTATTGAAAAGGGTAAGGTAAGTGGTAAGCTTGCAACACACGAAATCGACAATGTTATTCTCGAAATCGAGGGATTTGATGTTGACGACATCGAAAAGCTTTACGAGCTTATTGAGAGTAATAACATCGAAATTATTGACGAGGTTAGCGATGAGATGCTTGATGCTCTTTCATTCGACCTTGAGTCAACAAAGGCTACAGGCGAAGAGGATGGCTCAGGTGAAGCAAAGAACCTTGCCATCGATGACCCTGTTAAGGTTTATCTTAAAGAAATCGGTAGAGTTCCGCTTCTTACCTCTGAAGAGGAAATTGAGCTTGCTATACGTATTTCCGAAAATGACCCCGAGGCAAAACGCCGTCTTTCCGAGGCAAACCTTCGTCTTGTTGTAAGTAT
>JAZNTU010000037.1:0-56970 GCA_045591945.1 Acutalibacteraceae bacterium | reverse complement strand
CTAATTGCTAATTGCTAATTGCTAATTGCTAATTGCTAATTGCTAATTGCTAATTGCTAATTGCTAATTGCTAATTGCTAATTGCTAATTGCTAATTGCTAATTGCTAATTGCTAATTGCTAATTGCTAATTGCTATTTGCTATTTGCTAACAGCTGACAGTTGACTGCATATTTTTTGCTTTTATATCTTGCATTTTACATATGTATAATGCTATACTGTATAAGAAATATAATCGGTTAATGTGTGTTTTCAGAAACGACATTTCCGTGAATAAGAAAGGACGATGGACTTGGCTGAAATCAAGAATATGGACGCTGTAGCAGCTCTTGATGCTATGGATGCTCACGTTGACGATTGGCGTGATGCCACCAAGGGTAAGCAAAGAGGTATTTTCAAATTTGATGACGTTGCTGCTCTTAAAATTAAAACTCTTAAAAAGAGAATCTACACCGATATCGAATCAATTCCTGCATGGAAAATGAAGGAATGTATCTACAAGGGTGTAGGTGATTATGAATATCTTTACGACGAATGGAAGGAGCTTAACGTAGGCGACCGTTGGGGTAACAACGGTTGGTCAGCCTTCTTTAAAAACTCCTTTGATATGCCTGCTCGTTTCAAGGGCAAAAAGGTAACACTCAACGTTTATTTCGGTGGTGACTCACTTCTTTCTCTTAACGGTGAGCCATACCAGGGTCTTGACCCATTCAGAAACTCTGTTCTTCTTACAGAGTGTGCAAATGGCGACGAGCACTACGACGTTGATATTGAGTCATACTACGTATGGCACTCAAACGAGTCAACAGTAAAAACTCTTTCTTGCTCCTTCATCGGCGTTGTTGATCCTGAAATTGAAGAAATTTACTGGGATTTCAAGGCAGTTTTCAACGCACTCTTTATGCCTGTTCACGACACAGGTCTTTTAGAGCTTATCAGAGCATCTCTTAAAGAGGCGTTTACATACGTAAACTTCGATTTAGAGGGCGAAGAGTTTAAAGCAGGTCTTCGCAAGGCAAAGGCTGTTCTTAAAGAAAAGGTTTACAACAACACAGCATACAAGTCAGAGGGTACACTTGCTCTTGTAGGTAACTCTCACCTTGATATCGTATTTATGTGGGCATACAAGGAGTATGTTCGTAAGCTTGGCAGAACACACGCTACAATGCTTCGCCTTATGGAGCAGTACGATGACTTTGTTTTCTCACAGAGTACAGCACCTACGTACATTGAGATGGAGAAAAACTATCCCGATA
The DNA here is from genome assembly GCA_045591945.1 of Acutalibacteraceae bacterium. GTDB lineage: Bacteria > Bacillota > Clostridia > Oscillospirales > Acutalibacteraceae > DTU089. The sequence continues at coordinate 55,715 of JAZNTU010000037.1, read as the reverse complement.
TCTACAGACAGGTTAAAGAAAGAATCAAAGAGGGCAGATGGGAATACATCGGCGCTATGTGGGTTGAGCCTGACTGTAACCTTGTTTCAGGTGAAAGCTTTGTTCGTCAGCTTCTTCACGGTATTCGCTTTGCAGAGAAGGAATTTGGTATTACACCAAAAACCTGCTGGGTGCCTGACGTATTCGGTAACGGCTACGCAATGCCACAGATTCTTAAAAAAGCAGGCGTTGAGTATTTTGTAACACATAAAATGGGTATTTGGAACGATACAAACCCATGGCAGTACAACACCTTCTGGTGGGAAGGTCCCGATGGCTCAAAGGTATTCTCAATCGTTCCTCCAACACACTTCATCGGTACAGTTGAGGCAGACTCCCTTAAGATGAACTGGAAAAAGTATACCGATAAAGAAACAATCGGTGAGTCAATGTATTGCTACGGCTGGGGCGACGGCGGTGGCGGTGTTGATACAGAAATGCTCGAGTACGTAAAGCGCTACAAGAATTTCCCTGGTCTTCCAAAAACACAAACCTCAAGAATAGAAGATTCTCTCGCTCGTATGAGAGCAAACGCTACTGAGGATAATATTCCTACCTGGAAGGATGAGCTTTACCTTGAAGAGCACCGTGGTGTTCACACAACTAAGGCACTCCTTAAAAAGCTTAACAGATATTCAGAAAATCTCTACCGTCAGGCAGAAATGTTCGCAAGTATTGCTATGCAGTACGGCTATAAGTATCCTCTCGAAAAGCTTAACGAGGGCTGGAGAATGATTCTCACTAACCAGTTCCACGATTCACTTCCCGGCTCACATATTACAGAAGTATTCGGTGACCTTTGCGCTATCTATGATGATATTATCGCAATCGGTGAGGCTGTTCGTGCAGAGGCCCTCAACGTTATTGCAGGTAATATTGATGGTGCAGAAAAATATGGTAAGCCATTCGCATTGTTCAACTCGCTCGGTGAGGCTGCAAGCCAAAAGGTTGAGCTTCCATACAGAGACGTAGAAATTTATGATGCAGAAGGTAACAAGATTCCATCGCAGGCCTATACAAAGCTTGACGGCACAAAGGTTCTTGTGTTTATGGCAAAGGATATCCCTGCTGTAGGCTATAAGGTTTACTATGCAAAAGAGGCAACACCTTCAGCAGCAACTTCAGTTGCAGGCTTCGGCAACGTTGTTGAAAACGGCAACTTTATAATCAAGCTTGATGAAAGAGCAGAGCTTGTTTCTATCTTCGATAAGAAGAACAACCGTGAGGTTCTTTCTGGTAAGGGTAACGTATTCCGTCTTTACGAGGACCTTCCCGGCAAATATGATGCTTGGGATATTGTTGCTACATATGTTGACCGTCAGTTCGATACAGAGCCTGGCAAGGTTACAGGTATTTACGAGGGCGACGTATTTACAGTTGTTTCTATTGAGAAGCCTGTAAACAAGTCACTTATAAAGCAGAATATCATTATTTACAAAGAGCTTGATAGAATCGATTTCGATACGTTTATCAGCTGGCACGAGCAGGAAAAGCTTCTTAAGGTTGGCTTTGATGTTGATGTTAAGGCACAGAAGTTTACCCGTGATATTGCATATGCTACTATCGAAAGCTCAAACTATCGTTATAACCCATACGATAAGGCTAAATTTGAGGTTTCTGCTCATAACTTTATTGATATGTCAGAGGATGGCTACGGCGTATCTATCCTTAATGATTGTAAGTACGGCTACGAGGTAGACGAGCAGAGAATGATTGTTACTCTTCTCAAGGCTCCTATGAATCCGGACCCACAGTCCGACCGTGGTGACCACTACTTCACATACTCAATTTATCCACACGCAGGCAACTGGAAGGCTGCAGATACTCTTAAGATGGGTCTTGAAATGAACAACCCTGCAGTGGCAGTTGATGTTAAGCCTGAAAGCAAGGGCGACGTTTCTAAGTCATTTATTAAGGTTGATGCAAGAAACGTTACACTTGAAGCAGTTAAAAAGTGTGAGGATGAGGATGCTTACATTGTTCGTTTTGTTGAAAAGGCAGGCGGCCGTACAGCTGTAAGCGCAGAATTCTTTGCAGATATTGCAGAGGTTACAGAGTGTGACCTTCTTGAAAGAAACGATGTTGCTGTTGATATTGCTTCAGGCAACAAACTTTCGTTCCAGATTAATCCGTTTGAGATTAAGTGCTACAAAATTAAAGTTAAATAACCAAATTAACTGATAAATTAACGTAAAACGGTCATTGAAATCCTTGTTGGTTTCAATGGCCGTTTTTATCAAAATAACTAAAAAATATTTTTTTGTTTATACAATTTGATATTTTTTAAAATTCTATTGAAATAATTAAAAAATGAGTGTATAATAGTGGAGAATAAAAATGGGTAGTAGTATAACTATGCCCTGTTATCTACATTCTAATTTTTTCGGAGGTAGTTATGAAAAAGACAGCAAAAAGAACTCTCGCGATAGTTCTTGCACTTATCACACTCTTTAGCTGTGTTGGTGTAAGCGCTGCAACAGAGGAAACAACAGGTTATGAACCACTTCGTATTTCCTGCACTATGTACGGTGATTCCAAAACACAGCGTGGCTTCACATGGTACACAGAAAATGGTTGCGATTCAACAATCCAAATTGTTGATGCAGCAGCATATAAAGCAAGTGGCTTTAAAAATGCAATCACCCTTACAGGTGAAACCTTTAATTGGGAAGGTTACTTCGGCCACAAGGTAGTTGCAACAGGCCTTAAAGCAGGTACTACATATAAATACCGTGTTGGTACAACAACAAAAGACCAGTGGAGCAAGGTTGGTACCTTCGTTACAGACGATGGCGACAACAAGTTCTCATTCATTGCTATTGCAGACGTTCAGGCAAGCTCACTCGAGAATTTCGAGCAGGCAGCAGTAGTTATGGATAAGGCTATGCAGTACACTCCAGATGCTGAGTTCGTAGTTAACCTTGGTGACTTTGTTAACGATTGTACAAGCGAAGAGTGGAACTGGTATGGTGAAGCATTTGAAAATGCTAACACAAGCCTTACACTTGTTCCTGTTGCAGGTAATCACGAGGGTAACATTACAAACAAACTCAATGTTAATTGGTTTGCAAATATGTTTAATCTCCTTCCAGGCGAGGGTGACTTAAATGGTGTTAACGGTGTTTACTATTCATACGATTACGGCAACGTTCACTTTACTGTGCTCAACTCAAACGATATGTATCCTATGACAGATGCACAGAGAAACTGGATTTATAACGATATTACCTCTTCTGATGCTCAGTGGAAGGTTCTTCTTCTCCACCGTGCAGCATATTCTGCAGGTAAAAACATCAACAAGCCTGATACTCTTATTATGAGAGATACAATCATCGAAATCGTTGATGAAACAGGTGTTGACCTTGTTCTTTCAGGTCATGACCATATGTACTTCAGAACGTGGCAGGTTAAGGGCGACGAGGTTTGTGAAGATACTGTTTACGTAACAGAAAAGTTTAATGGTACAGATACAACCTTCGCAGTTAACCCTGACGGTGCAGTTTACATTCTTCCTTCAACAGCAGGTACAAAGAGATACGGAGTAAACAGCGATACATACGCTCCTATTATGGATGCTGCTGACGCTTGCTTTACAACAAGGTCCGAAAAGGATGAAAACGGCGTTGAAACAAATCCAAACGCAGGTGGCTGCTTCTCAAATATTGAAGTTAACGGCGATAGACTTATTTATAAGGCATACGTTGTAAACGACGATACAAAGAAGGTTACTCAGGTTGACGAGTACGCAATAAAGAAAACCGTTAAGGATGAAGACGTTGAAGATACAAAGCTTCCTACAGATATCATCGGTACACTTGATGGTTCACTTGCAAACTTCTTCACAGAGTTCTTTGGTGCTATATTCACATATATCACAAAGATTATTCCTCAGCTTATTGGTGGCTTGTTCAGCTAAGCGCTAAAATAAATATGGTATATTAAAAGCTCCTCGAAAGAGGAGCTTTTTCATTTGTTAAAATAACTAAATATTTCCTTGTATTTTCGGCAATTGTACAATGCTGTTTTGTTGGTGTATCTATTGAAAATAATGGCAAAAGGTTTATAATTGAAAATGTATATTTGCATTTTTGCAAGGAGGAATTGATATGGATAAAATACTTAAAATTGGTATCATCGGTTGTGGTGGTATTGCTAACGGTAAGCATATGCCTTCTCTTAAAAAGGTTTCCGGCGTAGAGATGGTTGCTTTCTGTGATATTATTCTCGAAAGAGCTCAAAAGGCTGCAGAAAAATTTGGTGTTGAGGGAGCAAAGGTTTACGAGGATTATAAAGAACTCCTTAAAGACGAAAGCATCGATATTGTTCACGTTTGCACACCAAACCGTTCACATAGCTTTATTACAATCGACTCTCTTGAAGCCGGTAAGCACGTTATGTGCGAAAAGCCAATGGCTAAAACCTATAAGGAAGCTCTTGCTATGTGCGAGGCAGCTGAAAGAACAGGCAAAAAGCTTACAATCGGCTACCAAAACAGACAAACCTCTCAAAATCTCTATGTTAAAAAATGTGCAGAGAATGGTGAGTTTGGTGAAATTTACTACGGTAAAGCACTTGCTATTCGCCGTAGAGCAGTTCCTACCTGGGGCGTTTTCCTTAACGAATATGAGCAAGGTGGTGGCCCTCTTATTGATATCGGCACACACGCTCTTGATATGACACTTTGGGTAATGGATAACTACGAGCCTGAAATGGTAGTGGGCCAAACCTTCAGAAAGCTTGCAGACCAAACAAACCAGGGCAATGCTTGGGGTAATTGGAATCCTGATGAATTTACCGTTGAGGATTCTGCGTTCGGTTTCATTAAAATGAAAAATGGTGCTATTATTAACCTTGAGTCAAGCTGGGCACTTAACCTTGCAGACCCACAAGAGGCTTGCTATATGATTTGTGGTGATAAGGGTGGCGCAGATACACTTGATGACCAGGCACGTATTAACTATATCAAAAATAACAGACAGTGCATCGAAATTCCTAATCTTAGAGCAGGTGGAGCAGCCTTCTTTGAAGGCCAAAACGATGGCTCTCCTGCAGAGATGGAGGCATCAAACTGGATTCACGCTATCAGAACAGATACAGACCCTGTTGTTTTACCACGCCAAGCACTTTGCGTAACAAGGATTCTCGAAGCAATATATGAATCAGCTAAAACAGGCAAGCCTGTTTATTTTGATTAAAATTGTCCATTACTTTGCCTTAGGTTCGGGGCAGTATCTCATACAGCACCACTCACCTAAGGCTGCGTTCTGAACAATTTTAATTCAAAGTAAAAGTTGTTTTAAAATTGCCAAAGCACTGCTTTATGCTCGGGGCTGTATCTCATACATCTCCAAGTGCAAAAAAATAGTGCTTTAAAACATCTTATATTTTAGTATTTGAGGTATATACATATGAAATTTGCAGTACAATTATATTCTGTTCGTGACCATATTGAAAACGGCAGCGATATGTTAGAAATTTTAGGTAAGGTTAAAGAAATCGGCTTTGACGGAGTTGAGTTTGCAGGGTATTTTGACCTTTCTGCAGAAGAGCTCCGTGCAAGGTGCCAAGAGCTTGGTCTTGAGGTTGTAGGCTCACATTTAGGGCTTGATGATTTTATCCCCGAAAACCTTGAAGAAACACTTGCCTACGGTAAGGCACTCGGCGCAAAATATCTTGGCGTTGGCGGTGCTCCTCATTCAACGTATGAGGAGGCAAAAAACACAGGTGCCGTATTAGGTGCAGCTGCTGTTAAAGCAAAGGAAATGGGTATGGATACATATTACCACAATCACACCGAAGAATTTACAGAGCTTAAGGATGGCAAAAATGCTATGGATATTATTTCGGGTGAAGGCTGCAGCCTCGAGCTTGATACATACTGGAGCTTCTGTGCAGGTATAAACAATACAGAATACCTTAAAGCACACAAGGATAAAATTATTCTTGTACACATAAAGGATGGTATCGACCACAAGCCAATGGCTCTCGGTGAAGGTGAAAACGACCTTCAAAAGGTTGTAGACGGCGTAAATGCTATTGGCCTTGATTGGGTAATACTCGAAAACGATGACCCTGTGCCAACAGGTCTTGAGGATATCAGCCGTAGCTTTAAGTGGCTTAAAGAAAATTTTTGAGAGGTATTAACATATGAAATTAGGCGTTCTTACTAACTTGCTCGGTAGCGTTTCACTTGAAGAAGCGCTCAAATATTTTCAAAGTCTCGGCTTGGAAATGGTAGAAATCGGTTGTGGTGGCTTCCCCGGTAAGGACCACGCAGACCCTGATATTCTTCTTAACGATGAAAAGGCTTTAGAGGAATTTAAAGCTCTTTTGAAAAAGTATAATGTTGAAATTAGTGCACTTAGCTGCCACGGCAACCCTGTGCACCCTAACAAGGAACTTGCTGCTGAATACGATAGTGATATGCGCAAGGCAGTGCTTTTGGCCGAAAAGCTTGGTGTTCACCAAATCAACACCTTCTCAGGCTGCCCTGGTGATTGCGATACAGCAAAGTATCCTAACTGGGTAACCTGCCCTTGGCCAAACGATTTTGGTGAAATTCTTGATTACCAATGGAACCAGGTTCTTATCCCTTATTGGAAAGAATTTGTTAAGTTTGCAGCAGCTCACGGTGTAAATAAAATTGCTCTTGAGCTTCACCCGGGCTTCTGCGTTTACAACACCGAAACTCTCCTTAAGCTACGTGAGGCAGTAGGCGAGGAAATTGGTGCTAACTTGGACCTTTCCCACCTTATTTGGCAGGGTATGGACCCAATTGCAGTTATTCGTGCTTTAGGTAAAGCAGGTGCAATTTTCCATTTCCACGCAAAGGATACAAAAATTGATGCACTCAATACCGCAGTAAACGGTGTGCTCGATACAAAATCCTATGCAGATGAAATCAACCGTTCTTGGATTTTCCGTTCCGTTGGCTTTGGAAACGGCGAATCCTACTGGCGTGACGTTATCTCTAACCTTCGTATGGTAGGCTACGATTATGCAATTTCCATTGAACACGAGGATTCACTTATGAGTCAGAACGAAGGCCTTGAAAAGGCAGTTGCTCTTCTCAAAAACTGCATAATAAAGGAAGGACTCACCGACGCTTGGTGGATTTAATTTGTGATATTTTGCGCATAACTTGTTTTGTTTCGCTCGGCGTATTTTTATACGCCTTCGTTTAACAAAACTTTGAAGTTGATGCAGAAATTTAAAATCAAACATATTTTATTTAACAACTCGTTGTATGGTAATACAGCGAGTTGTTAAACCGAATTCATATTTTAAAAAATATTTTTTTAAAACAAGGTGTTTTACATGAATAAAAAAATTAACGTTGCCGTTGTTGGCTATGGTGGTATGGGACGTTACCACGCAGACCGTATAAGTAAATTTCCTAACTACACACTTTCGGGTATATATGATATTAAAGAAGAGGCTTGTCAATTTGCACGTGATAAAGGTGTATTTGTTTACGACAGCTTTGAAGCTCTTCTTGCTGACGAAGGTGTGGAGCTTATTGTATGCGCTGCATATAATGATGTTCACAAGGATATTGCAATTCGTGCTATGAGGGCAGGTAAGGCTGTTGTAAGCGAAAAGCCTGTTACCCTTTGCTCTGAGGATTTAGAAGAGATGATTGCCGTATCTGAAGAAACGGGTATGCTCTTTACCGTTCACCAAAACAGACGCTGGGATAACGATTACCGTACTATAAAAAATATAATTGATAAAAACGAGCTTGGAAACGTTTTCTCAATTGATTCAAGAGTTTACGGCTCAAGAGGTATACCGGGTGATTGGCGCCGTGAAAAACAGCACGGTGGTGGAATGGTGCTGGATTGGGGTGTTCATCTTCTCGACCAAATTCTTATGCTCAACGAGGGTAAGTCTATAGAGAGCGTTTATGCAACCCTTACAAACGTTACTAACGATGAGGTTGATGATGGCTTCAGAGCAATAATTAAGTTTAAAAATGGTCCCGAATGCCTTGTTGAGGTGTTTACAAATAACTTCATCGACTTTCCACGTTGGTACGTATGTGGCGAAAATGGCACGGCAATAATAACTGATTGGGATTTAAACGGCGAGATTGTAAAGGTAAAGGATTGGGATATAATAGATGCTGTTCCCATCCAAGCAGGTGCCGGAATAACAAAAACTATGGCACCAAGGACCGATGAAACAATAAAGCACTTCCCATTGGAAAAAATATACGTTGAGTGGAACGATTACTACAACAATATTTATGATGTGCTCAGAAATGGTGCAGCACCACTTATAACACACGACCAGCAGCGTAGATTAATGAAGCTTATGGAAGCGATTTTTGAATCTGCCGAAAAGAATATAGTTATATATTTTGAATGATTTTAATTGTTAACTTTTAATAAAACACTTGCATTTTACTTTTAATAGTGATAGAATAGTAAAAAATAGTGTTGAAAGGATGCTTTATATAATGAAAAAGAAAATATTTTCTTTAATTATGAGCCTTTGCCTTATTGTTACAATGTTTACTCTTGTTGCTGGCGCAGCAGTAGCAGTTGAGGTTGAGCAAACTCTTCCTACAATAGTTCGTCTTTGCCCCGGTACTGTTATTGGTGAAAAAACAGATGTTATTTTACCTGCTCCTGAGGTTTACGGTCCAGTATACGTTCAAGGCTGGGAAGTTAAGCTTGAGGGTGGCGATTGGGTACCTTACCAGGGTGAGGCTCTCGATGAAACCTACGATGGTGCATTAATCAGATATTATGCAGCACCATTCTCAAATGATGAAGGCGCTTATTCGTATTCAAACGAGTGCGAAATCATTTGTAAGCACAATCCAAAGGGTCCATACAAGTACAGTGGTACAGACCACTGGCGCGAGTGTGCAGACTGTGGTGGTAAAGATGGCGAAGAGCTTCATAGCTTCTTTGGTTCATTCGATACTAACCATGAGGATGAGGATACTGTTTGCCAGGTATGTGGCGCAAAGCGTACATCTCAGTGGACCGGTCTTGCAGGCTTCTTGTCATGGATTTTCAGAGAGGTTCTTTCATTGTTCTTCTAATGAATAACGTTTACGAGAAGGGTTTGTTATAAACCCTTCTTTTATTTTTTGTGATCCATAAATTACACCCTTTATTTTCTTGACAAAGGGTCAATATTAGAGTATATTTAAATGTGTAGTTTTTATAAAAAATTGAAGGAGATGACAGTAAATGGATTCAGGCAGTAGTGGACATGGGCGAAGTATAAATTTAAATTCGGCGATAGCAACAGCCTGTTTTCCGGGACTGTTGTCATAAATCATATGATTTATAATGTCATAGGCGGAGCTTCTGTCTGTGTTTGTCGCTGAGTCGTTTGGCTCAGTTTTTTTATTTTCGCTCTCAATTCTACTGATAGGGTGCTAAGCACCAACTACAAAGGAGGAGAGATTAATGACTAAAGAAGTTTTTGAACGACTTTTACAAGAAAAACAGTACAAGGCAATTAAAAGCATATTAGATACAATGAATCCCGTTGATATAGCGGTATTGCTTCCTGAGTTTGAAGATAAGGAGCTTGTTTTACTTTTTAGGCTTATCCCTAAAGAGAACGCATCCTTGGTATTTACTTATCTTGAACCTGAGGAACAGCAAGTGCTTCTTGAGGCCTTTACTGAAAAAGAGATGCAGTTCATTATGGATGAAATGTTCGTGGATGATACTGTTGACGTTATTGAAGAAATGCCTGCAAACGTTGTTAAAAGAATGTTAGCCGCAGCAGGCGATAAGCGTAATGCTATAAACACAATTCTCAAATACCCTGAGGATAGTGCAGGTAGTATTATGACTATTGAGTATATCAGCCTTCATCCTGCAATGACTATAGGCGATGCACTCAAAAAAATTAAATCCCGAGGTGAATATTCTGTAACGGTTAACATTTGTTACGTTGTAGAAAAGCACAAGCTTTTAGGTACAATTTCTGCTATGGACCTTCTCACCTGTGATGACGATGAGCTTATATCCGATATTATGGATGAAAACGTAATTACTGTTAGCACCCTTACCGATAAAGAAGAGGTTGCTCAGCTTTTCGATAAGTACGACGTTCTTACAATTCCGGTACTTGATAAAGAAAACTGCATTGTAGGTATTGTTACCGTTGACGATGCTATTGACGTTATTCAGGAAGAGGCAGAAGAAGACTTCCAAAAAATGGCTGCTATTGCACCTACGGATAAGCCTTATCTTAAAACCTCTGCCTTTGAGTTGTGGAAAAACCGTATTCCATGGCTTATTCTTCTTATGCTTTCTGCCACCTTTACAGGTATGATTATTTCATCCTTTGAGGATGCACTTTCAAAGCTGGTTATATTAACGGCATATATACCAATGCTTATGGGTACAGGTGGTAACTCAGGTAGCCAGGCTTCTGTTACGGTAATTCGTGGTCTTTCCATAGGTGAGCTTGAGGTTAAGGACGTATTCAAGGTTTTGTGGAAAGAAATTCGTGTTTCCGTGCTCTGTGGTGTTTCGCTTGCAGTAGCCTGCTTTGTGAAAATTATCCTTATTGATGGTATGCTTCTCAAAACTGATGGAGTTACACAAACTGTTGCAATTGTTGTTGCTTTAACACTTTGTGCAACCGTTATTTGTGCAAAGGTAATTGGTGCAGTGCTTCCTTTAGGAGCAAAAATTTTAAAGCTTGACCCTGCGGTTATGGCAAGCCCATTTATTACAACAATTGTGGATGCTGTTTCGCTTCTTGTATATTTCGGCATTGCAAAATCATTTATAGCAGCCATAAACTAAATACGGAGATTAACTATGCAATTAAGATTTAAAAACGGAAAAATAAGAGTAATGCAGGTTAGCGACCCACAGGACCTGCAATTTATAAGGCCAACAATGGTGCGTATGCTTAACACGGCATACGATAAATATAATCCCGATTTAATTCTTCTTACGGGAGATAATATTTTAGGCAACCACCTTTGCGATGCAAGAATTGGCTCACGCCTTGTTATTAAAGATAAGGCAGGGGAATATGAGGCAATGCGAGTTGCTATTGATAAGCTTGTTTCTCATATTGAGCAAAGAAAAATCCCATTCGCTATGCTTTACGGTAATCACGATGACCGTAACTCCTTCACTAAAGAGGAGCAGGCCGATATTTACCGAGGCTATTCATATAATATAGGGCTCGATGATGAAGAAAGCCCCGATTGTGCAACCTACAGCATACCTATTTATTCTGAGGATGGTACACAGGTTAAATTTAATATTTGGATGCTTGACTCAGCCTGGCACGATAAGGAGCAGGATAAATGCTTTGAATTTGTAAAGCCTGAGGCAATTGAATGGTATAAAAAGAAAGCTACCCTTCTTAAGGAAGCAAATGACGGCAAGCCTGTACCTTCACTTATGTTTCAGCATATACCAATGCTTGAACAGCTCCAGCTTATAGAAGAGTGTGATAAAACCTTTAAGGGTGCCGTTGCAGGTCCTGAAGGAAAGTATTTTAAGCTTAAAGACGGAGTACCTGGTGTTATGGGTGAATACCCTTGCACAGTAGAGAAAAAAACAGGCCAGCTTGAAGCAATTAAAGAATGTGGTGACGTTAAGGCTGTTGTTTTCGGCCACGACCACCAAAACTGCTTTATCGGCACTGTTGACGGTATAGAGTTAATTCAAACCTCGTGTGCCTCCTTCCGTTGCTACGGCAACCGTTATAGAGGTGTGCGTGTGTTTGATATATATGAGGATGGTACGTATGAAACAGCCTTCTATACGTATGAGGATATTTGTGGTAAATCCTTATGGAATGAGCTTTGCTACATTTGGGATGCAGATGGTATGTGGAAGGCAAAAACTGCCCTTATAGCAGGTGGTGTAGCTGCTGTAGGCGCAGCCATAGGTTTAGGTATTTATTTCAGTAAATAGAAATTAAGCACGGAGGATTTTTATGAACGGTGTTAATGTTATATCTCATAGAGGTGCAAATCAGATAGCGCCACAAAACACAATAGTGGCATACGAGAAATCTATCGAAATAGGCTGCGACGGTTTTGAAACAGATATACACCTTACTAAAGATGGTATTCCGGTAGTGTGCCACAACTTTACTATAGATGAAACTTCAACAGGCAAGGGTGCCATTAAGGATATGACACTTGAGGAGCTTCGTCAGTATGATTTTGGTAGCTATAAGGGTGCAGAGTTTGAAGGCGTTAAAATCCCTACCCTGGATGAATTCCTCGAAGTAAGTAAAAAAATGGGCGACAAAATGAAGGTGCTTAATATTGAGCTTAAGAGTGAAAAGCTTGGTGAGGCCGGTACAGATATAGTAGTTAAAACTATAGATGCAGTTAAAAATCACGGCCTTTTTGATAAGCTGCTTATTTCCAGCTTCGACCCTTCAATACTTGTTGTTTGCAAAAAGGTGGATAAGGCTTGTAAAACAGGTATTCTTTACAGCCCCGATAACCTTATATCGCTTAAAATTGCTCCAAGACCTGTTAATTTCTGTAAAGAAATAGGTGCAGATGCCTTGCATCCGTTCTTTATGTACGTTAACCGCCTGTACGTTGAAAGAGCCCACAGGGCAGGTATACAGGTGAATCCTTGGACGATTAATAAAGAGTCTACAGCAAAGCACCTTATTAAATTAGGTGTGGACGGACTTATTACAGATAATCCGGGACTTATGAATGACATATTGTCGAGATAAATATAAATTAAAGATACAAAAATTCCTCTATGAATAACTCATAGAGGAATTTTTCTTTTAGATTAAATTATAAATTACAAATTATAAATTACAAATTATAAATTATAAATTATAAATCGCTAAAGCCTGAGCCACCGATGAATACATAAAGTATCTGGCTAATAATGTATACAAGGTCTTTAAGAAGGTAGCTGAAATCAAGGTAAGCTGAATTTTCTTCATCAACCTCAGGCTCAGTTTCACCGTTCTCAAATGCTTCAATCTTTTCACAGATGTTGTAGAAACGTCTTTCTGCTTTTTCTGTTTCAAAGTTATTTATAATAGTGTTATCAAGCATTTCGGTAACCTGGGCAATTGCGCCACTAAGCTCTTCTTTATATTCATCAGGAAGAGCTGTAGTATCATATTCCTGCATTTCAGCAACGTCCTTCATAAGGCCTTTAACCTGTCTTGAGTTGTTGAACTGAGGGAATACGTCAGGGTAAGAATGTACGCTTGTGAAGTTGCTGTCCATAAGGATTGAAGAAGCAAGCTTCATAAATACGTCGTTAGAAGCTGAGCTTTCGTGTGGCTGATTGTAGAAATAGAAGGTTGTTTCAGGAAGAAGACCTGTACGTGCATCAATAAGGTTGCGTGGGTCCTTGTGGTTGTGGTTTGCAGGGTCTGTACAGTTATCAAGCTCCGGAGGAGTTACGTAGTCTGCAGGGAGCTTAACGTTGTTGTTTACACCGTATGCACCCATTGATGTTGAATCAAGCTGAATAATACCGTCAGCAGGTACGTCGTCCCAAGAGTCTACAAGGTGGAAAAGTGGAACGTTGTAGTCAACGATATCGAAAATAAGAACGCCCTCGTCCTTAGCCTTAAGAATGTTAGCATCGGAATTAAGCTGAGCTCTGTAGTACCAATCAGTCTGCTCTACAATCTTTGCAGAAGCTTCGTCTGAAAGGTATTTCTCACGTGCGCCCGGATAGTTTTCTGTTGGGCAAAGACCCCAAAGGCAGGTTGAGAAGCGAGCGTAGTCTGTTATAAACACGTCAAATACTGTATCAAGAATGTTGTTAAGGTCAGCATTTGGGAAAATACGAAGCACAATATTAATTGCGTAGCTGAGTACGTCATCTTCACCGAGAAGAGCCGGAATCATATCACGGTAAATCTCGTAATCCTCATCAATAAGGCCATACTCCATAATTTCACCAACAAGGGTAGAGCCGTTAAGTGCCGGTACTGCAAAAACTATCTTGTTAATATCTTCTGATAGTGACCTGCCTTCTTCAGCATAAATCTGCATTACAGCGTTAAATACTGAACCACCCTGGCTGATTGGAACAATGTTTACCTTATCGTAGCCTGAATCCTTTTTAACAAACTGAATGTAATCGCAAAGTCTTTCTGCCACGCTGATTATATTATCAAGTGAAGCGTATGAGAAAACGTAAAGCTTATCTCCACCTGCATGATTGATATAATATTCCATTGGGAAATGGTCAAGAATAGTTTCCTGGTCGTGCGTTGAAAGACCGTCGAAGGAGTCGTTGTACGCTGTAGCACGAATATCGTTAATAAACTGACCGTTTTCATCGAGCTGCTGTTTGCCGAACAAGGTTTCGCTGAGTATATCGGCAATAGCGTTAGCTGCCATCTGCTCTTTATCCTCTTGGTCCATAACAAGGTCAACGATAGGTACAAGGGCTTCTTCAACAGCCTTACCTACAATTTCCTCTGTTGTGTCAAGGAAGAATGGCATTTCATACGGCTCGCCGTTTGCGTTAAGTGCTACTTTACCGTTTTCATCGTAGTACTTTGTTTCGCTCTGGAAAAGGCCGGGAACGATGATTGTAGGAATAACATCATCGTCAACTGGTACGTATGGTGTTTCGCCGCCAATAAGTACAGCGTTTACACTGGTAGCAAAGCTACTTGCGAGTAACATAAAAGCAAGTAAAATCGCAATAAGTTTTTTGCTTTTTTTCATAATAACAATCCTTTCGCATTGTATTGTAATTATACAAATACAATTTTAGCAAAAAAAATTAAAAATGTAAATATTTTGTTAAGAACTAATATACCAAAAATTAGTGCAATAATATGTATAATATTACTTATTTACATATTATTGACAAAAGCTGTATGGATGATAAAATTATGTTAACGTATAAATTTTAAAGGAGAACACAATGATTTTATCGCAAACAACAACCTGTGCAGTAAAATTCGGCAATGAAAAAGCAATTGAGCTTATAGCAAAAGCAGGCTTTGATGCTGTTGATTTTAGTATGAATGATTTACAAAATGATAACAGCATTTTACTTAGCGCCAACTTTAAAAAATATGTAGAAATGCTGTGCGAGGTAGCTAAAAGAAATAACGTGTTTTTTAATCAAGGCCACGCTTTAAGCTACATATACCATCAAGATAAGGAAATCGCTCGCAGGCTTCTTATAGAGCGCAATATAAGAGCACTTGAAATTGCAGGCCTTATGGGGATAAAAACACTTGTAATTCACCCTGTGGAGTCAGGTGACTACATAGGTAGAGAGCAATACGTATTTGAGGAAAACGTTAAATATTTTAATGCTCTTTTACCTTATGCTCACAAGTATGGTGTAAAGCTTGCCTGCGAAAATATGTGGTGTGGCGATAAGGCAAAGGGAGTGCGAACAGGTAGCGTTTGCAGTAACCCGTATGAGCACGCTTATTACGTAGATGCCGTAGCTGATGAGATGCTTGTTGCTTGCCTTGACGTAGGGCATAGCAGTATTGCAGGCAGACAGGCACAGGATTGCATAAGAGTTTTAGGTAAAAGGCTTGGAGCTTTGCATATTCACGATAATGATTACCTTGATGATATGCACACTTTACCCGGATTGAGCGAAATGAACTGGGATGAGATTACAAAAGCACTTGCTCAGGTGGACTATCGTGGTGATTTCACCTTGGAAACGGACCACTTTTTTGACTCCCTTTGTACTATTGAGGAAACAGAGTGTGGCTTGCGGCTTGCAGCTTTAATCGGCAGAAAATTAATAAGTAAAATTGAGGGCTATAAAGCTTTATAGTAGTCTAAAACAGAAATAACACGAGGTTTGGGCGTAGCTTTAAGGATGCATAATTTTACCATAAACTTTTTGAAATTAAACAATAATCTTAATAAAAAATAAATTGAAAGCTCAGTTGGAGATACTTTCCCAACTGAGCTTTTATTAATCCTTGTTTTCTGCAGCAAATTTTGTGAGGTTGGGTCCGCCCGGGTAGGTATCGTACTCCTGCCATGCAACAACTCTGTTTTCGCAAGGTATTACAAGCAGATTTTGCCCGTAAAGCCCTTGCCGTTGTTTTCTTTTATGAATTCTGCATAGTCTTGGAGGAATTTACTCATTTTACTCCCTCACATTTAAAGATATTTTTTCGCAAACCTATCAATTATTTGTAAACTATTTTCCCATGTTTGAGGGTCCTTGTCGAGGCTGTGTCCGGAATTTTCAAAAACTAAAAGTTCATTATATATTCCCGCATTATTAAGGAGCTCGATAAAGTTAATAATATGCTCATATGGTATGAGCTCGTCTGCTTTACCATGAAAAACAGCGGTAGGGATAATAAATTCATTTACATATTCCTGCGGGGAAATTTTATTTAAAGCGGTCTGCTGTGGCTTATCAAGAAAATTTTGTTTGTTTAGTGTTGTACCACAGCATTTGGAAAGGATGTCGAATTTCCAATTCTCAAATTCACCGGATATACCACACAAAAATTCTGATGCAGCACAATTTACAGGTGGACAGTAAACGCAGGCAGCAACGGGCTTTATGGGTGCATCACTCATTCTTGTATACGCATAAAGTAATGCCAAGTGACTTCCTGCAGAGCCTCCCGATATAAGTAGCTTTTCAGCAGAGTAGCCATGCTCTGCGCATTTTTCTTTTATAACCATTAGTGCAGAGGTTATATCATCAAGCTCTTCAAAAACACTTATATTATCAGCAACAAATCTGTAGTTTATTGCAGCGCTTATATAGCCGAGCCTGCAAAAATACTCTATGTCCTTACGGTGGCCGGATTTATCACCTTGTTGCCAACCACCACCATGAATAAAAAGAATGACTCCATTAGGCTTTTTTGTTTTCTCAGGAAAGAATATATCTGTTTTTTGCCTTTCGTGGCAGCCATATTCAATATCGTAAAGATAAATAGCTTTATTCATAATCAATTCTCCGTAAAAACATCTTTTATCGCTTCAAGGTATTTGTAACCATAAAGGTCATCAGGTTCGAGATAGCTTGTTTCAGTCCATTCATTCCAGCTATTCACAGTTATGAATGGTGCCTTCATAATACCTCTGTCCATTGAATTGTCGGCAAATGCCTTTATCTTTTGACAGGCTGCCTTAAAGCTTTCGGGAGTATTATTTACAACTACACCGGGTATAAATTTATTGAATCTTACATTGTTGTCCCAACCAACAGAAATATTTGGATAATACGGGATATTAAGTGTAGGTGCAATGGTAGTTAAATTAGAAATATAGTTGTTTGCTACATCGGTAAAATCTCCGTCAAAATCAGTTATACCGCCCCAATTGTAGTTTGTTACTGAGTCGGCACCAAGAAAATCGTACATTTGAGAGGAGATAACTCCTTTTTGTGAATCTTCATCCTTGAGCCAGTTGAAAACACGGTCCCGCCAGTGCACAAATTGGAGGTGAAGTCCCTTGAAGCCTGCATCAACTACCTTTTTTCGGAACTGTTCAATTGCCTTTTTACATTCGTCGCTTGTACCAAATGAGCGTATAAAGTTGTCAATATCAAAAATCATATATACAGGGCAACCATCTATGCAGTAGTAGTTGTCCCGTTTGAAATACTTTTCAATTGTTCTATCACAGATTTCAGAAAAGATTTTTGGTGTAACTACGCCACTCCAGATAACTGTTGATAAATCTCTGTCTGAATTTCTTTTATCCCAAAGGTAGGTTGCATCGTGGTTTGCCCACATAAGACAGAATTTCATTTGGGTGTTATTCTTTGCCTTTAAAAAGCCATCATTAAGGCAGTTTTCTAAAAAAGGTCTGTTATCATACCAGTACCAATCGTAAATAAATACATTTACTCCGTGAGAAACAGCGCAGTCAATCTGCTTTTCCATAACGGTGCTGTCTGCCTCGTTTTCATATCCCCAAAGAGGAATACGGGGCCAACGACAACCCTCGTAGCCCTTGTCGGTCATTGCTTTTACAGTTTGCCACTCACCAATGCCCTCGGGCCAGAATATGCGTGTGCGAGGCTCATCGCCTGTGTAAGATGGCCACACAAAGGCCGCAATATCATATTTTTTCATAAACACACCTCACAGTGAATATTGCTTCTATAAAATTATACCACAAGAAAACAAGTGTTGTAAAGATTTAACCGGGTAAAGCAGTGCGCTTTACCCGGTTGGTGGTGTGTTACAAATATATCAAAAAAATTTAATTTTCACAGTTAAAAAAGCATCTTATAAGGCAAGCTGTTGAGGTTACAGTAAGGAAAAAGAAGAAAAGGAGCGCACCTGTAACGATAGCTCCGATTACGCTGGCTATAGCAAACTCAATGTTAAGCAATACAATTGCAAGTAGTATTGTGCCCACAACGCCCGAAAGGAGTGCTGTAATTATACTGCATAAGCCCTCACAGCACCCATCTCGGTAAATAGCACCTGAAATAAGCGTTAACCCAAGGTAAGCAACAGCAATAACTAAAAGCGCCTGTAAAAATGCAGGTGCGAGGGTGATAGTACCTGTTATTCTGAGAAAAGCTGTAACTATACCTACAATAAGACTCACCACTACAGCTATAAAGGTACAGCCGGGACGGCAGCCTCTGCATGATGTTGACATAAAAATCACCTCCCACACCATTGTATGCGAATTGGTGAGAGAGGTGAGGGGTAGAGCAGCTCCTGGGCTTACCTTGAATTTTATTCAAGTGGAATCATAAAGCAAAGTGATGCTATGCTCAATATTGCTATAAAGCTTTTTAGAAATGACTGAATAATCAGCTTAGCAGATACACTATCATTTTTATTTACAGATGCCTTATACATTCGCTTTTTAAGTTTAAAATATCGTAGATAATGGGTTGTATCACAAATTTTAGCATATTTCTTTCTTAAATAGCCATATTCCACAATATTTTCTACAATTATGTTGTAAAAAACAAAAATCGCAATATGTACGAACACGGTTATAAAAACAGCAGAATCGTCAATTAAAAAATTGAAAATGATGCTTAATGCAACCAAAACAAGCTGGATTATAATAACGATATTGTTTATAAAAATAATTTTTTTCATTTGTTCAGTTTTCTTGGGCAAATTCATTTTATCAGCCACCACCTTAAGCTTATTATACTACTAAATGAATAGGTTTTCAATTCTAATAAGCCATTGCTCTCGCAATGGATAAAAGACCTCTTGAATGCCATTCAAGCACTCTCCCGAAATGACGGGTAAGCAACCCCGAACAATCAGTCAATATAATAAATATTTTCTCCGTCTTGAATTTTTATAGTTGTAATATCGTAATACTTTTCATTACAACAATGTTTAAGCCTTTTTAAGCAGGTAATAAGATATTCCGATTCATCAAAAAGCTTTTCTTTAAGTATGTCAAGGTTGTTAATTTCAATGTATAATGGTACTCCATTTATGTCAGTTATACAATCCCAAAAAGCGTCCCAATTGTTACCGAAATAATCCGGGAAATCCATAGCCGTTGAAATGATTTCAAACATATCAAAATGACATTTAACATTTTTGAAATCAATTACGTATTTGGTTGTTTTATTATCCATAATATCATCCTTGTTAAATGCACATTACACTATCTCCATCATAGATAGTTATTTCTTTTAGTTCTGCCCATGCACCATTATAATAATTTTTAAAGTCTGTCATCAATTCAATAAATATAGCAGAATCTTTTTCTGATACTTTTTTCAAAATATCAAAATTTAATACATCAATTTTTATTTCTAAATTCGCCATATCCGTTATACAATCCCAAAAAGCATCCCAATTATTACCAAAATAATCGGGGAATTCCATAACAGTAGAAATTGTTTCAAACATGTCATAACGATCTTTAACGTTTTTAAAATCAATTATATATTTGTGTTGTTGATTGTCCATATATTATCCTTTCGATTATGACAATATTTCGTATTCAAAAAAACACCCGTATCGCTTTTGTTCTTCTTTTACATCTTCAAGGATTTGAATTATCTTTACAAAATACTCTTGTAAATCTTTTGCCATAGTTTCAGAACCAATAATCGTTGCTTTGAAGAAACGGGGCTCAGTCATTAAATCCCAAAAAGCATCCAAATTTCTTCCATACCACTCAGGGAAATCAAATGCAATTCTTATTCTTTCGTGAAAATCTCGTATATATTTACAATCAGTTAAATCCAAGGTGATTTTTTCTATCTCATCCATTGTATATCACTCCTTTTTAAATGATTTCATAAAATCTTCTGTAATGGTCATATGTAACGAAAATCAATCCGTCATTTGAGTACAATATTCGTTGTTTATTCCTTTTCCCGGAAGTATAATTTATATCAGCTTCATACCATATTCTTCCTGTTGGTAAGTGCTCATTGTAATTCTTGTAAATGCCTCTTGTTATCATTACTCCTGGTGCAACCCTTGATAAATCTTTTCCGAATCGCCATCCTAAAGCAACAGCTTCTTCAATAGTGATATAATACTCCGGCAAAGATTTAAAACAAAACAGATGAAAATCTGCTCCATCTCTCTAGTATAAATAAAATGATGTATCACCAATATTTTTCAGTGTCGGTTTTAATTTTTCAAAATGTCTGCAATTTTTATGCTTTTTCCTTCCGCTAGTAAGAAATTAAGAATTCTAAAACCAATCAAACGCATTATTGCACATATATATTACCTTTTCAATAAATTACAACATAGCAAAATAACGTAAAAAATCCGCAATCATTACGATTGCAGATTTTTGAATTATAACGCAATTTTTGATACGGATTGCATTTGGTTGCAAAGTTGCATTGAAATGCAACTTTAGAAGTGTATGCACCTTTTTGAAAATAAGTTTAAAAACCACAAGGAACACAAGCTTCTCTTTGAATTTCTTCTACGTAGACTAATCGCAAGTCTGTATTATATACCCTTTTAAGTCTTTCTTCAATCATAATTTGATTACATGGTCCAGTCTCAAGGTTTCCGGCTTTATCAAGAATTGCCACCGTTCCACCCAACATCATACAATGGTCTGGATTATGAGTTGTCATTATGATCGCAAATCCTCTATCTCTTAAGGAAGCAATTAATTGCAAAGTCTTAATCTGATTACCGTAGTCTAAGTGAGCCGTTGGTTCGTCAAAGAAAATTGCTTTAGGATTTTGTGCGATAGCACGTGCTATCGCAGCCTGCTGACGTTCACCGCCGCTTATTTCTGTGACAAGGGAATCAGACAAATGTTCTAAATTCATTGACTCTAGAACTTCAGAAACAAAGTCATAGTCTTCTTTTTTAGGTTTACAAAAGGTACCTATTGTGGCGGCACGACCCATAAGAACATAATCAAATACAGTATATGAGAAAGTTGACACCTGCGTCTGCTGTACGTATCCAATAACTTTCGCTATGTCTTTTCGCTGCAATTTGCGTATGTTGTTTTCTTCCAAAAGAACCTCACCGTTTTGTGGCGTTAAAAGGTCACATGTACAGTTGAGTAAAGTACTTTTTCCTGCTCCATTGGGACCAAGGATTGATAACAATTCGCCTTCATGCAAATCAAAACTACAATTCCGTAAAATCTGACGTTTGCTCGTAGGATATGTGAAATCTATTTGTTTTACTTGAATTATTTTTTTCATATCCCACCTCAATGCAATTTCATGCGTTGCCTATACAATAACCATGCATAGAATGGAGCACCAACTAAGCCCGTTATGATACCCAAAGGAACTTCAACTGGAGCTACAGAACGAGCTAAGGTATCAACAACAACTAAAAATATTCCACCTAGCAGTGCCGCTGTCGGCATTAGTTTTGTATTACTTGGACCAACAAACATTCTAGCAAAATGGGGAACCACCAAACCAATCCATCCTATTGTTCCACATAAACATACCGAAAGAGCAGTAAGCATTGTAGAACAAACAATTGAAATCAAGCGGATTTTAGACACGTTGGCTCCAAGGGTTTTAGCGTCAGTCTCTCCCATAGAAATAATATCAATCCACCAGGACATTCTTATCAGTACAACTGTACAAATTATAATAGGAATAATTCCATAAAGAAGGTATTCAAATGTAACACTACCCAGTGAACCCATTGTCCAATATGTAATTTGCGGTAATTCGCTTTGAGGATCTGCAACATACTTAATTATTCCCATTGCAGAGCCGGTTACACCTCCAACAACAATGCCTGACAGAACCAGCATGATATTGGAATCAGACTTGAGCAATTTTGGAATGGCAAGTGTAGCAGCCACCGTCACTATTCCGCATATAAATGCAAAGAGCATAATCATCGTATTAGGTAAGTGCATTAGAATTGCTAACGCAGCACCAACACAAGCGCCGGACGATACGCCCAAGATGTCTGGTGATACCAATGGGTTTTGAAAAATTGATTGATAAGAAGCTCCCGACATAGCAAGACATGCGCCAACGAGAATTCCACCAAGAATTCGAGGAAGACGAAGACCAACAACAACACTAACATCCAAATCTGTCCATGATCCTTCAAAACCAAATGGTTTAAGAAAAATGAGTTCCAAACACTCTTTTATTCCCAAACTATAATGACCAGAACATGCCGCAACAATAGCAACTATGAACAGGATAACAAATAAAATAAGATATACTATTGTTAAGGGTAGTTTTTTTTTCTTATTTGATGCCAAGTTGTTCATATGTTAGTTCCACTCCATATGCAGCTCTGTAAAAATTGATAACCTCAGTACTAAAATCAATGTCTTTATACAAATCTGGATACATCTGCATGCTCATATAAAGCATACCAAGATAACAAGACGGTGTGGCGCTGCTCCAGCTATCTAAATCCGAAGGTATAGCATATACATGACTATTCTGGACAGAGGTCATGGATTTCCATGTTGGATCTGCCATAATACCATCTACAGTAAGCTCACAATAATAACTCTGAAGGAAGACAAAATCAGGATTCCAGCCGAAGATTTTTTCTAATCCAACGTTGGTTATTTCGGTTTTCATTGCAATATCCTCAGGAACTACAGATATGCCGCCCGCACCAGAAATCATAACTTCAATGGTATCATGAATATCTGAAGCAACACTTCCGGTTTCCTCTGCCAAAACAACAACGGTAGGTTTATCAGATTCACTCACACTAGAAACTCGTGAATCGACTAATTCTTTAATTCTATTACATTCTGCAATAACCTCTGCAGCACGTTCCTCAACACCAAATACTTTTCCGAGCATAGTCAAGTTGTTTTCAATGTCCTCAAATTTATTAAGACCAAGGCCAATTGAGCGAACTCCAACCTTATTTGCATCCTTTAGATAATCAACGCAGCCCATGCTGTGAATAAACAAATCTGGAGATATTTCAGCAAGAGCTTCCTTATCTAAAGTCCATCTACCGACAGATTTCATTTCCTCTAAATCAATGAAAATCTTGTGAAAATCATTTGATGCATTGGTAGCGACGAGTTTATCTCCCAAACCCAGGGCAAATAAATAGGGATCAACCGTACCACCCCACGATGTTGCGATGGTTTCTGCAGGTTTTTCAAAAGACACCTTCCTACCAGCACCGTCCGTCACTTGAATGGGATCGTCTTCCTTATAGAATTTGTCATCAACTTTTCTCGCACATGCACCGAGCGAGAAAAACAATGCAATACACATTATAATTGAGATGAGCTTTTTAATGCTTTTCTTCATCACAATATACCTCTCTTTCCAAAAGCATCTCAGGATAATACTCGATTATCCTGAGATAACGATATAATTAATTAACGTCCTTATTCAAAAGTTCCATATCTACTTCCAAGCCGTAGACAAAAGAGTAATAATCAATAACAACCTCTTCAAAATTAACATCTGTATAGAGTTCAGGATACATTTGCATGCTCATGTAGAGAATAGCAAGGCAGTCAGACATGTTAATGTTAATCCAAGATTCAAATGGGCAAGGAATGTCATATACATTTTTGTTCTTAACAGCATTTGTTGCAGCCCAAGTAGAATCATTCATAATAGTTTCTGTGTTTTCTACAGCATATTTGTTCTGAGCAAAAATAAAATCAGGATTCCACTCAAGAATGGTTTCTTTGCCTGCTTCTGGCCAACGTTCGGTTCCCTTGTCACCGAGTGCATCTGCACAATTCTTACCACCTGCAAGCTCGATCTCAAATGAGGTCTTACAAACGGTACCTGCATCTCCACCCAAAATTACAACCGTCTTCTTTTGCTCATCAGTTAATGTAGCGGTATGGTCTTCAACAATTTTTAAAACACTTTCGTAATGTTCGATAACCTCTTTTGCGCGATCTTCCACACCGAAAACTTTACCAAGCATATTGAGGTTGAAGATAATATCCTCATATCCGTTTGTCTTAATACCAATAGAACGAATACCAACCTTGTTGGCTCCCTTTAATGCATCAGTTGCTTCGATACTATGGATATAAACATCTGCATCAACATTAGCAAGAGCCTCAGTATCCAAGGACCAACTACCTACAGAGGGAATCTCATCGAAATTTGGAAGCATAGCACCGATAATACCCTTGTTCTTGCTGTTTTGAGCTACAATAGAATCAGATAAACCAAGAGCAAATAAGTAAGGATTTACGGTGCCACCCCAGTTGGTAGCGACCTTCTTTGCAGGTTCCGGGAAAGAAACCTTTCTACCTGCACCATCAGTAATTTGGATGGGGTCAGACTCGTTTAAAAACTTGTCATCAGACACTCCGCCGCATGCTGCAAGGGATAAAACCATCGCAAGGCATAAAACCACTGCCAATAATCGTGTAACCATTTTTTTCATTTTAATGTACCTCTTTTCGAACCAAAGTTTTTATGTTTGTACAATTATATCATGAAAAACAAGAAAAAACAAGTAAGCGAGAAAAAACATTCTCCTTTACAATGAAACTATTCTTTGGCACGATGAAATTATTCTTTTAAGAAACTGACTAAAAGCTTTGTGCTATGCGACTTTTAACAAGTCAGGACCTCTGGCTAAGCCGGAGGCTTGATTAAGCCCTTCAAGGGCATTATACAGACAAAACCCCTAAAGGGGCGCTGAATAGTTTGCCGACCGCATTACTTTTTCAGCTACCCCTCAAAGGGTTTCTTTATGCTTTCTTGTTCTCGCGACCCGTAAACGGGTCTAAGTATTCTTTCATACTTATTTGATCCGCAATCTGATCTTCGACGAGTTGGTTCCTTATGTATTCCTGTACCTGCTTTCTGTTTCGACCTACCGTATCTACAAAGTAACCTCTTGCCCAAAAGTGTCTTTTTCCATATTTGTACTTTAAGTTTGCGTGTCTGTCAAATATCATCAGACTACTTTTTCCTTTAAAATATCCCATTATTTGTGATACACTATACTTAGGTGGTATACTCAACAACATATGCACATGGTCAGGACACAATTCTGCCTCTGTTATTTCTACTCCCTTTTTGTTGACATAACTGTCTCAATATTTTTCCAATATCTACCTTTATTTCTTTGTATATTGCCATCCTTCTATATTTCGGTGCAAATACAACATGGTATTGACATCTCCAACTTGTATGTTCTAAACTATTTATGTCTTTTTCTTTCATGTTAAAGACCTCATTGATGTTTTAGTTGTGTGGTCGGCAAACCACTTCTACTATATCAGGGAGCTTTTTTTCTTGTCTACTTTACTCCTCGCTATAAGCTATTTTTATTCCCCCCCTGTAGAACAGGGGCTCTCTTTGTCACAGACAAAATCACAAACCACGCCCGAAAGGACGTGGTTTGAATAATAACCCTATAAGGGTAAACAATACCAGCATCGCCTTAAGGCGAATCTAAGCAACATCAACCGCAAATTGGTGTTGCTTTTTACTTTAAGTGTTGAAAAGGGTCTTCATATTCTTTGAAACTCAATTGATCCGAAACCATATCTTCATTTTCCTGATGCTCGTTCAGATGTTATACCCGAACTGCAGATAATACCGTCTGACCAGTTTGAAAGAGCAAGAATGATAATGCAAGAGCGTTCCGATAGGAAGAAAGAAAATCCCACGGTACCACTTAACACAAAAGGAAAATCACTTGTGTCCGGCAAGGTTTACTGTGGGCATTGCGGCTCAAGGCTGAATCTTACAACAAGCGGACGATACCGTAAAAGAAAAGACGGAACTGTTGATACAACGAAGCGAATCAGATATGCCTGCTACGGAAAAAGCATAAAGCAGATGGAATGTGATGGTCAATCAGGCTATACACTTCACATTCTTGATGATTTGATTGATGAAATCGTCCGTGATATTTTCAGGAAGATGAAAGGTGTGTCAAAGAGTGATGTAATTAAGCTCCGTTATGCTGATGAGCTTGAAGTGAGAAAAGCAAGGCTGAATATGCTGAAAGCAGATTACAATAAAGAGTTTGAAAATCTTACCATACTGAAATCCGAGGTTATTAAGGCAAGCAAGGGTGAAAGCTCCTTTTCGGCCGATACTCTTTCGGAGCTGATTGCAGAATCAGAAAAAGAGTGTAGTAGACTTTTAGATTTATGCACCGATGCTGAAAAGGATGTCGCTGACGGTGAGAGTGTACTCAAGACTTTATCCGACAGCTTTGATGAACTGATTTCTTGGGCTGAACTTTATGATGAAGCGAGCTTTGAAAAGAAGAAAATGATTGTTAATTGCTTAATTAAACGGGTTGAGGTAAGCAGAGGGTATAAGCTGAAAATTGAGTTTAATATCGACTTTGAGCAGTTTATGGTGGGAATTGATAAGGTAGTATGATATGCAAAAAGCCGAGCAGAGTTGTGCTCTGCTCGGCTTTTGTTATTCAATAACCCAACGTTTCCAAATACTAAAACGATGAATTTTTATATTTCTTCAATGTATTCTTTGAAAATGTCAATTATAAAGTCTGCACTTGCAGGTGTATAGTTCGGCGATTGCGCTAATACTGCATAATCATAATCTCCATCAAAATTTACATCTTCAATCGTAGGTATAATTAGCAATTCCACTTCAGGGTCTTTTATTGCTCCTTCTATGTATTTTTTTTATAAAAAGTTGAAGAATTACAATCTGGTATCTTCATTTCCGTGTTAAATTTAAGCTGTATATAATTTTTTACAGGCTTTTCCCAAATAAATTCCTCATTAAAATCTTTTAGGGTATCCCATAAATAATCATTCTTATCTCCGTTTGGATTAGCACAATATATTACCGATGAAATCATCCTATAAGCTATTGCCCAAAGCAAATAATCTCCGATACTTATACCCTCAATTCGACCATTAAACTCATAATCACGTATGCGTCTTCTTGTTTCAATAGGCAATGTAAGAAACATACTTTGTAAAAAACTTCCTGACGGGCAGCCAAGACCTAAATCTGCATGTGAATCCACGTGAATAACATCAAATGGTTCTTTTAATTTACCCTTTTCAATTAGCTCTTCCCAAAAGTATAGACTTTCATTATGACCGCAAACAATCCTACCGGGTATTTTATGTTCTTTTGATAAACCTAAATTCTTTTCAAAAAACTCACGTACTCTATTAGCAGGCCACACCGAATCACCATAGTTTTCTTCATCAAGCCTATCCTCTGAAGAAAAAGGCGTATTAGCTATTTCTGTCATAAAATAATCCATATCTACATCTAATACTTTCAAGATAACACCTCAAATTCCGCTAATATTGTTTAGATTAGAATATCATAAATATTTCAAATTTTCAACGAAGAAAACACATAAAAAATCCGCAATCATAATGATTACGGATTTCATGGTGGAGCATAGGGGGGTCGAACCCCTGACCTCTTGACTGCCAGTCAAGCACTCATCCCAACTGAGCTAATGCCCCATGTGCATAATATTCAATTTTTAGTGAGGGTACGTTTCTGAGTGCTTCGCTCTCCCAGCTGAGCTACGCCCCCATGTTTGAAGTGATAAGTAATAGTGAAGAGTGAATAAGTGGGATGTGTAAAAATAAGCTTAAATCACTTTCTTCTGTGGGTGATTATAGCATTATTATAAACGTCAGTCAAGAAATAATTTCAAAAATTTAATATGTGTTTATATTGTGGTTAAACTATAGTAAAAAGAAATCGAAAGGTGATAGTATGATAGAACAAGATACAATAAGACTTTTGCGTGAATGTGATGCAGGTGTAAAAATGGGCGTTGCAAGTATTGATGATGTTTTAGACGACGTTAAAAGCTACGGCTTACGCCAATACCTTACTACTTGCCGTAATGAGCATATTGAGCTCAGCAAGGAGATTAACGTGCTTCTTGATAATTACCGGGATGATGGCAAGGAGCCAAACCCAATGGCAAAGGGAATGTCACATATTAAAACAACTATGAAAATTGCTTTTGAAAAATCAGACGAAACAATTGCAGATTTAATAACTGACGGCTGTAATATGGGAGTTAAATCTTTAAATAAATATCTCAATGAATACGAGGCGGCAAGCGAGGTTTCTAAAGATATTTGTAAAAGACTTATTAACCTTGAAGAGAAGCTTGCGATTGATATAAGAGATTATCTTTGATAAAATAAAAGGTGAAAGGCTCCGTTGTAACCAACGGAGCCTTTCTTAGGGGTAAATATGGAAATAAGGAGATAGGAATGAAAACTGTAATCAGCATTGGGAAGGGGTGTTTCCCTTTACTGATTACAGTATATCACCTAATTTTTAAGTTGGTATTAAAATAATATGAACAATTTGAAAATTAATTAAAGTTTAGCAAATTAAAGATATTTTGCGTTAAAGCTTTGCCTTAATGCAATTGAGCCATCCTTCTTAACCGTTGTAATAGTGTAGCCCTGTGGCCAATCCTTTTCGGGCCATTTGAAACGGTAGTTATCGTAATCAAACATATTATAGCAGCCGTAGCCACCGCATTGGTTGTATACAAGCAAAATGCCCTCATACTTAGCTGCCCAATAGTTAACGTGGTCGTGTCCCGAAAAAATTGCCTGTGAGCCTGCACGCTTCATTGCTTGGAAAAGCCCACTGTTATATTTACAGCAGCCTACGTTTTCGAATTGGTCGCCGTAAAGTATTTCTGCCTTGCCTGACGGTGCGAAGGTGTTTGTTTCTACCTCGTCAAATACCTCGCAGTACTCCGGAATCGGTATGTGCATATAAAGCATGGAATCAACTCTGCCGTACTCTTTTTTGAGTGCTGCAATTTCTCTTTCGTACCATTCAATCTGCGTAGGCTTTATGTAGTCGTATGCACCTAAATCTATAACCTCTTGAGGAATGTTATCCCTTGTTACGTGTGGCTCGCAGGTATCTCTGCCTGAGTCGAAAAGCACAAGGCTTTGGCGAAGCTCTGTTTCGCTGTTCATAATGTTTATAAGATAATTTCCGAAGCCGAATAACTCAGGGTCACCAAATTTTGAAAGGCAATGAGGATAATCGCAAAAGCCTTTGAAAATAAAGTATTTAAAGTATTCCTTTTCCTCTCTTGCCTCGTGGTTGCCAAAGGCATATGCCCAGTAAACACCAAGGTCCTCCATAAACTGTGCAAACTGAATTGTATCCAAGTGCTGAAATTTTGTAAGAAGCACATCGCCTGTGAATATAATAAGGTCAGGCTTTTCATCACGTACCTGGTTTGCAAACATCTGAAGTGTTTTGTTAACGTCCTCAGGCACATCGTACAGATGCATATCAGTACCCGTCATTATTTTAAATTCGCCATCATCAAAGGTGCCGTCGTCTTTAAATTTTGCAATGTAGGTTGCGTTGTCTGTTTCTTTTATAATTTTTACCTTGCTGCCTACGTATGGATGGTCAACAGCTTTTATAAACATATTTTTTGCAAGCTTACCCTTTGAAAGGGTGTGAATCGGTTTTTCAATATTAAGCCAAAGCTTAATTGCATTAGTTTGTAAAAAGGTTCTAACGGGTTTCATAAAATATCTCCTTTTTAGTGGAATTAACTTACTTTTGAACATTATAGTAGCACAATTTGTCAGGTGTTTCAAGCCGTTTATAAAATGATTTGTTATACCCTACAAAAGCCGACTTTTTTATTTGTATAATAGGTAGATATTTGTAAACAATGCGTGAAGTTTGTTGCAAAAATTCTATTTTATGGTATACTATATATAGATTATGAAATATTTTTTTGACCTATAATTTGTGCTTTTGGAGGTGTTTTTTCTTGAGGACTCTATTTGTTTATTGCTCAGGTGATGAAGATATAAGCTCCCTTTGCAGAGAGAGTGCTTTTAAGGAAAAATCGGCAAAAGCAGTTCAGCTTGCAGGCTGTTCGAGTAAGCTGTTTTTGTTGCAT
Organism: Acutalibacteraceae bacterium; assembly: GCA_045591945.1. Taxonomy (GTDB): domain Bacteria; phylum Bacillota; class Clostridia; order Oscillospirales; family Acutalibacteraceae; genus DTU089. The sequence continues at coordinate 25,409 of JAZNTU010000037.1, read as the reverse complement.
AGCCTCGCTAATAAAAATAAATCAGAGCAACCGTTTTTTAATTGCGACGTGCAGGTAGAAAATTATGAAAGAATTATTATTGCTTGCGATGAGTTTATGGGTGAGGTTCCTCCTGCAGTATCAGCCTTTGTGAACAGCAACAGCTTTAGATATAAAACTGTGGATTGCATTATTTTCGGTGAAGGTCGCAGCATAAATAAAGCCAGCGATTCACTTAAAATGAAGGTCGCTCTTTCAGGGGGCACGGTGCGAAACTGCATTTGCCTTTCTTCACGAAAAATCAAGCGTGAGGGTGAGGATTTACTTTTTAGCGTGCGTCACCGTATCGCTGTGTGATTTATATGTGCTTTAATGTATAAAAATATATAGTATTTTTTGTTAAATTTTACATTTACTTTTAGGCTGTTTTCGTTGACACGAGGCAGCCTTTTGTGTTATATTTATTGTGTACACGTTTACGATAGGGAATAGTTTACTCTTTCGTAAAATCACGTTAACTTTTCGTTAAAAAAGTTCAAATTTTGTTAATACTTGAAAGGAAGATAATTTTATGAAAAAAGTATTATCTTTTATCCTCTGTGTGGTTATGGTGGCTTCCGTTTTCACTGCAGCGGCAGTAAACGTTAGCGCAGCAGCCCCCACAGACGTTATGGATGTTGTTACCTCCGGTGTAAGCAACGGCAAGGTAACCTACGACATCTATCTCAAAAAGAACGTGAGCCTTGTAGGCGCCATTGTAAGGGTTGTGTATGACCCTGCAGTGCTTAAGCCTGTCAGCGGTGGTGCTCACGCTTCATCAGCTTCAGTAAACGGTCTTTTTGCAAACGGTATGGTAAGCGGCACAAATAATACCTATGCATTGGCTTTTGCAGCAATGAACGACTATACAGTAGGTAACACGAATAAAGCATTTATGACCGTTACCTTTGAGGTTATAAGCAAAACGTATCCAAAAACAGACGTTAACTTCTACTGTGTAGAGTTCAACAGCTCAAATACAAGTCTTAAAATTGAAAAGAACGATACAAATCCACCTCTTCTCGAGAAGGTATCAACAATAACACTTGGCAAAACAAACTACGTTGGTGTTTATTCATATGAAAAAGGCCTTCGTGTTGAGTGGAAGGCAACTCCCGGTGCTACAAAGTACGAGGTGTTCAAGAAAAACAGCGCAGGTAAATACCAATCATTGGGCACAACAACAAAGCTTTATTACGATGACCCTAACGTTGCAGCAAATGCGACTGCAACGTATATAGTAAGAGCTCATAACGGCTCAGGCATAGATGCAGGTGCTTCAACCTCTGTATCAGGCCAGTTTGTTAAGCCTACAGATAAAATTACAGCTACCCTTCAGGCAGATAGCATCAAGGTTAACTGGTTAGCAGTTTCAGGTGCAACCTACTACCAGGTATACAGAAGAGTAATCAATGCTAACGGCACTCGCTCAGGCTGGACCTTCCTCGGTAAGAAGGATGCAAAGACTCTTACACATACAGATAAATCAGGTCTTGTAAACAATACTCAGTACGAATACACAGTTCGTGCATACACAGCGAAGGGTGCAAGTGGCGTTTGCAGGTTTGCAGCTGTAAGATATGTACCAGCTCCTACAGTTACTGCAAAGGCGGTTACAGGCGGCGTTAAGGTAAGCTGGAATGCTATCAACGGTGCAAAGAGCTACAATATCTACCGTATGTACAACGGCGACAAGCATTGGACATATATTAAAACAGTTTCAGCAAGCGAGTTAACATACATCGATAAAGCAGTAACCTCAGGCAGAAACGTTTTCTACACAGTAAGAGCTGTTACACCAAACGGTGCAAGTGCTTATAAGGCATCAGCTAAGCTTTCGTATATCGGTATTCCTCATATCACAAGCGCAGCAAACGTGCTTCAGGGTGTTCAGGTTAAATGGAATGCAGTTCCTCGTGCAAACGGCTACAGAGTTTACAGACGTGCAGCAGGCGAAAAGCATTGGTCATATATCACAACGGTTAAGGGTACAAGCTACCTCGATAAAACCTGTAAAGCAGGCGTTTACTACAGATACACCGTAAAAACTGTGTTCTATAGTATGTTCAGCGATTGTGAAACAGGTCTTCTTGTAAGACATATTCCTGCACCTAAGCTTACGTCAATTGCAAACACAAGCTCAGGTATACAGGTTAAGTGGCAAGGCTCCTCTGCTGCAGCGCAGTACAGGGTTTACAGACGTGCCAACGGCGAAAAGAGCTGGAGCTACATCGGTACAACAAAATCAACTCAGTACCTCGATAAGAATGTAACAGCAGGTCGCTATTACAGATACACTGTAAGAGCTGTAAACGGCTATTATAGTGGTTTTGATGGGAACGGTCTTTTAATTAAAAGAAAGTAATTTAATAAAATACGCAAGGCAGGTGTAAAAACTGCTCCTGCCTTGTAAAAGATAATCCTTGTTGATTTAGGAGGCTTTATTTTGAAAAAATCTCTGTCCATGTTACTTGCTGTGATAATGGTTTTATCGGTATTTTCAGTTGCCGTAATTCCTGTAGGAGCAGCAAGTGTAAAAAGCTTTTTTTCAGTGAGTAAAACTGATTTTGTGAATGACGAAATAACCTATACCGTTAATTTAAAGGGTGGGTTAAAGAATATCGTTGGTGCTATTGTTCACGTTGAATATAATCCTAACAATTTAAGCGTAGCAGCGTGCTCAGCTGCAAGTGCATTTTCTTCAGGCGTGTTTGAAAAAGGGAATGTTAATGGTGCTTCCGGTAAATATGGCGTAGGCTACATTAATGCAGATGGTGTTAACTTAAGTGTTGATTCAGCATTCTTTACCATTACGTTTAAGGCAATATCTGAAGATAGACCTATAACATCTGTTGATTTCAACGTTGTTGAGCTTAAAACAGACGATGGTGTTGATGCTAATGACCACACAAAGGCGGAAGCTGCAGAGCTTTTTTACACAGATTCCTTCCATACGTTGAGCAGACCTGTTGTGACAGCTGTTGACTCATACGGCACTAATGCTCTTAAGGTGCAGTGGAACGCTTGCCAGGGTGCAGATAGCTATAATGTATACCGTAAAACCGGAAATAACGGTTGGGGTACACCAATTGCCACAGGCGTTACAGCAGTTGAGTATAATGATACTACCATTAATAACGAAACAGTATATACATACCTTGTTACAGCAGTTAACGAGGGCGGCGAAACAGCAATGGTTGGCAATGGCAAAGCAGGTATGAACTTCGGTGCTATTACAGATGTTTCCTGTACTCCTGCTCCAAAGGGTATTGCAGTTACTTGGGGTGCACTTTCAAGTGCCGTTAAGTACGATGTTTTAAGGAAAAAGGTTTCCGATACAGCCTTCACAACAATAAAAACAGGCGTTACCACAACCTCTTACACAGATGAAACTGCTGTAAGTGGTCAGGAATATAACTACGCTGTACGTGCATATAGCCAGGCAGGCTATACAGCAGCAACCTTAATGGCTCAGCTTCCTGTTGGCAAATTTATTGCTATGCCTGTAATCGCTCTTAGCAATAAGCCGGGTGGAATTGCAGTTTCCATAAATGCTGTTGGTGGTGCAAGCAAATATACAGTTTCTAACGGTTCAGAAACTCGTGTGATTAACGCAAGTGCTTTTAATGGTAATTCCTACACTCTTGTATTTGCAAACGTTACCGACAACGCAAGCTACTCCTTCAGCGTATTTGCAGAGGATAGCAATGGTCTTAAAGGTGCTTCAACAACTGCAAACATTAAAAGATTAGGTACACCTGTCCTCGGTGCTATTGAAAACGTAGATAGTGGTGTTAAGCTTAGCTGGGGCGTAGTAGACGGCGCAACACAGTATGCTGTTTACAGAAAAGCTCCGGGCGCAACAGCATTCACATTCTTTACAAGAACAACAGATACAAGCTTTATTAACGTAAGTGCAGAAAACGGCAAGCAGTACAGCTACACAGTTGCAGCAGAAAATGCTACCGGCATCGGTGCATTTGATACAGCAGGTAAAACTATTATTCGTGTTGCTACACCTACAAGCGTTGCTGCAAAAACAACCAAAAACGGCGTTACAATCACTTGGAGTGCTGTTTCTGGTGCACAGAGCTACAACGTTTACAGAAACGGTACAAAGGTAGCAAGTGAGATAAAGGCAACAACACATACAGATACCCCTGCAAAGAATACAGTATATACATACACAGTTTGTGCAAATATTGGTGTTTACAGCAGTGCTCGTACAGCAACAGGCGCACAGGGTATGGATTTTGGCACAATTACTTCAATTAAAGCTACACCAATTCAAAATGGTGTTACTATTAGCTGGAACAAGCTCGATAACGCACAGGGCTACAGAGTTTGGAGAAAAACAGCAAGTGATGCTCAGTATGCGAATATTGCTACAGTTACAACAGGCACACAGTATAATGATACCAAAATCTCAAGTGGTGTTACATACTATTACATTGTTGAAGCATATAACGGCAAATGTATTGCTGAAATGACAGCTTCTCCACTTCAGGTTATGTACCTTTCAGCTCCTGTATTTACAGCAAAAAACAGTGGCGATAACATAAAAATTACAATCAATGCTGTTTACGGTGCAAAGAGCTACGTAATCGAAAGAGCAGTTGGTACAAGCACGACATTTAAAACTCTTGCAACTCTTACCGGCGGAAAGCTTGAATATGTTGACGTTGATAACAACGGTTCAAACGACATCGTTGCAGGTGAAAAATACACCTACAGAGTAAAGGCTGTTGCAGGAAACGTACAGAGCTTCCCAACAACAGTTTCAATGCACAAAATGATTGCACCTCGAATTTACTCATTCTACAATGAGGTTGCAGGTGTTCAAATTAAGTGGACTGCAGTTGCAGATGCAACACAGTACAAGGTTTACCGTAAGCTTCCTAACGAAACAACCTGGAAGGTTATTACAACTACAGGTAAATCAAAAACAGATTTCCTCGATGCATCCGTAGTGGGCAACGTAGCATATCAGTACACAGTTGAGGCTAACACACCTGACGGATGGACAGGATATACTGACGGTATTGAAAACCGCTTCATTGAAACACCTGACCTTACAAGCAGAGCAAATGCTGTTGGTGGTGTTACGATTACCTGGAAACAGGTAGCAGGTGCTACAAGCTACAGAATTTATCGCCGTGGCGCAGCTACAAATTATTGGTACTACCTTGGTGACGTTCCTGCAACACAAAGCTCCTTCCTTGATAAAGAAGGTGCAGCAGCATCTCAGATTAAGAGTGGCAACTACTACAGATATACTGTAAGAGCTGTTTACCTTGGTAAAGACAGTAAGGGTGCAAGGCACGAAAGATACAGTGGCTTTGATACAAACGGACTTTACCTTAAGTACGTTGCAACACCAAAGCTTACAAGCATTTCTAATGCGGGCTTCGGTAAAAATGAGGGTCTTAAGATTACCTGGAACAAGGTAAACGGTGGTGGCTCTACCTGGTACAGAGTTTACCGTAGAGGCGCAGGCTCATACGCTTGGAGATACTTGGGTGCTACACAGGGTAACAGCTGGATAGATACTGAAACTAAAAACTATTCAGGCAACTATTACAGATATACCGTAAGAGCAGTTGCAGGTACAAAGGATACCGGCTGGTACAGTGCTTTTGATACAGGTGGACTTTACCTTAAGAGAATTGCTAACCCAACACTTGTTAGCGCAGTAAAGAGCAACGCAGGTATCACAGTTAAATGGGGCGCTGTAAGAGGTACAACAGGTTACTACGTATACCGTAAGCAGGCAGGCACAACATGGAAGCACGTTGGCACCTGCAAGGGTACAAATAACGTTACCTTTGTTGATAGAACAGCCAAGAAGGGTGTAACCTACACCTATACAGTAAGAGCTTGTTACGGAACAACAAGGAGCTCTTACAATCCAACAGGTATTTCCTGTAAACGATAAATTAAAATTTAATCCCTCGTGCGCACGCACGGGGGATTTTGGAATAAAAGATATTTTCTTAGGAGAATTCTATGATTAAAAAATCATTATCATTGCTTTTATGTATAGTTATGATTTTTAGCTGTTTTGTTTGTGTTGCTCAGGCGCAGGATGACAGACAAAAAATGGAAGAAATTGCCAAATCTGTTTTCTACGTTTCAAGCACACCTGTAAAAAACGGTTCAATTACATTTACTATAAATATAACTGCAAATCAAAAAAATATTGCAGGTGCAGCACTTCTTGTTAAGTATGACAGTACGGTGCTTGACCCCGTAGGCTGTGCACCTTCTAAAAACACTACAAGCAATACAGGTACAACCAATAACTTTGCAGGTGAATTTGCTCACGGCGTTGTTGAGGGTGATAAAAACGCATACTCTATTGCTTATATGAATACCTACGCTGTTTCTACAGATAGCAAGGCCAAGGCGTTTTTTGAAATGACCTTCAGCGTGGTGGGTAACACTCGACCTGCAACGGACATTGGGTTTTATTGCAGAGAGTATTATTCTACAGCAGAGCCTGAAAAAAATATTTCTGCCTACGATGAGCCTGTTGAAATCAGAGCATATGAGGATATTTTAACTCTTGAAGCCCCTGTGGCAAGAACAATTACTCCTGTTAGCAATGGCTTTAAATTAACGTGGACACCTGTAATTGGCGCAAACGGCTATATTATATACCGTAGCTCTCCCTCTCAAGGGAAAGAGGAGGTTGGCCAGGTTGGTGGAGGTAATTCAGCAAGCTTTATAGATACCAAAAACCTTGCAAGTGGTGTAACCTACACCTACACAATAGCCTCTGTGAATGACTTAGGCTCAAAGAGTGTGGATTCTAATGCTCTTTTAAGCAAATTTATTGCTAAGCCTGTTATATCCAAGCTTGAAAATGCTGTTGGTGGCGTTGGCGTTTATTGGACGAAAACTACAGGTGCAGATAAATATAATATAATGCGCCGTAGTGAGGGCTCAGATTGGAAGCTTGTTGCATCAAGGGTTTCAAGCCTCGATACGTATTATAAAGATACTACCGTTAAAGATGGCGTGGAGTATGAGTACGACGTAAACTCTGTTGCAGGTAGCTTCGAAAGTGTAACAAATACCACCGGCGAAAAAATTGTTTACGTTGCTGCTCCGGAGCTTAAATCACTTTCAAACGTTCTTGGTGGTGTTGAAATAAAATGGAGCGCTCATAGCAGAGCAGCATATTACGTTGTTTACAGAAGAGAAATTTCAACACAAACAAAGCTTGAGAGCTATGTAGAAACCAACAACACAAGCTTTGTTGATTCGCAGGTGAAATCAGGCGAAACGTACACATATTCAATAGCTGTTGTAACAGCGGACGGTAAGGAAAGTGCACATAGCACAACGGGTCATAACATTACCTGTGTAGCGTCTACGGTTGTAACAAGTCTTGCTACCGAAAAGGCAGCAATAAGGGTTGAATGGCAACCGGTTCAAAACGTAGACGGATATGCAATATACCGTAAATCCTCTGCATCTACCCAATGGATAAAAGCAGGTGTTGTAAAAAATAACGTTACAACCTTTAGTGATGCAGGCGCTGCAAGTGGTACACAGTATGCCTATGCTGTGTGTCCTATTAAAAATGAATCAGAGGGCGCAAGGGTTGCGTCAAGCCTTATTTATTTCATAAAAGCACCAACAAACGTTGTTGCCAAAAATGAAAAGGATGGCATAGCCGTTGTATGGGATAAAATATCAGGTGCAACCTCTTACGTTATAAGTAAAACAGATGGCAACGGAAACACTTCATTTTTAGGTAGTGTTAGCGCTAATTCATATTTAGATAAAAACGTTGTAAATGGTACTAAATATACCTATACAGTCATTGCAATAAATGACTTGGGCGAAAGTAAGGTAAGTGACGTATCTAATACGTTATACAGATGGAACGAGGATGTTCCTGCAAAGCCTGAGCTTGCTGTTGGTGGTATAAAGGTTACCTGGGAAAAGAAATCTTTTGCACAAGGCTACGTTGTTTACAGATGTGTAAATAATGTTTGGACACCTGTTGCAAAAACACAGGAGCCAACGTATCTTGATAAGGACGTTGTGAGCAGTACACAGTATGCGTACGCTATTGCATTGGTTATAGATGGTAGTGAAAGCACAGTGTTTAAGCCTGCTAAACCGCAAATTAAATACGTTGCACCTGCAACCGATATGGTTATAACAAACGGTAACAGATATATATGCCTTACTTGGGGTGCTGTAGAGGGTGCTCAAAAGTATTACGTGTATAAAGCAGATGCAGTAAACGGAGAGTATAAGCTTATTGCTACAACGGATGCAAATAACAGGAAAATCTATGATAAAGACGTTGCACCCGGCAAGGTAGCTTTCTATTCTATCAGAACATATAACGGTGAGCTTGTTAGTATACTCGCACCGGGTAAGCGTAACGTGTACCTCGATTATCCTAAACTCACAAGTGTTGTTAATGAGTATACAGGTCAAAAAATTACCTGGAATAAGGTAACAGGCGCAACAGCTTACAGAGTGTATCGCAAGGTATACGGCGCAAAGTACTATACATACATTGCTACAGTTGATGGTAATACGCTTTCGTATACAGATACAGGTGCAGTAAATGGTAAAATGATGTGCTATACAGTTAGAGCTGCTAATGAAAACAGCTTGAGTGCATATCAAGGTAAGTGTATGACTTACGTAAAAGCACCTACCGTTTCGCTTTCTAACTCCCCAAGTGGTGTGTACCTTAAGTGGAATAAAATTGAAACTGCAACAGGCTACAATGTATATAGAAAGGTACAGGGTGCAAAGTATTGGAGCAAAATTGCATATGTAAATACTCTTTACTATACAGATAAAAATGTTAAGAGTGGCACAAATTACGTTTATACAGTAAAGGCATACACAGGAAAGGTGCTTTCAGGCTGTAATATGGATGGCTGGGGACTTATGCACCTTGCAACCCCTGTACTTTACTCACAGGCAAACGGTTACGGTGCCATTACTACCTTCTGGCGTGCTGTGCCGGGAGCAAAATCCTATAACGTTTACAGAAAAGCAAACGATGAAACCTCTTGGACGCTTGTAGGTACAACTACCTCAACTCTTTACAGAGATGCAAACGTTAAGAGCCTATCTACGTACACTTACACGGTAAGAGCTGTAAACGGTAAGAATATTTCAAGCTTTAATTATGCAGGCAGAACAATGAAATATCTTACTGCACCAACTATTCAGATTTCAAACTCTACCTCCGGTGTATATTTGCAGTGGGATAGAATAAAGGGCGCAAGCAGCTATTACCTTTACAGAAAAGCAGGTAATGCCAAAAACTGGACTAAGATTGCTACCTTAACAGCTAACTCCTATTTGGATACAAAGGTTAGTTCAGGTACAGCGTATACCTACACTGTTAGAGCCTACGGCTCAAAAACCCTTTCAGGCTGTAACTCCTACGGCTGGAAAACAGTTTTCTTGAATACACCTGAGCTTGTATCTGCATTAAGCTATCCGGGTGGTGTTCAGCTTAAGTGGAAAAAGGTTCCCGTTGCTACCTGGTATGCAGTATTCAGAAAAGCCGAGGGTGATAAATCCTGGACTCTTATCGGCAAAACACAAGGTAATGCAAACGTTACCTTTGCAGATAAAACTGCACAAAAGGGTGTTAAGTATACGTACACCGTAAGAGCCTGCTATGGAAACTATAAGAGCTGGTTTAAGCCGGGTATAACCTGTAAGGCAAATTATTAAAGAAGAACAGAGTCAATACAAAATGTATTGACTCTGTTAATTTTATAACCTTTAAGAATTAAAGTATAGGAAAATATCCTCTACCGAATTGCTTTTTACTTCCATATAGCAGTCTTCGGGGATTCGCATATTTTCTAAATAATGAGCATCCGAATCTGAAACAATTTTTAGTTGGTTTAGATACGGGTGCTTTTGCTTTAGCTCTGCTTCCTTTGATAAATCAAATATTTCAGCAAAGGTAAAGCCAAAGCTTTCGTCAATTGTACCAAGGTTAGATAATATGCTGAAGGATGAACGGTCTATGTGGGCAGGGTAGCATATACCACCAAAGCTTCTCACCGTCTCTACAGCCTTTGCACAGCTTATTCCACTTGCTGTTATAAGTAGCTTTTCCTCGTAGCCGACTACCTCGTCAGCTTCGTTCATTTTTATCTGCTCACCAAAAATATGTGGCTTGTTTTTTACAGGCGGCAAGGTTGAGTAAACGTACTCTGAAAAGCGATTTGCCTTTTCGTAGTCGGGGAAAAGGCAAACAATATGTACCTCCTCCGAGGTGCATAGCTCCATTCCCGAAATTACCGTAATACCCAGCTCTTGACCTAATTTAACTACTGCCTCGCAATTGCCACAGGTGTTGTGGTCGGTAAGTGCTATGGCGTCGTAGCCCATAATTTTTGCCATATTCACAATGTTCTGTGGAGTCATATCCTTATCACCACAGGGACTTAAGCAGGAGTGAATATGAAAGTCGTACGCAATTCTCATATTACTTTACTGATTTCAGCGGCAAGGGTATAGGAATTTTTATCCGTTGTAAGTATAACAACCTCTTGCTGCTGGGCACGAGCCTTTGCATCCTCATCCAATGCAGCATTTTCCGTGAGAATTATACAAGAAATTTCTGCAAGCACAGCAACACCAATGGAGTTAACGTTTCCCATAACGGTAAGCCAAATATTACCCGGCTCTGCTCTTGACATTACCCAGCTTAAAAGGTCGCCACAGTAGCAGCCGTCAATCTCTCTTTCGTCGGCAATAGCCTCGTTGCATAAATATGTTAAATTAAGCTTATTTGCAAGCTCTTTTACTGTCATATTATCAGTCCTCTTTTTTCTCTCTGAATGGTGCGGGGATAATACTGCTGAGCACGTCGCTGTCATCAATATCCTGTAATTCTTCTCTTGCCCTGAAAACACAGTCCTGTTCACTTGCAAAGCCTTTTACAACGTCCTCTGCAAGGGCTCTGCAGCTTGGCGCACCACAGGTGCCACAATCAAGACCGGGGAATATTTTCAAAAGCTCCTTCATTCTTTCCATTCGCTCCATTGCCTCTGTAAGGTTGTCGGCAAGCTTCATAACGTCATCGCAAGGCTCGATGGGAGTTTTGCAGAATAAGTAATCGGGAACCTCTTTGATAGGTAGCCTGTTGCAAGCAATAGGGCTGTATTTACGTAATCTCATAAGCCTTGCTTTGGCAATGAACGGGTTTTCTGCTGTAAGGCTACCACCAACACAGCCACCCTGGCAGGCGTTTAATTCTATAAAGTCTATGCTATCAAGGTGACCTCTTTCTACCTCTTCAAGAATTTTCATACAGTTTTCAATTCCGTCTGCAGAAAGAGCGTTATCGTTAAGCGTACCCGAGGCTTCGCCACCACTTGTTGCCCAGCTTAAGCCGATAACACCTGATTCGTGCATCGCCATAAGCTCATCAGTATCATCTATATGCTCCATCGCCTTAAGCAAAACAGGGTATATATCCTTAATGGATACAGCACAGTCTATATTGGAGCTATCAACACCGATTGGTTGCTTGAAGGAGGTGATTTTTGCAGGGCAGGGGGTTATAAAGAAAATACCGATTTCTTCAGGCTTCAGGCCTGTTTTTTGTACGGCTCTTTCCCTTGCAATTCTGCCTGCCTCCTCAACAGGGGCATTTATTAAAAGCATGTTTTCAATAAGCTCGGGGAAGCAAACTCTTATAAGTCTTACAATAGCAGGGCAGGCTGAGGATATAACAGGCTTTACGGGGTTTTGTGTTTCCATAAAAATCCTTGTTGCATCGGATATCAGCTCTGCAGCCTTGGATACCTCAAAAACAGCATCAAAGCCCAGCTTTGGTAATGCATTTAGAATAATGTTTATGTCATCTAAATTATTAAATTGACCATAAAGAGCCGGAGCAGGTAAGGCAACGGTGTACTTGAAATCGTTAATTCTTTCAAGAGAATCGCTGCTTGCAGTTTTTGCGTGGTGAGGGCATACTCTTATGCACTCGCCACAGTCTATGCAACGCTCTTTAACAATGTGTGCCTTGCCCTCTCTTACACGAATTGCTTGAGTGGGACAACGCTTTATGCAATTTGTACAGCCTCGGCATTTATCTTTATCGAGGCGCACAGAGTGGAAATATGTATTCATAAAAACTCCTTTAATAAGCTTTTATTTATAGGTATTTTAAACGGGGTAAATTTTAAGCTTAATTGTTGTTCCCTTGCCAACCTCTGATTCTATAACCATTTCATCTGTATATTTTTTTATATTAGGCAGACCCATACCTGCACCAAAGCCTAATTGGCGTACGTTTTCGGGTGCTGTGGAATAGCCCTCTTGCATAGCTAAAGCAATATCGGGTATGCCGGGGCCTTGGTCGGCAAGAACTATGTAGATACATTCAGGTGTTACCTCTACGTCTATAACTCCACCACCACCGTGTATAACCATATTGATTTCAGCCTCGTATACGGCAATGGCAACCTTTCTTGTGAGGGCGGCGCTAAAGCCTAATTCCTTAAGCGCTTTTTTTATTTTACTTGATGCTTCACCTGCACAGGTAAAATCGTTACCACTTACGTCATAATGTAATTTGAGTGGTTCCATTATATTCCACTGCCTCCTTTAAGGCCGTTTTTATATAAAAGACCACATGCAGTAAACATCTCAAGGCGAGTGCCTAAAAGTACAATATCTCTTTCTATTGCAAGGTCAATCATATCCATATCTGGGTGCTTGCCTCTGACGAAGACAATACACTTCATATCCATCATTTCAGCAGTTCTTACTACCTGTGGATTTACAAGGCCCGATAAAAGAACAGCCTGCTCTTTAACGTATGCAAGCACGTCGCTCATCATATCACTGCCACAAGCAGTAAATACCTCGTTTTCTAAAAATTCTTCACCACAAATTAACTCTGCGTTAAGTATTTTTTTGATTTCACTTATTTTCATAAATTTACCTCCGAAAAAAGAGTTTAAATATAGAATTATAATACCATAATTACGACGGGAATTCTATAGATAAATTGCGTCAAAAGCACCTGTTTTTGACGTTTTCAAATAAAAACCCATAGAAAAAATTAAAGTCGTTTTGTGCAATTCGCAGAAATGTTAAAAAAATGTCAAAAAAGGTGAAAAAGTCGAAATTTTATATAGACAAGATAAAACTAATTGTGATATAATTTCTAATGTATGTATGGTATGTTAGTATACAATTATTAATGTATATTATTCATACGTCACTATAGTAAATGTTTTTGCAAAAATTTGCAAAATAACATATTTTGAATGGAGGAAATCTGAATGGTCAAGAAAATCAGCTCAATACCTTTCAAAGGTACTCCTGAGCAAAAGGCTCAGCTTGATGCAGTTATTGAAAGCTGCAAGGGCGATAAGAGTCAGCTTATGCACGTTATGCAGGAGGCACAGGGTATTTACGGCTATCTCCCACGTGAAGTGCAGGTTATGATTGCAGAGGGTATGGATGTTCCGCTCGAAAAGGTTTACGGTGTTGCAACCTTCTATGCACAGTTCTCACTTTCACCAAAGGGTGAGTACGATATCTCTGTATGTCTTGGTACAGCTTGCTACGTTAAGGGCTCACAGCAGCTCACAGAAAAAATCTCTGAAATTCTCGGTATTCAGCCGGGTGAATGCACAGAAGATGGTAAGTTTTCTCTCGAGGAATGCCGTTGCATCGGTGCTTGTGGTCTTGCTCCTGTTTTTACAATTAACGGTGAGGTTTACGGTAAGGTTACAGCAGACGACGTACCAGGCATACTTGCTAAATATATGAACTAATAACGCTATGCGTGAATTATCATTAAATATCCTCGATATTGCTCAAAACTCCATTGCCGCAGGCGCCTCTCTTACAGAAATTCTCGTTAAAGAGGATACTGTAAAAAAAGAGCTCCTTATAGGAATATACGACAATGGTAAGGGAATGACAGCCGAGCAGGTTGAAAATGTGCAGGATCCGTTCTACACAACTCGCACCACTCGAAAGGTAGGTATGGGAATACCACTTTTTAAAATGGCGGCGGAGCAAACTGGTGGTAGCTTTAAAATCACCTCGCAGGTTGGTGTAGGCACAAGGGTAGAGGCGCTTTTTAAAACCGATAGTATCGACTTTACTCCACTGGGTGATATGGAATCCACTATTTCTACCATAGTATCCATGAACGAGGATAAAGATTTCATCTACATCCGTTCCGTGGACGGCAAGGAGTTTAAATTCAACTCTGCCGAAATAAAACAGATACTCGATGGTGTTCCACTTTCCGAGCCATCTGTTATAATGTGGATTGAAAGCTACATCAAAGAAAATACGGAAGAATTATTTAAAAATTAACGAAAGGACTAAATACAATGAAATCACTTGAAGAGTTACTTGCTATAAAAGAAAAAGCACAGGCTCAGATTGCTGCACGCGATGCTGAAGGTAACGATGGTATCAGAGTTGTTGTTGGTATGGCAACCTGTGGTATCGCAGCAGGCGCTCGTCCTGTTCTTAAGGCTCTCACAGAGGAGCTTGAAAAGAGAAACGTTAAGAACGTAAGCGTTACACAAACAGGCTGTATCGGTATGTGCCAGTATGAGCCAATTATCGAGGTTTATGCACCTGGTAAGGAAAAGGTAACGTATGTTCAGATGACAGCAGAAAAGGCAGTTAAGGTTGTTGCAAATCACCTTGTAAACGGTGAGGTTGTAAAAGAATACACTGTTGGTGCTATTACCGAATAAGGAGGAAAAATAAAATGTATCGTTCTCATGTACTTGTTTGCGGCGGTACCGGTTGTACCTCCAGCCACAGCGGAGAAATTATTGATGCTTTAAACGCAAAGCTTACCGAGCTCGGTCTTGATGAAGAGGTTCAGGTTGTTAAAACAGGCTGCTTCGGTCTTTGTGCTTTGGGTCCAATTATGATTGTTTACCCTGAAGGCTGCTTCTACAGCGAGGTTAAGGTTGAAGATGTTGCAGAAATCGCTGAAGAGCATCTTCTTAAGGGCCGTATTGTTAAAAGACTTCTTTACTCAGAGACAGTTGAACAGGATTCAGTTAAGCCTTTGAGTGAAACAAACTTCTATAAAAAGCAGCACAGAGTTGCACTTCGTAACTGTGGTGTTATTGACCCCGAAAATATTGAGGAGTACATCGCTTATGATGGTTACAGAGCACTTGCAAAGGCTCTTACAGAGATGACTCCTGAACAGGTTATTCAAACTGTTATTGATTCAGGTCTTCGTGGCCGTGGTGGCGGTGGCTTCCCAACAGGCCGTAAGTGGAGCTTTACAGCAGCTAATAAGGCTGACCAAAAATACGTTGTATGTAATGCCGACGAGGGTGACCCGGGTGCATTTATGGACCGTTCTGTTCTTGAAGGTGACCCACACTGTCTTGTGGAAGCAATGACAATTTGTGGTTACGCTACAGGCGCAACAGAGGGTTACGTTTATGTTCGTGCTGAGTACCCAATCGCTGTTGAGCGTTTACAGAAGGCTATTGACGATGCTCGTGCATATGGCCTTCTCGGTAAAAACATTTTCGGTTCAGGCTTCGATTTCGATTTGTTTATCCGTCTTGGCGCAGGCGCATTTGTTTGTGGTGAGGAAACAGCTCTTATGACATCTATCGAGGGTAACAGAGGTGAGCCTCGTCCTCGTCCTCCATATCCTGCAGTTAAGGGTCTTTTCGGCAAGCCAACTACAGAAAACAACGTTGAAACCTTTGCTAACATTCCACAGATTATTCTCCACGGTGCTGAGTTCTTCAACACTATGGGTACTCAAACAAGTAAGGGTACTAAGGTGTTTGCACTTGGTGGTAAAATTAACAACACAGGTCTTGTTGAGGTTCCAATGGGTACCACACTTCGTGAAATCATTGAAGATATCGGTGGTGGTATTCCAAACGGCAAAAAGTTCAAGGCTGCTCAAACAGGTGGTCCTTCCGGTGGATGCCTTCCTGCAGACCTTCTCGATATTGAAATCGACTATGACAACCTTGTAGCTAAAGGTGCTATGATGGGTTCAGGTGGTCTTATCGTTATGGATGAAGACGACTGTATGGTTGATATTGCTAAGTTCTTCCTTAAGTTTACAGTTGATGAATCTTGTGGTAAATGTACACCTTGCCGTGTAGGTACAAGAAGACTTCTTGAAATCCTTGAAAAGATTACAAGCGGTAAGGGCACAATGGAAGACCTTGACAGAATGGAGAGCCTTTGCAATTATATCAAAGAAAACTCTCTTTGCGGTCTTGGTCAAACAGCTCCAAACCCTGTTCTTTCTACATATCAGCGCTTTAAGGATGAGTACATTGCTCACGTTGTTGATAAAAAGTGTCCTGCAGGCGTATGTAAGGACCTTCTTACATTCTCAATTGATGCAGATAAGTGTATCGGTTGTGGCATCTGTGCAAGGAACTGTCCTGTAGATGCAATTACAAGAACAGATTACATCGCTCCCGGTCACAAGCTTGCATCCTTCACAATTGATACAGATAAGTGTGTTAAGTGTGGAGTATGTATGGGCAACTGTAAGTTTAAAGCTATAAGCAAATAAGGAGGAACTAAATCATGGTAAATATTAAAATTAACGGCTTTGATTATCAGGTTCCTGCCGGTTCCACAATTCTCGAAGCTGCTCACTCAGTAGGTATTGAAATTCCTACACTTTGCTACCTTAAAGAAATCAACGCTATCGGCGCTTGCCGTATCTGCGTTGTTGAGGTAAAGGGTGCTCGTAGCCTTGTTGCTGCTTGTGTTTTCCCTGTAAATGAGGGTATGGAAATATTCACAAACACACCAAAGGTTATTGAAGCAAGAAAAACAACTCTTGAGCTTATCCTTTCAACACACAAAAAAGAATGCCTTTCTTGTGTAAGAAGTGGTAACTGCGAGCTCCAGAAGCTTTGCAAGGACTACGGTATTGAAGACGAAAATGCTTTTGCAGGTGAATTCATTAGCTATCCAATAGATGCAAGCGCATCACATATGTATCGTGATAACGAAAAGTGTATTCTTTGCCGTCGTTGTGTTGCAGTGTGCGATAAGATTCAGGGCGTTTCCGTTATCGGCGCAAATGCTCGTGGCTTTGATACACATATCGGTTCTGCATTCGAATACAAGCTCGGCGACGTTGCTTGTGTATCCTGTGGTCAGTGTATCACAGCTTGTCCAACAGGCGCTCTTTCAGAAAGAGACGATACTCAGAAGGTGTTCGATGCTCTTAACGACCCAGATAAGCACGTTGTTGTTCAGACAGCTCCTGCTGTTCGTGTTGGTCTTGGTGAAGAATTCGGCTACGAAATGGGCACAGTTGTAACAGGTAAAATGGTTGCAGCTCTTAAAATGCTCGGTTTCGATGGCGTATTCGATACAAACTTTGCAGCCGACCTTACAATTATGGAAGAAGCTACAGAGTTCCTTGACAGATTCAATAAGAAGGAAAATCTTCCTCTTATCACATCCTGCTCACCAGGTTGGATTAAATACTGCGAGCACTATTATCCTGAATTTATTCCAAACCTTTCATCATGTAAGTCTCCACAGGGTATGTTTGGCTCAGTAGCAAAAACATACTATGCTGAGAAGATGGGAATTGACCCTGAAAAGATTTTTGTTGTTTCTGTAATGCCTTGTACAGCTAAGAAGTTCGAGGCTGAAAGAACAGACCACAGCGCAGTTAAGGGTCTTGCAGATATCGATGCATCTATCACAGTTAGAGAGCTTGCAAGAATGATTAAAAAAGCAGGTATCAACTTCAGAAGCATTCCTGATATGGAATTTGATGCTCCATTTGGCCTCGGTTCAGGTGCAGGTACAATCTTCGGTGCTACAGGTGGTGTTATGGAAGCTGCCCTTCGTACAGCATACGAGGTAGTTACAGGCAACGAGCTTAATGACCTTACAACCTTCAAGGCTGTTCGTGGGGTTGAGGGCGTTAAGGAAGCATCATACGACCTTAACGGCGTAACAGTAAACGTTGCAGTTGCTTCAGGTCTTGAAAATGCTAAGAAGGTTCTCGAAATGGTTAAGTCAGGCGAGAAGCATTACGACTTCATCGAAATCATGGCTTGCCCGGGTGGTTGTGTAAACGGTGGCGGTCAGCCAATCGTTCCTGCATCAGTTCTTAACTTTGAAGACGTTAAGGCACGCCGTGCAGCAGGTCTTTACAGCGATGATGAAAATCTCCCTGTAAGAAAGTCACACAAGAACCCTGACGTAGCAGCTATTTACGATGAATTCTTCGGTGAGCCGGGTAGCCATAAGGCACACGAAATTCTTCACACAGGCTATATCGCAAGAAAGAAATATTAATTAATAATTAACATCTGAATTTATTCCGAGTGTTGAAAAACACTCGGAATTTTTCGTGTAAAAACAAATTGGAAAAAAATTTCAAAAAAACAAAATTTTTTCTTGACATTTACAAAGCTTTGATTTATACTATATACTCAAAATATAATGGATTAATATCTGTTATTATGTTTTCGCACAAGTTATAAACACAAAAAATGTGCACAAAATAATCAGTTAATTATTTCTTTTTTTGGCCGATTTTATTGGTAAAAAAAGAATTTAGAATAAGAACGGAGTGATGTGTTTTATGGCAAAAGTAAAACCCGTAAAGCTCGGCAAGAACACAAGAATGAGTTTTGCTGAAATCAATGAAGTTATGCAAATGCCTAACCTTATTGAAATTCAGAAGGATTCATACCAATGGTTCCTTGATATAGGGCTTAGAGAGGTTTTCCGTGATATCGACGAAATTACGGATTACACGGGTAATCTTGTCCTTACTTTTGAAGATTACAGTATGGATGAGAAGCCGAAGTACAGTGTTCAGGAATGTAAAGAAAGAGATGCTACTTATGCAGCTCCATTGCGCGTTGTTGCAAGGCTTTACAACAAAGAAACAGGTGATGCTAAGCAAGAAGAGGTCTTCATGGGCGAATTCCCAATTATGACCGATAGCGGCACGTTTGTTATTAACGGTGCAGAGCGTGTAATTATTTCACAGCTCGTTCGTTCTCCGGGTGTATACTACGGTTACACACACGATAAGAACGGTAAAAAGCTTTTCACCTCTACTGTTATTCCTAACAGAGGTGCATGGCTCGAGTACGAAACAGACTCAAACAACATCTTTAATGTAAGAATTGATAAGAACAGAAAGCTTCCTATCACTACATTTATCAGAGCACTTGGTCTTTCATCAAACGAAGAAATTTTTGAATTCTTTGGTAACGATGACCGTATTAAAGCAACACTTGAAAAGGATTCCACTAAAAATACCGAAGAAGCTTTACTCGAGGTATACAGAAAGCTTCGTCCGGGAGAGCCACCAACACTCGAATCTGCTGAGACTCACGTTAACAATCTTTTCTTTGACCCTCACAGATACGATATTTCAAGAGTTGGTAGATACAAATACAATAAAAAGCTCTCTCTCCTTGATAGAATCAGCGGCGGTGTTACAGTTTATGATGTTTTCAACCCGTTCACAGGCGAGTTAATCGTAGAAGCAGGTGAAAAAATCACAGCTGAATTAGCAGACACTATTGACCGTGCAGGTGTTAAGGAGGTTACTCTTGACGTTGAAGGAAAGCACGTTAAGGTTATTTCCAACAATATGGTTGACCCTCTCGACTTTATTGAGGACGTTACAATAGAAGAGCTTGAAGCTATCGCTATAAATGAAAAGGTTCGCTTCACTGTTCTTAAAGAAATTCTCGAGGAATATGGTGACGATAAGGAAACACTTCTTGCAGTAATGAAGGAGCGTTGCGATGACCTTATTCCTAAACATATTATAATAGATGATATTTTCGCATCTATTAACTACCTTAACTGTCTTGATAGTGAGCTTGGTGATATAGATGATATCGACCACCTCGGTAACCGTCGTATCCGTTGCGTTGGTGAGCTCCTTCAAAACCAGGTTAGAATTGGTTTCACAAGAATGGAAAGAGTTGTTCGTGAAAGAATGACTCTTCAGGCACAGGATAACACTAAGGCTACTCCAAGTGCACTTATTAATATCAGACCTGTTATGGCTGCAATTAAAGAGTTCTTTGGTTCATCACCACTTTCACAGTTTATGGACCAGACAAACCCTCTTGCAGAGCTTACACATAAGCGTCGTCTTTCAGCCCTCGGCCCAGGTGGTCTTTCAAGAGACCGTGCAGGCTTCGAGGTTCGTGACGTTCACTATTCTCACTACGGTAGAATGTGTCCTATCGAAACACCTGAAGGTCCTAACATCGGTCTTATTTCATATCTTTCAACCTTTGCAAGAATTAACAAGTACGGCTTTGTAGAGGCACCTTTCCGCAGAATCGATAAGAAAACAGGTCAGGTTCTCGATGAGGTTGTATATATGACAGCAGACGTTGAGGATAACTATTGCGTTGCACAGGCTAACGAGCCTCTCGACGAAAACAATTTCTTCAAAAACGAGCGTGTAACTGTTCGTTATCGTGACGAGTTCCGTGAGGTTCCCGTTGCTCAGGCAGACTTTATGGACGTTTCACCTAAGATGGTATTCTCAGTTGCTACATCTATGATTCCTTTCCTTGAGAACGACGACGCCAACCGTGCACTTATGGGCTCTAACATGCAGCGTCAGGCAGTTCCACTTCTTAAAACAGAATCACCAATCGTTGGTACAGGTATGGAGTACAAGGCAGCCGTTGATAGTGGCGTTGTTGTTCTTTGTAAGCGTAGCGGCGTTGTTCAAAAGGTAAGCGCTAAAAAGGTAGAGGTTCTTACCGATAACGGTGAAATAGACGTATACGAGCTTGTTAAGTTTATGCGTTCTAACCAGGGTACGTGTATCAACCAGCGTCCTGTTGTATCTATCGGCGAAAAGCTTAACGTAGGCGATGTTATTGCAGATGGTCCTGCAACATCACAGGGTGAAATTTCTCTTGGTAAGAATGCCCTTGTTGGCTTCATGACATGGGAAGGCTATAACTACGAGGACGCTGTTCTTCTTAACGAAAAAATGGTTCGTGATGACGTTTATACTTCAGTTCATATTGAAGAGCACGAGGTAGAAGCTCGTGATACAAAGCTTGGTCCTGAAGAGATTACAAGAGATATTCCAAACGTTGGTGACGATGCTCTTGCAAATCTTGATGAAGACGGTATTATTCGTGTTGGTGCAGAGGTTCACTCAGGTGATATCCTTGTTGGTAAGGTTACACCAAAGGGTGAAACAGAATGTACACCTGAAGAAAGACTTCTTCGTGCTATTTTCGGTGAAAAGGCAAGAGAGGTACGTGACTCCTCACTTAGAGTGCCACACGGTGAATACGGTGTAGTTGTTCAGGTTGAGGTATTCACTCGCCAGAACAGTGACGAATTAAATCCTGGCGTAAACAAGGTTGTTCGCTGCTATATTGCTCAAAAGAGAAAAATCAGCGTCGGCGATAAGATGGCCGGTCGTCACGGTAACAAGGGTGTTGTTTCCCGTATTCTTCCACAGGAGGATATGCCTTTCCTTCCTGATGGTACACCACTTGACATTGTTCTTAACCCATTGGGCGTTCCTTCACGTATGAACATCGGTCAGGTTCTCGAGGTTCACCTCGGTTATGCAGCAAGAGCTCTCGGCTATAAGGTTATGACACCTGTTTTCGACGGTGCTCACGAATCTGATATCAGAGATATGCTTGCTGAAGCAAACCTTTCTACAGACGGTAAAACATGGCTTACAGATGGCCGTACAGGTAGAAAGTTCGATAATCCTGTTACTGTTGGTATAATGTATTACCTTAAGCTTCATCACCTTGTTGATGATAAGATTCACGCACGTTCAACAGGTCCATACTCACTTGTTACACAGCAGCCATTGGGTGGTAAAGCTCAGTTCGGTGGTCAGCGTTTCGGTGAAATGGAAGTTTGGGCACTTGAGGCTTACGGTGCAGCTTATACTCTTCAAGAAATTCTTACAGTTAAGTCTGACGACGTTGTAGGTCGTGTTAAGACATACGAATCTATCGTTAAGGGCTATAATATTCCAAAGCCGGGTGTTCCGGAATCATTTAAGGTTCTCATTAAAGAGCTTCAGTCATTGGGTCTTGACGTTCGTGTTCTCGATAAGGATAACAACGAAATAGACCTCAGACAAAACTTTGATGATGAGGGCGGAATCGTTACGTTTACAGAAGGCTCAGATATGAGCGAGGTTAATGACGTGGAGAATGCAGCCGGTTTCTCTGAAACAGACGAGGATATGGAAGCAGCTTCATTTGACGAAGGAGATTCCGAATAAAAACAATTTTTCGGCAACGAGGATTTCTGATTAAAATAATCAGCTCAAATCCTATTAATGATTAGGAAGAAGGGTTATTCATATATGGCATACGATTCAGTTAATACAACTGTTGAGGATAACAACATAGATTTTGAATCGATTAAAATAGGACTCGCTTCCCCTGAGCTTATTGTACAGTGGTCTTGTGGTGAGGTAACAAAGCCTGAAACTATAAACTACCGTACTCTTAAGCCGGAGAAGGATGGTCTTTTCTGCGAAAAGATTTTCGGACCTACAAAGGACTGGGAATGTCATTGTGGAAGATATAAGAAAATTCGATTCAAAGGTAAAAAGTGTGAGCGCTGTGGTGTTGAAATCACTAAGGCAAAGGTAAGACGTGAACGTATGGGTCACATTATGCTTGCTGCTCCTGTATCACATATTTGGTACTTTAAGGGCACACCGTCAAGAATGGGACTTATGCTTGATATTTCACACCGTGACCTTGAAAAAGTTCTTTACTTTGCTAAGTATATCGTTGTAAATCCAGGCGATACTCCACTTAAGAAGATGCAAATTCTCAGCGAAAAGGAATATGAAGAGGCAGTTGAAAAATACGACGATTCATTTGTAGCTGAGATGGGTGCAGAGGCTATTCAAAAGCTCCTTCACGAGATTAATGTTGATGAGCTTTGCGAAGAGCTTCACGAGGAACTTAAAACAGCACAGGGTCAAAAGAGACTTCGTGTTCTTAAAAGATTAGAGGTTTGTGAAGCATTCAGAAATTCAGGCAACTTACCTGAATGGATGATTCTTAACGTAATTCCAGTTATTCCACCCGATATCCGTCCTATGGTTCAGCTTGATGGTGGTAGATTTGCAACCTCTGACCTTAATGACCTTTACAGACGTGTTATCAACAGAAACGAGCGTCTTAAAAAGCTCCAAAAATTAGGTGCTCCTGCTATTATTGTTAACAACGAAAAGAGAATGCTTCAGGAAGCTGTTGATGCTCTTATCGATAACGGCAGACGTGGCAGACCGGTTACAGGTCCAAACAACCGTGCACTTAAATCACTTTCAGATATGCTTAAAGGTAAGCAGGGTCGTTTCCGTCAGAACCTTCTCGGTAAGCGTGTTGACTATTCAGGTCGTTCCGTTATCGTTGTTGGTCCTGAGCTTAAGCTTTATCAGTGTGGTCTTCCAAAAGAGATGGCACTCGAGCTGTTTAAGCCTTTTGTTATGAAGCGTCTTTGTGACCTTGGTAAGGCAAACAATATTAAATCAGCAAGAAAAATGGTTGACCGTGCAAGCGTTGACGTTTGGGATGCTCTTGAGGTTGTAATTAAAGACCATCCTGTAATGCTTAACCGTGCTCCTACACTTCACAGACTTGGTATTCAGGCATTTGAGCCTGTACTTGTTGAGGGTAGAGCAATTAAGCTTCATCCACTTGTATGTACAGCCTTCAACGCCGACTTCGACGGTGACCAGATGGCTGTTCACGTTCCGCTTTCTGCTGAGGCACAGGCTGAAGCAAGATTCCTTATGCTTGCTGCAGGTAACCTTCTTAAGCCATCAGACGGTAAGCCTGTTGTTGTTCCAACACAGGATATGATTCTCGGCTCATACTACCTTACACTTGTTAAGGATGATGAGGTTGGTGGCCCTCGCATAGTTGTTGATGAAGCAACAGGCGAAGAGAAAAAGGTATATAACGTTTACCGCAACGTTGACGAAGCTATGATGGCATATGACGAGGGCGACCTTGGTCTTCATGCAACAATCAAGATTCGTATGACAAAAGAGGTTGATGGTAAGGTATATACAAAGCTCCTTGAAACAACCTTGGGTAAAGTTCTTTTCAACGTTCCTGTTCCACAGGATTTAGGCTTTGTTGACAGAACAAACCCTGATAATATGTTTACACTCGAAATCAATGAGCTCGTTAACAAAAAGGTTCTCGGTAGAATCATCGAGCGTTGTATCAGAGTTCACGGTACTTCAAAATCTGCTACAGTTCTTGATAACATCAAGGCACAAGGCTACAAGTATTCAACACGAAGCGGTATCACCGTTGCTGTTTGTGATGCTACTATTCCTGAAAAGAAGGCACAGTTCCTTGCAGAAACTGAAGCTATAATCGATAGAATTGAAGAAGACTACATGTTAGGCTTCATGAGTGAGCAGGACCGTTCCAGAAAGAAAATCGAGGCTTGGGAAATTTGTACAAAGAACGTTTCAGCAGAGCTTCGTAACGCAATGGACCAGTACAACCCAATCTATATGATGCTTGACTCCGGTGCCCGTGGTTCTGACTCACAGCTTCGTCAGCTTGCAGGTATGCGTGGTCTTATCGCAAATACCGCAGGTAAGACAATCGAAATCCCCATCAGAGCTAACTACCGTGAAGGTCTTAATATTCTTGAATATTTCATCTCCTCCAGAGGTGCAAGAAAGGGTCTTGCAGATACCGCTCTTCGTACCGCTGACTCAGGTTACCTTACCCGCCGCCTTGTTGACGTTTCTCAGGATGTTATCATCCGTGAAGAGGACTGCGGCTGCACAGAGGGTATTTTTGTTTACGATATCTTCGACGGTAACCGTAAGATAGTAGGTCTTTCTGAACGTCTTGCAGGCAGATACCTTCTTAATGACTGTGTTGACAGTGAAACAGGTGAGCTTATTGCAAGTAAGGATGAAATGCTTACAGAGGAAGTTGCAGAAAAGGTTGCTCAGTATGTTTATGCTGATCACGATAAGAAGGTTGCAAGCGGCGAGCTTCCTGCTGACAGCAGAGCTCAGATTGAAATCCGCTCCTTGCTTTCCTGCCGCGCAGAGCATGGCGTATGCATCAAGTGCTATGGTGCACACCTTGCAACAGGTGAGCCTGTAACAGTAGGTGAGGCTGTTGGTATCATCGCTGCTCAGTCAATCGGTGAGCCCGGTACTCAGCTTACCATGAGAACCTTCCACACTGGCGGTGCTAAGGACCAGTCCGATATCACCGAAGGTCTTCCCAGAATCGAAGAACTCTTCGAAGCCCGTAAACCCAAGACTCTTGCAATCATGAGTGAAATCGAAGGCGTTGTTTCCTTCGCTGAAATCAAGAAGAGCAAGC
>JAZNTU010000036.1:0-118211 GCA_045591945.1 Acutalibacteraceae bacterium | reverse complement strand
TTGACCTAAAAGCGAAAGATTTTTATTGGATTTTTGGTGTTGAGGGCGAAGATAGGCTGACGCCTTTCAAGACCGAAACGCCGAAAAGACTTAAAAAGATTCGCTTTTAGGCAGGTTCGGATAACTCATTTCACCCTAAAGTGTTTTTATTCTGTATACCTTAACACCGTGTGGTGAAACGGTGCAGTCTATATTGTTTGTAACGGTAGCTTCTGTATTATCCCAAAGCTCTGTAGCAAGGTATTGCTTAGCAATCGGTAAATCAACATAAGGCTCATTGTGTAGCTTTATTATTGGTAAGCTCATATGTTTTTCTTCGTTTGTTTTATTTAAGAAGCATACAGCAAGCTCTCTGTTTTCCAACGGCTTAACAAGGATATCGGTAACTCCGTTTGTGTAAATTCTTTTACACTGCATTCCTCGTTTGTCTTGGTCAATGGCAATAAGGGCTCTGTTTTTGAGAATGGCAAGTATTTTATTATCCTCATCTACAGTGCCGTCAGCGTTAACAAGCTTTCGTACGTCATTACCTAAAATCAAAGGTGCAGCCATCATACACCAAAGGGTGAAGTGTGTTTTGTTTTCCTCTATAGAAAGTTCACCTACACCAACCTCAAGCATATCAGGGTCATTCCAGCAACCGGGGGAGGTGTGCTTGTAAAGGCGTACGTTTACCTCATATATACCAATCATAGAAAGCCAATTTGGTCTTATATCGGGAGTTGTCCTCCAAAGGTTACCTGCCTTGTGACCCCATTTCCACGGCTGGTTTTTGCCCCATTCGCATATGGAGTAGCAAATAGGCTTTTCTTCAACGCCGTTGCGTTGAGCATATTCTTTTGTCGCTCTTCTTAATTCATTGCCCATCTTAATGTATTGGCGCTGGGCAGAATCCATTTTAGAAGCAACAGGGTTGTAAAATTCTAATGTGTTCAGGCCTTTTGTGAGGGTAAGCTTAACCTGTAAACGGCCATCGGCAGTAAATTCCTTTGAGGCAGGGAAGTAGCAATCGTATTCTATATCACCATTTACCCTGCAAACCAAGAATTTGCGTTGCTGACCACCTTTTCTGAAAACAATTGTAAGGGTATATTCACCACTGTCAGGTACGTCTATTGTGTTAAAGGTAAGCTTTCCTAAGCCACCACAAAGGTTGCCAACAACATAGCCACCGTCAACTCTGTCATCAG
Source organism: Acutalibacteraceae bacterium (assembly GCA_045591945.1). Taxonomy (GTDB): domain Bacteria; phylum Bacillota; class Clostridia; order Oscillospirales; family Acutalibacteraceae; genus DTU089. The sequence continues at coordinate 117,021 of JAZNTU010000036.1, read as the reverse complement.
GGAAAACCTTTGCACCCTCACTTATTTCACCGTGGTTAGCGTATAGGCTTATAAATTCTGTTTCACCTGGCTTGCCAAGAGTTATTTTAATGATTTTGGGAGCAATTGTAGGTATTGGCTCGTTATGGCAAAAATCGTATTTAAAATATTCTGCGCCCCATTCAGCAAAGGTGTCTGCATCAATTGCTTCGTTGTAAAGGCTTGCAGGCAAATCCTCACAGGTTAACGTGCCGTTTGAGGTGTAAAGACCAACCTTCAGTCCTAATTCGTTTATATCCTCTATAAGAGGCTTTATTCCTCTTGGAAATCGAGTGAGGTCACCCTGAAGTCTACCGTCTGCTGTACGTAGTGAGCTGTGCCAACAGTCGTCAAGGTTTACGTACACGTAGCCTACGTCACTTAGACCTGTTTTTACAAGAGCCTCGGCAGTTTCTTTTATAAGGCTTTCATCAATAGAATTTCTAAAGGTATTCCAGCTACTCCAGCCCATAGGGGGAGTAAGCGCAACTCCGTTTGAAAACCTTTCCTTTTCATCTACGTGCACCTGTGTGGCTTCAAATGCCTTTTTTGCAACACAGCGTGGGCAAATGCCTGCTTTTTTTATTGCCTTGCCTATAAGCATGCCTGCACCAAAGCCTGTTGCCAGTGAAATAAATTTTTTTGCATTCATCAAAAATCACCTGTCTTATTTAAGAAAATGGGATATAAGCTTTCCAATAACAAGCGCACCACCTAAAGCAGCCGCACCGTAGCCGATTTTGTGCAATGCCATGCTCTGCCTGTCTGTAATTCTGCCTTCGATAGGACCAAGGCAGGTAGGCTTTAATCCAAGCTCACGGAAATGGTGTACCTTTGATTTGATTACGTCAGGCTTATCCTCTTCTACAGTTATAATTCTTACAAGTGAACGGCAACCATCTGTATAACAGCAGAAGCCACTTGTTTTATTTTGACCAAGCATAATGCCGTCAACGTAGCCTGTAAAGTCGTTAAGGTGGTCGTGGCCAAAGAAGGCCGCCTTAACATCGCCCATCCTTTTCCAGCTTTCAAACTGACCTGCATTGTACATAGGGGAGCAGGGGCCTTCGCCAAGGTAACCCTCAACACCGGGCTTTTTCATATAGTATTTATCAAAGGGTGGGTGGCTTCCTTTTGCTGCAAAGGGCCTTTCGTAAAGCTTCGCTTCCCTCATAACGTAGTTTTCCTCATAAACAGGAATGTGCTGGAACAAAATTGCGGGAATTGTTTTTCCGTCGTGTGAAGCCTTTATTTCCTGCACCTTGTTTTCGTACCATTGAATTTGGTCCTCGTGCACCCAATCGTAGTGAGAAACCTCTCTGTCATCACAACAATTGTTGGAGTCAATAAACCAAAGATTTAATATATCCTCTGTGCCTGCAGAGTTTTTAACAAGAATGTTGCAGTTAAAATTACCTCGTGGTGCAGTAGGGTCGTTTTTGCCTATCATTGTTTCGTATTGGGCGTATGCCTCAACAATCTGCTCCTCCTGCAAATGGTCGTGCTCGTGGTTACCAAGCACATAGCAGAAGGGGATGCCCGATTCAAGAATAGGCTTTAAAATATCCGTTAGTTGTTCTCTGTAATCTTTAAACCCTTCAGATTCGTCTTTTTCGCACAAAGTATCGCCCAAAAGCACAATTAAATCAGGTTTGAAGGCTAAAATACCCATTTTTACAAGGTTGTGCATATCCGCACGCTTTTGTTTTTTTAGCTTTGTGTCAAGGTACAAATTTTCGTGTATATCACCCAGGGTCATAATGGTGAATTTTCCGTTGTTAAACTTAAGTGTAGTATTCATAAAAGCCTCTTGTTAAAGTGTATTAAAAAATCTAAACAAAATAGCCGTCCCAAAGGACGGCTACAGTATACATTAATTATTCAGCAACTTCGTTTGTTTCTGTTGTTGCGGCAGAACTTGCGTTGTAACCGTCAATAAGCTTGTTAGCGTATGAGATTTTAAGAATACTGCTTACTAAAGGAATGAATCTCATAAGCATAATGAACATACCGCCATGCTTAAGCTCTACGCCGTAATCAGCAGCCTTCTGGAATAATCTTTCACCCATTCTGTAGTTCCAAACAAGGGTGTAAATACCCAATGAGAAAATATCGAGAAGGAAAACAAGAAGGTAGTGAGCACTATCGTAATCGTCGCCCTCGCAAAGAGTATTAACGTTCTTTGTCCACTTGCTCCAGAAGAAAAGACCGAAAATACCAAGAGTAATGATATTAAGGAATATGTATAAACCGATTTTCTGCTTTTTTAACATAGTAAATGCCCCCATAAAATATGTGTAGAATTAGGAGTTGAGCACCCCTTTGTTTCTTTAATAAATAATACTATATTTATTAAAATATGTCAATAATTATTTGTATACATTATATACAAAAATAAAAGACTTCGCAAAATAATCTTGCGAAGTCTTTACTTTAATTAGTTATCAAAAAGAGATGGCTGAGCCTTTTTTTGCTCTTCTTTATATTTATCAAGTCTTGCCTTAATTTTATCTGCAGGGTTAAGAAGGCTTGAAACGGAGCAATCGTGGTTAAGAGTATCAATAATAAGTGAGCAGTACTTACTCATATCAACCTCAAAGTACCATTCTCTTTCGAGGAGTTCAGGTGTTCTGTAAACAAGGTTTGTTGTAAATACACCGTCAATAACCTTGTTAGCGTAAGCCTTATCAAATTCTTGAAGACCGTTGCAGAAAAGGCCGAAGCTTGTACAGATGAAAATCCTGTTAGCCTTAAGCTCTTTAAGCTTTGTAGCAACCTCAATCATAGAGTCGCCTGAAGAAATCATATCGTCAATAATAAGGCAGTCCTTACCCTCAACGTCATCGCCAAGGAATTCATGAGCGAGAATTGGGTTTCTGCCGTTAACAACCTTTGAGTAGTCACGGCGCTTATAGAACATACCAAGGTCGATACCGAGAACTGTTGAGTAGTAGATGCAACGACCCATACCGCCCTCATCAGGGGATATAACCATAAGGTGGTCATGGTCAATGCTAAGGTCCTTAAAGTTCTTTGTAAGAGCCTTTACCATTTGGTATGTAGGAGCAACGTTTTCGAAGCCCTTAAGTGGAATTGCGTTTTGTACTCTTGGGTCGTGAGCATCAAAGGTGATGATGTTTTCAACGCCCATATCTGCGCAAAGCTCCTGTAAAGCAATTGCACAGTCAAGAGATTCTCTTCTTGAACGCTTGTGCTGTCTGCCTTCGTAGAGCATAGGCATAATAACGTTTATTCTTCTTGCCTTACCCTCAATAGCTGAAATAGCCCTTTTAAGGTTAGCATAGTGCTCATCAGGGGAGTAGTGGTTTTTGTAGCCGTACATATCATAGGTTATGCCGTGGTTAAAGCAATCGCAGATAATGAATATATCATATCCACGAACAGTTTCGTGAAGTACACATTTACCCTCACCTGAACCGAATCTTGTGAAATCAGCATCAATGATAAAAGAATCTCTCTGGTAGCCGTAGAAAGCAATTGTGCCCTTGTGCTCGCTTTCTCTTTCATTTCTCCAGGATGTGAGATAGTTGTTAATTTTTAAGGCAAGCTCCTCGCAACCCGGGGTTGCAATAATACCTAAAGGACCTACAGGGATTGTGTTTGGAATACCGAATGCATCTGCCACGCTCATAACCTCCATATATTTTTTATATTAATATTGTACTAATATTTATTATCTATTTCAAGACTAAACGACAAAATTAAGGTTTAAAATTTATCGGTAGAAAATTAGCACATTTTGTAACATTTCACAAAAAACAAAAAACCGCAAAAAAATGCGGTCATATCTCAAAGTCCTCTTTTGAAAAGTCGGAGTTAAAGGATGGTGTTCTTGGCTGTCTTTTAAGAGGGGCGTATTTGAATTTTTTGCACTTTGAGTGTAATTGCATAATGCCACCTATTTTTCTGCATACAGCAACCTCTGCACCTTGCTTGATTTCAGCAAATTCGCAATAAGCGCACTGTGGCTCAACGTTTCCCTTGAATATTTTAAGTGCCATTCCGTCACATCCCTTCGTAATGCTTATATATTAGCATATTTTTCTTTTGTTATCAACCTCAAAAACTAAAAGAATGCAGGTTAACAGCAAAATTATAGATGCTAAAGGTGTGTGTGCAATCGACGGAGTGTAACTGTTAAATAAATATGTTGAGCTTGAAACAGTGTTAGGGAATAAAGCAACAAGCTTCAAGCAGTAAAAAGCACTTAAGGCAGCGTTTACCAGCCTCCAGCATATAAAATATTTAAGCTTGAAGCTACATTTTTCAAGGTAAGGTGCAATTTGAAAAATAACAGCAAGGCCTCCGAAGCCGGTGATTGCACTTATAAAAGGTAAAGAAAGTCCCTCCTGCACAGCAGTGGTGCTGCCTACGGTGACCTCTGCAATCGCCTTGAAAAACACGCTTACGGTATGGTTGTGTATAAAGCTGTTAATTCCTCTCGAAAATGCCGAAAACAGTAGCACCCATCCGCAGATTGAAAGCATAGCCTTACAGGAGAAGGCAGCGGCGTTTATAAACAACGCATTTTTCGTTTCTGTTTGCTTTTTTTCAAAGTTTATTGCCTCATTGCCTCCTAAAAATCTAAGAAAAAATCCAATGCTTAGGGCGGCAAGTATATTTGAAGCATAAATTATAACCCCGGCACAGGTGTTCCCAATTAAAAACTTACCTAAAAGCGTAATAACAAACGTTGGGCTGGGATTAACGCTCCAGCAAATAAGTCGGTGTGCCTCATCCTCTGAAATAAGTTTTCCTTCCAATAGCCTTGCAACGGCCTGTGCACCTATCGGATAGCCTCCAAGCATACCCGTTACAGGGGCAATAAGTCCTATACCTCCTGTATTAAATAGCTTTTTCGAGGGCTTATCAAGAAAAGTAAATATTAATTGCGTTACGGGGCTTTCGGCAATGTAGGCAGATAGCACCATAAAAGGAAATAATGCAGGAATAATGTTTTCGCCTAAAAGCTTTATTCCGTCTTTTACGCCCGTTGAAAATTCTGAGGGGAAAACAATAATTGTTGCTGTGGCGCATAAGGCTAAAATAAGCCTCGGTAAATGCCTTGAATAAATATTATTAAGCCGCAGCTTCATATCATCACCCCTTATAATTTATGAATGCACGGCATAGAAATATACATAGAGGTGATTGAGTGAAATTTAACAAATTAAAGAATGCGGAAGCGAGCCTAAATGATGTAGTTATTGAGCTTTATTCTAACAGAAGGCTTTTGGTTTTTGACTGCAAGGGTGTTATTGATTATAACGATGAAAGCATAATTTTAGATTTAGGTGAGCGTAAACTCAAAATTATGGGTAAAGGCTTAGTAGTAGATTCCTTCGTTTTTGACCAAACGGATATAAGGGGCAGTATAACCTCATTAGAGTTTATGGGAGGCAACAATGATTAACCTTTTAAGGCTTTTACAGGGCTATGTTATTTTTGAAGCAACAGGTGGCTTTGCTGAAAGATTTCTCAATTTATGCAAATTTAATTCTATTGTACTTTGGAATGTGAAAAAAGAGGGTGTGAAGGTTACAGCCTTTACAACGGAAGGTGACTTTAAACTTATAAATATCGCTGCAAAAAAGTCAGGTATGGAGATAAAAATAATAAAAAAACGAGGTTTGCCAAACTTTGTAACCCTTTATAAATATAGGCTTGGCGTGTTTTTTGGAATTTTTACCGTAGCGCTTATAATTGCATACATGAGTACTTTAATTTGGCGAGTTGAAATTGTTTCAAACGATGATGTAAAGATAAATAACTTTACAGAAACTGTAGAAGAAATGGGTGTGAAAATAGGGGCAAGAAAGTCAAAAATTGATATTGTTCAGGTTCAGCAGGAGCTTCTTGATGCTTTTCCGGAGCTTTCTTGGGTTTCGTTAAATATTTTTGGCAGTAAAGCGCAAATAGAATATAGCTATGCTCGTAAGGCCTTGCCTATTGTGGATGAAAAAGCCATTACAAATGTGGTTGCTGCTAAAAGTGGCGAGGTCGTGCTTGTAGATGGTAACCAAGGTGAAAACAAAGTCAAGGCAGGCGAACACGTTGCAGAGGGCTCCTTGCTTATTTCGGGTATAATAACCAACAGTGACGGTACCGAACGCTTTGTTCACGCAAGGGGCAAGGTTTTAGCAAGAACGAAAAATAAACATACGGTTTATGGTCAAAGCGAAAAGGATGTGTTTGTTCTAACAGAAAGTAAAGCTGTCTACGAGCCAATCTTTTTTGGAATTAATATTCCTTTGGGTAAGGTGGATGGTAACGTGAAAAGCAAAACAACAGTTTACCTTAAGGGGAATGGTGAGCAGTTACCCATAGGCATAGCAAGGGTTGATTGCCTAAGTCTACAAAAGCAAGTTGTAGAAATATCCGAGCAGCATCGAATTCTAAATGCCTTACATAAGGCGGTTGAAATAAAACGTGTGCAGTATGGCACAGCAGAGCTTGAAAAGGTGAACTATTCACACAATGGTCAGGCAAATGGTGTTGAGGTAACAGCTCAAATTACTTGTATAGAGAATATTGCTTTAGAAAAGGCAATAGAGGTTGAATAAAAAAACTAATACCTTTTCACAAAAATTTTTGAAAAATTTAGTGGACATTTACAAAAATAATGTTATACTATAAGTTGATAATATAATTCAAGTAACTTTTTGTTATAAACTGACAGTGAAGAGGGTAATTAAGTCGGAACAGATAATTAACGTTGACAGAATGGAGCAGGCAGTCAGCCTTTTTGGTAGCTTCGATGAAAATATTTTACTCATAAGGAAGGCGTTTAACGTTGATGTTATAAGCCGTGGGTCAGATATTAAAATCAGTGGCGAGCCAGAAAAAGTTGCAAAGGCCTGTAAAGCAATAAACGGCCTTTTGCTTTTGCTTAACAGGGGTGAGGCTCTTAATGAGCAAAACGTGCGCTACGTTATTTCTCTTGTTAGCGAAGGTAACGAGGATAAAATTTCCTCAATGTCAGGCGATTGTATTTGCATTACAAGCAAAGGCAAGCCTGTTAAGCCTAAAACCCTGGGTCAAAAGAAATATGTTGAGTCTATAAAAAATAACACCATTGTAATCGGCGTAGGCCCTGCAGGTACAGGCAAAACCTACCTTGCCGTTGCTATGGCGGTAAATGCCTTTAGGGCAAAAGAGGTTAACAGAATCATTCTTACAAGGCCTGCTGTTGAGGCAGGCGAAAAGCTTGGCTTCCTGCCCGGCGATTTACAAAGCAAGGTTGACCCATATTTAAGACCTCTTTACGATGCGCTTTTTGATATGCTTGGTGCAGAAAACTTTAATAAGTACCTGGAAAGAGGAAATATAGAGGTTGCGCCCCTTGCATATATGCGAGGCAGAACCTTGGATGATAGCTTTATTATTCTTGACGAGGCGCAAAATACAACACCTGAGCAAATGAAAATGTTCTTAACAAGAATGGGCTTTAACTCTAAGGTTGTTGTAACAGGCGATATAACACAAATTGACTTACCGGAGGGTAAGCGCTCAGGCCTTGTTGAGGTAACTAAAATCCTTAAAAATATGGAGCAGATTGAAATTGTTAAATTCACCGGTAAGGATGTTGTAAGACATAAGCTGGTGCAGGATATTATCAGGGCATACGAAAAATATGAGGAGGCAAAGAAAAGAAAATGAAAGAGAAGATTAAAGTAAGAATTTCCAACAATCAAAAGGAAGTAAAAATTCCTACAGGCGTAAGGCTGTTGGTAAGGCGCTGCTGTAATGCTGTTTTAACCTTTGAGAATTTTTCAGAGCCTGCCGAAATCAGCGTGAGCTTTGTTGATGATGAGGAAATTCAGTACCTCAACAATTTACACAGAAACATAGATAAGAGTACAGACGTTTTATCCTTCCCGTTAGGTGAAAACGGCGTGTACGATAAAGACCCGGGCACAGGTATGTGCTATTTGGGTGATATAGTTATTTCCGTGCCTACAGCAGTAAAGCAGGCTCATACATACGGACACACCCTTCAAAGAGAAATCGGCTTTTTAACCGTTCATTCAATGCTTCACCTTTTGGGCTATGACCACGTTAACGGTGGTATTGAGGCAGTGCATATGCGTGAAAAAGAGGAGCACGTGCTCACCGAGCTCGGTCTCAAGAGAAACGAGTCTTATTATATGGATTCCGAGGAGGAATAAGCGCTGTGAATGATATAGATAGCCTTGCCCGTAGTTTTATTTATGCCTTTAAGGGCTTTGGTTGGATGATTTTTAATGAGCGTAACTTCAGAATTCATTTAACCTGCTTCGCTTATATGGCGTATTTTCTTTTTAGGTACGATTTTTTCGTGCTTACAAAGGTAGAATATGCTGTTTTAATTCTCGCAGCAGCCCTTGTTGTAGGTGGCGAAATGATAAATAGCGGTATCGAAAAGGCAGATGATTCCGTTACAAGGGAAACAATACACACAATAAAAATTTCAAAGGATGTAGCTGCAGGTGCAGTACTTGTGTTTGCAGTAGCGGCAGTGTTTATAGGCGTTGTTTTGCTTTGGCAGCCCGAAGCCTTTAAGCAACTTTTTGAGCACTACGTAAATAACCCCGTATATCTTGTTCTTTTGGGCTTGAGCTTTGTGGTTTCCTTTCTTTTTATATTTAGGCTCAACAACAAATTCATCAGAAAAATGAAAAAGAAATACTTTACGAAAAAAGGGAAAAAATAATGTCAGAGAGAAAAACAGCATTTATTGCAATTGTAGGCAGACCCAACGTGGGTAAATCATCAATCCTTAACAAGCTTTTAGGTCAAAAGGTAGCTATAGTTTCCTCAAGACCGCAAACAACCCGTACAAAAATTATGGGTGTTTTAACCGAGGGAGATACACAGCTTGTGTTTACCGATACACCGGGCTTTCACAAGCCTAAAACAAAGCTTGGCGAAAAAATGATAAAGGCAGTGGACGACAGCATCGGTGGTGTAGATTCTTGCCTTTTTGTTACAGAGTGCAGGGGCGAGGTAAGACCTACAGAGCTTGAGCTTTTAAAGAGGCTTAAGGGTGAGGGTATTCCCGTTGTTTTAGCAATTAATAAAATAGATATGCTTTCTGATAAGCAGGAGCTTATGCAAAGAATTCTCGAGTTGTCAAAGCTTTTTGATTTTACTGCAGTTGTGCCTGTTTCAGCAAAGGATGGCGACGGAATGGAGGCTCTTAAAGAGGAGCTTGTTAAGCTTTCTGTTCCATCAGAGTTCTTCTTCCCTGAGGATACGTTAACCGACCAGCCTGAGCGTGTGCTTGCAGCCGAAATGATAAGAGAAAAGCTTCTTCATCGCCTTAACGAGGAAATTCCACACGGCATAGCAGTTTCTATAGAGAAAATGCGAGAGCGTGAGGACAAGCCTATATTAGATATCGAAGCAACTATTTATTGCGAAAGGGAAAGCCATAAGGGCATAATTATAGGTAAAAAGGGCGCAATGCTTAAAGAGATTTCAAGCAATGCCCGTTGTGAGCTGGAACGCTTTTTTGAATGCAAGGTCAACCTTCAATGCTGGGTAAAGGTTAAGGAGGATTGGCGAAACAGAGAAGGCTTAATTCATAACTTCGGTTTGGATTAAAATCGCCTTTTTAACAACTTAATATTTGTATAAATACACTCCCGTTGAATAAAATATTAGTAACAAGTTCTGTGGGAGTGTTTTTAATGGATGAGAATAAATTGTGGGAAAAATTTTGGCAAAACGGCAGGGTTAGTGATTACCTTGAATACCGTGAGTTTGTAAATTCCACAGCAAAAACGGAGTTGGATACTGTTGGTAAGAATAACTGCACCGGGGCTTGTGATACGGGAGCAGAGCATAGGGGAGTCCGATAAGCTTATTACTGTGCTTACTGCTCAATACGGCATAGTAAAGGCCTTTTCACGAGGTGCTAAAAAAACAAAAAGTAAAAAGCTTGCGGCAACCTCACTTATGGCGTATGCAGATTTTACCTTTGTAAAATCCCGTGATGCCTACTCTGTTGAGGAGGCGTTGGTAAAAGAGGTTTTTTTTGAGCTGCGCCAGGATGTGGAAAAAATGGCATTGGCACAGTATTTTTGTCAGCTTGCCAATGAATTTTGTGAGGAGGAGTATGAGTCAGGCGAAATACTCAGGCTTTTTCTCAATGCGCTATGGTTTTTAAAGGGCGATAAAAAAACGCCGGATTTCATTAAAGCAGTTGTAGAGTGCAGGCTTATGTCGTTAAGTGGATATATGCCTGCGTTGCTTGCTTGCGACAGATGTGGCGAATATGAAACGGACTATATGTATTTTTCCCCCGAAAGTGGCAAAATTTACTGCGAAAACTGTGCCTCTAACGGCCAGGGTGTGTGCCTAAGCATAGCCGTTATTCATGCGCTTCGCTACGTTTTTCTTTCGGATTTCGAAAAGATTTTTTCGTTTAATTTATCAGATGAGGCTATGCGAAGCTTTTGCGATACAGCAGAGCTTTATTTGCTTCACAAAACGGATAGAAAATTTTCTACTCTCGATTTTTATAAAGTACTAAAGGGATAAAAAATGGCAGAATTAAACAGACATTTAAAAGCACTTGAATTTGATAAAATACTTACAATGCTTTCTGCAAGGGCCTGTAATGAGGACGCTGCAGAGGGTATACTTTCCCTTCGCCCCGAGGTGAAGCTTGCAAAGGCACAAAGACTTTTGCAAATGACCGAAGATGCATACATAATGTTAGCGAAGCACGGTGGTCCCTCCTTTGGTGGACTTAAAAACGTTACCAATGCGCTTTCAAGGGCAAATTCAGGTGGCGTGCTCTCAATGCGAGAGCTTCTTGATATAGGCTCAACTGCAAGAGCTATAAGAGCAATCAGTGAATGGCGAGCAAATTCAGGCAAGGATGAGAGGTGCATTGATTATTATTTCAGCTCACTCGTACCCAATAAATACCTTGAGGATAAAATCTTTTCGGCAATCCTTTCAGAGGATGAAATGAGTGATAATGCATCACCCGAGCTTGCCAATATACGCCGTCAAATAAAAAATAAAGAAAACAGTGTGCGAGAACAGCTTGAAAAGCTTATTCGCTCTTCCTCCTTGCGCACAGTTTTGCAGGATGCAATAATTACACAGCGTAACGGCAGATACGTTGTACCTGTAAAAAGTGAATACAGAAATGCCGTTTCGGGACTTGTGCACGACACCTCATCTACAGGAGCTACGGTTTTTATTGAGCCTGCAGGCGTGGTTGAGGCCAATAACGATATACGAGTTTTAAAGGGTAAAGAGGCTCAGGAAATAGAAAGAATTCTTTTTGAGCTTTCAGTTGAAGCAGGTGATTTCCTTCACGAAATTAAAGGCAGCTATGAGTGCGCAGTTGAAATTAATATTATTTTTGCAAAGGCGCATTTGGCTTATCAAATGAAGGCAAGCCTGCCTATTCTTAACGATAACGGCGTTACAGACCTTAGAAAAGCAAGGCATCCGTTAATTGACCCTGCAAAGGTTGTAGCAACGGATATTCGTTTGGGCAGTGATTTCGATACACTTGTAATTACAGGCCCTAACACAGGTGGTAAAACAGTCGCTATTAAAACTATAGGTCTTTTGTCGGCAATGGCCTCCGTAGGGCTTTTTATACCTGCTGCAGATGAAAGCAAGGTTTCAGTTTACAATCATATACTTGTGGATATCGGTGATGAGCAAAGCATAGAGCAGTCCTTGTCTACCTTCTCGTCACATATGGTGAATATAGTTAATATATTAAGAACAGCCGATGAAAAATCACTTGTTTTAATAGATGAGCTTGGTGCAGGTACAGACCCTGTTGAGGGTGCTGCCCTTGCTATGGCAATTTTAGAGCAGCTCCATTCACAGGGGGCAAGGATTGCAGCCACTACCCACTATGCCGAGCTTAAAGCGTATGCCCTTCAAACACCGAGGGTTGAAAACGGCTCCTGCGAGTTTGACGTTGCAAGCTTAAAGCCTACGTATAGGCTGCTTATCGGCGTACCGGGCAGGTCGAATGCGTTTGCTATTTCGGAAAAGCTTGGTATAAGCAGGACTGTAATAGATAGGGCAACGGAGCTTGTTTCATCGGATAATATCCGTTTTGAGGACGTTGTAGATAGCCTTGAGGAAAGTCGCCTTCAAATGGAAGAGGAAAGGGCGAAGGCAAGGGAGTTAACCGAGGCTGCAATGAAGGATAGAGAAAAAGCAGCCCAGCTTCTGCGTGATGCCCAGGCTAAAAGAGACAGGGAGCTTGAAAACGCAAGGGGAGAGGCTCTGCGTATTGTTGAAAGGGCAAAACGGGAGGCAAATGCTCTTTTAGCAGAGATAGAGAAGCTGAAAAAAGAGGCTAAAAGCTCTCGAGATGCTGCCGAGCTTGCCAGAAGGGCAAAAAGCACGGTTAATGCTCACCTTGATGCAATCAGTGGAGCGGTTGACCCTGTTATGGATTCTATCGAGGATGATGAGGATTATACACTTCCTCGTGAGCTGCAGGTAGGAGATACGGTTTTCTGCAAAACAATCGGCAAAAATGCAACTGTAACAGCGCTTAAGGATAAAAAAGGTAATGTGGAAATAACTGCAGGAATGCTTAAAATGAGAGTTAAGGAGGAAACCCTGCGCCTTGTAGATAAGCCTAAAAAGGAAGTACCGAAGAAAAAGGTTAGCACAACAAGGGTGAGTGGCGAAAGCCGTTCCTCAATGCAGGTTAGTAACCGTTGCGACCTTCGTGGACTTATGGTTGATGAGGCACTTATTGTGCTTGATAGGTTTTTAGATGACCTTCTGCTTTCAGGTCTTACAGAGTGTACTATAATTCATGGTAAGGGCACAGGCGCTTTAAGAACTGCAGTGACACAGTTTCTTAAAGGTGACCCACGTGTACGCACCTTCCGTTTAGGTACCTTCGGTGAAGGTGAAAACGGCGTTACAATTGTTGAAATTAAATAATTTAATAGTATTTCACAAAACAAAAGGGAGCGAATAATTCGCTCCCTTTTGTTTTAAAAAAATTATTCGATTGTAAACTCAACACTTGAAAAATCCAATGCCTTGAGCTGTTCTTTTTTTATTGTGAAATACGCAATTTTCTCTGTGTTTGCAAGGAAGGAGGGCATATTGTCATCAAGTGGGTCGTATTGCAATAAAACTACGTCCTCGCCTTTATCAATGAATATAGCTGTTCCATCCTCGCTACTGTCTTTTTTGCAATAGTCAATAGAGTATTCGGCGTCTGTATCGCCTAAAAAATCAAAGCCTGCATTGAAATCATCAATTATTGTATCAGGCTCATCCTTACAGTAGCGTACGTTGGGAATAAACTTGCCGTCCTTAAAGGTGAGAAAGAAGTAAATAAAGCCGACCTGAGGCGCTAATCCACCGTCATCGAAGCCTTTAAATTCTGAAACTCTAAGCTGACAAAAGAAAAAATCCTCATCACCTACAGTGCCATCACCGAGCCATTCCTCAGGCATAGTGGGTGAGCCTAAAATTTTACTTGTGCCGGGGTCGTATTCCCCGTGTGCTTTTTCTACAGTAATTCCTATCATTGTGCAACCCCCAGGTATTCCTCTAATACAAGGCCACTTGCCTTAAGCTCCTTAGCAGCCTCTACGCCCACGTATCTCCAATGCCAGGGTTCATATATAACCTTTGTAATATCCTGCTTACTTTCGGGATATCTCATTATAAAGCCATAGTTTGCTGCGTGCTCCTGTAACCATTTGAATTCTTGAGTATCTTCAAACCATTCATCTACGCAAACAATATCCATAGCATAGCCTAAATTGTGCTCCGAGGAGCCGGGTGGCATTATTATTGTGGCAGCCTTTACCTTTGCTTCATCCTCGGTAAGGCCTTGTCCCTTATAAAAATCTATTTTTCTGTTGTAGTTTCTTTCTTGTGTTTCGTAAGATCTGTAGCCGGAGCAGGGGGTGAGTGTAACACCATCCTTTAAAGCATCCTCATACATTTTTTCGTAATGCTCTGCAACCTTTCTGTCGAGGCGCTCACCGCTTCCGCAAACGTACACTAAATCGGGCTCGTAGCTATCCGGTATACGGTAGCCGGAGTTTACCAACGTAAGGTGCCAGTTGGCCTCGTCTATAGTGATAATTGTCGGCTCTGCAAGGGAACCACCCTGTGGTGCAGTTACGTCTGCAGCTACCGAGGTTGTATCAGGTGGGGTAGTAGCCTCCTGCGACTCAGTAGCCGTAGTTGTACCCTGTGGGGCCGTTGTAGCGCCTGCTGATTGCACAGCTTGTGTGGTATTGTTTTTTGTTGCCTCATCAATTTTTTGCTGTGCTAAAAGTGTTTGGTTACGCTTGTTTACAAAAATGCAAACAACGCCTACAAAAATCACAATAAAAGCAAGCATTACACAAAGAAACTTTTTTGCATTTGAATCTTTTTCTTTGTCAAATTTTTTGCCGTTGTCAATTGCTTCAACCTCTGTTGTTGGGGTAGAGCCTTTTTCTTTTAAATCTATCATTTTTACACCTCAATCCAATCACAATTATATTGTAACGTAAATAAAAAGTCAAATGGAATATATTAATAATAAATTAGTTGTTCAATACAAAAGAAGTGTATTTGTTTTGTGCTTTTTATACAAAGATAAAAAAATCTTGATTTTAACTGTTGTTATACGAAAAAATGTGCTATAATTAATCGTAAATATAATAGGGTAGAGTGGTATGTAGCCACACCCGTAAAAATCGAAAGGGGTAAAACCTTTATGAAACGTAATTTAACTGTACTTATGGCTCTTATGCTTGTGGGCGCAATGCTCTTTAGCTTTGCAGGTTGCGGCTCCAAAGAAGAGGGCGACGATGTTGCCGAGGTTTTCACAACAGAAGAGGCTGTTTACACACAAAGTAAAACTCCTGTTGCAAATACAAGTGAAGAGGTTCTTAATTACTTTAACGGCATAGTAAATGACCTTAAGGCTACAAAGCCTGCAATTTACTACAGATACGAAAAAGCTGTTCCCGACGGCAGCATCCGTATCACAAAGGCAGGCGCTGAAGAAGCTCAGGAAATCGATGAATCACTTGAGTCACTTAATAAGGCTGCTAAGGGTATTAAAGATATGATTCTCACCGATATTGGCGAATCATCAGGCGATATCCCAATGGGAGCAGATAATACCGAGTACCTTTATGTTAAAAACGAGGCTTGGACATCTCAGCTTACAATTTCAGATATCGATTATGCAACAATCAAAGAAATAGGTGATAACTACTTTATCGAAATTGTTTTCAACGATATTGATAACGGTGGTGATACGTCAGCTCTCCTTAAGGCGTTTGAGCTTCGTAATAAGGATGAGATTCTTGCATCTGATGAGTTTGCTAAAACTGCCGAATATCTTAAGTTTAACGATTATGCAGTTGAGTATAGTGGCTGCAAAATCACAGCAACAGTAAATAGACTTACAAACGAAATCACAAACCTTAACTACTACAAGGCAGCAAATATTACTGCTTCCGTAACAGGTGCGGGCACACTTGCCGATTACGGTGATTTAAGCGTTATGTTTACATTTGAGGATAAGGCTAATTTCGAAATCAATTGGGAAAACAGCCTTCCTGTAAGCCCTCTTGAAACAACAACTGAGGCATAATTCAAACGGAGGTAATTACCTTGAGTAAAAAATTAATAGCTGTTATGATTGCTTTCGCACTTGTTTTTGTAGGTGTGTTTGCAGCTTGTAACAACAACGAAGATGAAGAAGAAACAAGAGCACCCGAAAAGCTCTATATTGAAGATGATGAGCTTCCTTTCCTTGAGGATGAAAGTGGCGAAAAGATTCTTAACGAATACGGTGAATTTATTGTTTTTGCTACCGATGAAGACGGAAAATATAAGCACGACGATAGGGGTAACCGTGTTACAATGGTTGAGCCCTTCCAGGCATACTCAAAGGATAATTATGTAGAGGATTACGGCTACAGAATTACACTTCCTGAAAATTGGGTAATCGATGAGGCTAAGTTTGGTGCATTTATAAATAAAGAAACAGGCGATAGAGTTTCTATTGTTATTCACGATAAATCCTACCAGGATGTTTATGAGTCAAACTTCGATACCTATGAAAAGCTTTTAGCATTTGATGAGGTTAAGGTAACCTGGGAAGAAAATGTTGAAGCTTTAGGCGAAGAGTGTGAAGGTGTTGTTCGTTTTACAATGAGCAACAGCGAGGGTATGAACGTTCTTTATATCTTCAGAAACCACGGTAACATTTACAAAATTCTTTTTGAGTCAAAGAATCCCGGTACAGCAGTTTCTGAAAGTGTTGCAATATGCAAGGCTATTTCCTTTAAGCCGTTTGATTACTTTGAGCCGGTTACAGATGAGTACGGCAAAGAGGTTACAGATGTGTTTATTACACAGCCTGCAATGCCTGCAACAGAAGGCGAAGCAACAACTGCACAGGCAGAATAATCAAACAAAAAATTACAGCCCTTCAATTGAAGGGCTGATTTTTTGTTTATTTATATACAGAAAAACAGATTTATATTTCAAATTATTTATTGTTTAATGCTTTTGTAAAGAACTTTTCAGTTGCCATATAAAGGGAAGGTACAATTACCAATGCACTAACAAGCTCTATAAGACCGTTTGTACCTATAAGTGTTAAAATAATAGTTTCAATCGCTGCTGCAGCGGCGCCTAAAAGGGACTCAAAGCCACCGAAGAGCTGAAGTGCGCTTATAACTAATACTGTGTTAGTAAGTGTACCTGCAAGGGTTGCTACTGCAAGGCTTATAACCTTTGGGCATTTTGTTTTAGAAAGACCCATAAAAACAAGGCCTGCAACAACTGCTACAAGTATTCTTGGTACAAGTGATACAAGAGGGTTTGCAAATGGTGCAAAGCCTAATTGTATTGCACGAATGATGCAGGTTGCACCCCATACACCACCAACAATTGCGCCGTGCTTTGGTCCAAGCACAAGTGCACCAAAAATTGCGATAATGTGTAACGTGGTTATTTCAATAGGTCCTACTGAAATATAACCCAAATACGGTGTGAATGTCATAACGACTATCAATGCCGAAAACAGGGCGCACATTACGTTGCGAACAAGGTTCTGTTTCTTTTTCATGATAAAACTCCTTTGCTGCTGTTCCGTAAGGATACAGCGCTTAAATTTTACTTGTTTGAGAATTATCTGTTTTTCTTATATATTGCCAAAAGACCCTCTAAAACAAGGTTCTTATTGTATATTATTTTTTTATGGCAGCAAGCCACAATTTCTTTTGCTAAGCCACCTGTAGCAACAAGTGTTTTTATTGGTTTTCCAAGCTCTGCCTCTAATCTGTCGGTCATACCGTCAAGCATAGCTGCATTACCAAGCACAGTTCCTGAACGTATACACTCAATAGTGTTTGTGCCTATAGCGTGGTCAGGGGCAGAAAGCTCAATCGCAGGTAATTGTGAAGTCCTCATAGAAAGAGCATCTAAGGATATACCAATACCGGGTGCAATAGTGCAGCCCACAAATATGCCACCCTCATCAATAACAGATATTTTTGTAGCTGTGCCTAAGTCCATAACAAGGCAGGGGAGCTCATATTGAGTAATTGCACCAACAGCACCTGCAACAAGGTCGGCACCAAGCTCCTTGGGGTTGTCTGTTGATATTTTAAGTCCGTTTTTAAGACCTGCAGCAACAATCAATGCACTACAGCCGGTAACCTTTTCTATTGCATCCTTGAAAATGCGTGTAAGCTCAGGTACAACGGAGCTGATTATAGCACCATTTATTTTTTTGTCAACACCCTCAAGCTTAAAAACTGCATCTAACTCAATAGCATATTGGTCACTTGTTCTGTGCCTTTGCGTAGCTAAACGAGAAATGCATACAGGTGTATCGTTATCGTATATCCCTAAGGTTATATTTGTGTTGCCTATATCGGCTGTTAAAATCACAATAATCATCTCCATAATTGTTTTTTAACTCTAAAATTATACTACAGAATAACAAATTACGCAATAAATTTTTAAAACATATTATAAAAGGCTTTAAAATAATAAAAATATGTGATATAATTTCACGCGTAAAAAATAAAAAAGGAGTTGTTCTTTTTATGAAAAAGTTTTTTAGCGAATTCAAAGATTTTATTGCAAAGGGTAACGTAATTGACCTTGCAGTCGGCGTTATTATCGGTGGTGCTTTTTCAAATATTGTAAAAAGCCTTGTTGAAAACATAATAACACCACTCATCTCATTGCTCACAAAGAACGTAGCATTATCAGAGAAGTTTGTTACTCTCGACGGCTCAGAATATGTAACACTTGCAGAGGCAACAGAAGCAGGCGCAGCAGTTCTCAGCTACGGCGTATTTATTCAAGGTGTTATCGACTTCATTATTACAGCAATAGTTATTTTTGTTATGGTTAAGGCTATTAACAAGGTAAGAAATGCAAAGAAGGAAGAACCTGTAGAGGAAGCACCAACAACAAAGGTGTGTCCTTTCTGTAAGAGCGAAATTGCTATTGATGCAACACGTTGCCCAAACTGTACTTCAGAAATTTCTGCAGAGGTTGAATAATTGAATGGGTAAATTAAGATATTTTATTGCTTTGTGGGCAGCAAAGCTTGTGTATGCTTTATTGCGCTTGCTTGGCAGAAATGCCACTATGTATCCGGGCTACGTTGCCTTAAAAATCTGTCCAGATTATCTTGGCAGAACCAAAAAGTCACCTAACGTAATTTGCGTTACAGGTACAAACGGCAAAACCACCACAACAAATATGGTAGCCGATATTCTTGCTGAAAGTGGTATGAATATAGTATCTAACAGATATGGCTCAAATATTAACACCGGTGTAGCAACAGCACTTACACATAGTGTGGGTGTTTTTGGTAAACCAAAAATAGATGCACTTGTGCTTGAGGTGGATGAACGCTTTTCAAGGCTTATACTTCCGTTTATTAAGCCGGATTATCTTGTTGTTACAAATCTTTTTAGAGATTCTCTTAAAAGAAACGCACATCCCGAATATATTTTCAGTATTCTCGATACCTATGTGCCTAAAACAACAAAGCTTGTTTTAAATGCCGATTGCCTTCAGTCCTCACAGCTTTTAAAGGATAACGAAAGAGTTTACTTCGGTATTGATAGGTTAGATACAGATGTTGAGGAATGTGTAAACCTTATAAACGATTTTTCTATTTGTCCTGTTTGTGATGAAAAGCTTAAATTCAATTATTTAAGGTACCACCACATAGGTAATGCCTATTGCCCAAAGTGTGGCTTTAAGTCATACGAGGCAAAATACAGGCTCACAAAAATCGATTACGAAAATAAGACTATTACTGTTAAGTGTGGAGATTGTGAGGATGTTTACCCAATGGTAAACAGAGCAATCTATAACATTTATAACGAGCTTGCAGCAATTACGGTTTTAGCTGAATTTGGTATAGATAAAGCAACTGTAATGGCTCATATGAGTAGCATCAGTGTAACACAAACCCGTTATAAAGAGCTTAAGGCAGGCAAAACAGAGGTTATAAGAACAATGGCTAAGGGACAAAACTCTGTTTCCTGCTCAAGAACATTGGATTTTGTTGGCCACGAAAGTGGTGCCCGCTCTGTATTTATTATGATAGACGATTTGTTTGAGCGCCGTGATTCCTCTGAGTTTATGGGTTGGATATACGATGCTGATTTTGAGTTTTTAAACACACCCGAAATTAAGCAAATCGTTTTAGCGGGTCCTCGTTGCTTCGACTATAAGCTGCGCTTGCTTATAGCAGGTATAAGCGAAGAGGTTATACTTTGCGAAGAGGATGAATTTAAGGCTGTAGATATTATGGATAAGGATATCGACAAGCTTTACCTGCTTCATGATACCTCTACCTATGACCTTGCTTGTAAGGTTGAGGAAAAAATAGTTACTGTTTTCAGCGCAGCGCAAAATTCGAAGGGCGGTGAACAATAATGAAAATAGAGGTTTTATATCCCGAAATTTGTTGTTTGTTCGGCGACAAGGCAAATATGCGTTATTTTGAATTGTGCTTGCCACAGGCCGAGTTTATTAAAACCCCTGTCAGCGAAATGCCTTTGTTTTTAACGGAGGATGTTGATATGGTTTACCTTGGCTCCTGCAGTGAATCTAACCAGGAAAAAATACTTTCAAGGCTTATGGGTAAGCAGGATAGAATAAAGGAGCTTATTGATAAAGGTGTTATTTTCCTTATGACGGGTAACTCCTTTGAAATAATGGGTAACTATATTCAAAAAACAGACGGTGGAAGAATTCCTGCTTTAGGTATTGTGGATTTTTACGCCGAAAGAACAATCCCCAAGCGTTATAACTCTTTGTTTTTAGGGGAGTTCAACGGTATTGGGATTGTGGGCTGTACAAGTCGATTCTCGCATAGTTATGGTATAAGTGAGGGTAGTTCCTTTGTTAATGTTACAAAGGGCTACGGCTCCTCTGTAGGCGCTAAAAAAGAAGGCGTTAAATACAGAAATCTTTTTGGCACGTATCTTTTAGGACCTTTCCTTATACAAAACCCACAGTTTACTAAATACCTTATGGAGCTTCTTGGTGTAGCGGAGCCTAAGCTTGCCTTTGAAGCAGAGGCTTTTAAGGCGTACGAGGTTAGGCTTGCAGAATATAAGCGAGATATAGAGTTTAATTAGTAAAAAAATCCTGTTTCCTTTTCGGAAACAGGATTTTTTATGTAGTAAATCATTTCTGCTTAGTACGTTCTTTTTTCATGCTTTTGTTAACAATGGTGTTAAGTACAACGTTAAGCGTGAAAAGTCCTATACCAACAAATAAACCGAATTGAATGTTACCGTTAATAAATGCAGCTGAGGAATTACTAATGATGCTTGTTGCAGCAGTAAAGAATATACCCGGTAAAATAAAGCATAGGTCGGATAATACACAAAGCACTACGTTTGCCCCTGCTTTTAATGATGGTGCCTTTATTAAAACAAAAATAAAGTTTAAAACACCAAATACAACTGCTAAGTACAGCAAGAATATAGATAAAATCAGCATTAGCGAAGCAGTCCCTAATTTATCTGCAAAAGCAAGGTTAATGATTGAACCCCAATTTATGGTTAAAAACTTGTTTAACGTAAAATCAAGCAAGGTAAAGCTTTGCTGTGAGCCATTTAAAAAGGGGAGTGTGATAGAATAGTTAGCTAAGGGTAATACTAAAGCAATCAAGGGGAGAAAGGTGCAAATAAATCTTAAGATTCTAACCTTATTGCCAAATAAAGCGCTTTTGAAGTTACCTGTAAACCTTCTGAATTTAACCCAGGCAACCTCTGCGTTTTTAGCATCCTCATCTAATCTGCCTTCCCAATTAAAGTTCGGTATGTTAACGCCGCAGTGTGGACACTCGGCTTTGACGTTCCAAAAATTAAGGATTGCATAGCAGTTAGGACATAATGCCAAAGCAAATCATCCTTTCGAAAGTTAATAATCAAGCACACGAAGAATTGCTTTTACGTCAATCGGAAGAGCTTCAATAACCTCTCTTGCTTCCTTTTCACGTATAGCCGGAGTAATGAAAGCTATTTCATTCTTTGCTTCATCCTCACGGTGGAGAATGATAGGCGCTTCAAATGCAGCGTTAACAGCATTAAAGGCTGCAACGTAGTCATCAGTTTGGGCTCTTACGTAGAGTGCACCACAGTTAAGGTTTGGTGCAATAACGTAGTTATCTTCAGCAGGACCCCAACCAAAAGCCTTTCTTTTTGCCGTGTGTTTAGCACAGTCAATAATATCTGCAACAACGGCACTTGCTGTTGGGAGCTTACCTGCGCCCTTGCCGTAGAATACAACGTCGCCAATAGCGTCACCACGTACAAGTATTGCATTGAAAACGTCGTCAACAGATGCAAGCTGGCTGTGGTTTTGAATAAGTGAAGGACCAACTGTAATAATAATTTTTCCGTTATCATTTTGTACGGCTCTGCCTATGAGCTTTATAACGCCACCCCAGTTTTTAGCATATGCAACGTCTTCAGGAGTTATTTCTGTAATACCTGAGGTTTCAACAGCATCGGGGTATACGTGCTTACCAAAGCAAAGAGAGGCGAGTATACAAATTTTTCTTGCAGCGTCGTGGCCGAGTATATCTGCAGATGGGTCACGCTCTGCATATCCGTTATCCTGAGCAAGCTTGAGAGCATCCTCAAAGGCCATATCCTCTTCAATCATTTTAGTAAGTATGAAGTTTGTTGTTCCGTTGAGAATACCTGCGATTTCGCAAATTTCGTTAGCAGCAAGGCACTGGCTGATAGGTCTTATAATAGGGATACCACCACCAACACTTGCTTCAAATAAGAAGTTTACGTTATTTTCCTTTGCAAGCTCCAAAAGCTCGTAGCCCTTTGCAGCAACAAGCTCCTTATTTGAGGAAACAACGCTTTTACCTGCCTTAAGGCAACTTGAAACGTATTCGTATGCAGGTGTTGTGCCACCCATACACTCAACAACTATGCCAACGGAAGCATCGTTTAATATATCGTTAAAATCCTTTGTAAAGTATTTACCAAGCTCGTGGTTTGAAAAATCGCGAATATCAAGTATGTATTTAATCTCGAGAGAATTTTGTGTGCTTTTTGCAACAATGCTCTTTTGATTTTTAATAAGAAGCTCTGCAACACCGGAGCCGATTGTGCCAAAGCCCATTATAGCAATCTGCATTTTTATACCTCCAAGGTAAAGATTTTTACTATTCTACCACAAATTAACAGGATAATAAAGTGGAAAATGAAAAAAAGATAATATTTTATTAAAAATTGTAATATGTAATTGTAATATTTTAAATAATGGTTTAAAATATATGTAATTCTTGATATAAAATTAAAATAGGTGGACTAAATATGGAAAAGGCTATATTAGACAGAAAGTCATTTATAGTAAACTTTGTTTATTTTGGAATTATTGTCGGCTTGTATTACTTCGTTGTTAAGTATGCCTTCGGCTACGTTTTTCCATTCGTTTTTGCAGCAGTGCTTGCAATCTTTTTGCAAACGCCAATAAGATTTATAAGCAATAAGCTAAAAATTAAAGCACATGGCTTTGTATCAACGCTTATGGTTTTGCTTATTGTAGTGTTATCTGTGTGCGCATTGGCATTTATTGTTTCTGCAATTTTTGATGAAATAAAAGAGCTTGTGCAGTACTTGATGAGCCGTTTTAAATCAGTGGAGGACGTTATTGCTGTTGTGAAAGAAACTGCAAGAAGCTTTGCTTTAAGGCTTCCCAAGGGTATTGGCTCAGCCTTAGGTTTAAAAATAGATGAATTCTTTTCTAATTTCTCATTAGAAGAGCTAAGCCTTGATGCAAGTATGCTTTCAACACCAATCAGTGGTGCATGGGGCTTCGTTAAAGGCTTACCATCCTTTGTGGTTTCTATTTTGGTTACGATAATATCCTGCTTTTTTATGACGTCGGAGTACGATATTATAAGGGATATGATTCTTGGCATATTACCGGAGGAAAAGGGTAAAAGGCTTGTAAAGGCAAAGGGCACCGTAACAAAGGGTATTGGCAAATTGGTTAAGGCATATATTACAATTATGCTTATAACCTTTACCGAGGTTTTCTTGGGGCTTACCCTTATGAAGGTGGTAGGCGTATACGATGGTGGCTATATTCCCGTTATTGCTTTTGTTGTTTGTATAGTAGATATAATTCCTGTTTTAGGTACAGGTACAGTTGTTATCCCTTGGGCAATATATTCACTTTTTGTAGGTAATATCGGTACAGGTATCGGTCTTGTTTTGCTTTACGTGGTGATTACGATATTAAGGCAGGTGCTTGAGCCCAAGCTTGTTGCAAGGCAGGCAGGCTTACCATCTATTGTGACAATTATGGCAATGTTCCTTGGTGCAAGAATATTTGGTGCCTTCGGTATACTTCTGTTGCCACTTACCGTTATTGTAGTTAAGCTTATGTATGATGAAGGTGTAATTGGCATTAAAAGCCACACCGTAGAGGTAAAAGAAAATGAATGAAGGCTTTGTTGATATTCACTCCCATTCCTTGTGGAAAATAGATGACGGTTCGCAGAGTATAGGCGAAACCTTGGATATGTGCGAGTATGCGCTGGATAACGATACTGCCACCCTTTTTGTTACGCCACATCTTATGTATTGGTCGCAGGCTGAGGATTTATTGGATGAACGAGATGAAAAGGTGGAGCACCTTAATATGCTTTTGTATGAGCAGGGCATAGACCTTGAAGTGAAAAAAGGCTTCGAAATCCTTTGTGATGATGAGATTTTTGATGTTAAATATTTCAAGCCGTACACCTTGAATGAGTCTAAATACATTCTCATAGAGTTTGATTTTTTCAAAACATCGTTAGAGGATGTTGTGGCCTGGTGTAAATACCTTTTTTCCTTTGGACTTGTTCCTGTAATTGCCCACCCGGAAAGATACAACTTTGTAATTAAAAATATTGCTTGCCTTGATAAGCTGTCTGATATGGGCGTTCTTTTTCAGGTTAATGCAGGGTCACCGGCAGGCTTGTTTGGCGATATGGAAATGAACGTTGCTTGTAAAATGCTTGAAGCAGGGTACGTGGATTTTTTTGGCTCTGATGCACATAGTGCCATCGGCAGGAATACGGATATGCTTTCTTGTTTCGATGAATATCCTTATTTCGTTTCGACAAAAGAGATTGATAAGATTGCTATGGAAAACCCTGAATTTATACTTAACGATGGAATTTACAAACCAAAGAGGAAAAAATTAATACAAAATTTATAAAAAAATACACTATAATTCTTTTTCGGAAAAAAGAATTGCAAAAAATATGGTACTATACTATCGAATAATTGGGAAAGGAGGATACACACAATGTTAGATTCTATTTGGCAGCTTCTTAAGAACTACGGTCTTAATATCGAAGAAATCAGCACATCTATCAAATCACTTGTAGAAGTTGATGCTGACGGTAACATCGTTGGTGGTTTACTTGAGCCAATTGCTAACTTCCCACTTATCGGTGGTATTTTAAGCATGTTCGGCGGCTTCGCACCAAACGTTGAAGAAATCGTTGAAACAACAACAGAGATTATCGCTTAAGTTATTGAGCGACCTACACTTATCAAAGTGTGAATTATTGCAATAGTTTTCACGAAAGAGTGTGGCTAAAACCACACTCTTTTATTTCTAAAGAATATTTTGTATGCTTTTGCTATACATATTTTATATATAGGTGAGTCTAATGGAAGAGAAAAACGGTTTATATAACACTGAAGAGGAAAACAAAACTAAAAACAATCGCAACAAGCTTATATTAGTTTTGGGTGTAGCTATTTTGGTTGCTGCTATCGTTTTAACTGTAGCTCTTGTTGGCGTTGTGTTAGAAACAGACGATAAGAAAAAAGACAATACAACAATGTATGTTCTTTCCACTACAGAGTTTGCTCCGACAACTACAGAGGAGGTAAACCTTGATGAGCTTCTCGGTAGCAATAAAATCACAGAGGAGTCTGCAACAGTAGAGGAGAGCCAATCTACAACAACGCTTAGTGTTAATGATACAACCAAAAATGCTTTTGCAGAAAGCTACGAGCATCTTTCTGTAAATGGTGATAATCTTTTATCTGACCATTTCGAAAATGAGTTTATTCAAATGGTTTATAATGAGTACGGTGTAGACCCAGATTTGCTTGTTGCTATTTACAGTGTGCCTAATTCAGGTACAAACTTTGTTTTGCAGTTTAATGGTAATAAGCGTGGCGGTAGCTATGTAAAAAGCCCCGATACGTTAGAAAAGGTTTACCATATAGATATAGATGGTAATATCACTGTGGCTACAGGTACCAACAAGGGTAATGTAGGTGTTTCCTATCCTGAAAGCGTAATGACAGTTGCAATGGTTAAAACCGTTGTTATGGAACAGTACCCGGATTATTTTACAGGTTTAAAGAATGATTAAGCTGTTTCAAGCCTGTTAGTTAAATTAAAAATAAACGTGAGAAAACAATTAAAAAATAAAATTCGTTAAAAGTAATAATTTTTGAGCGTTTTCACTGTTAAAATTGACTTGTGAGTATCTCACAAAAAAAGTTTTAAAAATTCTAAAAAAATTCCAAAAAAACTATTGATTTATTGAAATATGTGTGATATTATGTTAGGGCATGCGAAAGGCGTGTCCTACTATTTTTATGCCCAGATGCATGTATTACAAGGCGTTGAAGCGGGAGGTGGCTGCCCTCTGAGGCAGGGAATTTCCGCGGAGTATGTCCGATTTTAAACCGGGCGATTAAATACTGAGTAGCAAGAGGATTGCCATCCTTAACTGTGGCATCGGATTGTCTCAGAGCGCACTATATCCGGAAATGAATTTCCGGTTTTTGAATGACGAGGGTGATAAGCCCGGAGCCGTTGAAGAAAAATGCGCAGCCCGCCAAAATTTATAGGAGGCGTTACAAATGGCAGTTAAGGAAAAAATCAGAATCAGACTTAAAGGTTACGACCACAATCTCGTTGACAAGGCAGCAGAGAGAATCGTAGAAACAGCAAAGCGCACAGGTGCTCAGGTTTCCGGTCCTATTCCACTCCCAACAGAGAAAGAGGTTATCACAGTGCTTCGCGCAGTTCACAAGTACAAGGATTCTCGTGAGCAGTTCGAGCAGCACACACACAAGAGACTCATCGACATTCTCAGACCTTCAAACAAAACTGTTGAAGCTCTCACAGGTCTTGAGCTCCCAGCTGGTGTTGATTTTGAGATTAAGCTTTAATCCGATATAAAGCTTGATTTTGAATATACCTATTATATATATAGTAGGTGGCAGGTCATGTTGAGGCAACTCAACCAATAATCTGACAGGAGGAATTTATTATGAAAAAAGGTCTTATCGGAAAAAAGATCGGCATGACACAGATCTTCGACGAAAAGGGTAACATGATTCCCGTTACAGTAGTTGAAGCAGGTCCATGCGTAGTTGTTCAGAAGAAGACAACTGAAAACGACGGCTACGAAGCGGTACAGGTTGGTTACGGCGATCAGAAGGTTCAGAGAGTGAACAAGCCAATGGCAGGTCACTTCAAGAAAGCTGATGTAGCTCCAAAGAAGGTTCTCAAAGAGTTCAGACTCGCTGACACATCTTCTTTAAACGTTGGTGACATCATTAAGGCAGACATCTTTGCTGCAGGTGATATCGTTGACGTTGTAGGCACAAGCAAGGGTAAAGGTACAGCTGGTGTTATCAAGCGCTGGAACTTCGGTAGACTTAGAGAGTCTCACGGTACAGGTCCTGTTGCAAGACACGGTGGTTCTTTAGGTGTTATCGACCCTGCTCGTATTTTCAAAGGCAAGAAGATGGCAGGTCACCTCGGTTCAGAGCGTGTAACTGTTCAGAATCTCAGCGTAGTTAAGGTTGACAGCGAAAACAATCTTATCGCAATCAAGGGTTCAATTCCAGGACCTAAGGGCGGCATCGTTGTTATTGCTGACAGCGTTAAGAAAGCTTAAGGAAGGAGTTGTAACACATGAGTAAGATTTCAGTTCTTAATATGGCTGGTAAAAAGGTTTCTGACATTGAGCTTAACGATTCTATCTTCAGCATCGAGCCAAATATGTCAGCAATGCACTTGGTAGTTGTTGGTTACTTAGCAAATCAGCGCCAGGGTACACAGTCAACAAAAACTCGTTCCGAAGTTAGCGGTGGTGGTAAGAAGCCATGGCGTCAGAAGGGTACAGGCCGTGCAAGACAGGGTTCAACTCGTTCTCCACAGTGGTACCACGGTGGTGTGGCACTTGGTCCAAAGCCTCGCACATACGGAATTTCAATCAATAAGAAAGTTAGAAGACTCGCTATGAAGTCAGCTCTTTCTTCAAAGGTTGCAGCAGGCGAAATGACAGTTGTTGATTCAATCGCTCTCGACGCAATCAAAACTCAGGATATGGTAAAGGCACTCGCAGCAATCGAAGCTGGTAAGAAGGTTCTCATCGTTCTCCCAGAGAACAACGAAATCATCTACAAGAGCGCAAGAAATATCGAGGGTGCAAAGGTATGCACAGTAAATACTCTTAATGTGTACGACATTCTCAACTGCAACACACTTGTTGTAGCGCAGGATGCAGTAACAAAGATTGAGGAGGTATATGCATAATGAAACTTGCACAGGAAATTATCATTAAGCCAATCATCACAGAAGCTTCTATGATGGGCGTTATGACAAAGAAATATACCTTCAAGGTAGCAAGCGATGCAAACAAAATTGAAATCGCTAAAGCAGTAGAAGAGCTTTTCGGCGTTAAGGTTGCTAAGGTTAACACAGTAACAGTAAACGGTAAGCTCAGAAGATACGGTAGATTCGAGGGCTACACAGCATCTTGGAAGAAAGCTATCGTAACTCTTACAGAAGATTCAAAAACAATTGAATTCTTCGACGGTATGATGTAATCAAACAAAAAACTATAATAATTATACCCCACTTGGTATAGTATGGAGTTGACATTCTCCGCAAAACCATAATAGGAGTGTGAATAAAATGTCTATTAAAGTTTTTAAGCCGACTACAAACGCAAGACGTGGCATGTCGGTTACAGATTACTCAGAACTTTCAAAGGTTGCACCTGAAAAGAGTCTCTTAAAGCCTCTTAACAAGAATTCAGGTCGTAACAGCTATGGTAGAATCACTGTTCGTCATCGTGGCGGCGGAAACCGTAGAAAGTACAGAGTAATTGATTTCAAGAGAACTAAGTTCGATATTGAAGCAACAGTTAAAACAATCGAGTATGATCCAAACCGTTCAGCTCACATCGCTCTCATCGAGTATACAGATGGCGTTAAGGCATATATCCTTGCACCTGTAGGCCTCAAGGTTGGCGACGTAGTTGTTGCAGGTCCTTCAGCAGATATTAAGCCAGGTAATGCACTTCCTCTTACTAATATCCCTGTTGGTACATTCATCCACAACGTAGAGCTTTATCCAGGTAAGGGCGGTCAGCTCGCAAGAGCAGCAGGTAACGCAGCACAGCTTATGGCAAAAGAGGGCGCATATGCACTTCTCAGACTTCCATCAGGCGAGCTTCGTAACGTTCCTGTTGAATGTATGGCTACAATTGGCCAGGTTGGTAACACCGACCACGAAAACGTAAAAATCGGTAAAGCAGGTCGTACACGTCACATGGGTATCAGACCAACAGTCCGTGGTTCAGTTATGAACCCTAACGACCACCCTCACGGTGGTGGTGAAGGTAAGTCACCAATCGGTCGTCCGGGTCCTGTTACTCCTTGGGGTAAACCTGCACTTGGTTATAAGACAAGAGCTAAGAAGAATCGCTCCGATAAGCTTATCGTGAAGCGTCGTAACGGCAAATAAGCCGGAAAGGAGCAGTATCTAATGAGCAGAAGCGTTAAAAAAGGACCTTACGTGCAGCCTAAGCTGCTCGAAAGAGTTCAGAAAATGAATGAAAATGGCGAGAAAATCGTTCTTAAAACATGGAGCAGAAGTTCAACAATCTTCCCAGATTTCGTTGGTCACACTTTTGCAGTTCATGATGGTCGTAAGCATGTTCCTGTATACGTTACAGAGGATATGGTTGGCCATAAGCTCGGTGAGTTCGCACCTACACGTACCTACAGAGGTCATGCAGGTTCAAAAACTTCAAATAACGGTAAATAATAGGTCGAAAGGAGTGTGTTAAACATGGAGGCAACAGCAAAAGCTACTTATATAAGAATAGCTCCACGTAAGGTTCAGATTGTTCTTGACCTTATTCGCAACAAGCCTGCAGATGAAGCAATGGCAATTCTCAAGCACACACCAAAGGCCGCTTGTGAGCCGCTTGAGAAGCTTCTTAAATCCGCTATTGCAAATGCGGAAAACAAAAATATGGACGTAAGTACACTTTACGTTGCACAGTGCTGGGTTTGCCAGGGTCCAACTCTTAAGAGAATCAGACCTCGTGCAAGAGGCAGCGCTAACAGAATCAACAAAAAGACATCACACATTACCCTTGTACTCAAGGATGCAGAATAAGCGAGAGGAGGAAATATAATGGGCCAGAAAATCAATCCTACAGGATTAAGAATAGGCGTTATCAAAGGTTGGGAATCTCGCTGGTTTGCTAAGAAGGGTGAATTTGGTGATCTTCTTGTTGAAGATAACAAAATCCGTGAATTCCTTCTTGAAACTCTTGCTCCAGCAGGTGTTCCAAAGGTAGAAATCGAGCGTGACCCTAAGAGAGTCCGCATTAACATTTTCTGCGCAAAGCCAGGTATCGTAATCGGCCGTGGCGGTGCAGAGATTGAAAAGCTTAAAGAAGTAGTTAAGAAAATGATTTCAGGTGATAAGGAAGTATTTATCAATATCACAGAAATCAAGCAGCCTGACTTAAACGCTCAGCTTGTTGCTGAAAGCATTGCTCTTCAGCTCGAAAAGCGTGTATCTTTCCGTCGTGCTCTCAAGCAGTCAATCGGCCGCACAATGAAGGCAGGCGCAAAGGGTATCAAAGCTCAGGTATCAGGTCGTGTTGGTGGTGCTGAAATCGCTCGTACAGAGCAGTACCACGAAGGAACAATTCCGCTTCAGACAATTCGTGCTGATATCGACTACGGTTTTGCAGAGGCAAAAACAACATACGGTCGTATCGGTGTTAAGATTTGGATTTATAAAGGAGAAGTTCTTCACGAGTCACGTAAGACAAAGAGGGAAGGAGGCTCCAAGTAATGTTATTACCTAAGAGAGTAAAATACCGTAGAGTTCAGAGAGGTCGTCTTAAAGGCGTAGCTCACAGAGGTAACAAGGTTACTTATGGTGAATTCGGCCTTCAGGCTCTCGAACCAGCATGGATTACATCCAGACAGATCGAGGCAGCCCGTATCGCTATGACAAGATACATCAAGCGTGGCGGTAAAGTATGGATTAAAATTTTCCCTGACAAGCCAATCACTGAGAAACCAGCTGAAACTCGAATGGGTTCAGGTAAAGGTTCACCAGAGTATTGGGTGGCAGTAGTAAAGCCGGGCCGAGTAATGTTTGAAATCGGCGGCGTTGATGAAGCTCTTGCACGTGAGGCTATGCGTCTTGCAGCAAACAAGCTTCCTATTAAATGCAAGTTTATCACTAAAGCAGAACAGGATGGTGAGGCAGAATGAAAGCAAGTGAATTAAGAAAACTCTCTCAGGCAGAGTTGGATGCTAAGCTCCTTGACCTTAAGAAAGAACTCTTTAATCTTCGCTTCCAGCAAGCCATCAATCAGCTTGATAACCCAATGAGAATAAGTGCCGTTAAAAAGGATATCGCACGTGTTATGACAGTAATTCGTGAGATTCAGCTCAACGGCAAGAATTCTTAATGACGGAGGGCAATTAAATGGATAGAAATTTAAGAAAAACTCGTGTCGGCATCGTAACAAGCGATAAGATGGATAAGACAGTTGTCGTTTCTATTAAGGACAGAGTAAAGCATCCGCTTTATGGTAAGATTGTCAATCACACACTTAAGGTTAAGGCTCATGATGAGAAAAATGAGTGTGGAATCGGCGACCGTGTAATGATTATGGAAACACGTCCTATGTCAAAAGACAAGAGATGGCGTGTATGTGAAATAATTGAAAAAGCAAAATAATTTGGCTTTAAAAAGGAGGCACACACTGTGATTCAACAGCAGAGTTACCTCAAGGTAGCCGATAACACGGGCGCAAAAGAAATTATGTGCATCCGCGTTTTAGGCGGTACCGGTAAGAGGTATGCCAACATTGGTGATGTTATCGTGGCTTCTGTCAAGAAAGCAGCACCCGGTGGCGTTGTTAAAAAAGGTGACGTTGTAAAGGCTGTAGTTGTTCGTTCAGCAAGCGGTGTTCGTCGTGAGGACGGTACTTACATCCGTTTCGATGAAAATGCAGCAGTTATAATCAAAGAAGATAAGAACCCTAAGGGTACCCGTATTTTTGGACCAGTAGCCAGAGAGCTTCGTGAGAAGGAATATACAAAGATTCTCTCTCTTGCTCCAGAAGTACTTTAATAGGAGGTACAACTAATGAGTAAAGTTCATGTCAAAACAGGTGACGAGGTTATCGTTATTCAGGGCAAGGACCGTGGCAAGAGAGGTAAGGTACTTCAGGTATCTCCTTCCGAAGGCAAGGTAATTGTTGAAGGCGTAAACATCGTTTCAAAACACGTAAAACCTCGCAAGATGGGCGAAGCAGGCGGTATTCTTAAGGCTGAGAGCGCTCTCTATGCAGATAAAGTACAGCTTATTTGCCCAAAATGTGGCCAGCCAACAAGAGTAGGTCACGTTATTGAAGACGGCAAAAAGTTCAGAGTTTGCAAGAAAGCTTCTTGCGGCGCTAAATTCTAATTAAGGAGGAACTAACAATGTCAGCAAGACTTCATGAATTTTATAAATCTGACGTAGCTCCTCAGCTTATGAAGAAATTCGGCTACAAGAGCACAATGCAGATTCCAAAGCTTGATAAAATCGTTGTTAGCGTAACATCAGGCGAAATCAAGGATAACTCCAAGATTCTCGATGCTATCATCAGCGACCTCAAGCAGATTACAGGCCAGACTCCTGTTGTTTGTAAGGCAAAGAAATCAGTTGCTAACTTCAAACTTCGTGAGGGTATGGATATCGGCGCTAAGGTAACACTCCGTGGCGACCGTATGTACGAATTCCTTGACAGATTCTTCAATCTCGCTCTTCCAAGAGTTAGAGACTTCAGAGGTATCAACCCTAACTCCTTCGATGGTAGAGGTAACTATTCTATGGGTGTTAAGGAACAGCTTATTTTCCCTGAAATTGAGTACGATAAAATTGATAAAGTTCGTGGTATGGATATCGCATTTATCACCACAGCTAACACAGACGAAGAGGCTAGAGAGTTGCTTACTCTCCTTGGCGCTCCGTTTGCAAAGTGAGGAGGGTCATCGTGGCTAAAACATCTATGAAAGTTAAGCAGGCGAGACCTGCAAAGTATTCCACAAGACAGTACAACAGATGCAAAATCTGTGGCAGACCACACGCTTATCTTCGTAAGTACGGTGTATGCCGTATTTGCTTCAGGGAGCTTGCTCACGCAGGCCAGATTCCCGGTGTTAAGAAGGCTAGCTGGTAAGAGCAATTGATAAAGGAGGAAACACTTCATGCAGATTACTGATTCAATTGCTGATATGCTTACAAGAATCCGTAACGCTAATTCAGCAAAGCACGATACAGTGCAGATTCCCGCATCTAACATCAAGAAATCAATTGCTCAGATTCTTGTTGATGAGGGTTATATAAAGAGTTTCAAGGTAATCGAAGACGGTAAGCAGGGCATTATTGAGATTGCTCTCAAGTATGGTCCTAACAAGTCTCAGGTTATCACAGGACTTCGCAGAGTTTCCAAACCCGGACTCCGCATCTATTCAAATTGTGAGGATATGCCAAAGGTTCAGAACGGCCTTGGAATCGTTATCCTTTCAACATCAAAGGGTATTATGACAGATAAAGAAGCTCGTAAGGCAAATGTTGGCGGCGAGGTTCTTGCATACGTTTGGTAAGGAGGTACAGTACTATGTCACGTATAGGCAGAGCACCCATTGCAGTTCCTGCAGGGGTTGATGTCAAGATTGACGGACAGACTGTTACCGTAAAGGGTCCTAAGGGCACACTTACAAGAACGGTTAATGACAGTATCACTGTTACTCTTGACAATGGCGTGATTACAGTTACACGCCCGAACGATGAAAAAGAAAATCGTTCACTTCACGGTCTCAATCGTACACTCATTGCTAATATGATAAAGGGTGTAAGCGAAGGCTTCTCAAAGGAGCTTGAGATTAACGGTATCGGTTACCGTGCATCAATGCAGGGTAAGGATCTCGTTCTTAACATTGGTTATTCACACAGTGTTATTATGAAAGCAGTAGATGGCATCACAATTGAGGTTCCATCTCCAAACAAAATTATTATTTCCGGTCCAGATAAGCAAAAGGTTGGTCAGTTTGCTGCCGAGGTTAGAGGTCACAGACCTCCAGAACCTTACAAGGGTAAAGGTATCAAGTATGTTGATGAAGTTATCCGTCGTAAGGAAGGTAAGGCCGGTAAGGGCGGTAAATAATCCCTGAAATCTATTAAGAGGTGAACAAATAATGGTACAAAGACCAAACACCAATAAAGCAAGGGTGCAGCGTCATAAAAGAGTACGCGGTAAGGTGAGCGGTACAGCTGCTTGTCCTCGTCTCAATGTATTCCGTTCTCTTCAGCATATATATGCACAGTTAATAGATGATGAAAACGGTGTAACACTCGTTTCAGCATCAACTGTTGAAAAGGACTTCAAGGATTACGGCGGAAATAAAGACGCAGCCTACAAGGTTGGTAAGTTATTAGCAGAGCGTGCAGCGGAAAAGAAAATTACAGACGTTGTTTTCGACCGCGGCGGTTATATTTATCACGGCCGTGTACAGAGCTTGGCCGAAGGCGCCCGTGAGGGCGGCCTCAACTTCTAAGAAAGGGAGGAATTAACTTTGGCTAAATTTGACACAGCTCGTAAAGACTCAGAATTCCAGGAAAGAGTCGTTGCTATAAACCGTGTATCTAAGACAGTTAAGGGTGGTAGAATTATGAAATTCTCAGCTCTCGTTGTTGTAGGTGACGGTGCAGGCACAGTAGGTTTTGGCTTAGGTAAGTCAAACGAAGTTCCAGATGCAATCCGTAAGGGCATCGAGGACGCAAAGAAGAATCTCGTTAAGATTGCGCTTAAGGGCACAACTATTCCTCACGAGATTATTGGTAAGTTTGGCGCAGGCGTTGTACTTCTCAAGCCTGCTGCACCAGGTACCGGTGTTATCGCCGGCGGTCCTGTTCGTGCAGTAGTTGAGACAGTTGGTATTAAGGACATTCGTGCTAAGGCACTTCGTTCAAACAACCCATGCAACGTTGTTAGAGCTACAATGGACGGTCTTATGAAACTCCGTAACGTTGAAGAAGTTGCTAACATTCGCGGCAAATCAGTAAAGCATTTTAAGGACTAAGGAGGATGGCATAAATGGCTAACATTAAGGTTAAGCTCGTAAAGAGTCTTATCGGTTCAAAGAAAGATCAAATTGCCACCGCCTATGCGTTAGGTCTTCATAAGATTGGTGATGTTTCTATTCAGCCAAAAAACCCACAGACCGAAGGCAAAATCAAGAAAATCGCTCATCTTATTGAGGCTACAGAAGAATAAGCAAGGAGGTGCAACATATGAAGCTTCACGAGCTTTCACCCGCAGCTGGTTCCAAGAAGGAAGTAAAGCGTATCGGTAGAGGTCCTGCATCAGGTCAGGGTAAAACAGCCGGTAAGGGTCACAAAGGCCAGAAGGCACGTGCCGGTCGCGGTATGCAGATTGGTTTTGAAGGCGGTCAGATGCCTTTGCAGCGTCGTCTTCCTAAAAGAGGTTTTGTAAACATTTTTGCAAAGAATATCGTTACAGTTAACGTAGGTACTCTTAATGCAAAATTTGATGATGGTGCTGTAATTGATATTGATGCACTTAAGGCAGCAGGTATCATTAAGAATGGATTTGATGGTGTTAAAATTCTTTCAAGCGGCGAGCTTACAAAGAAATTCACTGTTAAGGCTAATGCTTATTCTAATGCAGCTAAAGAGAAAATCGAAGCTGCTGGAGGAAAGGCAGAGGTGATTTAACATGTTTCAGACATTGGCTAATGCATGGAAAATCCCCGATTTAAGAAAAAAGATTCTTTTTACAGCATTCATCGTAGTTATATACAGAATTGGTGCTAACATTCCAGTACCATTTATCGATATCCCTGCAACAGGTCTTATCGATTCAGCATCCGGTACAACATTCCTTAACTACTTAAGTATGATGACCGGTGATGCTTTCAACTACGGTACAATATTTGCACTTTCAATCACCCCATACATCAACAGCTCAATTATCATTCAGTTGTTGAGCGTTGCAATCCCTGCTCTTGAGAGACTCTCAAAGGAAGGCGAAGAGGGTAGAAAGAAAATCGCAACAATCACTCGTTACATGACACTTGCACTTGGTTTACTTCAGTCAGTGGCTTACTTCATCTACCTTAACACAAAGAAGTACGTTCTTTACACAGGTACTGAAACAGGTCCAAAGGTTTTCCAGGCAATTGTTATCATATCAGTTCTCACAGCAGGTACAACACTTGTTATGTGGCTCGGTGAACAGGTTAACGGTAAGGGTATCGGTAACGGTATCTCAATTATCCTCTTTGCCGGTATCGTTTCTCGTATTCCTACAGAAATGACGATGCTCTTCGGTGTTGAAACAAACGGCTACTTCGGTAGAGGTGGTATCTACTACTTCCTTGCTCCATTTGTTCTTGTATGCTACCTTCTTATGATTGCATACATCGTTTGGATGGATAATGCAGAGCGTAGAATCCCCGTTCAGTATGCTAAGAGAGTTGTTGGCCGCAAAATGTACGGTGGCCAAAGCACACATATCCCGATTAAGGTTAATATGAGCGGCGTTATGCCAGTTATCTTTGCAAGCTCAATCCTTTCTCTTCCACCAACAATTGAATTATTCGTTGCAGGTAAGATTAGTGAGGACAGCTTCTGGAACACATTCTTCGGATGGTTCGCTCCAACAAGCGTGGTATACGCAGTTCTCTTCTTCCTTATGATTATATTCTTTGCTTATTTCTATGCTGCAATTCAGTACAATCCTACAGAAATGGCAAACAATATTCGTAGCAATAGCGGTACAATCCCAGGTATCCGTCCTGGTAAGCCTACTGCACAGTTCATCGAGAAAATCATCTCAAGAATCATTCTTCTCGGCGCATTGCTTCTCAGCGTTGTTGCATTGTTCCCAACGTTGTTCACAATCATTACAGAAGCAATCCTCGGCGAGGGCAAGGGTATGAACATCTCATTGGGTGGTACTTCAATCATCATTATGGTTGGTGTTGCTCTTGAGACAGTTAAGCAGCTCGAAAGCCAGATGATGCTCCGTCATTATAAGGGCTTCCTTGATTAATAAAAGGGGGAACAGATAATGAAACTTATATTCCTCGGTGCCCCTGGTGCAGGTAAGGGTACGCAAGCAGAAATTATTGCTGCAGAGTTTAAGATTCCAACAATTTCAACAGGTAACATCATTCGTGAAGCGTTAGCTAACGGAACTGATATGGGTCTTAAGGCAAAATCATTTATTGAAGCCGGTAAGCTTGTTCCTGATGATGTTGTTATAGGCATCATCAAGGAAAGGCTTGCAGCCGACGATTGTGCAAATGGATTCATCCTTGATGGTTTCCCAAGAACAATCCCACAGGCTGAGGCTCTTGATAATATGGGCATCATTATTGATAAGGTTGTAGATATTGATGTTCCTGATGAAGTTATCGTAAACAGAATGTCCGGTAGACGTGTATGTAAGGCTTGTGGTTCTTCTTATCACATTGAAAATAAGAAGCCAAAGGTTGAAGGCATATGCGATGCTTGTGGAGGCGAGCTTCAAATCCGTAAGGATGACGCTCCTGAAACAGTTCTCGACAGACTTAATGTTTACCACGAACAAACCGAACCATTAAAGGATTATTACGCAAAGTGCGGCAAGCTCCGCAGCGTAGTTGGTACAGCTCCAATTCAGGAGATTACCGCATCAATCCTTAAGGTATTGGAGGATTAAGCATGATAGTGCTTAAGAATGAAAAAGAAATCAGACAAATGCTCGAAGCCTGTCAGATTTCTGCTGAAGCACTTAAGATTGCAGGAGCTGCAGTCGAGCCGGGTGTAAGCACCTGGGAGATTGACAGAATTGCCCGTAAGTTTATAGAAAGTAAAGGCGCAAAGCCAACCTTTCTTAATTACAACGGCTTTCCTGCATCTGCATGCATTTCCATAAACGATGAGGTTATTCATGGTATCCCAAACAAAAACCGCATTTTAAGAGCAGGCGACATAGTAAGTATCGACCTCGGAGCCTGTATCAACGGTTATACCGGTGATAATGCTGCTACTTTCGCCTGTGGAGACATCTCTGCAGAGGCGAAGCGGCTGATAGAAACTACCGAGCAAAGCCTTTACGAAGGCATTAAAAAGGCAGTTTCCGGCAGCAGACTCGGTGATGTGGGTAGCGCAATCCAAAGCTATTGCGAGGAGAGAGGCTACGGCGTTGTTAGGGAATACACTGGGCACGGTATAGGCTCAGCTTTACATGAAGACCCGGCGGTGCCAAACTACGGAACTCCCGGAAGGGGTATTCGTTTGGTGCCGGGCATGACAATTGCTATCGAGCCAATGATTAATGAAGGTAAAGCGTCTGTAAAGACTTTGTCTGATGGCTGGACGGTAAAAACAACCGACGGTAAATTGTCCGCCCACTTTGAGCACACAATTGCTATTACAAGTAGTGGACCGTTAATTATGACAAAATTAAAATAACAGACAACAGCTTTCAGGGAGGTATTTGTTATGTCAAAAGACGATATGATCGAGGTTGAAGGTACTGTAATTGAAGCATTACCTAATACAACTTTTCAGGTTGAGCTTGAAAATGGTCATAGAATTTTAGCCCACATTTCCGGCAAGCTTCGAATGAACTATATTCGTATCCTTCCGGGTGATAAGGTTACAGTAGAAATGTCGCCATACGACCTTACACGTGGACGAATCACATGGCGATCAAAATAAGAAATTAAAGCAAAAAAGCTGAATTTTAGGAGGTAATCTAATGAAAGTCAGACCTTCTGTCAAGAAAATTTGCGAAAAATGCAAGGTAATTAAGCGCAAGGGAAAAATCATGGTTATCTGTGAGAATCCTAAGCACAAACAGCGTCAAGGTTAATAGCCTTACGCAAACCATTATTTGGAGGTGCAACTGACAAATGGCGCGTATTTCAGGTGTTGATTTACCAAGAGATAAAAGAGTTGTTGTTGGTCTTACCTATATCTACGGTATCGGCCCAAAAACAGCTAATGACATCATTGAGGCTACAGGTATTAATCCTGATGTAAGAGTTAAAGACCTTACAGAGGATGATGTAGCAAAGTTACGTGAGTATATTGATCACAACGTAAAGGTTGAAGGTGACCTTCGTCGTGAAACAGCTTTCGATATCAAGAGACTTGTTGAAATTGGTTGCTATCGTGGCGTTCGTCACAGAAAAGGTCTCCCTGTAAGAGGTCAGCGTTCAAAAACAAACGCACGTACTCGTAAGGGTCCAAAGAAAACAATCGCAAACAAGAAGAAGTAAGTCGAGGGAGGTATTAGAATGGCTACAAAAGCTACCGGCAAGAAAGTCGGAACACGCAAGCGTCGTGAGCGTAAAAATATTGAACGCGGTGCGGCTCATATCCAATCCACCTTCAATAACACAATAGTTACTATTACTGATACACAGGGTAACGCAGTTTCTTGGGCAAGTGCTGGTGAAATGGGCTTCAGAGGTTCTCGTAAGTCCACTCCATTCGCAGCTCAGACAGCTGCTGAAACTGCAGCAAAGGTTGCTATTGATCACGGTATGAAAACTGTTGAAGTTTATGTTAAAGGTCCTGGTGCAGGAAGAGAAGCTGCAATTAGAGCATTACAGGTTGCAGGTCTTGATGTTACACTTATTAAAGACGTAACACCTATTCCTCACAACGGCTGCCGTCCACCAAAAAGAAGACGTGTATAACATATAGGAGGAAACGAATTATGGCAAGATATACCGGTGCGGTATGCAAGCTCTGTCGTCGTGAGGGCCAAAAGCTCTTCTTAAAGGGTGGCAGATGCTATACCAATAAATGTGCTTTAGAGCGTCGTTCTTATGCTCCGGGCCAGCATGGTCAGGGTCGTAAGAAAGTATCAGAATACGGCATGCAGCTTCGTGAGAAGCAGAAAGCAAGACGTTATTATGGCGTTCTTGAAGGACAGTTCCACAAGTATTTCCTTATGGCTGAAAAAATGCCAGGTCAAGCAGGTGAAAACCTTCTTAAGATCTGCGAAAGCCGTTTGGATAACATAGTTTACCTTCTTGGCTGGGCAGATTCCAGAGCAGAAGGCAGACAGCTCGTTACACATGGTCACTTCTGTGTTAACGGCAAAAAGGTTGACATTCCATCATACCTTTGCAAGGCAGGGGATGTAATTTCTATTAAGGAAAAGTCAGCTCAGACCGACGCATTTAAGAATATTATAGAAGCTAACGCAAGCCGTCCAGTTCCTACATGGCTTGATATCAATCGTGAAGCACTTTCTGCAAAGGTTATTAACCTTCCAGAAAGAGATCAGATTGAAGTTCCTGTTGCAGAGCATCTTATCGTCGAGTTCTATTCAAAATAATGCTCTTTAGCCTCAATGCCTTATACGATAGGCAAAACAAAAATCGTAGACTACTACGAAATTTTTAAGGAGGATCTGGTATGATTGGTATCGAGAAACCAGAAGTAAAATTCATCGGATCTGCAGAAGATTCAGCATATGGTACATTTGTTGTAGAACCACTCGAAAGAGGTTTTGGTACAACACTTGGTAACAGCCTTCGTAGAGTTCTTCTTTCATCTCTCCCTGGCTATGCTATCACTTCTGTAAAGATTGATAATGTTCTTCATGAATTCTCAACAATCCCCAACGTAAAAGAGGATGTTACAGAGATAGTTCTTAACCTTAAGGGCGTTATTCTCAAAATACACGGAGACGGCCCCAAGACAATGTATATTGAAGCTAACGGCTCCTGTGAAATCACAGCGGGTGATATCAAAGCAGATTCAGAGGTTGAAATTCTTAACCCTGAGCACCACATTGCAACACTTGATGCAGATGCTCACGTTGCAATGGAGCTTACAGCTGATAAGGGCAGAGGCTATGTTTCTGCAGACAGAAACAAGCAGATTCTTGACCCTGTTATTGGCGTAATCGCTATTGATTCAATCTACACACCCGTTTTAAAGGTTAACTACACAGTAGACAACACTCGTGTAGGTCAGATTACCGACTACGACAAGCTTACAATTGAAGTTTGGACAGATGGAACAATTTCTGCAAAGGATGCTGTTTCATTTGCTGCAAAGATTCTTACAGAGCATCTCAATCTCTTTGTTGAGCTTTCTGACGAAGTATCAAATACTGAAATCATGATTGACAAAGATGATTCTGAAAGCGGTAAGGTTCTTGAAACAACTATTGAAGAGCTTGACCTTTCAGTTCGTTCATTCAACTGTCTTAAGAGAGCCGGTATCAATACTGTTGAAGATTTAATCAGCAAAACAGAAGAGGATATGATGAAGGTAAGAAACCTTGGCAGAAAATCTCTTGAAGAAGTTATTGCCAAATTGGCCTCCCTTGGTCTTTCTCTTCGCAGTGACGACGAATAAGATAAATTCGGCAAAGGAGTGATTTAGATGCCAGGTACAAGAAAGCTCGGCAGAGCAAGCGATCACCGTGATGCTATGCTTCGTAATATGGTTACATCTTTACTCGAACATGGTAAGATAACTACAACAGTCACAAGAGCGAAGGAAGTTCGCGCTATGGCTGAAAAGATGATCACCCTCGCAAAGGTTGATAGTCTCCACAATAAGAGACAGGCATTGGCATATATTACTAAGGAAGATGTTGTTAAAAAGCTTTTTGACGAAATCGCACCTAAGTATAAAGATGTTAACGGTGGCTACTGCCGCTTAATCAAGACTGAAGCTCGCCGCGGTGACGCAGCAGAGATGTGCATTCTTGAATTAGTTTAATTATTTAAGAAAAAGCACCTGACACTTGTCAGGTGCTTTTGAATTATTACTTACAAATTTTTAAAAATATCCCCATCACCGATGAAATGCTCATTCGTGGTGGGGAGTCTTTTATTTTATATCTAAAACTATTTTTGCGATTTTGTAAACGTCACCGCAGCCAAGGGTAAGTACAAGGTCGCCCTCGCAAATATTTTCTTTAAGGTAGTCGGCAACCTTATCAAAGGTATCAAACCAAACAGAATCCGGTATCTCATCAGCAAGGTCCTGCGTTGTAATGCCGTAGGTGTTGATTTCTCTTGAACCCATAATTTCGGTTAATACAACTTTATCTGCAATAGAAAGAGCCTCTGCAAAAGCATTTAAGTGAAGCTTTGTTCTACTGAAGGTAAATGGTTGAAAAACTGCCCAAACTCGCTTATAGTTCATCTTTTTGGCAGCAGAAAGCGTAACCTTTATCTCTGCAGGGTGGTGAGCATAGTCATCTACTATATCAGCACCGTTGTAAGAGCCAAGGTGCTCAAAGCGTCTGCCGGCACCTGAAAAGGTGAGAATACTAGCCTTACATTGCTCAACTGTTGCACCACAGTACACTGCAGTTGCAATAGCGGCAAGTGAGTTGTGCACATTGTGGTCACCCGGTACACCAAGCTCAATTCTTGCCTTGTATTCACCATTAATGTATAAATCGTAGCAAGGGAAGGCTCCGTTTGTATAACCAATGTTTTTTGCAACGTAGTTGCAAATATCTGCTGTACCGAAGGAAATAAACTGCTTTCCTTGAATATTAGCTAACGCATCAAGCGTGTTTTTGTCATCACCGTTGTAAATAACACATTTAGAGAATTCAGCAAATTTTCTAAAGGAGGCTTCAAGATTTTCTAATGTCTTAAAGTACTCCATATGGTCTTGGTCAATGTTTAATATAACGCTAACGTCAGGTGTAAGGTCGAGGAAAGTATCTTTATACTCGCAAGCCTCACATACAAGTATATCACTTTTACCAACTCTGCCATTTGTGCCTGTAAGAGGGAGCTTGCCACCTATAATTGCAGAGGGGTCAAAGCTGTTATCAATTAAAATATGTGTAAGCATAGAGGTTACAGTGGTTTTGCCGTGTGTGCCACATACGCCTATACAGTTGTTGTAGTTTCTTGTAAAGTAGCCAAAAAGCTTACTTCTTTCAAAGGTAGGTATTCCACTTTCCTTTGCGGCAACAAGCTCAGGGTTGTCGGGGAGTAATGCGGCCGTGTAAACAACCATATCTGCACCCTCAACGTTTTCGGCCTTTTGCCCCATGGTAACAGGTATGCCTAATGCTCTTATTCTGTTAAGTGTATCTGATTCATTATTATCTGAGCCTGTAAGATAATGGCCCTGTGAATGGAGAATCTCGGCAAGTGGGCACATGCCACTGCCACCAATACCTATAAAATGTATTCGTTTAGCTTTTTTTATAGCTTCATCTATAGTCATCATTTAACAGCCCTTTCCAAAGTCTGTAATAGAATTATACTATTATTTTTATAAAAAATAAACCCGATAAAGGAAATTTATTAAAATTTATTAATAACGTTTCTTTTTATCAATGCCTTACGAAGGAATGTGCCTAACACACCACAGGAAATAACCTCGCCTATAAAAACAGTAAGGGCAAAGTACCAGTAAACTCCTTCTAATTTGTAAAAATACATCAGCACAAGAGGTACTACAATTGTGTTTGCAAGTATAGGCGGCAAAACTGCTAACAGCTTGTATTTTCTTAATAGATAAGTGAAAATTGCACCTGCAAGCGTAGCAAGGCTGCCTAAAATAATATCCCATAAAACACAGCCTGTTAAAATGTTTGCTAATAAACAGCCAACAAAAAGCCCGGGAATTGCATAGGGGGTAAAAACAGGCAGTATAGTAAGTGCTTCCGAGAGCCTAATCTGTATTGCACCGCTTGCAAGGCCTAGGGCAGATGCAAGAAAGGTGAGTACAACGTACGCTGCGGCGATGATTGCTGCTATGGC
This sequence comes from Acutalibacteraceae bacterium, assembly GCA_045591945.1. GTDB lineage: Bacteria > Bacillota > Clostridia > Oscillospirales > Acutalibacteraceae > DTU089. Next base: position 73,333 of record JAZNTU010000036.1, on the reverse strand, counting down.
AATCCCTTGGATTTTCTTTCGATTTTTCATTTTTATCACTCCATAGTTTTGTTTTGTGTGAGGATGGTTTCGAACTCACATTTTATATAAAAAATGGCTTTAAGTTTCGTTAAAAAAGCCACTTTATCTTTTAAATTAAAATTGATATTATTATATTAATATTATTAACACGAGGTGTTTACTATGATTAATGTGACAATTTGGAACGAGGGTCGCCACGAAAAAGAGGATGCAGAGGTTGGTGCAGTATATCCAAAGGGTATACACAACTGTATTGCAGAATTTTTAGGTGTCAACGACGATTTGAATATAAGAACAGCAGTTCTTGATGACCCTGATAACGGTCTTCCTGATGATGTTCTGGAAAGCACCGATGTGCTTCTATGGTGGGGACATATGGCTCACGAATGTGTGCCTGATGAGTTGGTGGAAAAGGTTTATAACCGTGTAATGAGAGGTATGGGCTTTATAGCACTTCACTCAGCACACTTTTCAAAAACCTTCAAGCGTCTTATGGGTACAACCTGCTCACTTAAGTGGCGTGACGGTGACAGAGAGCGCCTTTGGTGTATCAGCCCCAATCACCCTATAGCAAAGGGTATCCCCGAAAGCTTTGTTATTCCTGTAGAGGAAATGTACGGTGAACGCTTTGATATTCCAACACCTGATGAAATTGTATTTATGGGTTGGTTTAAGGGGGGCGAGGTCTTCCGTTCAGGCTGCTGCTGGAACAGAGGCTTAGGTAAAGTGTTCTACTTCCAGCCGGGTCACGAAAGCAACCCAACCTACCATATACCTGAAATTCAAAAGATTATAACAAACGCAGTTTACTGGGCAGCACCGGAAAAGGTGATTCCAGAGGTTGAATGCCCATGGGTACCTTCCTTAGAGGAAACATACGACGGGCCCAATAAATAATTATATCATACAGGGTGTACGTTTAACAAGAGGAGATTATTAAAATGATAAAATTTTTGTTTCAAGGCGACTCTATAACTGATGCAAGTCGTGTTGATGTAGATGATGGTGGCTCAGGCAGTAATCTTTTTGGCTACGGCTATCCACTTCTTTTAGCATCTGATTTTCTCAAAAATAGAAAAGGCGAAATTGAGTTTATAAATCGAGGTGTAAGCGGGGATAGAATAGTTGACCTTTATGCAAGAATAAAGGATGATATTATCAACCTTAAGCCTGACGTAATGTCAATACTTATCGGTGTAAACGATGTGTGGCACGAGCTTTCTCAGCAAAACGGCGTTGCAGCAGATAAATTTGAGAAGATATATGATATGCTTATATCTGAAATTAAAGAGGCATTGCCAGATATAAAAATCATAATTCTTGCTCCATTTGTGCTTAATGGAACGGGTACACAGATGTATTACGATGAGTTTCGCTGTGAGGTAGCAAAAAGGGCAGAGGCAGCAGAGCGTATAGCCCAAAAGCACAGTTTGTACTTTGTACCGTTGCAAAAAAGGTTTGACAACGCCTGTGCTGATGGTGATACAACCTATTGGGTAACAGACGGTGTGCATCCTGCACCTGCAGGCCATCAGTTAATTAAAGAGGCTCTTGCCGAGGTTGTAAATGAAATTTTATAATATAAATAAAGAAATCTGTTATACAAATGCGTATAACAGATTTCTTTAAATTTATAGAATAATTAACTTGTCTTGATTTTCTGGCTCCGCAACACGCAGAAGGTAATCTCGATTTTCCATAGCGCCCATTTCGAGCAAAGCCTTTGTTGCTGTGCTGTACGCCAGTTGTGGAGTGTTGTTTTCTTGGCTGAGGTGGGCAAGCACAAAGTGGGTTGACCCTTTATTTACAAGCGCTCTTAACACGTCTGCACAGGCATCGTTTGAAAGGTGACCAACGTTAGATAAAATCCTCTTTTGCAGCATAAAATTGTATGGACCTGTTTTTAGCATATCAACGTCGTGGTTAGACTCTACGTAAACAAGTCTGCAGCCTGTAATTTCCGACAACAGCTCTGTAGACATATAGCCTGTATCCGTTGCAATTGCAGCCTTTGTGGAGCCATCACAGCCTGTTACAACGTAGCCTCTGCCGTCAGCACAGTCGTGAGATATTTTAACAGGCTTAACGTGTAGGCCTGCAACCTCTATTTCATCATTTACAGCAATATCTATGTGGGAGGAGGTAAGCACACCTTTACTTTTTAAAGCCTCTAACGTGCCTGTAGATGCGTATACAGGTAGCTTGTGCTTTGCGGCAAACACCTTTAAACCGTTAACGTGGTCAATGTGCTCGTGGGTAATAAAAATACCTTTGATGGAGTCAACGTCGACTCCTATTTTTTGTAGCATCAAGTCAGTTTGTTTGGCACTTCTGCCTACATCAACAAGTATTCCACCGGAATTATCGCCTATGTAAACAGAATTGCCGCTGCTTGAAGAAAACAGCGGACAAAACTTTAGCATATTAATTAATCCTCATCGTAAGCTTCTCTTTTTATATCAGCACCAACGCCTGTAAGCTTTTCAATAAGCTCCTCGTAGCCTCGGTCGATATACTTTATGTTTTCAACGTATGTTTCACCGTTGGCAATAAGTCCTGCAATAACCATTGCAGCACCTGCTCTAAGGTCATCTGCCTCAACAGGGGCACCCTGCAAGGCCTCAACGCCGGTAATTAATGCAGTATCACCGTTTACAATAATATTTGCGCCCATACGGCGTAGCTGGTCAACGTATTTAAAGCGATTATCCCAAACGTCTTCAACAACAGTGCTTGTACCGTTGCAGTTGCAAAGGAAGGTTGCAAACTGTGGCTGCATATCTGTAGGGAAGCCGGGGTGTGGGCTTGTTTTAACTCTGCAGGCCTTTGGTCGGCCACCGTCAGAAATTACCCTAACACTTTCATCGCCTTCAATAACCGTTATACCACAGTCCTCCAGCTTATTTGTAATAGATTCAAGGTGCTTGGGAATAACGTTGTTTACAATAACATCTCCACCTGCAGCAGCTGCGGCAACCATATATGTGCCTGCCTCTATTTGGTCAGGAATTATTGAGTAGGTACAGCCGTGCATATTTTCAACGCCACGTATTTTAATAACCTCTGTACCTGCACCACGCACGTCTGCGCCCATAGAGTTTAAAAAGTTTGCAAGGTCAACAATGTGTGGCTCTCTTGCGGCATTTTCTATAACGGTAAGGCCTTTAGCCTTAACTGCTGCAAGCATAGCATTAATAGTAGCACCTACAGAAACAACGTCTAAGTAAATTGATGAGCCGTAAAGCTCTTCGCCTGTAACACGAACAATGGCATTATCTATGTTAACGTCAGCACCAAGTGCCTCAAATGCCTTTATGTGCTGGTCGATTGGCCTAACACCAAAATAACAGCCACCGGGGAGGGCAACACTTGCCATACCATATTTGCTAAGCAAAGAGCCAAGCAAATAGTAGGAAGCACGAAGCTTTCTTGTCATTTCATCAGGTATTGTAATATCTGCGCTAACGTTAGTAGAATCAACTACAATAACGCCTTTTTCAGGTGTGGTAACCTCTGCACCGATAAAACGAAGAATTTTAATCATCATTCTTACGTCGCTTATTTCAGGGATGTTTTCGATTCGGCAAGGCTCACCTGCAAAAACAGATGCAGCAATTATAGGTAAAGCGGCATTTTTGGCGCCACTGATATTGATTGTTCCATTGAGCTTGTTTCCGCCTCGGATAACAAATCTTTCCACAAACTCACTCCTTAAAAGTAGTTTATTGATAAAAAATACATTAAAAAATCTACATTAAAAACCTATAATAGTATATCACCTTTATATGGAAAAAGGAAGAGGGAAAACAAAATAAACGAAAATATTCTATATAAAATAATAACGGTATTTTGTAATGATTTCACAAAATACCGTTGTACAAAATCTGAATGCCTTATTTCACATAAAGCATTTTATAAAAATTAGGGTATGCGCTGAAAAATTGGTTAAGGGTTGTGCGTGTGTTGGAGCCGGGGTCGTTAATATAAAAAGCAGATGTAGTAAGAGTATTGCAGGCTTTGACACCTGTTACAACTACGTAGTGCTGACCACCATAGGTGTTTTTAGCACCAACAATTACAGGTTTACCGCTTTGCAGGGCAGAGTATATAGTTTGTAAATAACCACTTTGGGAGGTTATTATATTATAATTTGTAGGCCAGTAAACAGCGCCACCAGACGTGTACGTAAGCTTTTTAGCCATTGCGTTAGGATAAATAGTCGTTCCTGTTCTGTAAGACTCTGTCATAGCAAGGGCTGTTGTTGCGCAGCCGATTTTGCCGATTGTTTGTCCCGATGAGCCTAAGGTTACGTTTTTCCACCTTGAATCTGTTTGCTTGTAGTTGGGTACTTTTAGCGAAATTGCACTAAAATTACCTGTAAAGTTATCTGGCTTTACAAGGTAATTTCTGCTTACGTAGCCAACCTTGTTGCCGTGGTAAATTATTTTAGCAAAGGCGCTGTCTGCTGTGTGTACGGTAACAAAAGTACCCGATGGGAGCGAGTCTTTTATCTGCGCCGTAGTGGAAGGGGAAACTCTTACTCTCAAATTTCCACTTGTGGTTTTTACCTGTCTTACCGCAGAGGAAACGTGGTAAATGTAATTTTTGTGGCAATAGCCGTAGCCACCGTTACTGTAGCGTACGTACCAAAAATCACCTGTTTCTGAAATAAGCGAAATGTAGGTGTTATTTTTTAGCGACGCCTTTACTGTTGAAGATGCAGAGGGCGAGGAGCGCACATTCAAGCTCGAGCCTGATGTGTTTACTCGGCCTGCACCTATGATTTGTGTACCTGCCTTCGGATGTATTGTAAAGATTGAAATTAATAAAATAACAGCCAAAAGCACACTTGCTTTTCTTTTCAAAAAAATCACCTCGTATGAAAAAGATGTGTCCATCTTATCACACGAGGGTGGTAAAAGTCATTGTATAAATATTGGTAATCAGCTGTTTTGCTCAACTAATTCAAGAGCAATTTGTCGTAATTCATCTATAGAATTAATAAGTCCTATTCTTGCTCTGTAATTGGCAGCGCCGAATATACCCTTTGTATACCAAGCAGCGTGCTTACGAGCCTCTCTTATACCGACGTATTCGCCTTTGTACTCACAAATTTTTTCTATATGCTTAAGCATAACAAGCATTCTTTGCGAAACAGGAGGCTCAGGTAAAATTATTTCGTGGTTAAGGTAGGCGTTTATTTCTTGAAAAACCCAAGGTCTGCCCAAGGCACCACGGCCAACCATAACCATATCACAGCCTGTTTCCTCCATCATCTTTGCGGCGCTCGGTCCGTCAACTATGTCGCCGTTGCCTATAACAGGAATACTTACGGCATTTTTAACCTCTTTTATAAGGTTAATATTAACGGGTGGGGCGTACATCTGCACCTTTGTTCTGCCGTGCACGGTAACTGCCGCTGCACCTGCCTGCTCACAGCGCTTTGCAAGCTCAATGCAGTTTATGGAATTATCATCCCAACCGATGCGCATTTTTACCGTTACCGGCACGCTTGAAGCGTTAACCACAGCCCTTACAATATCCTCAGCTAATTCGGGATTTTTCATAAGTAAAGCGCCACCACCCGAGGATGCAACCTTGGGGGCGGGGCATCCCATATTTATATCAATAAAATCAGGGGAGTATCCTAACGCTTTTTCTGCCGCAATGGCCATTGTTTCGGGAGAATTACCGAATATTTGTGAACCTGCAGGCCGTTCTGTTTCAGTTATGCATAAAAGCTCAGCACTTTTCTTATCACCAAGGCTAATGCCCTTTGCGCTTGCCATTTCACACACTGTGTAGGCTGCGCCATAGCCTCTGCAAAGCTCACGAAAGGCTCTGTCTGCAACACCTGCAAGAGGGGCGAGTGCCACCTTTTCTTTGATTTCTAAATTACCTATTTTCATACCTAACTCCAAATTTAAAAGCTGTGAAAATAATAACACGAAACACGGTATATTTCAAGTGAAAGATACAAGGGTTGATAATAGTAATTTTATAGTAACTTTCACAGTTTTTTTGCTATATGTTTGGTGAAAGTGATAATATGATTTTTGCAATTTATGTGTTATAATTCAATGGTAAAAGTATACTTTTAATTTTGGAGGAATACGCATGAAGATTAACTTCAAAAAAATCTTGTCATTGTTTATGGCAGTATTAATGTGTTGCTCAGTTTTTTCTGTTGCAACATCTGCTGCAGACGAGGGTTATACCATTACCCTTGCAGGTGGTTATCGTTTATTAGGTAGCGTTGTTCGCATCGACTCAGAGTTTAACGATGATTTTGCAGCAAAAGACGGAACCTATACCGATGGTAAAGGTGTTGTCTACACAATCGACAAAGAAAACCAAACAGTTACATTTAAAACAAATGCTGATGGTACATATATCGTGCCTGAAAATATGTTTAAATTAACCGGTTATGTTCAGGCTGGTTGGAGTACCAACGAAAAGGGTAACTCAGGTTCATTTACAGTTGGCTCTTCAAAGAAAGCTACCGGTAATTTAACACTTTATCCAAAGTACAACAATGCATCATCCGGTCCATACTATGTTACACTTCTTGGTGGTGAACGTACCATCAACAGTAAAAGGGTTTATGGTGAACTTCTTGATACAATCAAGAATCAGCCGGGTGATACATACGTTTTTGGCGGCGTTGAGTATACAATTCACAGAGACGTTAATGCTTTAACTTTCCTTACAAATGGTAAGAATTATACCTTGGCTGCACCATCCAACTTCTTTAAGATGCCAGGTTACACGATTAAAGATAATGGTTGGTCAACATCTAAAACAAGCTCTTCCGGTGTAAATAACAACAAGGTTGGCACCAGCTACACTACCTCCAACAACAATAAGGTATTGTACGGTGACTATAACCAAGAGAAATACGAGGTTAAGCTTTCACCGGGTGCTTTCGGTGAGGGTGTTGAAGAGGTACTTAATGCTCAAGCAACATATTACTTGAAATTATCTCTTGCAGGTAAAATTTACACACGTGCCGGTTACGTTCAAATCGGTTGGGCAACAACAGATGGTGCAACAGAGGTTGAGTATCAGTTAGATAGTGACTATTTCGTAGAAGGAAATGCTACACTTTACCCAGTATGGCAGAAGGTTTCCTTTGAGGTTAAGTATGATGTTAAGTCAATAACCTTCGGCTCAATCTGTGTAGATTATACAGCTCCTGCTGCTAAGATTATTACAATTACAAATAACGGTAACTCAGCAGTTAAGTTTACACTCCCAGCCTCTACAGCCTTCGATATAATCGCTTCAAGCACAACAATCGAAGGAAACGGTGGTACTGTTACCGTTTCAATACAGCCTAAGGCTGGTCTTGCTATCGAATCTTATTTAGAAACAATTGCGTTTGATTTCGGTAACTCTGAAATTAACTTTGCTGTTCCTGTGAAATTCGTTGTAAATGACCATTTATTTGCAAAGTATGAGCCTGTTGCTAACTCTGCAACATACGCTAAAAACGGCAGAGAGATTGCTAAATGTCACCTCGGCTGTGGCGCAGAACACGAAAGAGAAATGGCTGACTCAAAGAAAGAGTACTTAGTAGAAAATAACACTGCTGATGGTCTTCTTAAAGAGTACCTTTACCACAAAACTGTTAAGTTTGTAGCTTTCGGTAGTGGTATGGATGATGCTGAAGGCGTTATTGGTAAGCGTTTCCGTCCAACAGAGTGGTCAGTAGCAGATACTAAGTTTGGCGGCAAGTTCGCAGAAACTTATACAAAGGCTTACGATGCTGAAGATTATACTGTAAAGTATGACCACGGCGACGGTAACTTCGGTACATATACTCTTACAATTAAGTATGTTGAAGAAGAAAAGGCTGCAGACGGCACATGGACTGCAACAGGTATTGAAGATGTTAAAACCTTCAAATACTCAATCGGCCCATCTGAGAAGGATAACCAGGAAGTTGTAAGACCAAATATGATAGTTTCAATCATCTTCGGTCTTTTCGGTTACCTTATCGACTTAATCACAAGTGGTAGCTTATTCTAATAACTAAAACAAACACCACCGTGCTATACGGTGGTGTTTTTGTATGCTTACTTTTCCCATTTAAATAAAAGAATTCCTCCAATGGCAACAGCAATACCAATAAGCTTTTGCCATTGGAAATTTACTTTTTCTGTACCAAATAAACCAAAAAGCTCAATAAGGTAGGCTGCGAGTAGCTGAGCTGTAACAATAATCATAACAGCCTGTGCAGGACCCAAAGAACCCATGCTTTTTATAACCGTGTAGGTTATAAGTGCGCCTAAAATTCCTCCAAGTAGCATATATTTATTGTCTATTCGCATTAATGCACCAAAGCTGCTTTCTCGCCCTGTGAATAGCCAGGCAGCAATGCAAAAGATAAAGGCTGTAAGCTGCACAAATGCAGCAGAAACCCAAATGGACGTTTGCTTTGTAACACCTTCATTAAACACTCCTTGAACACTCATAAGCGCACCCGAAAGTATAGCAGTAATAATAGCAATCATAAACTCACCTAAAAGATTATTTTATGATAGTATGTGTAGTTAAACAGGAAATATAAAACAAAAAGCTCTCCGTTCTACGGAGAGCTTTTACTTAAACTTATTCCGGTAGCTTACAAACATCTACCCATTCAATGAAGGAGCAGGAGTATTTTTCTAACTCCTGAGGGGTTAACTCAATTGCACTGTTGCTGCTGCCACAGGCAGGGAAAACAGTTTTAAATCTTTTTATAGATTCATCAAGGTAAACCTTAACACCGTCATTTACAGCAAAGGGGCAAACGCCACCAATGGCATGGCCTATTAGCTCAACTACCTCATCGGGGGAAAGCATTTTTGCCTTTGCACCGAAATATGCTTTGTATTTTTTATTATCTATTTTAGCATCGCCTGCAGCAACAATAAGAATAGGGGAGCCGTTAACGGTAAACGAAAGCGTTTTTGCTATTCTGCACCCTTCTGTATTGAGCGCTTGGGCAGCAAGCTCAACGGTAGCGCTTGATACAGGAAATTCTAAAATTTTACCTTCCATATTGTATTGTTTAAAATATTCTTTAACTTTATCTATGGACATATTTTTTCTCCTTGTTGTGTTTTGCTGATTATAACATATTTTATCAGCTTTTTCAATTGAATTATGCTACGCAACCCCCGATTGTGTTCACCTTCGGTGAGAAGGGTTCGACTCCCATCTTGCTACTCTCATAAAAAAATAATAGCCCAGCCTATTGGCTGAACTATCATTTTTGGTGGAGATGATGGGAGTCGATGGGCTCTGCCCATCGTTTGCTACGCAAACCCCGATTGTGTTCACCTTCGGTGAGAAGGGTTCGACTCCCATCTTGCTACTCTCATAAAAAAATAATAGCCCAGCCTATTGGCTGAACTATCATTTTTGGTGGAGATGATGGGAGTCGAACCCATGTCCGAAAATCTATTCCCGAAACTTTCTACGAGCGTAGTTTATCTTTTAAGTTTCCCTTGGAAAAACGCCGGTAAACAGGCTTTAATCCTCGGTAGCCCTTTAATCCGTGATAAAGTACAAGGCTCTCCTTTATTCACGTGCACCGCTAAACGACGCTCTTATCCGAGTCGCGGTACTCTCGGCAAGAACGGCAGCTGACTTAAGCAGCTGCTAAAACTGTTCTATTGTTGTCAGTTATTTTTAAGTTTGTGGTTTTTAAAGCGGTACCACGCCTCTGCTCGCTTATAACAGTTCAAAATCCCCGTCGAAATCCTTTCATCCCCATATATTGGATATATTTAAACGAAAGGTGAAATATGAATGGATACTAATATAAGACTATTATTTATTTTATTTCACATCTACTCATCGTAATTGATGAGTAGATGTATGTAACGTTATTGAATTGTTATTGATACTACTGTGTTATCATCTGCTACAACGTTGAGTATTTCGCCGGTTGCACCGTTTTCAACTAATTCAAGTATTTCATCAAACTTAACGTTATCAATTGCTCCGTTGCCTATTATGCCGGAGATGCCGTTACCTATTTTAGCAAAGTTTTTAACCATTGAAAAGGGGAGGGTAACATTTACCGGATTTTGACCGGGCTTTACAACATTAATGGTTATTCTCAAATTACTTGTATCAGTATTAATTGATGGTTCTGTTTTTGGTGTAGCTTCACCTTGATTTGCTTTAACTCCCGTCAAAAGCTCATCGGTTGTAACACCAAGTATGCTTGCAATCTGAGGCAGAAGCTGAATATCAGGGCAGGATAAATCGTTTTCCCATTTTGAAACTGCTTGTGCCGTAACATTAAGCAGTTGAGAAAATTCTTCCTGTGTGTAACCCTTGGCTTTTCTTCCTTGTGCAATTCGTGAACCTATTGTACCTTTATCCTCGTAGTCGGTTATAACAGGTTCATTTGTAGCATCCTGTATAGGTTCCTCATTTTCAACTTTTTTCTTTTTACCGAATAATGACATTGTATATTCTCCTTTCGGTACGGCTGTACCGTTTATTGCATCTTCATTTTAACCTCTTAGGTCTTGAAAATGAAGATAACAAAGGTTGAAACACGTAGAATTCAATAAACTGTTGGTTGATTATTGCGGTATATTGTATAAACCGGTGGTTGAATACATATTATTACTGTTTATCAAAGTATTTGTCGCTTGCAATGAAATATGTTCTTACATATCCTGCCTTTGCGATAACAACAAACTCATTTGTTTTAGGATTGTAGAAGATTGTATCGTTATCTTCCAATTGCTTTTTTGTGAGGTTGCCTTTACTTATGATAACCATATTAGCTTTATAAAGGTAATCCTCCATGCTGCTTGAGCCCGTTTGTTTTCCGTGTTTTACATAATGCTTAACCATAGAATCGGTATCATAAAAGGTATATTTATAAGGGGATGTATCAAATTCCTGAACGAATACCCTGTTATTGAATAAGCTGATTATGTATTTTATGGCTGTAAAAACTGCTGTAGCAGCTATTGCTATTACAAAAGCGTGATCTGCCTTAAGAACAATGGCAACAACTGTAACAATAAAAGCGATTATAACAGCAGAAAGGCTTTTTACATCACCCGGATTAACATAATAGCTTTTGTATTGCTGTTGATTTGAGTGTCGTTTTTCTTTGTGAGCGCCTTTGGCGCCTTTATTTTGCTCTCGGCAGTCTTTACATCTTTTAGGCAACGAAAGCCCCTTCGATTGGTAAAACTCAATTTCTGAATCGCTTATTGTAAAGCTTTTGCCGCATTGAACACATTTTTGAGCCATGAATTATCTCCTGTACTCTTTTACAGCACGCTCAATATTTCTTTGCGCATCTCTTCTTGCTTCGGTTTCACGCTTATCGTAATTCTTTTTACCCTTGCAAAGGCCTACAAGCATTTTTGCTCTGCCTCTTTCGTTAAAGTAAATAGAAAGGGGAATAAGCGCACAGCCCTCTTGCTTAACCTCACCCATAAGGCGCATAATTTCTTTTTTGTGCATAAGCAACCTTTTAGGTCTTAGTGGGTCTCTGTTAAAACGGTTGCCCAGCTCGTAAGGCGAAATATGCACTCCGTTTGCTAAAAGCTCACCATTTACCACATTGCACCAGGATTCCTTAAGGTTAACCTTGCCTGCTCTTACAGATTTTATTTCTGTACCAAAAAGCTCAATGCCTGCCTCGTAGGTTTCAAGAACAAAATAGTCATGGTATGCTTTTTTGTTTTGCGCTACAGTTTTATTTTCTTGTTTTGCCATAACTATTTCACTCCTTTAATAATATTAAACAAAAGTTATTATAAATTTTCGCAAGCTTTTTTAAATTAAAGCTCACTTCTGCCCGAAAGTGCTCGCATAAGCGTTACGTCATCGGCGTATTCAATATCTGCACCAACGGGTATACCATAGGCAAGGCGTGTAACCTTAACGCCGAATGGTTTTATAAGCTTACTGATATACATAGCAGTAGTATCGCCCTCAATAGTAGGATTAGTAGCCATAATAACCTCTTTAACCTCACCTGAAGCAGCCCTTTCAACAAGGCTTTTTATAGTGAGCTGGTCGGGGCCAATATTGTTCATAGGTGAAATAACACCGTGCAGTACGTGGTATACACCATTGAATTCCCTCGTTTTTTCAAGGGCAAGCACATCTCTCGGCTCCTCCATAACACAAACGACAGAACGGTCCCTGTTAGGGCTTGCACAAACAGGGCAAAGCTCGTTTTCTGTAAGGTTATGGCATATTGAGCAGTGGTGTATTTTTGTGTGCGCGTCTATTATGGCGTCTGCAAATTCCTTTGCTTGCTCAGCTGTCAAATCAAGCACGTGAAAAGCCATTCTTTGCGCAGTTTTTCTTCCAATTGACGGAATTTTTTGAAACTGTTCAATAAGCTTTTCAAGTGCAGCTACGTCGTATGCCATATCAGAAACCAAATCCAGGAGGAAGACCAAGGCCGTTTGTAATGCTGCCCATTCTCTGCTCCATGGTATCTACTGCCTTGCGTATAGCCTCGTTTGTTGCAGCTACAATCATATCGGAAAGTATCTCAACGTCATCAGGGTCAACAACCTCAGGCTGAATATTAACTGAAAGCACCTCGTGTTTGCCGTTAACTGTAACCTCAACAGCTCCACCACCTGCACTTGCTGAAAATTCGCTTTCTTCAACCTCTGCCTGTACACGAGCCATTTCAGCCTGCATATCCTGTAGTTTTTTCATCATACCGGCCTGTGAAGTGCCGCCTTGGTTAGGTATTCTTGCTTTCATATATTATACCGTCCTTTTTTTATTTTTATTCCTCAATAATAAAATCAATTCCGTGCTTTTCAAGCTTGCTTATAAAAGCATCTATAGGCTCTGCGCCATCCTCAACAGCAGGGGATGAGCCGTCTGTGTAAAGTGCCGGGCGCAGATTTTCACCTGTTGCTCTCATAAGAGCCTGGGTGATAGCCTCTACGTTGTCTTTTATTTTAAACATCTGTGGAAAAGCATTGTTTTTTGCTTTAATAAAAACCGTATTTCCTGCTCTAAAGGCCTGGGAGCCTATAAGCATAGGGTAAAGTGGTTTGCAAATAATCGCTAATTGGTTCAAGGTGTTTTCCCAAGCAGCAAATGGCATTGCATTATCACTTTCAGTAACTATACCTGTATCTACAGCAGGTGTTGGTGTTGCCTTTTTAGGCGCTTCAATGGGTTCTGCAACACGTTCTATAGCAGGTGTTGGTGCTGGAGGTGTAGCCTCTGCAGGTTTCTTTTCTGCAACAGGCTGAGCCGGTGCTGAAGGTGTAGCCTTTGGCTCTGCAGGTGCAGTGGTTACCACAGGTGCAGGCGCCTTCTCTTGCTTAGGGGCAGTAGCTGGTGCTACGGTTACACCCTGTGCCTTTAAAAGCATAATTTGTGCTTCTAACTCATCTATTCGCCTTACCAATGCGGCGTTATCCGTAGAAAGCTCAGGGGAGCAAAGGCGTATAAGCACAGCCTCCGTTTGCGCCCTTTGGTGTGAACTGTATTTCAGCTTTGAGCTTTCAGAACAGAGTGTTTCCATAATGTATAAAAGTGTTCCGTTTGTAATCCTTTGAGCATCCTTTTTGTAGCGCTCTAATTCATCGGGAGTGCAAACAATAAACTTCTCAGGCTGTTTTGTTGTTTTAGCCATCATTATGTTTCTAAAGTGGTTAACAAGCTCACTCATAAGCCTCTCCATATCGCAAGAGGAGGAGTGGAGTCTGTCAATTATATTGAGCACAGCACCTGTATCTCCATCTAAAATAGCATCGGAAAGCTCAAATAAGTAATCTTTACCTAAAAGACCTGCTGCATTGCTTACGGTTGTTACCGTTATAGGCTCGTTGTAGCCTGCGCACTGGTCGAGTATTGAAAGGGCATCTCTGAGAGCACCGTCTGCAACACGTGCAATAAGCAGCGCCGCCTCCTCGCTAAGCTCAAGGTTCTCGTTTTTAGCAACCGTCATAAGCCTTGCGGCAATGTCCTCGGCAGGTATTCTTCTGAAATCGAAGCGCTGGCAACGTGAAAGTATAGTGGCGGGTAACTTTTGTACCTCTGTTGTTGCGAGTATAAACAAAACGTGTGCAGGTGGCTCTTCAAGTGTTTTAAGCAGAGCGTTAAAGGCACCGGCAGAAAGCATATGCACCTCGTCTATAATATATACCCTGTATTTTGCAGCTGCAGGTGTAAAGTTGACCTCGTCTCTTAAATCACGGATATTATCAACGCTGTTGTTACTTGCAGCATCTATTTCAGTTACGTCAAGTATAGAGCCGTCGTCTATGCCGCGGCATATCTGGCATTCGTTACAAGGATTACCGTTTTGTGGGTTGAGGCAGTTTACAGCCTTAGATAAAATTTTTGCACAGGTGGTTTTACCGGTGCCTCTTGACCCGGTAAAAAGGTAAGCATGTGAAAGTCGACCTGTAACGATTTCGTTTTGCAATGTTTCGGTTATGTGTGACTGACCGGAAACATCAGAGAAAACCTGAGGTCGCCATTTTCTGTATAAAGCTCTGTACAAAAAACTCACTCCTGTAAGAATAGGGGATTATGTTAAAAAAATACACTCAACTCGGTCACACAACGAGCAGGCGGACTGTGGCGCACAGAACGGTCCGCTTAATGCTGCTCGGTTCCCCGCCTGACATGGTTCACGGTGCCCCGTCGCACAGGACCCACTCGTTGCATGACCGAATTGAGCGTAAATTAATAACTATTAAGTATTATATAGCAATTATGAATAAAAATCAATAGATAGAACTAAAATTAGCCTTCGTATTCATCTTCATTTTCCCAGTTGTGCCAAACGTCTTGAATATCGTCGTTATCGTCGAACATATCGAGCATTCTGCTCATGCCCTTCATGTTGTCCTGATCCTCGATTCTTGTGTAGGTCTGTGGGATGTATGCAGTTTCGCTGCTAACGAAGCTGTAGCCCTTTTCCTCAAGTGCGCCTGTAACAGCACCAAGGTCGTTAGGGTCTGTACGAATTTCGAAGATTTCCTCTTCGTCCGTAATGAAGTCTATAGCGCCACACTCAATAGCGTCCTCCATAAGCTTGTCTTCGTCAACGCCTTCTCTTTCGATAATAATAACACCGAAATAGTCAAACATAAACATAACACAGCCTGAGGTACCCATGTTGCCACCAAATTTGTCAAAATAGTGGCGAACGTCACCTGCAGTACGGTTACGGTTGTCTGTAAGTGCCTTAACAACAACTGCAACGCCACAAGGACCGTAGCCCTCGTAGATGATTTCCTCATAGTTTGTGCTGTCGCCTTCGCCTGCAGCCTTTTTGATTATTCTTTCGATATTATCGTTAGGTACGTTGTTAGCCTTTGCTTTTGCAATAACATCCTTAAGCTTGGAGTTGCCTGCAGGGTCCGGGCCACCCTCACGAACAGCAACAGCAATTTCACGGCCGATTTTAGTAAAAACCTTTGCTCTTGCACCGTCAATTTTTTCTTTTTTTCTTTTGATTGTACTCCATTTTGAATGTCCTGACATTTGAATTCTCCTTCAAAATAATTGCATTTGCCAATGGGCCTTGTGCCCACAAGCCTGTGAATTTTTTTCATTATTAATATAACATTAAATTACAACTGAAATATATTATCATAGAGCTTAGGTTTTGTCAATGATAAATCCTTCGCTGTAGTATGAAAAATGCAGGAAATATTAAGAGCAAATTGCACAAAATAACAATAGCACTATTTACAAAAAAAACTATGGAAACCTTTGTATAAATATGGTAATATAAATGTTAATGTATCTAAAAATGATTTTCGGATGTGATAAAATGAATTTTGAATTTAACAAAACCCCTGTTTCTCAGGGTGCAGAGCTTTG
This sequence comes from Acutalibacteraceae bacterium, assembly GCA_045591945.1. Classification (GTDB taxonomy): domain Bacteria; phylum Bacillota; class Clostridia; order Oscillospirales; family Acutalibacteraceae; genus DTU089. The sequence continues at coordinate 57,466 of JAZNTU010000036.1, read as the reverse complement.
CACAATAACGTCAAAAAGCTTTAAGTCATCTTGTGTATCTGTAAGCTTTGCTGTGCCCTTGAGTGAAAAGGCAGCTTTTTACGCTTTGGTACCTAACGTGCTTGACCGTGCCTCAGCAAGCTATCCAACACTTGCGCATATTGAGAGAAAGCTTGCTTTGCTTTACGGCGCAGAGCTTGTAACAGAGGTTTCTAAAATTGGTGAAAGTCACGTTATAAAGTTTGCAATTGCTTGTATAGATGACAGATTTGCCCTTGATGGTGAAGAAATTGCAGCAGAGTGCAGTAAGCTTTTGTTTGAAATAATATTTAACCCCAAGCTTGAAAACGGTGTTTTCTGCGCAGAGGAGGTTGAGGGCGAAAAAAGAATACTTTGCGAGCGCCTTTATGCAGAGCAGAGTGATAAGCGCACCTATGCAAAAAATAAATGCGAGGAAATTATGTTTGCCGATGAGGCGTACGGTATACATCGCCTTGGTGATATAGAAACAATTACGTCTATTACACCTGCTACGCTTTATGATGCATACCTTGAGCTTTTAAGCACAGCAAAAATATCGGTTTGTGTAAGCGGAAACACAAACGTGGCTTACGTTAAGGAGCTTTTCGAGGGCTATATTTCTAAGGTTTCACGTAGTGTGGATAGCTGCTCAACGCTTTTTGTAGAGGCTGCAGAGGATGTGCAGTATGTAAAGGAGCAGGAGGCAGTTAAACAAGGTAAGCTTGTTATGGGCTTTAGGTTAGGTATGAGCAATGCTAACGACAATTACGCTGCAAGAAGGGTAATGGTTGATTTATTTGGTGGTAGCCCACACTCAAAGCTCTTTACAATTGTACGTGAAAAAATGAGCCTTTGCTATTATTGTTCAGCAAGAATGATTCGTGCAAAGGGTATTATGTTTGTTCAATCGGGCATAGAAAGCTATAACGAGGAAAGGGCAAAAAATGCCATCCTCGAACAGCTTGAAGAAATAAAAAAAGGCAATTTCAGCGATTCTGATATAGAGGCCTCTATAAGAGCTCTTGAGGATAGCTTTAAAAGCGTTACAGACAGCGCAGAAGCTCTTGAAGGCTGGTATTCATCACAATGTGTATCAGGTGAGTATTTAGCACCGGAGGTATTTATTGATGCCTTTAAAGCAGTGACACGTGAGGATATCATTAAGGCTGCTAAGGACGTTACTCTCGATACAGTATTTATGCTTGAGGGCACAGTGGGAGAAGGTGAAATGCAATGAGTGAAAATAAAATAGTTTATACTAAAAACGACATTCTTGACGAAGGCTACTATACAGTAGAGCATAAATCCGGCTTGAAGATTTTTGTTTATCCTAAAGAGGGGTACGCCTCTACCTATGCAGTTTTCGGCACAAAGTACGGCTCTATAGATACACGATTTAAGAGAAGCGACAGGGCAGAATTTACAGAAATTCCTGCAGGTACGGCACATTTCCTTGAGCATAAGCTTTTTGAAAGTGAAGAGCTTGATGCATTTCAGCGCTATGCAAAAACAGGGGCCTCTGCCAATGCATACACAAGCTTTGACAGAACCTGCTACCTTTTTACCTGCACAGGTCATTTTAAAGAGAATTTTGAAATTTTATTGGATTTTGTAAGGCATCCGTATTTTACGGAGGAAACTGTTCGTAAGGAGCAGGGGATTATCGGTCAAGAAATTGATATGTATAAGGATTCACCTGAATGGGAGTGCCTTTTCAATATGCTTGGCGCAATGTATCACAAGCATTCAGTAAAAATTGATATAGCAGGCACAAAGGATTCCATTGCACAAATTACGGCAGATATGCTTTTTTCTTGCTATGATACCTTCTATAACCTTTCAAATATGGCGCTTGCTGTAGCAGGTAACACTACAGTTGAAGAGGTGCTTGAGGTGGCAGATAGACTTTTGCAAGCAGATGAGCCTGTAACCGTTGAAAGAGCCTTTGAGCAGGAGCCTGAAGCTATCGTTGCACCTTACGTTGAAACAACGCTTCCCGTTGCAACACCTACCTTCTGCTTTGGCTACAAGGAGTTCTACGAAACTCCAGACAGGTCATTGAAGGAGGAGATTGCAAAAACTATTATTCTCGATGTTTTGGCAGGTCAAATGTCACCGTTTTTCAAGGAGCTTCTTGATGAGGGGCTTGTAAATAACACCTTCTCAACAGAGTACTTTAACGGATACAACTATGCTGCTGTTATATTCTCAGGTGAGTCAAAGGATCCAAAAACCGTTGCCCAAAGGATTAAAGCAAGAATTACGGCTATGAAAAAAGAACTTATTTCTGCCGAAGATTTTGAAATTGCACGAAAAAAGCAGTATGGAAAAACAGTAAGAGCCTTTTCTGATGTCGATGTTGTGGCAAACAGCCTTATTGTTTCTCACTTTGAAAATGAAGAGCTTTTCTCTGAATTTGAATTTATAAAATCACTTACGTTAGATTATGTTAACGAGGTGCTTTTAAATTCCTTTGATGAGGATAAAGCAGTGTTATCTGTAATTTGTAATAAGTAAACAGGTGCTTTGCGCCTGTACATAGGAGTGTTTTTATGGAGTGGTTTGCAGATTTTGCAAGGGTAAGCTTTGGTGGGATTGAAGCAAGCTTTGACGTTTCATCTGTTCTCTGCGAATTTAATGTAGGCACAAGCCTTATTCAAATCAGGTGGTATGGCGTTATAATTGCCTTGGGCTTTACACTTGCTGCACTTTTTGGTGGCAGAATTGCCTATACCTGGCGAATGAATCTTTCAAAAATGGTAGACGTGCTCATTTATGGTACCTTTGGTGGTATAATAGGTGCAAGGGCATATTACGTAATATTTCAATGGGATTATTATAAGCTCAACCCTGTAGAAATATTTGAGATTTGGAATGGTGGACTTGCTATATACGGTGGTATTATAGGTGGCATTTTAGCAGCCTTTATTACCTGTAAGCTTGAAAAGCTGAATTTCTTAAATCTGCTTGACCTGGCAGGTATGAGCCTTTTAATTGGTCAGGGCATTGGTAGATGGGGTAACTACGCAAACCAAGAGGCCTTTGGCGTTTTCACAAACGGCAATTATGGTATGATGAGTGATAAGGTGGTTTCATACATTGCGGCCCATCCTGATAAATACGGCTTAGAGGGGCTTCCCGATATTGCAGGGTTTATAGAGCAAAACAATTTGTTTGTACACCCCACGTTTTTCTACGAATTTGCGTGGTGTATGGTAGGCTTTGGCCTCTTATATCTAATACTTAAAAAATTCAGAAAATTCAGTGGCCAGCTTTTCCTTTGCTACGGCATATGGTACGGCACAGGCAGAGCGATTTTTGAAGGCCTGCGTACAGATAGCCTTTATATCGGCTCAACAGATATACGAGTTTCGCAGGTGCTCTCACTTGCAATCGTTGTTGTGTGCTTGATTACTTTAATTGTTAAGCTTATCAGCGTAAAGAAAAATCCGAAGCCTATTGAAGGTATAGATTATTTTCCACCTGATGCAGGTAAGCTTATAAGCGAAATCAAGGCAGAAAAAGCACAAGCAGCAAAAGGGGCTGCACCCAAAAAGGAGAATAACGATGGCTGAAATTATTAGTGGTAAGCTTGTTTCACAGGCAAAGAGGGAAGAACTTAAGAGTCGTGTAGCAGCGCTTAAAAAAAATGGTATTGACGTAGGACTCGCTGTAATTATAGTAGGTAATAACAGCGCATCAAGAGTTTACGTAAATAATAAGAAAAAGGGATGTGCGGAAATAGGTGTTGCATCCTTTGAGTATGCACTCCCTGAGGAAACCACACAGGAGGAGCTTTTAGCACTTATAGATAAGCTTAATGCTGATGAAAGGGTGGATGGTATTCTTTGCCAACTGCCTTTGCCAAAGCATATAGATGAGCAGGCTGTTATTAATTCTGTTTGTCCCGAAAAAGATGTTGATGCTTTCCATCCGTTTAACGTAGGGCATATTATGATAGGTGACTACACATTTTTACCTTGTACACCTGCAGGTATTATGGAAATGCTTAAATACTACAATATTTCTGTGGCAGGTAAAAAGTGTGTTGTTATCGGCAGGAGCAATATTGTAGGTAAGCCTATGGCAATGCTTCTGTTAAAAGAAAACGGCACAGTAGAGGTATGTCACTCCCGCACAGTTAACCTTAAGGAGGAGTGCCTCACAGCCGATATACTTGTTGCGGCAGTAGGTAAGGCAGACTTTGTTACTGCAGATATGGTAAAGCCAGGTGCAGTAGTTATAGATGTTGGTATGAACAGGAATGCAGAGGGTAAGCTCTGCGGTGACGTTTGCTACGATGATGTTTTTGAAAAGGCAGCATTTATTACCCCTGTGCCCGGTGGCGTAGGACCAATGACTATCACTATGCTTTTAGAAAATACGGTAAGAGCTGCAGAAATGTATAAGGCAGATTAAAGTCGATAGCATAATACACATAAAAAAACGGTAATTTTTGTATATTTTAAAGTTTTAAAACGCCCTCGGTTAGATTGACAATCGAGGGCGTTTATATTATAATGATTCTATCTGTAAAGTGGTTAATAATATCTTTTACGGCAAACACAATTTTGGAAGGATGCGTTTTTATGACAGCATTTAAAAGACGAATTTGCGGCATTTTAGCATTTGTTTTAACATTTGCTCTTATTTTCGCAACACCTATTTCTGTTTTTGCAGAGGATGAAGAAACAACCTTCTCAGCACAAGAAATAGAGTTAAACAAAGAGCTTGATGAAGACAGTAGCCTTGAGTATATCAAGGTTGAGGGCGATTCAGCTATTCAAATCGTTGGCTATAAGGGCAACGAAACAGAGGTAAAAATTCCAACAAGAATCGGTAGCCTCAGCGTTATTTCAATCGGCGCAGGTGCCTTTGAAGGCAACGAAACAATCGTAACCGTTAAGCTCCACAACGATATTACAGAGCTTGGCGACGGTGCGTTCAAAAATTGTACTGCACTTAAAGAGGTTAAAAAAATTAAATCTCTCGAAAAAATCGGTGTTGGTTGCTTTGAGGGGTGTACTGCTCTTGAAAGCTTCGTTATTCCCGATACTGTTACTGAAGTACCTGAGAAGTGCTTCTTAGGCTGTACCTCATTAAAAGAGATTGATGTTCACAAAAACATCAAGGGTGTAGCTAAGGATGCTCTCGGTGGCACAGCATGGGAAAATGCATTGCCTGATGGTCCTCTCAGCTTGGGTAGAATTCTCTACTCCTACAAGGGTGCTGTTAAGGATGTTGTTATCCCTGAGGGCGTTTCAATTATCGAAGACGGCGCTTTCATCGGTTGCGACACAATAGAAACACTCACATTGGGCTACGATGTTGAGGAAATCGGTCTCTACGCATTCCAGAATTGTGTAAACCTTAAATCAGTAGAAATAAACGAGGCTCTCGGTGTTGTTGAGGCAGGTGCATTTAAGGGTTGTATTTCTCTTAAGGCAATGGATTTCTCAAATTCCACACTTGCAGCAATCGGCTACGAAGCATTTAAGGATTGTGTTGCTCTTAGCGAGGTTAAGCTTTGCGAAACAATCTCCGATATTGGCGACTATGCTTTCTACGGTACGTCACTTAAGTCAATTTCTTTCGATAAGAATATGGCTTCTATCGGTGCAAACACCTTCCTTAACATCAAAACCTTCGAGGGCTTTGATGTTGTAGATAAGAATAAAGAATTTTCAGCGATTGATGGCGTGCTTTACAACAAATCGGCATCCAAGCTTATATTCTTCCCACAAACCAAGGCTGCAGGCGACAAGTTTGAAATTCCGGAGTCTGTTAACGAAATCGGTGAAAAGGCTTTCTACGGAAGTACAGTTAGTGCTATTTCCGTTCCTGAAAAGAACTGTAACCTTGAAAGAATAGGCACATCTGCTTTTGAGAACTCACAGATTGCTGTTGTCGGTTTGACTATGAGTAAGGTTACAAAGCTGGAACCATCAACCTTCAAGAATTCAAACCTTCATAAAATTTCACTTCCCGATACACTTACATATATCGGCGCAGAAAGCTTTATCGGTTGTGTTGCTCTTGAAGAAATTAAGCTTCCTGACTCTGTTAAAGAAGTTGCAAACGCAGCATTTAAGAGCACAGGCCTTAAGAGTGTAAACACAGGTGACGGTCTTGCAAAGATTGCAACAGAGGCTTTTGCAGATAATAAAAACCTTACAGACGTTTACTTAGGCAAAAAGCTTGAGAAAATCGGTGATAATGCATTTGCAAACTGTACAGCACTTGTTGTAGTAAATCTCCCTGTATACTTAAAGCACTTTAACGGTACAGCATTTAACGGTTGTACAGCACTTTCTAAAATTACACTTGATGCAGCTAACCCTAACTATAAGGCAGTTGGCGAATCAATCTACACAGCAGACGGTAAAACTCTTGTTGTAGTAGGAAATAAAAACCTCAAAGCAGTTACAGTTGCTAACGGCACAGAAGCAATTGCTGCAAATGCTTTTGCAGTTGCAAAGAATGCAGCAGTCATCAGCTTCCCTGCAAGCCTTAAGGTAATTGCAGATAAGGCTCTTGATTCAACAGCTTGGTTTACAGCACAAAACGGTGTTGTATATGCAGGTCCTGTTCTTTACAGGGTAAAGGGCGAGGTTGCAAACGTAACTATTAAAGATGGCACAAAGGCTATTGCTCCATACGCTGTAAGCAATGCAGCGGTTAAGAGCGTTTCAATTCCAAGAACTGTAGAGGTTATTGGTGATTATGCATTTAGTGGCTCAGGTCTTACACTTATTACAATTCCTGATACAGTTAAGGCTATAGGCGTAGGCGCTTTTGCTAATTCAAAAGCACTTGCTACTGTAAACCTTTCAACAGCAATTGCTGTTGACACAATCCAAGCAGCTACCTTTAAGGGCTGTGAAAAGCTTGCAAAGATTGTAATTCCTGCAGCAGTTAAGGTTATTTCTGCAGATGCCTTCGCAGGATGTATCGCATTAAATAGTGTAGATTTAGGCTCCGTTGAAGAGATTGAACAGTATGCATTTGCAGGCTGTACAGCTCTTAAAGAGGTTACACTTCCTGCAACAGTAGCAGCAGTTGATGCAGTTTCCTTCTACGGCTGTGCTGCTCTTGAAGCAATTAACGTAGCAGAGGGTAACGAAAGCTTCGTTTCAGAAGAAGGCGTTGTTCTTCTTGCATCTAATAAAGAAGAGCCTGTATTCGATACAATCGCAATTTATCCTGCAGGTAAAGCAGGTGAGTATTCAGTACCTGAAAAAATAGTTAACATTGCAGATAAGGCATTCTATAACTGTGATGCTCTTACAGGTGTTGTGTTCCACAAGGCCTTTGTAAACATCGGTGCAGAAAGCTTCTATGATTGCGATAACATTAAGGTAGTTGAACTGTACGAGGAAGCACGTGATATCGGTAGTTACAGCTTCGCATCCTGTGATAACCTTCGTCAGTTTATTGTTCACAGTAACCTTACCGACTATGAGGATAACGCATTTGATGGTTGCTACTACATCACCTTCGATACAGTAACAATTGTTGATGCAGGCGGCGGTTCAACAGGCACATTTATAATTCTTGTTGTTGCAGTTGTAATTGTTTGCGTAATTGCATTCTTAATCTACAACAAAAAGCAAAAGAAAATCCAACAGGAAATTATAGAGAAAAATAGAATCAAGGAAGCTCTCGAGGCTGAGAAGGCTGGAAAAACAGAGGCTCCTGCAGAAGAAACAGAGGCTCCTGCAGAGGGTACAGAGTCTGCTGAATAATTTCTCTGAACAATTAAAGATAGACTAAACAAAAACACCATCGAATCAACGATTCGATGGTGTTTATTTGTTGTTTTTTTATTGTTTTAATGTTTAATTTATGAAGCTCTTAAACCTTCCAAATCAAACACCTGAGTAAGCAGAGAAGCCGCCATCAACAGGGATAACTACGCCTGTAACAAATTTTGAATAGGTTTCATCTGCCAAGAAGAGGAGTGTACCTGTAAGGTCCTCGGGTACACCAAATCTGCCGAGAGGAGTGTGAGCAAGAATCTTTTCACTTCTTGGTGTAAGTGAGCCATCCTCGTTGTAAAGGAGTGCTTTGTTCTGGTTTGTTGAGAAAAAGCCGGGTGCAATAGCGTTAACTCTAAGACCAACCTCTGAAAAATGCACTGCCATAAACTGTGTAAAGTTTGAAACTGCAGCCTTTGCAGCTGAATATGCAGGGATTTTTGTAAGTGGCTTATAGGAATTCATAGAGGAAATGTTGATAATTGTAGCATTCTCTTTGCCAACCATATCCTTTGCGAAAACCTGTGTAGGAATAAGTGTACCGAGGAAATTAAGGTTAAACACAAACTCTATACCCTTTGGGTCAAGGTCAAAGAAGGTTTTTATATCCTCAGCCTTGTTTTCCAAATCGCAAAGCTGGAATTTTTCTTTTGTTGTGTTACCTTTTGCGTTGTTGCCGCCTGCACCGTTTACAAGTATATCGCAGGTGCCGTAGGTAGCATTTATAACCTCTCTTGTCGCCTCAAGGCTTTCCTTTTCAAGCACGTTGCAAGCAACACCAATCGCTTCGAAGCCCTCTGCAACTATTTCGTCTGCAACCTGCTGTGCAGCCTCAAGTCTTAAATCAAGCACAGCTACCTTTACGCCTTGTCTTGCAAGGTCTTTGGCAAAGCCACCACAAAGCACTCCACCACCACCTGTAACAACTGCTACTCTACCTTTAAGATTATCGTGATTAAACATATTTGTTTTCTCCTTTGTTTTTTATCTTTATATATAGTTTATGCTCTTACAGTAATATCATTCAAGCCTGCTTTTTCAAGGCAAGCATCAAGCGCATCTGCAGCAGCATCAAAGGCAGCCCTGTTTGTAGGATATGTATAATCATCCTTAAGCTGGTCTGCAGTGCCACCCTCGTTCTCCAGGGCAGAAAGTCCGTCAAACACCTTAAGGTGTGGCTCAAGTGTGAGGAAATGTTCGCCATCCTTTTCTTTTGCAAACATTTCAAGCAATTCAACAATGTGTCCGTCACCGAGGCCTGCAGGTCTTACCTTGCCACCCTCAAAAAGGCAATCCTTAACGTGGAAATAATCAATGTACTCTCTGAGTATTTCGTAGGTTGGTATAATTTGCTGACCACATTGTATGAAATTCGAAGGGTCGAATATACCTTTTATCTTGCCCTCAAAGGCTTTGTATATTTCAAGGCAACGCTCTGCAGTATCGCCGTAAATATCCTTTTCGTTTTCGTGGCAGCACCAAACCCCGTTTGCTAATGAGTAGGTGCACATTTTATCAAGCCTTTCGAACACTTCATCCCTGTATTCTGTAAGGCTCTGTCCCTGTGTGAAAAAGAAACTGAACATTCTTATACGTTGTGTGCCAAGTATGTTTGCAACCTCAACACAGTTTTTGAAATCTTCAAAATGTGGGGCAAAATCATCTGTGATTTCGATTTTACCGTAATGTGAGCCAATAGCAGAAACTCCTATTCCGTTATCATCAAGTATTTTTCTTAATTCCTTTGCCTGCTCCACGGTATAAAGTGAAATATTTCCGTGGTCAAGGCCTCGTGGCTCAAGGTGAGTCATACCGTGTGCCTTAAGGGCATCAATTTGCTCAAGTATGCCGCCACCTGCTTCATCTGCAAATGCGGATAAATAAAATTTAACTGCCATAAGTTTTACTCCTTATATAAAAATGTTTGCGTTTTTTCTTATATAGACAGCAACAAGTCTGCAAAATTCCTGTGAATCATATACTTCCTTGAATTGCTCATCTGTTTTTTGTATAACCTCGTAGTCTATGGAAACCTCGCTGTCGGGGTCGTACATAGGGTACAAAAGCTCTGCATAGGTTAAAAGCTTGTGAGCGTCAACAGCCTTAAGGGCAGGCAATACGTTAGGTAGCAGGGGAGCACCGTTGTTTTTAAAAAAGCTTGAAAGAGAAGTCTTAGCATCCTCATCAAAATATTCAAGAGTATAAACAAAGCGTTTTTCCTGAGGCAGCTCAATAAATGCTTTATTCATATCAATAGCATTTTCGAGCTGTATTTGAATATTCATTGCAACTGCGTGTAAAAGCTGGCTGTCTTCGCACTCCTTTAGCTTTTCCTCTGTTAAAACCGTGTATTTTTCACGTAGCTCGTAATCTCGCTTCCAAATTTCTGCCTCTTTTTTCAATCTTTCCTTTCTAAGGCGTGAGGCTGATAAAGCTTTAATCCAAGCGAAAATAGCGATTATAATTGCAACTAAAAGTATTAGCCAGTAATACCATTGCACACCAAACAGCATATAAATCACTCCTGAAGTGTTTTGTAAATGTCGCTCTTTTTAAGTCCTGTTTTTTTGGCAACCTCTTTTGCTGCTTCGTTTTTAGATAAGCCTTTAGCAACGAGCTCTGCAGCCATTTTGGTAGCCACCTCCAAGGTGATAACAGGCTCATCCTCTTCAGGCTTGCCTTCAACAATAAGCACAAATTCTCCCTTGGGAGCAATCTCTTTATATTTTGTACAAGCATCAAGCAGGGTTGTTCTTTCAACAGTTTCGTGTATTTTTGTAAGCTCCTTAACTAAAGCAATGTTACGGTTGCCAAAGTAGGCGAGCATATCCTCAAGGGTTGCCAAAAGCTTGTGAGGGGCCTCGTAAAAAATCATAGTTCTTTTTTCGTTTACAAGCTCCTCCAGGTGCTTTCTTCTGCTTGGTTTTGAAACTGAAAGAAAGCCTTCGAAGGTAAACCTACCCGACGGCATACCCGAAATTGCGAGTGCAGTAACAAATGCACTGGGTCCGGGCACAGCGCAAACCTGTATGCCGTTTTCGTGGCAGCGAAGGGTTAAATCCTCGCCCGGGTCAGAAATTATAGGCATACCTGCATCGGAAACAAGGGCACAGTTTTCTCCGTTAAGCATACGCTCTATAAGTACGGCGCCTCTTTCGGTACGGTTATGCTCATAGTAGCTTACCATAGGCTTTTTTATGCCGAAGTGGTTGAGTAGCTTTATAGTAACTCGTGTGTCCTCTGCGGCAATAAAATCAACGCTTGAAAGCACCTCTACGGCACGTGGCGAAAAATCGCCCAAATTGCCTATAGGCGTGCCAACAACATAAAGTATTCCTGCCATTATAATACGTTTCCTTCCGAGTCAAATAAAGGAAGTCTCTCAAGGAAAATAATGTCCTTGCGCTCTGCAGCATCGCCCTCAGCCAAAACGGCAAGAGCACCAACGTAGTCAACCTCTGCCATTTCAATAAGCTTTTCTACAGCCTTAAGGCTTTCGCCTGTAGATATAACGTCATCTACAATTATAACTTTTTTTCCCTTCATCTGCTCAGCCTCTGCAGTATCAAGGTGCAGGTGCTGCTCGCCCTCGGTGGTGATGGAGTTAACAGTAACGTCAAAAACACCTGTCATATAAAGCTTTGGCTTTTTTCTTGCAACAAAGTATTTTTTGCCGCTTTGGCGAGACATTTCGTGTGCAAGGGGAATACCCTTAGCCTCTGCAGTTATTATGTAATCGAATTCAGGTGCTTTTTTTAGAAGCTCCTGTGCGCAGGCAACGGTAAGCTCTGCGTCACCAAACATAACAAAGCCTGCAATCATAAGCTTTTCGTTAAGTGGGCAAAGAGGAAGCTGTCTGTCAAGCCCTGCAATATTCATAGAATAAAACATATTATCTCTCCTTTGACAAAACGTCATAATTCAACATAATAATTATATAAAAGTAAGTAAGAATAGTCAAGAAAAATAAGATTTTATAAAGTATATTAAAGCAATGTAAAAATAATTATTGAAACCGGGCATAAGAGCAGATATAATTAAAGAGGTGATGAAAATGCATATTCCACAGTGTGAAACAAATAATTTAGAAATTATATCCTTTGAGGCAGCCTTGGCAACGGAAAGTGAGGGCTCCTTTGAGTACGATAGAAGCAAATGGCTCTATGTGCCTAATGCGTATACAGAGTACCGTTATATTTTAGGTACAAAGGGTGAAAATCCCTTGATTTGTATAGGAATAAACCCTTCCACAGCAAAGCCGGATGATTTAGATAATACCCTTAAATCCGTTGAGCGTACAGCACGCTTTAACGGGTACGATAGCTTTATTATGTTTAACGTTTATGCTCAAAGAGCAACACGTCCCGAGGATATGGACGGTTGCTTCAACGAGTGCTTACATAAAGAAAATATGCAGGCCTTTCGCTACGTTTTATCCTCATACGGCGAGGGACATACGCCTGCTGTATGGGCAGCCTGGGGTACTATAATAGAGAAAAGACCTTATCTTGTAGCCTGCGTGAAGGAAATGGTGGAAATCGGTAACGAATACAGGGCTAAATGGTACACGGTAGGCAAGCGCTCTGTTAAAGGACACCCACACCATCCGTTGTATTTAAAAAATGGTAGCTCTACAGAAGAATTCGATGTTTCGGGTTATCTTGATACAATATAACATACAAAAGTATAAGTTGACATTGTTATTTGTAATATGATATAATTTTCGGTAATGTTTGGTCGATAACAGTGGTAACACAGTTAAACTTCGTCCTTTGGTAACAGAGGGCGAGTTTTGTTTTGAGTTGCAGTTATCACAAAAAATAAAAGTATAAAGGAATGAAAAAAGTGCCTATTACAGAATTTCTCGTAAACAATGCGAAAAATTATAAAAACGAGGTAGCGCTTGTAGAAATCAACCCTGAAATTCAAGAGAAAAGCCGTCAGACCTGGCGAGAGTATTCTCTTATTGAAACAAACCCCTTCAACGTTGGCAGGACAGAGCTTACCTGGGGCGAGTTCGATAAACGTGCAAATCGTTTTGCAAACCTTCTTCTTTCAAGAGGTATAAAAAAGGGCGACAGGGTAGCAATACTCCTTATGAATGGAATTGAATGGTTGCCCATTTATTTCGGTATTCTCAAAACAGGTGCTTTAGCAGTACCTCTTAACTACCGTTATACGGCAGATGAGATTAAATATTGCCTTAAGCTTTCCGATAGCGACGTTCTCGTTTTCGGTCCCGAGTTTACAGGCCGTGTTGAAGAGATTGCCCACAGAATTCCCGATATTAAATACACCTTCTACGTTGGTGAGGACTGTCCAACCTTTGCAGAGAGCTATGACAGATTAGTTACCTACTGCTCTTCTCACGACCCATCAATAAGCATTAGTGATGAGGATGAAGCAGCAGTTTATTTTTCATCAGGTACAACAGGCTTTCCAAAGGCTATTCTCCACGCTCACAAGGCTCTTATGCATGCAGCCTTAACAGAGCAAAATCACCACCGGCAGGGTAGGGATGATGTTTTTCTTTGCATTCCACCTCTTTACCACACAGGTGCTAAAATGCACTGGTTCGGCTCACTTGTGGCAGGTAGTAAAGCAGTGCTTCTTAAAGGTACAAAGCCTGAGGTTGTTATAAAAACTGCAAGTGAAGAAAAATGTACCATTGTGTGGCTTCTTGTGCCTTGGGCGCAGGATATTCTCGATGCTATCGACAGTGGCGCAATTGATTTATCCGAATATCAGCTTTCTCAATGGAGACTTATGCATATAGGCGCACAGCCTGTTCCACCAAGCCTTATTAAACGTTGGCTCGATGTTTTTCCACACCATAAATACGATACAAACTACGGCTTAAGCGAGTCTATCGGCCCCGGCTGTGTGCATTTAGGTATGGAAAACGTGCATAAGGTTGGTGCAATCGGTAAGGCAGGCTATGGCTGGGAGGTTAAAATCTGCGATGAAAACGGCAACTGTGTGCCAAAGGGTGAGGTTGGTGAGCTTGCAGTTAAAGGCCCCGGCGTAATGCTTTGCTATTATAAAGATGAGAATGCAACTAATGATGTTTTGCGTGACGGTTGGCTCTTTACAGGCGATATGGCTCAAGAGGATGAAGATGGCTTTATATTCCTTGTTGACCGTAAAAAGGACGTTATCATTTCAGGTGGCGAAAACCTTTATCCTGTACAGATTGAAGACTTTATACGTAAGCACGAGGCAGTTAAGGACGTTGCCGTTATCGGCTTGCCCGATACCCGTTTGGGTGAAATTGCAGCAGCAATTATAGAGGTTAAGGATGGCTACAGCCTTACTGAGGACGAAATAAACGATTTCTGCTACGATTTGCCAAGGTACAAGCGTCCAAGAAAGATTATTCTTGCAAAGGTACCACGTAATCCAACAGGCAAAATCGAAAAGCCAAAGCTTCGTCAAATGTACTGTGGCGAAAGTGTTGTTGCTAAACAAAACGAGATTAATAAAAATTAAGAGGTAAGATATATGAAAAAGCTTTTATTAGGCAACGAGGCCGTTGCCCGTGGTCTTTACGAGGGTGGCTGCAGGGTTGCATCAAGCTACCCTGGCACACCCAGCACAGAGGTAACCGAGTGCATTTCTACATACCCCGAAATTACAAGTGAATGGGCACCTAATGAAAAGGTTGCTTGCGAGGTTGCGTTCGGTGCAGCCGTTGCAGGCGCACGCTCCTTCTGTGGTATGAAGCACGTTGGTCTTAACGTTGCTGCCGACCCACTTTTTACATCAAGCTATACAGGTGTAAATGCAGGTATGGTTATTGTTGTTGCAGATGACCCGGGTATGCATTCATCACAAAATGAGCAGGATAGCCGTCATTATGCACAGGCATCAAAAATTATGATGCTTGAGCCATCAGATTCTGAGGAATGCTTACAGTATTCAAAGCTTGCATACGAGCTTTCAGAGCGCTTCGATACACCTGTGCTTCTTCGCCTTACAACAAGAGTTGCCCATTCAAGAAGCCTTGCTACGGTAGGTGAGAGAGTAGATAATGGTCTTAAGTCATACGAAAAGAATCCGCAGAAATACGTTATGGTGCCTGCAAATGCAAAGGGCAAGCACGTTGTTGTTGAGGATAGAATTCTTAAGCAGATTGAATATTGTGAAACAGAGGCTGTTGAAAACGGCTTGAACTCTGTTGCGTATAACGACAAAAAAATCGGCGTTATTACAGCAGGTATCTGCTATGAGTACGCAAAAGAAGCGTTAGGTGATAAAGCATCTTACCTTAAATTAGGTTGTGTTTATCCACTCCCTGCAAAGCTTATTGAAGATTTCTGCAAGGAATGCGAAACAGTTTACGTGCTTGAGGAGCTCGATGATTATATCGAAACTCATTGCAAAAAGCTTGGCTTGGATGTTATAGGAAAAGAGAAGTTCACTCTCCAGGGTGAATATTCACAGGGACTTATTAAAAAGGTTGTTTTAGGTGAAGCTACTGCTTCTCTTAAAGCAGACGTAGAAATCCCTGCAAGACCACCTGTGCTTTGTGCAGGCTGTCCTCACAGAGGACTTTTCTATTCACTTAAAAGGCTAAACGTTACTGTTAGTGGTGATATCGGCTGCTACACACTTGGCGTTGCGAAGCCTCTTGGTATGATGGATACCGTGCTTTGTATGGGTGGTAGTGTTTCAGGTCTTCACGGCAGAAACCTTGCAGACCCGGATAATGCTAAAAAGTGTGTTGCTGTTATTGGTGACTCTACCTTTATACATTCAGGTGTAACAGGCCTTATTGATATTGCATATAACAACAGTAATTCCGTTACAATTATTCTTGATAACAGCATTACAGGTATGACAGGACACCAGCAAAACCCGACCACAGGCTTCAATATTAAGGGTGAGCCTGCAGCAGCAGTCAGCCTTGAGAAGCTTTGCGAGGCTGTTGGTATACCAAACGTTTTTGTTGTTGACCCGTACAACCTTGACGAGTGCTACCAAACAATCAGCAAGGCGCTTTCACTTGATGCACCTGCAGTTGTAATATCAAGAAGACCTTGTGCACTTCTTAAAACTGTTAAGCACAACCCACCGCTTAAGGTGAATAAGGATAAATGTAAATCCTGCAAAATGTGTATGAAAATAGGCTGTCCTGCAATTAGTATGAAGGATGGCAAGGCAGAAATTGACTTTACACAGTGCCTTGGCTGCAATGTCTGCTCACAGCTTTGCAAGTTTGGCGCTATTGAATAAGGAGGAGAGTAATTATGAATAAAGCTATAATGATAGTCGGCGTTGGCGGACAGGGTACTCTCCTTGCAAGCCGTATTTTAGGTAGTGCACTCCTTGCACAAGGGTACGATGTAAAGGTTTCAGAGGTACACGGTATGAGTCAGCGTGGTGGCTCGGTTGTAACGTACATTAAATATGGCGAAAAGGTTTATTCACCTGTAATAGGCGAGGGCGAGGCAGATTTAATTCTCGCTTTTGAACAGCTTGAGGCGGCAAGATGGCTTTCTTGCCTTAAGCCTGAGGGTAAGGTTGTTGTAAACGTACAGCAAATTGACCCTATGTCTGTAGTAATAGGTGATTGCCAATATCCACAGAACGTTCTTTCTGCACTCGAAGCTACAGGTGTGCAGGTTCAGCAGCTTGATGCACTTCCGCTTGCAGTAGAAGCAGGCTCACCAAAGGCTGTAAACGTTGTGCTTATAGGCGCAATGGCAAAAAGCACAGATATACCAAAAGAGGTTTGGCTCGAAGCAGTCAAGGCCTGTGTTCCACAGAAGTTCCTTGAGCTTAACATTAAGGCATTTGAGCTTGGTTACGCCTCGAAATAATGCGATAAAAACCTAAAGCACCTTGACTTATAAAGTCGAGGTGCTTTGTGCATATATTCATTACTTTTTTATATAAAAATATTACTTTTTATCGTTGACAAAATGGCATAATTATACTAAAATGGATTATGTAGTATTATAAGTATAAGTATAATACTGTCCGGATGAATTTATTTCGTCAAGTTTTATTCGAAAGGGTGTTTTATGTGAAGCGAACAAAGGTTTTATCGTTCCTTCTCGCTGCATTGCTTGTACTGAGTTCAATGTCTTGTCTTTCAGTAGTATCATTTGCAGCAAATCTCGTGGCATCAGGCGCTACTCCTGATACCGAAGGCGCAGAGGATCCTAACGACAGAATAACTGCGTGGGAGTTGTACGACGACGGCGTACTTTACCTATACAATAATGTTGATGGAGTGCCTTGGGCAAAATACTCCGACAGCATTGAGGCAGTTATCCTTAAAGGTCAAACTGCCGAGGTTCCTTGTAGGGTAACGGCTATACCGGGCAATGCCTTCTATGGCTGTGAAAACCTCAAAACTGTTAATTTTAAAGAAGCAGCAGCTAGCTTACAGATGATTGGTGCACACGCATTCGACGGCTGTACAGCACTTACGGAGATTAATTTACCTAATAAGGTTTCTACTATTGAAGACTACGCTTTCTATGGCTGTACTGATCTTAATACAGTAAAGCTTAGCGCATCTCTCAAGAACGTGGGTAAGAACATTTTCAAAGGCTGTAGCTCACTTGTTTTAGTAGAGGTTCCAAACGGTGTAGCAAAAATCGGCTACGGTATGTTTGAGGATTGCTCAGCTCTTGCAACAATTGCTCTTCCTGATAGTGTTGAAATTATCGAGGCACACGCATTTGAGGGCTGTTCAGCTGTTGCTGATATCGTTATCCCTGACAGTGTTACGGAGTTAGGCGATTATGCTTTCTACGAGTCAGGTATAAAATCAGCTTATATCGGTCATAGCGTACAGAAGGTTGGTTCATATATCTTTGGTAGATGTTCTTCTCTTGAAGAGGTAACCTTTACTTCAGGTATTGAAACAATCGGTAATTGGATGTTCTACGGCTGTTCATCACTTGCTACAATAGTTGATTTCCCTGAAAGCGTAAAGGAAATCGGCGCACATGCATTTGAGGATTGCGTAGCACTTACAGCATTAACTGTTCCAAATACAGTTGAAGAAATCGGTGCATCTGCTTTTGCAGGCTGTTCAAACCTTTCAGCTGTTACTTTAAGTGCATCGCTTAAGGAAATCGGCGCAAACGCTTTCAATGGTTCAGCGATTTCTGTTATTGATATTCCATACGGCGTACAGCTTATCGAAGCAGGCGCTTTTGCAAACTGTGCAGCACTTGCAGCAATTAACGTTGCTGCCGGTAACACAGCATATAAGAGTGTTGACGGTGTTCTTTACACAGCAGGCTTAGAAACACTTATTACTTGCCCTGCAGGTAAAACAGGTGATGTTGCTGTGGCTGAAGGCACAAGTAGCATTGAGGCAAATGCATTCCTTGGTTGCACAAACGTTGCATCAGTTACTATTCCTGCATCTGTAACAGAAATCGATGTAACAGCATTTAACGGCTGTGCAGATACTCTTGTTATTAAAACTCTTTGCAATGCTTATGCAGCAGAGTTTGCTAAGCTTTTCGGCATTGATACAGAAATTACACATGCCGGTGAGGTAGAGTGGAATATTACTAAAGAGCCTGACTGTACAAATCACGGTGAAAAAACACCAACTTGTTCAGTTTGTGGTACAATCCAGGGTGCACCTGAGCTTATTGACCCACTCGGTCATAGCTATGATGCAGGCGTAGTTACAAAGAAACCAACCTGCACAGAAACAGGTATTGTAACCTTTACCTGTGAGCACGATGGCTGTATCGATTCTTATACAGAGGTTCTTCCTTCAACAGGCCACAATATGGATGGTGGCGTAGTTCTTCAGGAGCCAACCTGCGATACCAATGGTAAGAGAAGATTTTCTTGCCAGAACGAAGGCTGTTACTACCACGAGGATTACGACATCCCCGCAACAGGCCACTCTTACGATAACGGTACAGTTACACTTGAGCCTACTTGTGAAGCTACAGGTAAAAAAGTATTCAAATGTACAGATTTAGCATGTACTGCTTCATACGAAGAGATTCTTCCTGCAACAGGCCATAAGCTTGGTGCAAAGAATCAGGTGAAAGCTCCTCTTTGCGAAGAGGCAGGCTATTACGAGCAGACTTGTGAAAACGGTTGTGGTCACGTAGAGAAAACAGAAATCCCTGCAACAGGCCATAATTACGATAAAGGTTCCTACACAAAATACCCAACAGTACACGAAGATGGCGAATTTACATATACCTGTCAGAATGAATGGTGCACAGAGGACCATCCAAACCACTTTAAGGTTTTCGTAGTAACAACAACAGCTTTCGATAATATCATTGATACAAACGATGGTGCTTACGTTGATGAAAACGGAAACATTCAAAACCTTACTTGGTTTGTTACTGATAAATATGACCTCTATGTTTTAGCTGATGTTGACGCTAACGAATGGGGCGACCACAAAGCATTAATTGAAACTGTAACCTTTACAGACAAAGCAACAACTGTTACAAACGGTTCATTTGCAAAAATGCCAAAGCTTAGGGAAGCATACATTTACTTCAACCTTGGCACAATTGAGGCTTATGCGTTCCAGAAGTGTCCTGCACTTGAAACTGTAGTAACAGGCTCAATCAAAACAATCGGCAACTTTGCTTTCTATGATTGTAACGCTCTCAAATACGTTGAAATTTACGGCGGACTTGATAATGGCGAGGTAGGTACAAACATATTCTATTCTTGCGATAACCTTTCAACAGTTGACCTTGGTAACGGTTGCCTTGAAATCGGCTATGCAATGTTTATGGATTGTGCAGCTCTTGCCGAAATCACACTTCCTGAAAGCATTGCTGTTATTGGCGACTCTGCTTTCGACGGTACATCACTTAAAGAAATCTACATCCCTAAGGATGTTGAAAGCATCGAAAAGGGTGCATTCACAAACTGCAATGCTCTTACAGCTATTAACGTAGATGACAAAAATGATTTCTACTTCAGCGTTGATGGTGTTCTTTACGACGTACGACTTAACACTCTTATGCTTTGCCCGGCAGGTAAAAAGGGCGAGGTTGCAGTTTGGCATACAACAACAGCTATTGCAGACGATGCGTTTATTGGTTGCAAGGGCATCACAAAAGTAACTATTCCAAACAGTGTAATGCAGATTGGTGCAAATGCATTTAACAATTGTGCAACCAATATTATTATCAAAGGCAACTGCGATTCACAGGGTATTGTATATGCAAAGGCTCGTGGTATAGCAACAGAGATTACCCACGTAGCAGGTCAGGTTTGGCAAACAAAGGTTGAGCCAAACTGCCTCGATAAAGGCTTAGATGAGCTCGTTTGCTCAGGTTGTGGCGATGTTGCTGAAACTAAGGAAACAGATGCACTCGGTCATAACTATGATGCAGGTGTTGTTACAACAGATGCTACTTGTGATACAGATGGTGTTATGACATACACTTGCCAGAGAGAAGGCTGTAAGGAGTCTTATACAAAGACAATTCCTGCATTAAAGCACAATTTCGATGCAGGTAGGGTTATTTCACCTGCTACTTGTGATAGCAAGGGTACAATGCGTTACTCTTGCCAGAATGCAGGCTGTCTTGAATACTACGATGAAGAAATTAAAGCACTCGGTCATAAAATGGATGCAGGCACAGTAACAAAGCCTGTAACCTGCACAGAAGATGGCGAAAAGATTTATAAATGTACAAATACAGGCTGTCTCTACGAAGAAAAAGAGATTCTTACAAAGCTTGGTCACAACTATGTTGCAGTTGAAATTAAGAAAGCAACTTGCGTTGAAAACGGTAAGGTTCAGTACACATGTAGCAACTGTGGTGATGCTTATGTTGAAACAACAACAGGTACACACCCACAAACAGCTACTGCAACTGTAAACCCAACATGTACAAAGCCTGGTAAAACAGGTCAGTGGTGTGCAGTATGTAACAGCTTTGTAGGCACAGTTACAGAAATACCTGCAACAGGCCACAAGTACGAAAACGGTACTTGCACAGTTTGTGGTGATAAGAATACACAAAACCCATCTAACCCGGGTGGTACAGTTATTACACCTGAAGGTGGTTCAGGTAACACAAATACACCGGTTGCTTCAAAGCCGGCAACACCAAAGCTTCTTCTCCTCAAGAACAGAAATGAAGGTCTTGTTCTTACCTGGCGAGCAGTTGATGGCGCAAAGGCATACAGAGTATATCGCCGTGGCGCAGGTGAAAAATCCTGGACTTACCTTACAACTGTTACAGGTACAACGTTTGTTGACTCTAAGGCAGAAACAGGCAAGTATTGGAGATATACCGTAAGAGCTACAAACGATGCAGGCTACAGTGGATTTGAAAACGGCCTTTATATCAAGAGAGTAAATACTCCACACTTAACAGGTATTTCAAATATCGCTTCAGGCGTTAAGATTTCTTGGACATCCATCAGCAACGCTAAGTCATACAAGATTTATCGCCGTGGCGTAGGTGAAACCTGGAAGTGTATTGCAACTGTAGGCGCATCTGTTACAAGCTATACAGATACCTCTATTAAGAACAATTCAGGTAACTACTACAGATACACAGTAAGAGCTATCGATGGCTACTACAGCTACTTTGAGGATGGTCTCTTAACAAGATTTGTAGCAACACCTCACTTAAAGGGTATTGCTAAAACCTCAAACGGCGTAAAGGTTAACTGGAGCGCTGTTAATGGTGCAGATGCTTACAGAGTATACCGTCGTGGCGCAGGTCAGTCTTGGGTTTACGTAACAACAGTTACAGGCACAAGCTATGTTGATACATCTGTTAAGAATGCAACAGGCTACTACAGATATACTGTAAGAGCAGTTGATTCTGGCAGATACAGTGGCTACGAATCAGGCTTACTCATTAAAAAGTAAGTAAACTAAATTAAAACTAACAGCTCGAGAGGAAACTCTCGGGCTGTTTTTATGCTCGTTTATTTTTTTGAATTTAATATGTATAATCACGTTAGTAAATTGCACATATAATATATAGGTGATTATATGATTAAGCTGTATTTTAAGCCTCGCTTCAGGGCACCACCTGTAAAGGCAAAGCGTCTTGTGTTTAAGGCAAGGCGTCAAACAATTGTATTTAGAGCTATAGCGCTTTTTATGGTTTTTTGTATTATTGGTGTTTTGTGTGATATGCGTTTAAGACCCATTATCCGTACAGTGGGTGGTAACGCTTTGAAAAATACACTTTCCAATGTTTTAGATGGTACAGTGAATGATATGGTAGACCAGTTAGGTGTGCGCTATGGTGATATGGTGAATATTGAGCGAAATGCAGATGGTACAATTGCCGCCATTACGTTAAACAGCACTTGTATTAACGGCTATAAGGCAGATATTTCCGATGGTTGCTCCGATAAGCTTTCAAATTTTACCGAAACTGTTGTGCCTGTGCCGATAGGCTCAATAATCGGTGGCTCATTTTTTAATGGCAGAGGCGCTTGCATTGATGTGCCTGCAACTATATACGGCTTTGCCGTTACAGATGTTATTTCTGAATTTCATAGTGCAGGTATTAACCAAACAAGGCATATTATATATTTAAACGTAGAGGCTTCGGCACACGCATATATGGGACTTTGCCATTTAAACGAAAGCGTGGATGAAACTATTATACTTGTAGAAACAATTATTGTTGGGCAAGTGCCAAACAGCTACTACATAAGAGAAGAGTGAGTTTTTAAAATCAGTAAAGGGGCTGTAAAAAAGCGTAAGTTTTTTGCAGCCTCATTTTGTTATAGGGAAATCAATTTCTTTGTATAAACAGTTGAGTGCAAACAGGTTAGGCAATGCCATTAAACCGTTGCATATATCGGCAAAAAGCCATATGCTTTGGGAGGAGCTTATACCACCTATAAATACTAAGATTGAATATATGTATTTAAAGCATCTGCTTTTTTTATCATTAAACAAATATTCAATGCTTTTTTCGGCATAAAATGCGTAGCTGCAAAGGGACATAAACGCAAAGACAGAGGTAAGTACAGATACACCGTTACTGCCTATTGCTCCTATTTTCGCAAATGCGCTAACAGAAAGCTGAGCACCAAAAAGCTTGTTTTCGTATATGTTTGTGCTTACAAGAATAACTAACGCAGTAAGGCTGCACATAAAAACAGTATCAATAAATATTTCAATTATGGCAGCAATTCCTTGTACCTCGTGTCTTTGAGAGGATGCCTGTGCGTGAAGTATGGTTGATGAACCCAGACCTGCCTCGTTCGAAAAAACGCCTCTTGCCACTCCGAAACGAATAGCCTTATACATACCAAAGCCTTTAAGGGCATTAAGTGTAAATGCTTCTTTGAATATCATAATTATGGCAGGTATTATATTTTCTCGGAATTTAATTAAAACTAAAAAGCATAGAATAAAATAAAAAACGGTTGCAAAGGGAACTAATGCCGTTTGTAGCCTCGATATTCTTTTTAAACCACCTGCAATAATTAAAAGGGTAAGGATAGCGGAGATTAAAGAAACAACGGTATTTGAAAGCTTGAAATTGCTGCACAGCGCTTGTGTTAAAGAATTGCTTTGTGCCATATTTCCCATACCACAAGCACTTAATAAAAAAAGAATGGCATAGCCTTTAGCAAGTCCCTTCATGCCTAAGCCGTTTTCTATGTATGCAAATGCTCCTATAGAGCTTTTTTTGTAGGAGTATTTTTGTGTGTATACGGAGCCTAAAAGGTTTTCAGAATAGGCCGTCATCATAGAAGCAACAGCAGAAATTACTATCCACGCCACAACGCCGGGTCCACCTGAATAAATGGCTGTGGCAACGCCTACAATATTGCCTGTGCCCATACATGCCCCTAAAACAGAGCATATTGTGGAGAACTGAGATAAGCCTTGTGCTTGACCGTTGCTTTTTAGCGATGTGAAGAACTCTTTTATGATATACTTTGCGCCTGTTATTTGAAAAAACTTGCTTTTCACCGAAAAACGAAGGCCTGTAAATAAAAAGAAAATGAGCATAGGCGCACCCCAAACAACGCCACTTACTACACTTAAAAAAGCTTGCAAAATCATTAAACCTTCTTTACAAAATAATAAATTGGATTATAATATATATATTATTTTTATAGGAAGTTATGATTAATGGTAAAGGACTTAACAGTAGGCAAAAGCAGTAGGGTGCTTCTTAGCTTTACCTTGCCTTTGTTTATAAGTGTTATTTTTCAACAATTTTATAATATTGCCGATAGTGTTATAGCAGGTCGCTTCGCAGGTGAGATGGCGCTTGCGGCTGTTGGTGCCTCGAATCCAATTGTGAATTTATTTAATGCAGTTGCCTTTGGTTGCAATATAGGGTGTAGCGTGGTTATTTCACAGTATTTTGGCGCTAAGGAGTACAAAAAGGTTAAAACGGCCGCCTCAACCTCGCTTATAGCAAGCCTTGTTATAAGTGGAGCGCTTACCGTGTTAGGTATAGCCTTTACACCTACCTTAATGCGCTTGGTGGATACACCTCAAAATATATTTGATGACTCTGCCTTATACCTTGCAATTTACATAGGTGGCTTCGTATTTCTTTTTATTTATAACATTGCAAACGGCATTTTTACCTCGTTGGGTGATTCAAAAACCTCGCTGTATTTCTTGATTTTTTCGTCTGTATTTAACGTTATACTTGATTATATTGCAGTTGTGTATTTAAAAATGGGCGTCGCAGGCGTAGCGTGGGCAACGTTTATTGCTCAGGGTGTAGCTTGTGTGCTTTCTGTTATAACTCTCTTAAAAAGGCTCTCAAGGCTCAAAACGGAAGGCAAAACAGCCTTGTTTTCAAAAAACATATTAATTAAAATAACCCGTATATCTATACCAAGTGTGCTGCAGCAAAGCTTTGTTTCCGTAGGCAACGTGTTTATACAAAAGCTTATAAACGGCTTTGGTGCTGCCGTTATCGCAGGCTTTTCTGCTGCTATGAAGCTTAATACCTTTACTATAAATGCCTTGTACACCTTTGGCAACGGTGTATCAAGCTTTACTGCACAAAACGTAGGCGCTAATAAGTGGGACAGAATAAAAGAGGGTATGAAATACGGCTCTATGATGTCTGTTGTAACAGGCTGTGTTTTTGCCTTTGCCTACTTCTGCTTTAATGAGCCACTTGTACGAATTTTTATGGATTCCTCGGGCAGTGCAGAGGCTGTACACTCAGGCGTGGATTTTCTGCGTACAGTATCACTCTTTTATTGCTTTATAGGTATAAAGCTTGTTGGAGATGGTATTTTAAGAGGAGCAGGCCGTATGAAGCTTTTTATGGTTGCCACCTTTACCGATTTAATTTTGCGAGTTATACTTGCTTATGTGCTTTCACCCTCAATGGGTCCACAGGGTATATGGACCTCTTGGCCTATAGGCTGGTGCGTAGCAACTGTACTGTCAATAATTTTCTATATAATAGTAATAGAAAGAAAACCGTCTGTTGAATAACAGACGGTTTTTGCTATGCAATATTAACTTTTGGAAATTATATAACTAATTCTGCTTTCTCACAATTCTGTATTCATCATCTGCTCTGAAGTATGGACAGGTGTCGTTGGAGGAAGTGAGGAATTTTAAATATTCATCCTCGTCAAGCTCAATATCGCAGAAATATTCCTCAAGAAATTCATCGTATCTGTAGTTTTCACACATTTCGCACATGGACATAATAATTCCTCACTTGTGATATTTACCATTATTGTTTATTTGAAAGGCTCTATAAATCTGCTCAAGCAGCATTACTCGCATAAGCTGGTGGGGGAAGGTCATTGGTGAAAAAGAAAGACGATTGTCAGCAAGGCTTTTAACGGTTTGTGATAAACCGAAGGAGCTTCCTATTATAAAGGTTATATTGCTTTTACCACCAACAGCAGCATTTTTTATGGTTTGTGCAAAGCTCTCGCTTGACTGTGGTTTACCTTCTATGCACAATGCAAAGGTGTAGCTGTTGCTTGGTATTTTCTTTTTTATTTCCTCTGCCTCTTTTTCTAAAGCGTTGTCAATCTCTTGGGCAGAGGGGTTATCAGAAAGCCTTATAGGGTTAAGCTCGATAATTTCAACTCTGCCGTATGCAGAGAGGCGCTTTGTGTATTCGTCAATAGCATCTCTCAAATATTTTTCTTTAAGCTTTCCTAAACAAATTACTGTTATATTCATTACTGTAACCCCAAAAACGGTGCAGGGTCAAGCCTGTTACCGTTAACTCTGACTTCAAAGTGAAGGTGAGCACCAAAGGAGTAGCCGGTGTTACCAACACGGCCGATTGTCTGTCCCTTTTGTACGGTGTCACCAACGCTTACCATTATTGAATCATCAAGCATATGAGCATAAAGTGTTTCAACACCGTTGCCGTGGCTTATTTTAACGTAGTTTCCGTAGCCACCTGTGCTCCAGCCAGCTTCTGTTATAGTGCCTGCTGCACCCGCTACAATAAGCTTACCTGATGCATTAGCGCCTGAAATATCAATACCTCTGTGGTAGCCGAGGCTTCTGCTACCGAAGGGTGATGTAACGGTGTATAAATCAACTACAGGCCAGCAGAACATACCTGTTGTTTGTATAACTGTATATGAGCCCATAGAAAGGCTGTTTGCTCTTATACCACGCTCAACAATTTGTGTGACAGGTGGTGTGAGTGCAAAGCTCATAAGCTTTTCGGAATACGCCTTTTGGTTATCAATGTAGGTTACAAGGTTTATGTTGTACTCTGTGCCGTTTGCACCCGGGCGTCTTACACGGCTGTCGCCCATAAAGAGCTTGTTTGTTTGTACCTCGACGGTTTCAAAGGCTGTGTCTGCATAGCTTTTTTCGCACTGCGCATACATTATTTTAATTTTACTGTTAAGTAAAGATTGTAGCTCCTGTATGCTTACAAGCTTTTCGCTATCTGCAGGGTAGTAGGTCTGTTCTAATTTAACGCTTTGCGAAAATGACGCAGAGGTATTTGGATAAAGCTTGCTTGCAAGGTTATATATACCGTCTATGCTTTCCCTTGCTTTTTGTGCATCTGTGACTGCGCCTATGAATTCATTATCAATATATATATCATAAGCGCAAATTAAGTTTTCGCCAAGCTCATTAATCATAAGCTCGCTTATAGCACGTGCATTTTTTAAGTTGTAGGCCTGTGTTTTAGCAGGCTCCTCGCTTATTCTTTCAAAGCTTTTTGTGCCTAATACCTTAAGGGCGTATGCCTTTGCAGCATCTGCCTCTGTTTGGCTGTTTGTGTAGCCGATTGCTTTGTCATCTATCTTTATACAAATGGCATCAACTCTGTTGCTGTTTGCTGTGGCAATGTATACCACGCCAAAAAGCACCGCAGCAATTAATATAATTGCAACAGCTCGTTTAAAAAATATACCGGCAGAGGTAAAGCCCTCTTTAACAAAAGCTAAAAGCCCGGCAAAAGCCTTCACAAGCTTTTTGCCAGTAAGGGAAATAAGCTTTTTCGGGAAAAGACCTATTGATGATATTAAGTCAAAAAGGTTATCTAAAATTTTCATGCTGGTTTCCTTTAAAATCAAAATACAAAATAATTATACTATATTTTAGCAGTTTTCACAAGAGAAAA
Source organism: Acutalibacteraceae bacterium (assembly GCA_045591945.1). Classification (GTDB taxonomy): domain Bacteria; phylum Bacillota; class Clostridia; order Oscillospirales; family Acutalibacteraceae; genus DTU089. The sequence goes on along the minus strand of JAZNTU010000036.1, from coordinate 30,162 downwards.
AATGTTAATAAATTTTAAAAGTATCAAAAATGTTACAACTATTGTTTATTTTGGCTTTATATGGTATTATATATTAAATATGTACTAACGGGTAGGTGATAGACGGTGAGCAAAGCAGAATACTACAGAACCTTTGCAGAAATTTCTTTAGATGCAATAGAAAATAACCTTATACAGCTGAAGAAAAAACTTAAGCCGGGTGTACTTACCCTTGCAATAGTTAAGGCAGATGCCTACGGCCACGGCGCAGTAGGGGTAAGCCGAGCAATTCAAGATAAGGTGGATTATTTCGGCATTGCCGAGCTTATGGAGGCAGTAGAGCTGCGTGAGGCAGGCGTTAAAAAGCCTATACTTGTGCTTTCCTACACATCACCGTATTTATATGAGCTACTCATAAAGAATGAGCTTACTCAAACAATTTTCAACTATGACGATGCCGTTGAGCTTTCAAAGGCAGCTGTGAGGCTTAATAAAATAGCACGTGTTCATATTGCTGTAGATACAGGTATGTCACGTATAGGCTTTTTCTGTAATAGCGAAAGCGTTGAAATTGTAAAAAAAATAAATGATTTACCCAATATTTATATAGAAGGTATTTTTAGCCACTACGCCTGTGCCGATTGTGAAGATAAATCTACCACCGTTAAGCAGACCGAAACCTTTAAGGCCTTTATTTCGGCGCTGGAGAAAAGGGAAATGATAATCCCCATCAAGCATATGTCAAACAGCGCAGGCACGCTTGTGTGCGATGAGCAGTTTGATATGGTACGTATGGGCATAGTTTTGTACGGCCTTTACCCTGATGAATGTGTTAACGATGGTACCGTTAAGTTACAAAGAGCAATGCGTGTCGTAAGCCACGTGGTGCACGTTAAAGATGTGCCTGCAGGTAGTGGCGTAAGCTACGGTCATACCTACTTTACTAAAGAAAAAACACGTATTGCCACAGTTTGTATCGGCTATGCAGATGGCTATTCAAGAAGTCTTTCAAACGTAGGCAGGGTGCTTATTAATGGCGAGTATGCACCTGTTATAGGCAGGGTTTGTATGGACCAGCTTATGGTAGACGTAACCGGCCTTTCAGACGTTAGTGTAGGCGATGAGGTTACGGTGCTTGGTAAGGATGGCGAAAACGAAATTACTGCCGAGGAGCTTGCAGCGCTTACAAACACCATAAACTACGAGGTTGTTTGCCAGTTTCAAAAGAGGGTAACGATACTTCAGTACAAAAACGGAGAACGTGTTTAATATGAAAAACTGCGATATTAATATAAGAGATCCGTTTGTGCTTGTGCACGAGGGCAAGTATTATATGTACGGCACAAGGGCAGCAAACTTCGGGCAAAAAACAGGTGGGTTTGACGTGTACGTTGGCATCGACCTTGAAAATTGGTCAGAGTCTATAGAGGTTTTCAACTCTGTAAAACACAATATGAATACTCACGTAAATTGGGCGCCGGAGGTGCACAAGGTCGGCAATTTCTTTTATATGCTTGCTACCTTTACAAAGCCTGATGGTCTTCGTGGTACGTACGTTTTAAAAAGCGATACACCTGATGGCGAATTTGAGCCACACTCTGTTGGTGCAGTAACACCTGAAGGGTGGGAGTGCCTTGACGGTACGCTTTACCAAGAGGATGGCAAAATATATTGCGTGTTCTGCCACGAGCATACACAAATATTAAACGGTACAGTTTGCTACGTGCAGTTAAACGAGGACCTTACAAAAGCAGTAGGTGAGCCTGTAGAGCTTTTTGATGCAGGCTCATATTTAAAAAGAGAGGCTACCGAGCAATGCCACAACGTAACAGATGGCCCATTCCTTTACAGACTGCAGAGTGGCAGGCTTATTATGGTGTGGTCAACGGTCACACCAAAGTATTACCAGTGCATTGCAACAACAGATAACGACAGCATAACAGGTAACTGGAGCCACCTTGAGCCACTTTTTACAGAGGATGGTGGCCACGGAATGGTATTTAAGGCTATGGACGGTCAGCTTAAGCTCACTCTTCATTGCCCGAATATAACAGATTATGAACGCCCTGTTTTCTTTGATGTAAAGGAAACAGAAACAACACTTGTAATAGAAAAATAACACTACGGAGGTAAGACCGTGAATAAGGTAACAGGCTTTTTCAAAAGCTACGTAGATAATTTCACCATAAATATAAAAGAGCACGTGGAGAACGTTCCACAGGTTTTCAAGCTCTCTATTGCAGATTTAAAGAAAACCTATACAGGCGCAGCCTTAGGCTGGGCATGGGCTATCATAAAGCCAATAGTAAATATATTTGTTTATTGGTTTGCAATTGCAATCGGTCTTCGTCAGGGTGGCGACGTTAACGGCTATCCGTACATATTGTGGCTTATTTGTGGTATAATACCTTGGTTTTTTATGAGCGAGGCAATTACAGGTGGAACAGATTGTATAAGAAAATACAGCTACCTTGTTACAAAAATGAAATACCCTGTAACAACAATCCCCACATTTACAAACCTTTCAAAACTGTTTGTTCATTTAATTATTACTGCAGTTGTTGTTTTAATTTTCTGGGTAGCAGGTTATCCACCGTCAATCTACCTTTTACAGCTTCCGTTGTATATAGTGCTTATGTTCCTTTTCTTTAATGCTTGGGCACTGTTTGCAGGGCTTGTTTCTGCAATGAGCAAGGATTTTTCAAACCTTGTAAAATCCTTTAACGTAGCAGTTTTTTGGCTTTCAGGTATACTTTGGAACATTGAAAACGTTAAGGATTCGCCTATAGTTTATAGCCTTATGATGCTTAACCCTGTAACCTTTATTTGTTATGGCTACAGAAATTGCTTCGTGAATCAGACTTGGTTTTTTGACCAACCGAAAAGACTCGTATATTTCCTTTGCTGGTACGCTTTTCTTGGCTTCCTTTCCTTGTGGGCACATAAAAAGCTACGTAAAGAGATACCTGATGTATTAATGTAAGAGGTGCTTGTGATGAATGATATTGTAATAAAATTTCAAGACGTCAGCAAGGTTTACAAGCTTTATTCCAGCACCCGTAAGCGTCTGCTTGGCGTGTTTATTAAAAAAATAAAATATAAAAAGAAAAGGGCAGTAGATAACGTAAGCTTTGAAATTGCCCGTGGTGAGTCAGTTGCGCTTTTTGGTAAAAATGGTGCAGGCAAATCTACTGTTTTAAAAATGATAACAGGCGTTGCATTTCCTACTGAAGGTGAAATTACCGTAAACGGCAGAGTAAGTGCTTTGCTTGAGCTTACAAGTGGCTTTGACCAGGAAATGACAGGTAGAGAAAATATCTACCTTAAGGGCCATATTTTAGGCCTTAAGGATAGCGAAATAAAAGAGCTTGAAGATATAATTGTGGAGTTTTCCGAGCTTAACGATTATATTGACCAGCCTGTAAGAACTTATTCAAGTGGTATGAAGGCCCGTTTAGGCTTTGCTATAAACGTAAATATTCGCCCCGAAATACTTATAGTAGATGAGGCACTCAGCGTTGGTGACGCTGCATTTAAAAACAAATGCCAAAAGAAAATTAATCAGCTTTTGCAGGATGAAAACATAACGTTACTTTTTGTAACACATCAAACAGCAGTTGCAGAGGAGTTTTGCAAAAGGGGAATTGTTATGAAGGACGGCAAAATTATTTTTGATGGCGCTGTGCACGATGCCTCTGAGTTTTACAAAAAGATGTATTTAATTAAAAAATAAAATAAATTGAAAAATTGCCGCTTCAATACGGCAATTTTTTATGCTGTTTTATAAAAAATTAAAATTTTAAAAATTTTTTGAAAAAAAGTGTAATATTTTCTTTTTTTTCGTCATATATATATGGAGGGCAAAAATAGGCTATAAGTTGGATTGGCTTTTGTGCGGTTAAATTTATTAGTGCGGCTAAATTAATTTAAAAAGCTAACCCACTTAAAGTGCGGCACACCCCTCAGCACATTTTTTGCCCTCCCTGTTTATGTTAGCGAATAGTAGTCAGTTCTCGTTAATAAAGCCGTATTTGCCTTACGTAAAAAAACTTATCTTACATTATCATAAACAAACAGCCCCACTCGTGTGAGTGGGGCTGTTTGTATCGTGTACTTATTTCATTTCAAGCTCTGCATAAATAGGGAAGTGGTCAGAAACAAATCTGCCGTCAATTCCCTCTGTCATAACAACGTATTTTTTAGCAACAAAGCCGTCGTTTATCATAACGTAGTCAATAACCTCGTCAGCGTGTTCCTCAGGCTTTGTGTCGTGGTATGTGCAGTAGCTCATTGTGTCGGGCGCAAGTTTCTTTGTATCGTCAAAGTAGTTTGAATTAACGAATTGGTTGTAGTTTTCTGTGCCCTCAACAACGTTCATATCTGCAGTGAATACTACGGGAATATCTACGAATGTCTTGGCGTGTTTAATAATCATTTCCACACTGTTGTGCCTTGCAACCTCACCCTTGTGGTCAAAGTGGGTATTTATATGCACATATTCCTTGCCTGTTTCTTTGTTTTTAAGCCTTGCCCAAGAGCAAACTCGCCTGCAGGCAGCATCCCAACCGAAGGAAACCTCTCTCGGTGTTTCGGAAAGCCAGAAGGTATCTGTTTCAACAGCCTCATACTTGTCCTTAAGGTAAAATACAGGGGAGTATTCACCCTTGTTTGCACCGTCATCTCTGCCAACACCAACGTAGCTGTACTTGTGGCCTATTTTTTCTTTTAAAGCATCCATCCAGCCCGGTGTAGCCTCTTGTATACCTACTGAATCAGCATTGCTTTCAAGTATAGTTTGGCAAACTATGTCGATTCTGTCCTCCCAGGAGTCCTCGCCAACGTTTCCGCAACGAATATTAAAAGACATTATTTTCATTTTTATCACCTTAGTTCTTAATAATTTTTATATCTGCATAAATGGGGTAGTGGTCAGAAACAAATCTGCCATCAATACCCTGTGTAACTACCTTGTATGAAACGGCATCGAAGCCATCGTTTATCATAACGTAATCTATAACATCATCTTTGTGTGCGTTAGGTTTTGTATCGTGATATGTACAGTAATCCATTGTGTCAGGGGCAAGGTGCTTTGTGTCGTAAAAGTACATTGATTCTGTAAATTGCAGATAATTTGAGGAGCCTTCTTTAACATTCATATCTGCCGTAAATACAATGGGAATATCACCAAATGCTTTTGCCCTTTCAAGAATCAGTGAAACACTGTTTTTTCTTGCTGATATACCCACGTGGTCAAAATGTGAATTCATATGTACATATTCTTCACCTGTTTCTTTGTTTTTTAAACGTGCCCAGGTACATATTCTATTACAGGCTGCATCCCAGCCTTTTGATGGCTTTTCGGGTGTTTCCGAAAGCCAGAATGTGCCACTTTCAATAACCTCATATTTATCCTTGAGGTAAAAAATTGCCGAGTATTCACCGTTGTTGTCGCCGTCATCTCTGCCAACACCTACATATGCATACTTTTCAGCAACCGTGGTGTTTAGTGTTTCCATCCATTCAGGTGTTGCTTCCTGCACACCGATGGAATCAGCTTCGCTGTCGAGAATTGTTTGAGAAACGATTCCGATTCTATCCTCCCAAGAGTCTGTTCCAACATTCAGGCAACGAATGTTAAAAGACATAATTCGAAGATTTTCCTCTGCTTTTTCTTCAAACCCCTGTTGGACAACAATTGGTTTAGGTCTGTTTTCTATATAACCTATAAAAGAGCCCAATAATGTGAATAATGACATAATAATGCTTGCAATTACGTTAACGAGTGCCGGTGACATATAATACCTCCCTAAAATGATAAAGTAGATGCTTCTATATGGTGTTTAGTTATTTCTGTTTAAATCTATATCAATATCAAAATCTTCGCCGATAGTGATTGATGTATCAATATTGCCTATGTTCAGGTCAAAATCAACAACAGGCTTTTTTACAATTTTTAAATCTGCGTAAAGAGGGAAGTGGTCAGATACGTAATACTTGCTGGGGCTTTCTGTAATTACACCGTAGTTAATTGCCTCAAAGCCTTCGTTTGCAAAGCAGTAGTCAATTACCCTTGCATCGTCCTTTTCGGGGTATCTGTCGTGGTAGGTAACGTACACGTCTGCATTTTTTGCTGTGTATTTAGTATCCTTAAATATAGAGTTTTCGGCAATTTCCTTGTAGTTTTTTGAGCCCTCAGGCACATTCATATCAGCCGTGAAAACTGCAGGAATATCTTCATACTCCTTAGACTTTTCTACAATCATTTTTATGCTTTGTGAGCGAGCCTCTTCGCCAACGTGGTCGAAGTGAGAGTTCATATGTATATATTTTTCTCCACTCCCTTTATTTTCTAAAATCGCCCAGGTACAAATTCTTCTGCATACGGCATCCCAACCGAAGGAAACCTCGTTGGGTGTTTCAGAGAGCCAGAAGGTGCCACTGTCAACAACGCTGTATTTATCCTTAAGGTAGAATATTGCAGAGTATTCACCATCGTGTCCACCGTCACGGCCTTCACCAACATAGGCATATTTTTCGCCTAATTCCTCGTTGAGCGTATCAATCCACTGTGGTGTAGCTTCCTGTACACCTAATGAGTCAGGCATACCGTTAAGTATTGTTGTTACAACGTCAGGCACACGGTCCTTCATACCTCTTGCACCAACGTTTGTACAGCGCACGTTGAAGCTCATAACCCTGACTGCATCCTGTGGCTTTTGGGCAAAGCCAAACACCTTGTCAGCAGGTATTTCGCCCTGTAGCCTGTCGGGTAAAAGCGTTGCACAAAGTGTAATGCCTATTGCAAGCACAAGAACAATGCTGACAATAATTATAATCTTTTTCTTTTTAGTCACAAAACCACCTCGTAATAAAAAATCGAATACAACAATATAATACAATATTATAAAATATTATGTCAATAGTAAAACCATCTGCTAAAGGTAAAACCTAAAGCAGATGGCTTTTTTGAATTATAAATTATTTAGTTGTACTGCTTACCAAACTTTCTCTGGAAGAGCTTTATAATTTCAACAATAGGAATTATAAGGAATGCAAGACCGAGAGAGATAAGGTACTCTGTCATATTGAGGTGAGCAAAGCCAAAGAGATTTGAAAGGAAATCAATCTCAACAACAGCAGTTGTAAGAAGGAAGGAGCCTACCATAGCACCGTAAAGAGCTACGTTGTGGTGGCCCTTGAATACCATTGCAACTGCAGAGCCTCTTTGTGAACGCATATTAAAGGAGTGGAAAATTTCGCACATTGCCATTGTAAAGAAGGCCATTGTCATACCGTCAGAGGAGTCTGCAATGTTGTGGAAAGCGAATGTGGCCCCTGTGTGTATGCATTCAATGTATTCGCCAATGTAGAAGGCTGCAACGGTTAATATTGAAACCAATATACCCTGATATGCGCAGTCAACACCAAGTCCACCAGAGAATACGCCATCATTTTTGCCTCGTGGCTTTCGCTTCATAATGTTTGATTCAGGCTTTTCAAGACCAAGTGCAAGGGCAGGAATACTGTCTGTAACAAGGTTGATGAAAAGCAGGTGAGGGGCTTGCAAAATTGTGAAGTTCATAATCGTTGCAAAGAAAATTGAAATAACCTCGGAAAGGTTAGAGCCAAGCAAGAATTGAATTGCCTTACGAATGTTATCGTAAATTCTTCTGCCTTCGCCAACGGCTGCAACAATAGTAGCAAAGTTATCGTCTGTAAGCACCATATCAGCAACGTTTTTAGTAACGTCGGTACCTGTAATACCCATACCAACACCAATATCTGCGCTCTTAATAGATGGTGCATCGTTAACGCCGTCACCTGTCATAGCAGTAACAAAGCCTTTGTTTTTCCAAGCATTAACAATTCTTGTTTTGTGCTCAGGCTGTACACGAGCATAAACGTAAACGTTTTCAACAATTGCTTCAAACTCTTCATCAGAGTATTTATCAATATCTGCACCCATCATAGCTTGGCTGTCATCTGTAAGAATACCCAGTTCACGTGCAATAGCCTTTGCTGTGTTTATATGGTCGCCTGTAATCATAATAGGTGTAATACCTGCTGCACGGCACTCAACAATAGCGTCCTTAACCTCAGGTCTAACAGGGTCAATCATACCTGTAAGGCCTATGAAAATCATATCATCCTCAAGGGCTGCAGATTCATATACCTCAGGCTCGTTGCAGTACTCTTTATAAGCAACGGCAAATACACGAAGAGCCTTGTTGCCCATTCTTGTGTTTTCGTCATTTGCCTTAGCAAGAATTTCATCGGTCATATCAACAACTACACCGTTAACAAGCGCTTTTGAGCATCTCTTAAGAATTTCATCGGGAGCGCCCTTTGTGTACTGTGTAAACACACCGTTTACGTTGTGTACTGTAGACATCATTTTTCTGCCGGAGTCAAAGGGTACCTCGCCAACTCTTGGCTGGGCAGCAACAAGGTCAGCCTTTTTGAGACCTAAAGAGGTAGCGTAGTTAACAAGTGCGATTTCATCAGGCTCACCTGTTCCTTTGCCATCCTCTTCAACCTCTGCATTTGTGCAAAGCGCCATAGCGGTTGCAAGCACCTTTTCATCTTCAGCGTAGTGGTCAACAACTGTCATAACGTTCTGTGTAAGTGTACCTGTTTTATCAGAGCAGATAATCTGTGTACAGCCTAAGGTTTCAACAGCTGTCATTTTACGGATAATAGCGTTCTTTTTAGACATGTTTGTAACGCCTATGGAAAGAACAATTGTCATAACCGCAACAAGACCTTCAGGGATTGCGGCAACAGCTAAAGCAATAGCAGTTATGAAGGAATGTAATGCAACGTCAAAGAAAGCAGCATTGTCTGCCATAAAGAACTTTGTTACAAGGTTGTATGCAAAAATAACAATACAAACGCCGATAACAAGCTTTGTAAGCACCTTTGAAAGCTGCTCAAGCTTAATTTCAAGAGGCGTTTTGCTCTCTTCTGCAGTGGAAATAGCATCGGCAATTTTACCCATTTCGGTATCCATACCTGTTGCAACAACTACAGCCTTACCTCTACCATAAACAAGGGTAGAACCCATATAAGCCATATTTTTACGGTCGCCCAACGGAACCTCGGAATCTTTTGAAAGGGTGAGAATTTTCATTATCTTGCTTACAGGTACAGATTCACCTGTAAGAGCAGCCTCTTCGATTTTCATACTCGCACATTCAAAAATACGGCAGTCGGCAGGGATAGCGTCACCTGCATCAAGGAGTATAACGTCACCAACAACAAGGTCTTCGCTCTTGATGTTAACAACTTTACCGTCACGAAGGGTTTTGGTTGTAGCCGCACTCATTTTTTGGAGAGCTTCAACAGCCTTTTCTGCCTTATTTTCCTGTATAACGCCTAAAATTGCGTTAATAAGAACAACGGCAAGAATAATGATTGTGTCTGTAGGTACGAAGGCACCTGCAGCAGGGTCATGCTCAATAAATTCGGTTACGGCAGAAATAACGGCCGCAACAATGAGAATGATAATCATTGGGTCCTTCATTTGGTCAAAGAACTTTTTGAGCGTAGAGTCCTTTTTTGCTTCAGCAAGCTTGTTTTTACCGTTTTTAGCAAGTCTTGCCTCGGCCTCTTGTGTGGTTAAGCCAGCTTCGGAGGATTGTACCTCACCAAAGACTGTTTCAACAGATTCAAGATAGTACTTCATATTTGATTCCTTTCTTGTTTTTTTGAGTAATTCTGCCAAAATAAAAAGACTTTTACCGTAATTGCGGTAAAAGTCTCACTCTTTAAGATACAGGCGGGCTTTTAGCCGAGATTGACGCCTAATATCGCACCATAGTGGCACGAGTTACTCCCTTTTCTCTGCAATTATACATCTTTTTTCACAGTTTGTAAATAGTTTTTTCATATATTTTATTAAATATACATTAAAATGCAAATGAAAAGGGGAAAATACCTCACCTTGGTGATAGCACAATCGGTTGTATCTGTTTACCCTCAAGGGCGTGCTCCAAGGTGTTTTTTATTAACGGAAATCTTGCTACCATAGAGGTAGGCTTTCCTTGGTGGCTATCCTGACCGAATGGAACAAAATATATATTTTTATAGTTTAATAAAGCACCTATGTTTTTAGAGGCATTTGCCAGTGCATCGTTTGTAGAGGGTGCAATAATCAATGGCCTTGCATTTCTTAAGTGTGCTTTTGCGGCAAGAGTTACGCAGGAGTCGGTAACGCCTGTTGTAAGCTTTGCTAAGGTGTTGCCTGTGCAGGGTGCAATAATAAGCGCATCTAATATCTTTTTAGGGCCTATAGGCTCTGCTTGTGGTATAGTGTGTATTATCTCGTTGCCTGTTATTTCAATAAAAAGGCTTTGCCAGTCGGCAGCCTTTCCGAAACGGGTATCTAAATTATAGGAATTTTCACTCATAATAGGAATAACGTTGTACCCTTCGTCTTTTAAAAGCTCAATTTCTTCAAACACCTCTTTGAAGGTGCAAAAAGAGCCGCAAAGGGCAAAACCGATGTTTTTCATTCGGTGAACCCCCTTTGTTTAATAATCGGTAAAATTGAGCGGCCGATTATTTCTCCTGCTGTTTGTGGTGCAACCTTGCCGGGGAGCGAGCTTGCCTTTATAACCTCCATAGCCTTTTCCTTGGTATCCTGAAAATCAATGCCGAATGGGGCAGAAGCAGTTTCAATAAGCAGGCAGTCGGGGTTAAGCGCCTCGAGCTGTTTTTTGCCTATAACTCTTGCAGGCACCGTGTTAATAAGTGAATTAAAGCTGTGGTATTTATCCGTTAAAGCAGAAAAATATTCAGCCTTATAGCCTTTTGTGAAAGCATCGGCAAGGGCAGTTTCGCTCCTTGCAAAAATTGTAACCTCGGCTCCCATTGCCTTAAGCACACAGGCAAGAGCCTTTGCAACCTTGCCGTAGCCTGTTATGCCGCATTTCATAGAGTGTATTGTAATAGGAAGCTCCTCAATTAGTATCTTTACAACACCCTCTGCAGTAGGCACAGCGTTATATACGGCTAATTCCTCAAGCAAAAAGTAGTCACAAAAGGGCACGCCCTTTGAGGTTAGCTCCTCGCAAAAGCTTTTTGGCAGCTGCCCACCGAAAACAAATTTTTCAGGTGTGGCTAAGGCGCAAATATCAGCTAAAAGCACCGTTTCGTCAAAAAGGGGTGCATTGAGAGTAACCCTGTCACGTGTTGTAGGCAGTGGCAATATGCACACGGTTGCCTCGTCAATTGCCTTGTTTAGGTTGTCAAAGCAGTCGGTTTCGTTAAAGGCATAGTAGCAGGTGCTAAAGCCTTGCTTTTCAAGGTATTCGCCTAAATATAAAGACCGGTTGTCGCCGCCTAAAATTAAAAAAACATTATTTTTCATAGGAATAATCAGTCCTCTCGATACAGTATATTCCTATAAAAAAAGAGGGTTACAGGTAATTTAAATTAAAAAATTGTGCTTATAGAAGGAATGTTGGAAACTATTATTCTGTTTAAATCCGTTTTACATTCTTCAAGGTAAAGCACCGAGGATTGGTAGTCCTTGGTGTTAAAAAAGAAGATGGCTTTATTCAGGTCACCACGTATTTCAATTGCTTCACCCTGACCTTCAAGTATATTAATTACAGGCTTGATTTTTTCGTAATAATCAATTGCTTGCTGCAGATTTTTAACAGCGTTTTCTTTATCATTATTGTGTATATCGTTAATCACTTCATCAAGCATTTCCGTAAGCTGTCCACAGGAGCCTTGTATAAACCAAAGGGAAAATACTCCCAAGCATAAAGAGGCAATAACAATAATAATTGCAATTTTTAATCTGTTCATTTAAAAAGTCCTTTTTAGAATTACTGTGTATTCCTTATTTTTATCTACAGTCATTAAAAGTATTTCCTTTACGTCAACGTTTTCTCTGTTAATTTTTCTTTTTACCTCGTCTATGGTAACAGAGCTTTCCTTAATCGCAGGCTCTAAAAGCACACCGTCAACAACTACGGTGTATGCTGCACCTGCATTTTTTTGTTTACCCTCCAATGCTTCGGGGGTTAAGGCTCTTTTAGGTGTTTTGGGTAAAACAGAAAGCATTCCGTTTGTTTCTGCAACGGCAAATTCAACGTCGTCAATGCTGAAAATATCCTTCTGCCTTAAGGCGGCAAGCACGTCGTCTATAGTAAACCTAAGGGTTTTTAAAGCCTTTTGCTGCAGTACTCCGTCTTTAATTACGGTAATTGGCTTTCCGTCAGCTAAATACCTGAAGCGCACGCTTTTAGTTGCAAGTACAGAGCTTAATATTTCAAAGCTTGCTAACAGCAGTAAGGGTAAAATTCCACTTAAAAGAGGGGCGCTTGTATCTACAATAGGGGTAGCAACTACCTCGGAAATAAGTATGGTTATAATCAATTCACCCGGCTGTAGCTGCCCTAATTGCTTTTTGCCCATTAATCGCACACAAACGCCCACAGCAACGTAGATAATAAACGTTCTTATAATAGTTGAAATCAAAAAAATCACCGTTATTGTTTTGCCCTGCAATTGCTTGTATATTCTGTAAATAACGGCAAAAACTTGAAATGGTGATTTTATGAAGAGAAATTCTGACTTTTTGTTTATTGGTGACGTGCAGGAGGAAAGCTTTGGTAATGTAAACAAAAGCGCTGTCGAAAACGGAAGAATTATAAAAGAAACGTTTTTGGGGAACTTCGATATCATTGTAAAGAAGGGTTTTTGTGGTGATAGATGTGTTGTTTTTGCTAACTGTGACGGGCTTTGCAACTCTATGCGAATAGGTGATATGGTAATTAACCCTATTTTCAGGTACGATGGCAAATTACCCAAGGGTGATGAGCTTGATTTTATTTGCTCACACCTTGTTTTCGGCACAGAGCAGAAGAAGGAAAAGGACTTAACAAAAGCAATAACAATGATGCTCAGAGGCTGTCTTTTAGTTTTCGTAGACGGAGTGGAGGAGTGCATAATTCTTGGTGTGCAGTCTTACCCTGAAAGGAGCATTCAGGAGCCTGATACAGATGTGCAGGAGTTTGGCTCACGAGAAGGCTTTACGGAAAACGTGAAAACAAATTTAACCCTTGTGCGAAAAAGACTTTGCTCTACAAAATTTACCTATGAGCTGATGGAAATAGGCAAAGAGAGTAAAACGAGAATACTTGTTTGCTATATAAAGGGCAGAGTATCGCAAGAATTACTGAATGAGGTTAAGTCTCGTTTAAATAAGCTTGAATTAGATAACGTTTTAGGCTCGGGGTATTTGCGCAAAAGCCTTGATACTAAAAGAAAATCACTATTTTCTATGGTAGGTCAAACGGAGCGCCCCGATACCTTTTCTGCAAAGCTTTGCGAGGGTAAGGTGGGTATTATTATAGACGGTACGCCATTTGCACTTGTAGTACCTCGACTGTTTGTAGAAAACTTTCAGGTGTTGGATGACTACATTAACCGACCATACTATGCCACCTTTATGCGCACAGTAAGGCTTTTTGCATTTTTAATCGGCATATTTTTACCCGGTGTGTTTGTTTCCATAGGTCTTTTTCATCAGGAAATGCTCCCTGATGATATGCTTTATAACATTGTGCTTATGGAAAGTAACACCTTGTTTACGCTAACGGTGGAGGCTATCGTAATCCACTTTATATACGAAACAGTACGTGAGGCAGGCTTGCGTATGCCAAAATCCATAGGCCACGCAGTAAGCATTGTAGGTGCTTTAGTTATAGGTGATGCAGCCGTAACGGCTGGCCTTATAGGTGCACCAATGCTTATAATTGTTGCCATAACGGCTATTTGCTCACTTGTGTGCTCCGATTTGTATCAGCCTATTTCCGTTTTGCGAATTGCCTTTATACTTGTAGGTGGCTTTAGTGGACTTTACGGCATAGTTATAGGCGCAGCAGCACTTATTATAAATCTTGCATCCATTACAGATTACGGTGTGCCGTTTTTAGCGCCCCTTACACCGTTTGAAAAGGCGTTTATGAGGGATTTTATTTTTAGAGCATCTCACAAAAAATTGGGTAAAAATATTTTCAGCATAAATAAGCTATCTGTTAGTCAAAGGGGCAGGAGGTAGGCCTATGGTTAAAAATCAGGTTACGGCAAAGCAATTTTTTTCTTTGCTGTATATATCACTTTTAAGCACGGTTTTTATGTACCTTTCCTCACCCAATATAAAGCTCTCTCAAACAGATACGCTTTTAAGACCCTTTGTTTTTATGGTGGTTGCCCTTGTTGTTGGTGTACCGGTGCTTTTGATTTACAAAAGGCACAAGGAGTTGGAGCTTAACAGACAGTATATAAAAAAATCAGTCTTTTTAAAGGCTGTGTCAATTATATATGCAGTTGTTTACTTTATAAGCATTGTAAAAACTATTGCTCGGTTTGATTTATTTGTCAGCAGTGAGGTTTTCCCTAATGCAGATATGTTTATCTTTTTAGTTGCAATTATTTTTGTGTGCGCTCTTTTATCCCTTTCGGGCTTAGGTGCGCTTTCAAGGTCGGCGCTTATATTTTTGGTGCTTGTAGGAGGTGCAACGGTAGTTGTAATGATTTCTCTGCGAGAAGAAATAGATATTTTAAACTTTACACCACTTTTTGGAAATGGACTAAAGACCTTTACAGAGGATGGCTTTATCTTTTCAGCGCAGGCTTTGGAAATAGGGACAATAACCTTCTTTCTGCCACATATAAACGGTAATATAAAAAAGACGTTTATAGGCTGGTCGGTGCTGAGCGCAGTTAGCTTTTCAGTAATATTTTTCTTTGTTGTAGGCTCCTTGGGAGCTTTTGCAGATACACAGCTTTTTCCCACGTACACAGCAGTAAGCCTTGCCTCATTCGGACTTTTAGAAAGGATAGATGCTCTTGAAACAGGTGTGTGGATAATATGTGCTGTGGAAAAATTAGCACTCTATTTTTTAATTGCTGCAAATGCCGTAAGCTATGCCTTTAAGGGTGTATCACAAAGGCTTGTAACAGCCGTTGGTTTTGTGGTTGCAACGCTATTTTCTGTTATAATTTCTCGCAATATAGAGCACTTTTCATTTTTATCCAGTAATCTGTTAACAATTGTTTTGTTTGTTGTGGTAGCTGTTATATTGCCTGTGGCTTTAGCAATTTACGTAAGGAGGGTGAAGCCTTGTGAAAAGGTGGACGAAGGTCTTTAGCTTACTGCTTGTTTGCGTGTTTTTTACTCAGCTTTGCTCCTGCCAGAAGGCAGGCACCGAGCTTGCTGATTTAATGATAATACAGGGTATAGGTGTTGATTATGAAAACGGCACGTTTCTTGTTACCGTAGAGATTTTAAATAACGAGCAAAGTGGCTCACCAAACGGAAACTCATCAAGCGAAAATAAAACAAAGCTTTACTCTGCAAGGGGCAAAACAGTTTCAGAGGCCTTGCGAATGCTTACCTCAAAAAGTGGTAATCTGCCACTTTTTGCCCACAACAGGGTTATAGTTATAAACGAAAACCTTAACGAAAAAACAATATCCGACGTGCTGGAATTTTTTGTAAGAAACTACGATTCACGAGCATCACAGCTTTTGTGTATTGCAAAGGGCACAAAGGCAGAGTCTGTAATAAGGGCAAAGCTTTTACAGGATACCGTAAAAAGCGAAATATTAGAAAATCTTTTAGAGGAAAGCTACGAGCAATCCCTTATACCACGTGTAAGGGTAATAGATGCAGTAAATACCTTAAGCAATAAAAACACCGTTCTTTGTGTGCCTGCAGTTGAGGTGAAAAAGAACGGCGAAAATGAAGATTACCAGCTTAGTGGCTGTGCTTTGTACGATGAAAACGGCAGAGTGTGCGCATATTTAGATAAAACTGCCGCAAAGGGGATACCGTTTTTAACAAATAAAGTAAAAAAAGGCTTTTTAACACAAAAGCTACCGAATGGTGAAGAGGTAACCGTTTATATAAACAAAAGCAAAACTAAATACAACGTCTACGAGGAAAACGGCAAGCTCCACTTCCACTTAACCATAGATATTTCCTGCGATTTAGATGAAGTCGGTTCCGTTTTGCGCAAGCAAGCAGATAAAACAATAATGGATAATATTAAAAAGGCAGTAAAAATTTCTGTTGCACAAAGCATAGAGAGCGCTTTGAATGAGCTGCAGATACAAAACATAGGGGATGGCGTAGGCTATTGCAGGGTTTTAGAATTAAAAAAAACAAGGCTTTACAATAAATATAAAAATAATTGGAAAAACACATTTAACACAAGCCAAACCTCCGTTACAGTAAATGTTACGGTGCGCAGAATAGGTGAAGAAACATTAAAATAAGATATTGGTTAGTTGAAAAATAAATGAAAACACGAATACTGGTGTGAATAATCGGATGCTCGCACCAAACAGCAATCTTGCTATGGTTATGAGCCTTTTAGCTAAGCTTTTCGGCATCTTCACCGTAGCGTAAAATATTTATTTCAATTATTAAGAGCCATCCTTCGTTGAAGGGTGGCTCTTAAAGCTTTATTCTTTAGTTTTGTAACACTCTTTGTCGTGTGAGTTAATGATACCTACAGCCTGCAGATATGAATAAATTATAACAGTACCTACAAAGCTCATTCCTCGTTTTTGAAGGTCGAGGGAAATTGCATCAGAAAGTGGTGAGCTTACTAACCCTTGCTCACAAATAATTTTACCGTTTGTAAAGGTCTTAAGGTAATCATAAAAGGAGCCGTGCTCTGCCACAATGCTTTTAAAAATACAGGCATTTTTTACTGTAGCCTTGATTTTTAGCTTGTTTCTTATAATGCCTTTGTTTTCGTATAGCTCCTGTAGCTTTTCATCACCGTAATTTGATATTTTTTCAACATCAAAATCATCAAATGCAGCTCTGAAGGCCTCTCTTTTGTTAAGCACACATTCCCACGAAAGCCCTGCCTGAAAGCCTTCTAAAATAAGCATTTCAAATAAATAGTGGTCGTCTGTTTTTAAAACGCCCCATTCCTCATCGTGGTACTTAACGTATAAGCCGTTCCTTAAATTACACCAGCTGCAGCGCTCTTTTGTTATAAACTCAAAAGCATCGTTTAGTGTGGGGAGTATGGCAGCCACCTTTTCTGTGTGGGCATTGTCGGGTTGCTTCATATCGGGTATACATATAACGGGTATTTTAGCCGAAAAAGCGGCATCAATTCCTGCCTCGCTGTCCTCTAAAACAATAGCCTCATTAGGGCTTACCCCAAGCTTTTTACAAGCGCCTAAAAATATATCGGGGTAGGGCTTGCCTCTAGGAACCTCGTAGCCAAAAATAAGGTCGTCAAAGTATTGTAAAACACCGTTATTGGCAAGTATTTTTTCTGCTCTCGCTCTTATGCTGGAGGAGGCAACAATGGTTTTGTAGCCCTTTGCCTTCAGCTTTTGCAAAATCTCCTTTGCGTATGGCTTAAGAGGTATACCTTCCTCTGTTTTTATATCCTCTTGATCCTTGTAGCATTTAAAAAGGTACTCGGGCGTAACGGGTAAATTAAAGCTGTCTATCATAGTTTGCATACCCATAGCAACCGTTCTGCCTAAATATTTAGTTGTGTAGTCGTTTAAAGGTATGCTATAACCGTACGTTCCTGCAAGCTCCTGCAAAATAGAGTATGCCACAGGCTCACTGTCTATAATTACACCGTCTAAATCAAATATAACTGCCTTTATCAAAGCTACACCCCCCAAAACGCTACTATTTTACCACAGTTTTTTTATAATTACCATATAAATTTATAGACTATTCTGCTTTGTTTTGATATAATAAATTAAATTTGTTACAGGGAGCAGAGCTATGTTTAATTTTTTTGTGCAAGAGGATGGCCGTCAGGGCAATAGCTTCATAATCTCAGGCGGAGATTTCAATCATATTAAAAATGTGCTGAGGATGAAGGAGGGGGATACCTTCCTTGTAAGCTGTCAGGGCGAAAGTCACCTTTGTGAGCTTACTTCCTTCTATGTTGATTCTCTTGTAGCTGAAATTGTTGAAGAAAACTACAATAAAACAGAGCTCCCTGTTAAAATATACCTTTTTCAAGGGCTTCCTAAGGGCGATAAAATGGAGCTTATTATACAAAAGGCTGTAGAATTAGGCGTTACGGAGCTTATACCTGTTGAAATGGATAACTGCGTAGTAAAGCTTGATGATAAAAAGAAAAAATCAAAGGTAGCCCGTTGGCAGGCTATAGCTGAAAGCGCCGCAAAGCAGAGCAAACGCAATACCGTGCCTGTTGTTAATGAGGTTATGCCATTTAAAAAGGCAGTAGAGTATGCAAACACACTCGATATTATACTTGTGCCCTATGAGTGTGCAGAGGGTATGCTTGCCACCAAAAATGCTTTAGCACAGTTAAAAGGTGGAATGAGCATAGGCATATTTATCGGCTCAGAGGGTGGCTTTAGCCCAAAAGAGATAGATTTTGCCAAAGAGAATGGTGGCAAAATTATATCCTTGGGTAAACGAATTTTGCGTACCGAAACAGCAGCAATAGCAGCACTTTCTATGTGTATGCTTTATGCAGAAACGGAGCTTGCAGATGATTAATTTACCACAGGAATTTGTAAACAGAATGAAGGCTCTTTTAGGTGATGAATACCAAACCTATTTGCAGGCCTTAGAGCAGCCACCCCAAAAGGCATTCAGGGTAAATACGGGTAAAATATCACTTGAAGAGTTTGCAAATATAGATGAGTTTTCAAGTGGTAAAGTACCATACGTTGAAAACGGCTTTTATTTGAATTATGAAAAAATAGGTAACCACCCATATCACCACGCAGGTATGCTTTACGTGCAAGAGCCTGCAGCAATGATGCCTGCCGAGTGTATAGAGGTAGAGCCTGATTGGGTTGTGCTTGATATGTGCGCAGCACCGGGTGGCAAATCTACTCAGCTTAAAAATAAGCTGGGGGAAAAGGGCGTGCTTGTTTCAAACGAGATTATAGCCTCACGCTGTAAAGTATTAACAGGCAATATAGAAAGATTAGGCCTTAGCAATACGGTTACTACCTGTATGGATACAAAAAAACTGGCACAAGTTTTCCCTAATTGCTTCGATTTAATAATGTGCGATGCACCCTGCTCAGGCGAGGGAATGTTCAGAAAAGAAGAAGCTGCCGTTACGGAATGGAGCGAGGGCAACGTTAAAATGTGCGCCCAAAGGCAAGGGGAAATACTCGAAAACGCAGTAAAGCTTCTTAAAAACGGTGGCTATATTATATATGCAACCTGCACATTCTCTTTAGAGGAAAATGAAATGCTTATAGATGCATTTTTGCAAAAGCACCACGAGTTTGAGATTATAGAGCCTACCGAAAGGGTAGTTGCAAATACAGCACAAGGCATAAGCTTTGAAGGCTGTAAATGTGAAAACATAGCGTTTGCAAGAAGGTGCTACCCACACAAAACAAGGGGAGAGGGTCAGTTTGCAGCAGTACTGCATAATACCCTTGCACCCATAACCACAAGTAAAACACCTAAAAAGGCACAAAAAATAGATAACGCCGTATTTACCTTCCTTGATGATGTATTAGAAAACTACGATAAATCGAACGTTCAGCTTTACAACGGCAACCCCGTGTATTTTACACCGGATTTTTCTGTTAAGGATGGCATCGCCTTTTGCTGTGGCATTACAATAGGTGAGCTGAAAAAGAATTACATTTTGCCACACCATCAATTTTTTATGGGATTAGGTCATCTTTTTAAAAGAAAAATAGAGCTTTCCCTTGATGATGAAAGGCTAAAAAAATATCTGCACGGCGAAGAAATAGCTGTAGACTGTGCAAACGGCTGGGCAGTAGTAACCACAATGGGCTGTACCCTTGGTGGAGTAAAGGTAGTAAACGGCACAGCAAAAAATCATTATCCCAAGGGATTAAGGAGTAAAATATGATAACAGGTGAATATAAAAAAACAAAACTTGCGTGCAGCTTTGCATATTTGTCAACCTCCTCGGTGTTCAGCTTGCCACCAATGCTTTTTATGACCTTCCACAGTATGTATGGAATTTCATTTACGTTGTTGGGTACCTTGGTGTTAATAAACTTCTGCACACAGCTTTTAATAGACTTAATTTTCAGCTTCTTTTCAAAGCATTTTAATATTAAAAAAACAGTACGTGCAATGCCTGTTATAACTACAATAGGCTTGTGCATTTATGCGCTTTCACCCTTTATTTTCAAAAGCAACGTTTATGTAGGTCTTGTTATAGGTACAATTATTTTCTCGGTTTCCGCAGGCCTGGGCGAGGTGCTTTTAAGCCCTGTAGTGGCTGCTATACCAGGCTCTACAGATAAGGATATGAGCTTTCTTCACTCCTTGTATGCTTGGGGTGTTATGAGTGTTGTAGGTATAAGCACCTTGTTTTTCTCAATATTCGGTAAAGAGAATTGGATGTATCTTACACTTTTCTGGGCTGCATTTCCTCTTGTTTCGTGCACAGCCTTTTGCTTGGCGCCGTTTCCTCAAATGGATATTTCTCACAGCAACAGCAAGGCTTCTAAAAAAAGCAGGGGAATGGGGTTACTTCTTTGCATAGGCTGTATTTTCTTTGGCAGCGCTGCAGAAAACTCTATGACAAACTGGATTTCCAGCTATATGGAAAGTGCCTTGCAAATACCTAAGGCCGTAGGTGACGTTGTGGGTATGGCTGTTTTTGCCGTACTTCTCGGTTCGGGTAGAGTGTTGTATTCAAAATACGGCAAAAATATTTCCAATGTACTGCTTGCAGGTATGGCAGGTGCAGTTGTCTGTTATCTTGTGGCAGGTCTTTCACAAAATATTGTGCTTTCATTTTTGGCCTGTATCCTCACAGGTATATGCACCTCAATGCTGTGGCCAGGCACCCTTATACTTATGGAAGAAAAAATACCTGCTCCGGGCGTGGCAGCCTATGCTCTTATGGCGGCAGGTGGTGACTTTGGTGCATCTGTTGCACCACAGCTTATAGGCGTAGTGGTGGATAAGGTTTCGGTAAGCGAGGTTGCACAAAGCATAAGTGTAGCAACTCAAATGTCTGTGGAGCAAATTAGTATGAAGGCAGGTATGCTTGTAGCTGCCATTTTCCCGATTATCGGTGTATTTATAATCCTTTTTATTAAAAAATATTTCAAAAAACAAAACGCCATCAGCTGATGGCGTTTTTTATCTGCTTTTAATTATTCGGCAAGGCTTACGCCGTAGTAGTGTCGGATATTTATATCCTCCTCCATATCTAAGCCGTGTGAGCCACATTCGCCGTCAATTTCGTGGCAGCCGTGGTCCATTGCATAGCCGTAAAGGGTGTTGTGCCCCTTCCAATAGCTTTTAATTGCGTGTACGAACGTAGCAAAGGCTTCTGTGTTGCATCTTAACTCTGCAAGTGCTCGTGTGCCCTCGGGGCCGAATTTGTGCATAAGAGCATCGTAATTTCCGTTGTATACACAAATAACGTCGTATTTATCCTCTGCAATAAGCTCAAGAGCCTTTGCGTTAACCTGCGCAATAGTATCGTAAATGTAGTAATCCATATCCCTTTCAAGGAATATCATAGACATGCTTGATTTTGTTTCGGCAACAATTGCAACCCTTTTGCCATGGCGAATAAGCGCATCAAAAAACGAGTCTGTTGTAATTACGGGCTTTTCGTATTTTTGTATGCCGTGCACCTGTGGCTGTACGCCTGTATAAAAGGTACCAAAGCAAACAGGTGTAACAGAGGGCATCACGCTTTTTAAAGGGATTTGCGCCTGTGTTAAATCAAAAACCTCTTTCAAATAATCGGTATATTTATCAGCAATCCACTGTGCAACGGCATCGGGGTTATATATAAAAAGGCGGTCTGCCTTTTTGCCCTTGAGCGCATCATCAACAAATTCGCACAGCTCGCTGTTTTTAGTGGCTGCCGTAGTAGGTGCTTCAATGCCTATTGCATAGCATAAGGCCCCACAAATTGTATCTAAAGATTTTTCATTGTACATAAAATCAACCTCGCTTTTTTATATTTTAGCATATAGAATTGTGCTAATCAATACACTAAAATCAAAAAGCTGTAGTAATTAAACTACAGCTTTTTGAATATTGTGCTTGTTAGTCGGTCAACAATTCATCCTCAAGCACAAGCACGTTTATTTGCTTTGTATCGTAGGTTGCCGCATCAATGGCAATCAAGCCTTTGCCGTGAAAAATATCCGTACAGCCCTTCGGTCGGCGTGGGTCAAAACGGTTTGCGTTAATTACCGGCATATGTCCGCATACCACCGTTTTATCCTGTAAAGGTCTTTCGCCTGTGTAGTTATCTGTCCAAAGCATCCACCTGGCTGTTTGCCAAGCGTCAGGCACAGCGCTTTTTCTTTCTTCTGCAGTTTTGCAAAATGGGGGGAACCAGCCGTGCACAAACAGATAACGCTCCGTTTCAAAATAATCAACGGTTTCGCCTATAAAATCGCATAGCCTGTCGACAGTGCGTGTTTTACCCGAAAAATCAATGCTGTCATCTACAGGGTCTATAAAGTATTTACCAAAAAAGTTTTCAAGGGTTTTTAAAGTGCCATTTACATAGTTGTGGGGTAAAAGCTTACCTGTATTAAGTACCTTCAAAAGCAACTCCTCGTGATTTCCTTTTATGAGTACTTTGTGCTTTAGCCGTTCAAGATACTTTAAAACTTCAACGTTTTCGTCGCCTCTGTCAAAATAATCACCACAGCACACAAGCAAATGCTCCGGGTTGCTTTCGTCGAAGCCTGCTCTGTCTAACGCCTTTTTTAAAAGGGTGCAGTGTCCGTGAATATCTGAAATAACAAAAAGTCTTTTTTTCATCTAAACACCTCAAAAATATTATATCATTTACTTAAACGTAAAAAAATGTTGTTTTTCGCCAAAACATAGATATATTTATGTATATTTACAATTATTGACATAAAAAACGTTGTGTGCTATCATTATCTTATTGCACTAATTGTGGTGCTGTAAAGGAAGTATGGATGGGGAGGAATTTTTAATTTATGAGAAAAATTAAAGAATGGTTTAGCATTCAGCTTGTTAAAAATCCCGGCAATGTTGTTTTGGTTGGCATTATTTTATTTAATGTCATCTTTTTTCTTTTTGCCGCTGTTGTAATCAGCGCTTTGTCGCTGGACGGTACAGAATCACTTTCATTTATTGAGGCTGCGTTCTGCACCATAACAATGATTCTTGATGCCGGATGTATTCAGTTTGTTATTTCCGATATCGGTCAATCTGGTGTGTTTATTACAGTTTTTTGCTTGATTGTTGTGCTTGTGGGAATGATTTCCTTCACAGGTGCGCTTATCGGTTACGCAACAAACTATATTTCACAGTTTATCGAGCATTCCAATTCCGGTAAAAGAAAGCTTAAATTATCAGACCACTTTATAATTTTAAACTGGAATAACAGAGCAGTTGAGATTATAAATGATATGCTTTTTTCTGATGAAAAGCAAAATATTGTTGTACTTGTTCAATCAGGTAAGGAAGATGTTGAAAAAGAAATTCACGAAAGAATTGAAGCAACCGAAAGACTTATCAGGCACGAAATGTTCGATGAAAAGCAGAGCTCAGGCATTGCAGGTCTTTTTAGAAACAGAAATAAGTACAAAACAAACCATATAAACGTAATTGTTCGTCAGGGCGACGTTTTTTCATCAAAGCAGTTGAGTGATATTTCCATCGACCAGGCAAGAGCAGTTATTATACTTGGTAACGATATCAACAATACGCTTTGCCGTTTCGAGCATAAAGAAATTCTTGAAAATGCAGGCAGAGGTAATGCTCGTACAATAAAAACTCTTATGCAGGTAGCTGATATGACAGCCGCCGAGTCCTCTGCAGATAACCAAAAAATTATCGTTGAAATTACCGATGAGTGGACACTTGAGCTTGTAAACAAAATTATACAGGCAAAGCAGAGGGACGGCAAGTGCAACATTATACCCGTTAAGGTTAACGAGGTTCTCGGTCAGCTCTTATCACAGTTCTGTCTTATGCCGGAGCTTAACTCCGTATACAGCGAGCTTTTCTCCAACCGTGGTGTTGAATTCCACTCTGTTGAGTATGAAGATATGGGTGAAGAGGAGTTTATTAGAAATTACCTTGCGACCCACAACCACGCTATTCCTATTACCACACAAATGGATGGTGGTAAGCCATACGCTTTCTTTGTTGCTGAAAGCGACGATGACATCCACAGAAACAGTTCTATACGCCCAAGCGAATATAGTGTTGCGCTTAATACGTCTTACTGGATTGAGCGTAAAAATATCATAATCCTTGGCCACAATAGTAAATGCAAAAACATTATGGCAGGCTTTGAATCCTTTAGTGGTGAGTGGAAGCGCGATGAAGAAATTGTTCGTATAGTTGTTGTAGATGATAAGGCTAACCTTGAAAAAATGAATTATTACAAGGATTATCCTTTTGTTATAAAAACAGTTGAGGCCGATATTTACGATAGAGACGTGATTTGCAATGCGATCGAAGAATTTGTTGCAGAACACGAGGAGGATACAAGTATCCTTATTCTTTCCGATGATTCTGCTCTTAACGAGGATATTGACTCAGGTGCATTAGCAAACCTTGTTTATGTGCGTGATATTATCGAAAAGAAAAAATGTTCAGACCCTGCCTTCAACCCCGGCAGTATGGATATAGTTGTTGAAATTATTGACCCTAAGCACCACGATATTGTAAGCAGTTATAGTGTTAACAACGTTGTTATCAGTAACAGATATATCAGTAAAATGATTACTCAAATCAGTGAGTATGAAGCATTGTTCAATTTCTATAACGATATTCTTGCTTACGATTCAGCTCAGTCTGATAATTATGATAGTAAAGAAATCTACATTAAGAAGGTTAGCAGGTATTTCGACAGCGTGCCTGAAAAAACAACTGCTGCCGAACTTATAAGAGCAGTGTTTGAAGCATCTACAGATGAAAAAAGAATGGGTTCATCAAACCCAACAATTGTTCTCGGTTACGTAAAGCCGGGTGATGAGATTGTTCTGTTTGGTGGCAAGCTTTCAAACGTTGAGGTTGAGCTTACCAAGGATGATAAGCTTATCCTTTTCGCAGCTCATTAAAACTTAATAATGTATAACAAAAATGCAGTGTCAATTTCGACACTGCATTTTTATGCTTTTAAACTACAATTTTAACAGAGCTTCCGCCTGTTTTATTTTTTGTTACAACAATTTGTGTATCAATTCGCTCCTTGAGCTCGGCAACGTGAGATATTATTCCTACTAGCTTATTGCCTGCAGAAAGCGAGGTGAGTGCCCTTATTGCCTGCTGTAGTGATTCCTCGTCAAGAGAGCCAAAGCCTTCGTCAACAAACATTGTATCTAGCTTAATGCCGCCTGCGCTTTCCTGCACCTCGTCAGATAAACCAAGTGCAAGTGAAAGTGATGCCTTAAAGGATTCACCACCTGAAAGTGATTTAACGCTTCTTACTGAGCCGTTGTAGTGGTCAATAACGTCTAACTCAAGTCCACTTTGGCTGCGATTGTTTTCAGCGTCAATACGGCGCCTTAGCTCGTATTGATTGCCTGTCATAACAAGTAAACGTCTGTTAGCCTTTTCAATAATACGTTCAAAGTAGGTTGCCTGTATGTAGGTTTCCAGCATAATTTTTTCTTTGCCCGAAAGGGCACCGTTTGCAGTATTTGAAAGGTTTTTAACCCATGCCCACTTTTTTTCAAGCTCTATAAGCTCTGTTGAGTTTGCTTTAACTGCGGTAAGCACGTTTGTATTAGTAGAGTATCTTGTATGTGCATCCTGCTTTTTAGAGAGTAGCTCATTCTTTTTTTGTGTAAGGAGCTCTGCTTTTTCAATAAGTGCTGTTTCATCGGTTGTAGGCTTGTCCTTTAAGGTTTCCTGCAGCTGGGCAATTTTAGCCTTTAGCTGTGTAATTCGTGTTTCAACAGCCTTTAATGCTGCCTCTTTTTTCGCAAGCCTTTCCTTGTGAGCATCAATTTCTGAAAGCAACTCTCTAACCTTCGCTTGTGCAAGCGCCTTTGTTTCAAAGGTAAGCTTTTCTTTTATTTCTTCAGAAAGCTTTTTCTTTTCCTCAAGCTGTGCCTGTGCTATGGCAATTTCCTCATTAAGCTTTTGAATCGTGCCGTCTGCCTGCAGAATTTCACTTTCTTTTTCGGGGATTATTTTTTCTAATTCCTCTTTACGCTTAATTTTAGCGTTTTCTAAAGCTAACTCTTCGTTAAGCGCATCTGTAATATCATTTGTTTTTTTGAGTAATTCCTTAAGCAATTTCTCGGCAGACTCAATGGTTGCATCATCAATGAGGGTGAGTATTTGCTTCATTAGCTGGGCTTCCTCGGCTTCAAGCATTCCTTTAAGCTGGTTAGCCTCAAGGCTCTTTTGCGATGCTTTGTTGAGTGCTTCATCAGCCTTTTCTTTTGATATGTCTAATTGCTCTTGTGTAGGGGCATCGGTTGGCTTAACAGCCTTTACAGGGTGCTCTGTTGAGCCACAAACAGGGCAGGGTGAGCCTTCAAGCAGGGCATCGGCAAGTATGCCTGCTTGGTTATCTAAAAACACCTTGTTAAGTGCGTTGTAGGTGCGTTGCATTTCTTCTGCTGCAGCAGAAAGCTCTGCATACTCCTTTTGTAAGGTAAGAAGTCTTGCTTTGCCTGCTTCTAAATGCACCAAACCCTCTAAAAGATTTTTTATTTGCTCTGCTTTAGAGTTGAACTCGTTTATTCTGGCAATAAGCTTTTCCTTGCTCTCGCCAACGTTTACAAGATTTTGGTATTCCTTTTTCAGGGCCTCTAAATCAGCCTTTCCACCTTCAAGAAGCTCTTCGCTTTTCTTTTTAGCCTTTTCCTTTTGCGCAATAGCCTGTGTTAATTGCTCTGCCTCCTGCAAAAGAAATGCGAATTTATCATAATCCGTGTAAAGAGCTTCTATTTTAGCGGCCTCTATGCGCATTTTCTCTGCATCAGCATCTCCACTTTTTTCCTCGTGGTATTCCTTTTGCAGCTGTGAAAGGGTAGGTGAGATTTCTGTTAATTCCTTTTGTGCTGCAGCAAGCTCTGTTGCGCTGTTTTTAAATGCCTGGTGCTTTGCAATTTCATCGGTGTATTTTTTTAATTCTTCCTCTGTTGCGACAATTTCTTTAGTAAGGGTGTCAAGCAGTGTAGCATCACCGTCAAGCAGCTTTTCCAGCAACGATATTACGTCGGCCACCATAAGCTGACCTGCCTTTGCTTTTTCCACTTCAATAGACAGCACGTCCTCGTCACGGCAAATTATGGCATTTATGTGCTGTTGAAGAATAAGCTTTGTATCATCAACAAGTCTACTTAATTCACCCGATTTTGCTTTAAGAGTATCCTGCAATACCTGGTATGAGTTTGTTTTAAAAATTTCTCTGAAAATGCCTTGCCTCTCTTTGGTGTCGGCAATTAAAAGCTTAAGGAAATCACCCTGCGCAATCATAACAATCTGTGAAAATTGCTTTGCATTTACACCAATTATTTCCTGTAGCTTTGCATTTACCTCCTTACGGTTTGCAATAACCTGGCCATCGGGCATAGTAAGGGATGCCTCTGCCCTTTGTGTGGTTGTGCCGTTGCCGTTTTTGGTAGGGCGCTCGTAATCAGGGTTTCTTTTAACTGTGTATATTTTGCCGTGGTTTGAAAACGTAAGCTCAACCTCTGTAGGTGTGGTCGGCTCAGCGTATTTTGAGCGAAGCATAGAGGTATCCCTGTGCTCTCCACTTGCTTTATCGTACAAGGCGAAGGTGATTGCATCAAAAATGGTTGTTTTTCCTGCGCCTGTATCACCTGTTATAAGGTATATTCCGTTTTCGCCAAGAGCTTCCATATCGATAAAAATCTTGTCGGCATATGGGCCAAAGGCCGAAATTGTAAGCTTTAACGGTCTCATTATTCTGCCTCCCAGATTTTTTCAATAATTTCAGCAACAAAGGTTGATTGCTCATCACTCATAGGTTGATTGTTTTGCTTTTCGTAAAACTCCGAAAATAGCTCAAAGGGTGTTTTTCTCTGCACGTTTTGGGCTGTACCCACCTCACCAATAGAGCGAGTGCGAGTGTTGTCGTAGTCCAGCTTCATTATGTTGGGGTAAACAAGGCGAAGCTTACCCAATGCATCGGGTACGTCTTCTTCATCTGTGAGGGTTACGTGCAGGTAATCCTCTGTGTTTGTGCCCTCGTAAAACTCTTTTGAGGTAACCTCGTCATAGGTGCCTTTTATTTCTCGCATATCTCTTTTCGGCACTAAATCAATTGTACGGAGATTAATATTACCTTTTTCCAAAAGCTCAATAACCGTAACGCTTTTTTCGTGGCTTGCTTCTGAAAATGAATACTTTAAAGGCGTGCCACAATAGCGTATGGTAGCTCTGCCACAGCTTTGTGGCCTGTGTATGTGGCCTAATGCAACATAATCAAAATTGTCAAAAACATAAGCTTCAACGTTATCCGAGCCACCAACCGAAACCTCCTCTGAGTCAGAGCGAGTGGCACCTGTAACAAATTGATGTGTAATAATTACGTTCCTTTGGCATTCATCAATATTAATATTACTTAAAGCACATTTTACGGCATCGGTGTAGGTGAGTATTTCCTCACCATCAAAAAATGGTCGCACGTTAGCAGGCTTAATAAATGGCAGCATATAAATATTAACCGCTCCAAATTCATCCTGTAAAGAGTGGGGGGATATAGTGCCGTTGTAAACAGGGCTCATATGTATTCCGCTAACATCCATAAGCCTGTTGCCGAAGGCAATTCTTTCGGCAGAGTCGTGGTTGCCGCTTATAACAAAGGTGTGCAGCCCTCTTTGAGCCAGCTTAACAAGAAAATCATCAAACAGCTGTACAGCCTCTGCGGAGGGTACAGATTTATCGTAAACGTCACCTGCAATAATAACGCCCTGTGGCTTTTCATCATCAATAATACCGAGTATTACCTTAAGAATATATTTCTGGTCCTCGAGCATGGAAAAATCGTTAACCCTTTTTCCTATGTGCAGGTCGGAAAGGTGTATAAGCTTCATAATAACCTCCGTTAAATTATTGTAAATATAATTATACCATATATATAGGAAAAATAAAATATTAAATACAGTCCAATAAGTAGTTTTTTGTTGTATTTAAGGCATTGACAACCTATTATTCAACTGTTAGAATATAAAAAAAGAAAGGCAGGTGGACAAAATGATGGTGAATGTTATTCTTGTAAATTTGAGAGATGTTTTGTCCCATTGCGATTGATATATTTTTATCTTTTTGTAAATCAAGGCATCTCCGTGTTTTCGGGGGTGCCTTTTGTTTTAGGTGGTGTTAAAATGATTTTTGAAGGAAAGCAAATTACATTAAAAAACGGCCTGCAAGCCACATTGGAAACTCCCAAAATCTCCGATGCAGCACAGCTTATTGATTTAATGGCAACTGTAAGTGATGAAACTCCTTTTCTCACAAGGTATAAAGAGGAGTGGGAAGGCGTAAGCGTAGAAGGTGAAGAAAACTGGATAAAAAGCGTTCGTGAATCTCAAAATTCTTTTGTGCTGATTTGCCGTGTTAACGGCGAAATTGCAGGTGTGTGCGATGTAACCTTTAGAACAGGTATGAAAACCTGCCACAGAGCAACGGTAGGCATCGGGCTTCGCAAAAAATACTGGAATATAGGCATAGGCTCTGCAATGTTTAAAGAGCTTATAAATACTGCAACAGAGCACGGTGGGATAGATTTTATGGAGCTTGAATTTACTAAAGGTAACGAAAGGGCAAAGGCTCTTTACGAAAAGTTTGGTTTTAAAATTGTTTGCGAAAAGCCGAATTTTTATAAGCTGAAGGATGGTACATACCAAGCCTTAGTTTATATGCAAAAATATCTGTAATCAATAAAAGAGGTGTCTGTTTGCAAATGAAATTAAAATAAATCACTTTTAAAAGAATGAATAAAGTAATGAAAAAATCGGAGTTATAGGCTACCAAAAAAGCCCCTTCGAGGAAAATGCAGCCTTTGTTACCGAGAACGTTATAAAAGAAGAGTATCGTGGCAAAGGTTAGGGTGAAATGAGTTATCCGAACCTGCCTAAAAGCGAATCTTTTTAAGTCTTTTCGGCGTTTCGGCCTTGAAAGGCGCCAGCCTATCTTCGCCCTCAACACCAAAAATCCAATAAAAATCTTTCGCTTTTAGGTCAAAG
>JAZNTU010000035.1:0-33159 GCA_045591945.1 Acutalibacteraceae bacterium | reverse complement strand
TGTTTTCTACAGGCGGATTTCCGTTCATCCTGTGTTAAAATACTCGTAAATCCGTCAGGATTTACTGCGTTTTTGCCTTGGCTGACCAAAAATCCGCACTGTATAAAATCTTTGACCTAAAAGCGAAAGATTTTTATTGGATTTTTGGTGTTGAGGGCGAAGATAGGCTGGCGCCTTTCAAGACCGAAACGCCGAAAAGACTTGAAAATACTCGCTTTTAGGCAGGTTCGGATAACTCATTTCACCCTACGGGCAGGCTACAATCCTGCCCTTACAGTTGTTCTATCCAACTGTGCAAATCCCTGGCAGCTGGTAGCCGGCGACTGGTGGCTAATTGAATTGCAACGCAGTTCCGAAATTTTTAATTTTTAATTTTGCATTTTGAATTTTAGCAAGGCTTCCCCTCAATTCCTAATTCCTCATTTCACCCTATAGTATGTCTGTATTCGGGGTCATAAATTTTTCTTAAAGAAACCTGTATTCCCTCTTCGATAAACAAAACATATTCATCGTTAAAAAAGTAATATGTTCGTATTGCGCTTGATGACCCAAGACAGGGAGAGCGCCCGAAAACATCGCAAAGCGCTTTATAATCCATATCGTTTGAAACGGTGTATGCCTTTTTCAAAAATTCTTCATTCGATAAATCCACTTTACCTACGGTACCGGTTACAACGAAATCAATTTCTGTCTGCCGGCTATTGTAAAGCGTATCTAAAAGCATTTCCCTTTCATACGCACTTATCAGCCTTCTTGTGTTTTTGCCGAGCCGCATCCTTTCTGTACCCGGGAAGGTTACGGTGATACTGCTGCCATCCTCAGCATAAACGTTAACATAAACAACCTCATCAAAGCCTGTATCAGGGTCGATTCCTATGACTTCAGACTGTGTATCAAGCTCATCTATAGAAGAGCTTTCCAGCACGGTGTTAAATTTGTTAATAAAAAGCTGTATTTTGTTTTGGTCTGTAATTACCTTTTTGGATTGGCTTCTTTTTCCCTCAAGCTCATCTACAAGGGTATCTGTTACAACCTCAACGTACTTTATGCCCTCGTTACCAAGGTGGTATTCAACCGAAGAAGGTTCATCCTCACTCTCTTCGGTGATTTTATACACAGCAATTGTATTACCCACCTTTGCAGGGAAGGTTTCCTGCAGCATACCATCGTAGCAAACGGTAATTTTATCGCCTACCATAGGCAAAACACTGTGTACCCAGCCGGATAGAGAAACGTATATTTTATTTGCACTTTTACTTACTGCTTCATCGGGGAAGGGCTCAACAAGAATTTGGTCGTCGCTTACATCGAGTATTGTGGCGTTAAAATACGAATTTTGCCCCACTATATGCTCTGCAATAAACACAGCCTTATTTGGCACAGGGGTGTATTTGCCTGTTGACGATGGGCTATTGTAGGTTGGAAGGCTTGAGGAATTGTGTGCATCAAATTCAAAGCCCTTTTCCGTTACGTTGAATGTATAAGCCTTTAAACCATCGTGTGTTACAAGGGTTAACACGCCATCAGCTATATTGTATGTTCCTACAGGCATAAAGCTACTGTAAGATGATATGTTGAATATTGCTTCGCCGTTTTCTTTTAACAAAAGGCTTGGCTTTACGTGCTCCTCGGAGCCGTAGTAAACGTACTTACCTGCATAATCCTTAAATTCTTTGGAGAAATACTGCTCTGCCTTAACAAGATTTTTCTCGTGAAGCACATCGTAGTAATAATTTATGCCATTATCTCCCCTTTCCCACAGCTCTTTAGGAAAATGGGCTGCTACCTGAGAATGCTTGGATGTGTTGTTTGACTCAAGGCACCAATAATCAACTAAGGAATAGCCTTCATCACCCTTTTTAACGGTTATTGTTGCAGGTATTGCACTTCTAAGGCCATCAAGCTCTAAAACGCCCTCTACATTTTTAAAGCCACTTGGCTGAATCAAGGCGTAAATTTTAATATTATCCTTCTGCTTTTCTGTTTTAAAAGGGATAAAGCCTGCACAATAATATTTTTCCTCAGTTGAGTAATTTTCAGCCTGTTCAAGAACGGTTTTTTCAACAAAGCGTTCAAGGTCTGCATCTATATTTTTATAGAGTGCCCTTTTTTCATAGGCAATTCTTGTGCAGAAAACATCAAATGTAATTTGCTTTTGTGCCTTCAAAAAGGCATCCTTTGAAAGCTTTACAGAAAACTCTGTTTCACCCTTGTTTGTTTGAGTGGTGCCTGTTCTTACAACACACTCATCCTCATAGTAATGCTCACCGTCTATAACAAGGGAATTCACATCCCTGACAGCAACGGTTTGCGTGTGTTTTTCACCTATGGTAGTGTAGCCTGTATATATAATTCCACAGTCCTGCAGTTTTTCGTAGCTGAATTTAAAGCTTAAATACACCTCATCATTTTGAACACGTGCGCTTGTGAGGTAAATATCTGTTTGGCTTATGCTATTATCAAAGACATTATTATGTTCAAAAGCCTTAACCTCACCCTCACGGAAAAGCTGACCCTTTTTGGTATAAACATCATCATTAAAAACAGCCTTTGGTATGTTAAGATATATTGCTGTATCCCTTTGAGATATAATATTATAGCCTTTTTCCTCCATAACAGCAGGTACACCTGCAACGGGTGATGTAAGAAAGCATATGGAAAGCACAACACAAAGAATAACAGAAACAATAATTACCCAAAAGGCAGGCTTTTTGTAGCTTAAAACAGATTTAATTCTGTTTTTCACCCCTGTTTCGCCAAAGGCTAAGGGGCAAACAGAAACGAGCCTTCGCTGTGAGCTGCAATTTATTAGTGCATTTGAATACTCTTTTTTTGATTCAATATCAAATTCTTTTATTGCCCTTTCATCACAGGCAAGCTCAATATCCTTGCACAAGAAAACGTAGGCAAACCATATTACAGGGTTAAACCAATACACCGAAAGCACCAAAAAGCCAAGGGGCTTCCACAGATGGTCAAGGCGTTTTATGTGTGATTTTTCGTGGTCTATAACGTAAAGCACATCTTCCCTGTAAAGTGACGATGGCAAATATATTTTTGGTCTTACAACACCTAAAATAAACGGTGTAGCTATATTATCGCAAATGTAAATATTCTCTTTTAATTTCGTAGCCTGTGCAATGCTTTTTTTCACTTTCAGAAAGCTTATAAGGGCATAAACAAGCATTGCAACAACACCTGCAAGCCACACGCAAGCAATAATGCTGACATTACTTTGCAGCACGGGGCGTGTAGAGGTTTCGTTTATTATAGGCTGCACTACAGAATCAACAACCTGAAAGCCACTGTCTATTTGTGGCACTATGCTCTGTGTATAAGCACCTGCCTGAGTTGTATAAATTTCCGAAACAGGTATAGTTTCGCCACTTGGCACAAGACTGAAATTACTTTCTATATTAAAAGGTACAAGAAGCCTTAATGCTACTATACCCCACAGCAAGCAATTAACCCATTTAGGCGCTTTTTTGAGAAGGAGCCTTGCGCAAAGCACAGCAAGCACAAGCCAGGATGCAGTTATGCTCACATTAAGAATGTTTAAAAATATTTCGCCAGAATTGAGAAACATCTCATACATAATTATTCCTCCTCATATTCATCAACAAACCTTTTAAGCTCCTTAACCTCTTCCCTTGAAAGCTTTTTTCTGCCTGTGAAGGCAGCAAGGAAGGCAGGGAGCGAGCCTTGAAAGGTTTCCTCAACAAACCTTTCTGACTGCATAGAATAAAATTCATCCCTTGAAACGAGCGAGGTAACAACGCCCTTTTCGTTTTTGAAAAGACCTTTATCGCAAAGCCTTTTTAAGACGGTAAAGGAGGTTGTTTTTTTCCAGCCAAGCTCCTTTTCAGCAAGCTTTGAAAGCTCACTTGAGGAAAGTGGTTCTTTACTCCATATAATATCTGCAAATTTAGATTCAACAACACCTAAGGTTTTATCTGCCATATAGTCCATCTCCATTCTACAAGTTGTAGTACAATTATATTCTACACGCTGTAGAATGATTTGTCAAGAGGGTCAGGCTTCGATTTACTTTAAGTTTTGCGAAGCTTTACAATCGCAACGCAGTTCCGAAATTTTTAATTTTGAATTTTGCATTTTCAATTTTACAAAGTAGCTTCCCCTCAATTCCTAATTCCTCATTCAAAAAAGCACCTGCCTCAAGCAGGTGCTTTTGGTTTTATTTTTCAAAAATACTAATAAGCTGTCGGCCTGTCTTTGCCATAAAGGCTTCGGCATCGGAATAAAGCTCTGTAGGCACGTTTCTTAAAAACTCGTCTGCTTCAAAGGTTAAATCTCCTGTATAACCGATTTCTGCAAGTGCCTTCATAACCTTTTCCCACTGCACAACGCCGAAATACGGCAAGGTGTGTGAATCATTTGTGCCGTCTACATCGTGAACGTGCAGGCATTTAAGCTTTTTGTTGCCTAAAGCTCTTATAAACTCAGGCAAATCCTCTCTCACAAGGGCGGCGTGGCCAATATCAAGGCAAGCAACAAAGCAATCGTTATTAAGCTCATCCACATATCTAACAAATTCCTCGGGACGTGAGCAGGTGGAATGATTAATCATACCTGTATGCTGCCACATATTTTCTAAAGCAACTTTTATACCGTACTCCTCACAATAAGGAATGAGTCTTGAATAAAATTCCATATTATATTCAAAAAGAATTTCAGGGTTACCCTCTTGCGCATATTTAAGATGCTGGCAGGGGTGCACAATAATATTTTCAACACCAAGGTAAGACGCTCTTTTCATTGCTTCGGTAATCTCTGCAAAGCGCTTTTTTGTTTTTTGCTCATCTGCAAAGGAGGAGCCAAATGGGGCGTGCGACTGATTAAAAGCAATGCCCTTATCCTCTGCATATTTACGCAATTCAACAAGAAATTCTTTACTGTACTCTTTGCCGTAAACATATTCGTCAAACTGTGAAAAGTCGGCACAGTCGTACCCTGCTGCAGCTAAAATATCAATACACTTATTAAAGCCGAAAGCTTTTGCAAGCTCACCTGTTGTAGTAGATAATCTCATAAAATCACCTCAAATTAGGAAATAACCTTACCTTCCCATTCTTTAGCAGGCTTAACCTCTAAAAGACTTGCAATTGTTGTTGCAATATCCTTAATAGAAATGTCTGTAATTTCCTTATTCTTTTGGAATGGCTTGCCACATAAAACCACGGGGATTGTCATATCCTCAGCCATATCGGAGCCGTGGCTTCTGTCGTGTCCGCCGTGGTCTGCACAAAGTATAATTGTGTAGTCCTCGCTTATTGCACCCTGAAGCTTTTCTACGCAAGAGAGAGCCTTGCTTACGCTCTTCATATACTGCTCACTCATCCAGCCACAGTCGTGGCCTCCAACCTCGTCGGTTTCGCCAAGGTAGAGGAATAAAAAGTCGGGTGCTTCCTCGTTAATATATTTAATAGCTGCATCTGTAATTTTAATATCTGTATCTGCCTGCATATGCTGGTTTATGCAAAGGGCTGTGTGAAGGTGGTCGGGACGTGATAAATCACGAAGCTCCTCCCAAGTGTAGAAAAAGGCACACTTTTTATCGGCCTCCTCGAAAACGTCAAACATACCCTTTACAGGGCGCACCTGTGGCACGTATGTATTTGTTAAAATGCCGTGCCTATCGGGGTCAACGCTGTGAAAAAGGGACATATGGCAAGGAAGTGTTACAGATGGCATAACAGTTCTTGCATTTAATGTGTAGGTGCTGTTTTCTATAAGCTTTTGTGCAAATGGATTGCCACACTGCATCATACCATCAGGACGCATACCGTCAACTAAAATTAAAATTACTTTTTCAGACATAGCTATTACTCCTTAAAATCACATTATTTTCTTAATAATAACACAGCAAAAAAAGAAACACAACCTAAAAGATTGTGTTTCACAATATTATTTATCCTCTTTTTTTCTGTCGAAAAGCACCTTGCCCACAATCGGGAAAAGGAACTGTAAAATGTGGCTTACAAGCACACTGTAGGAGCCGCTTATAACATCGTAAATGAGCCAAAGACCCATATTAAGAATAGTCCAGAAGCGATACTTTGAGCCGTTTTCCTGACCAATGCACATACAGAACATCCAAGTAGCGGCAATAGCGATTAAGCCACATACAACGCCTAATGCATCTGCGCCAACAAAGCCACCACTTACAATAAGGTTAACTACAGTAAACACTAAGCCATAAACAATCGTGAGGAATTTAGGCACCTTTTTCCCCTTTGCCTCAAAGAAGTAGTTTATTATTGTAACTACTGCACCTACAAAGCAAGATGCAGCACCGTTAAGACCTTTACCCTCAAGCAAGAAGGCTACACCAACAAAGGCATTGCCACAACAAACAAAAAACAAAATAAGCTTCATATTTTTACCCTTTACAAGGGATGCAGCAATCATTGATGCTAGGCCTAAAAAGCTTAAAATATATGCTAAAATCTCCATAAAAACCTCCACAATTACTTTAATGCAATATTTATAATCTGCTGATAATCTCCGGCATCCACAAACCCACTGCTATTAACATCAGCAGAGAGCAGGTATTCGTCAGTAAGCTCTATGGCGCCTGTATGTGCTTTTTGTACCATAAAAACATCGAGCCCATCTACAACACTATCCGAATCTACATCGCCATATACGATAAGTGTATATGTTTTTTCAAGCCTTCCACCTCTAAATAGGTAAAGGAGAGAGCCTGTACCAAAAAATTGAATACCCTCTGAAGGCATAAGCGAAGGCACAGCCATTACAGTGTAGCCTTCAGCAGAAATTATATCGCCAAAAAAGGTGATGTTAGTCTGTGCAGTAAAAATCATAGCTGCTTCATCATTTATAATAGTTTTACCTTTAGGTGAAACTCCAAGAAGCACGTAGTCAATTCCCGTAGTAAGAGCAAAGTACATTGCCTCTGTATCCTCGTAACAATAAAGCACTACGTTAGGTGAAGCATCAAAAGCAGAGTAATCCATTGCTACCATTGCCTCACATATTGTAACCTTTTTAAGCGCAGGGCAATTTGCAAAGCAGTTTTCACCGATTATTTCCACTGTCGGTGCAACGTTTATGCTTTCAACAAGTGTGTTGCCATTAAAAACGTTTGACGAAAGCTCTACTACTGTATAACCGTCTATTTCAAATGGAATTGTTACGTTCCTTGCATTTCCACTATAGCCTGTAATTTTAATTGTGTCTTCATCCAGCTTTTCGTAGGTAAAGCTTACAGACGGAATTACGCTGAAGTTTGTAATTTCTACAGCGATTGTGCTTGAAAGCATATTGTTACCGATAATGGTAAGCATATATTTTCCGTTTTCGCTTACTGTATAGGTAAGGTTCTCGGTTATATCCTCGCCATTGAAATAAACTTTGTTTGTACCTGCTTCACCTGTTACAGGAACAACAACTATATCATACGGGGCGTCTGTTTTGCCCTCAACAGCCTTTATAATTTGTGCGTTTGGCTTTACGTTATCTATCATTACAAGGTATGAATCCGACTCTGCGCTTTCAAGCCCTGCGCCATTCACTGCCTTGAAACGGTAGTAGGCGTTTGTACTTTCAGTAAGCCTTGCAACGTTTGAATCAAGCTTTACCCAGCCTTGGCCACAGTTATAGTAATAAGTACAGCCCGACGGACAGCTGTTCAACGTGCCAAGGGTAAAGGTAACAGCTTCATTTGTCCATCTGCCAAAGGTACCTTCAAAATCAACTCTGATAATCGGAGCTGTTCTGTCTATATTTACTGTGATTTCATAAGCATCACTTTCAAGGCCTGAATAAGATATCGCCTTAAAGCTGTAATTGTGCACCCCTTCTGTAAGCACGGTAAGGGTTTGTGTATCAAGCTTTACCCACGGGCCACCATTAAGGCTGTATATAAATTCGTACACACCCGAAAAAGCATCTGCCTGAGGAGTAAGCTCTACAATTGAATCTGACCAAAAGCCGCTTGTATATTCCTTATCACCGTATACTGCATTAAGACTTGTAATAACAGGCTTTACACTATCTCTTGTAAAGCCATTTGAATACGTTGATGATGAAAGGTTACCCGCCTTATCTACTGCCACAAACTCAAAGTAGCCAACAAACTGGCTATTACACACACCCGTTTGCTCAGGCATTATTTCAACCCAATCGGAAATCGGATTATACTGCTTATCCACAAGGCGATACATAAGATGAGAAATCCCTGCAACACCACTATCCTCTGCTTCAACTGTTGCAAAAACATCTCCACTAAAATACAAACCGAAAACGCCCTCTGTTTCTCTTGAAGGGAGGTCTGCCTCTTGGAAAAGCTTAACCTCCGTTATACCGGGAGCCTGCTTATCAATGTTATTAACAACAACCGTTTTTTCACACGTTAAGCCATTGCCTGCTGTTAGAATAACAGTATATTCTCCGTTTCGTGAAACGGTAAAGCTAAGTGTGGTTTTATCAACGTTCTCACCGTTTACAGTTATGCTGTCTACACCCGACTTACCGATTTGCTCAACAGAAAGCTGCACCTCATAATCTTGGTTAGTTATGCTTGTGTTACTTTTTGTGGTACTGAAAATAGGTGTAACGTCATCTATTCGCACGTTGAAACCCTGTGTTATTTTGCTTTCGATACCGGCACTGTTTACAGCTTTAAAGTAAATAACCTCATCTCTGTTACCGAAGAAATAGCACTCGTTTCCTGCAATTGATATCCAGTTTGAGCTACCTTCATTTTTATAATAGTAGGTAACGCCCTCCAAGCTGTGTGTGCTGGAAAGTGTAAAGCCCAGACTTGTGCTGCTCCATCCACCCGACGAGGCGTTGCTTTGGACTGTGATTACAGGGTAGCCGTATATAATTATAGGGAACGTCGCTTCGACGGTTCTGCCTGCATGAGAATAGACAACCCTTACGTTTTGCTCTACATCGTATAGCGTAGAGTCAAATGAGGTATAATCAATTTCATAATCGGTAACCTGTTCACTTTCACAATTGAGGAAATTAGCTACAACCTTAAGTCCGGAGAAATCGATTTCCTCATCCTCCATATAAATCGTTTTTTCGGGAGTAATAGAGAGAGAGGAAACATGCTTTGATGCGATAGTTACGGCAAAAACTGCATTCATTGTTTTTCCCGCACGTTCAACCGAAACTATAATAAACTGCGTTGCATCAAGAAGGCTTGTATTAAGCTCGCTTACAGTATAGTCTGTAACCTGTGCAGAAAGCTGTGCATCTGTTAAAGCTTCTGCATCGGTATAATATTTGCCAACCTCTTCCCTAGAATAGTTGAGGTAAACCTCCATACCCGAAAGGTCCAGCTCTGTTACACCCTCTATATACTCGGTTTTTTCGGGTTCCTTCAAAGTGATGCTTGCAGGTATAATTTCAATAACGTCTATTTCTCTTTTTGCTTCAATGTACGTAGATAAAAGATTTTTTGCAAAGCCGTAAACAACAGTTTCACCTGCTTTTTTACCACTTAAAACACCCTCGTTACTAATGGATGCGTTGCTATTTTCGGTGTTTCTGTTATCACCACCATAGGTCTGCGAAGCAACCCAAGGTGCGCCACCCTCATCCGTCTGCAATCCCCAATAGGTTGCAGATTTATCAATTCTTTCGGGATAGGTTTTTAGAGTGTATTGCCTTGGAATATCAACAATAACACATTCGTTACCCTCAATTTTTGCATCTGAATACTTATTTATGGCAATAAGCCCCTGCCCTGTTACAGTTATTGTAATAGACCTTGATATGCCTGATACTGTTGCAGTAACAACAGCAGTTCTCGAGGATGAGCCTGACCGGCCACCTGCATCTCTGCCTAAAAGTAATCCACTTTCACTTATAGATGCCACACTATCGTCGCTAATAGTCCATACAACGGTTTTAAGAAGCTCGGCCTCATAGTCGGTAGGATTAATTTCAGAAATATAAAGCTGTGACGTACCACACTCCTTGACAGAAGCCGAACCATATATTTTAAAATCGGTAATAGCCTTACCACAAACAATTTGGTACGTACCGATAGCGCTGCTTGAATTGTAGGTTGCCTTACAATAAATTGTAACAACACCTGCGCCCACACAGGTAACAACACCTTCTGCTGATACGCTGGCAACTGCGTTTTCTGCAGGGGCATTTTGTGAAGCAGAAATATATTCACCTGTTACAGCGTCAACAATACCCCATTCTCTGGAAACGCTTGAAGAGGTATTAAGCCTTTCAGGAAAAACTGTGCCCGTATACGTACTCGTTGCACCTATACCAAGGCTTTGGTCGCCGGAAACCTCAACAGAGGAAATATTTGCAAGGAGTGGTCGAGTAACCTTGATTTCTACACTTCTTGCTACACCACCCATTGTGGCTGTAATTGTTACATTTTTGGAATAGGTAAGCCCACTGCCACCGTCGAGACCTGTTACAATACCGTTTTCATCAACAACCGCAATAGCATTATCCGAGCTTGACCACACCAGGTCACCTTGATATGCACCTGCCGGAAAAACGTTATTTACAGAAAGCTTTATTGTTTCACCTTCGCCTACGGAGGCCTCGCCTGTAATATCAAAGCTTTCTACAGGCAACGCAGCTCTGTCAACAATGGTAAAGGTTATTGTATCGGAAAACGTGCCGTAAATAGTGCTTGATGGGTTAACCTTTACCGTAGCCGTACCGGGCGAGGTAAAGGTCACAAGACCATCCTCGCTTACAGTTGCGTGGTTTTTTGATTCGGAATCGAGAAGGCCTGACCCTATGCTCCACTTTACACCCTGACCAAGTCTTACAGGGGTACAGGCTCCGTAAAGCTGTACTGTTGCACCCACAGCAACTGTGGTAGGCACAACCTTTTTATTAGTAATGTGAACGCCTGTAGGGGCAACTGACGCAATAAGGCTCTTTTCTATTACAAACTCCACCTTATCGGAGCCTATTTTATTACCCTGTGCATCATAAAGCGTGGCTGTAATTTCCACGTTCATATTATCAAGGTAGCTTCTCAAGGACTCGCCCAAAGAATCACCTGTAATAGTGGAAACGATACCAACAATTGTATTAGTATCTGCATTGTCAAGGTCAATTCCACTTGAATCTATTGCTTTCCAAATTGCTTCAGCAGTTGCATCGCCAACAAGAGGGAGTGTTCTTATATTTTCATCTATCCAAAGCTGAATGACTGCCCTTTTCGAAAAATCATAGGCTGTAACCTTACCGGTTTCGTCAACGTTAGCAAGCAGAGGAAGATTGCTCTTCCATTCAACATAATTACCTGCAGAGGTATCAAGCTCAGTTCCCGTAACTCCCCCGTCCTCGCCTGTTGAGGGAGTCAACGCTTTAAGCTGTGCAGTCCTGTACTCCTGTAAATATTGCTTTTCGGTAATTTGATTTCCGTCATTGTCAAATATTTCAATAACGGAGTCTGCGCCTACACTAACAGCAGGTATACAGGCAAATACAACTGCTACACATAAAAGCATACTTAAAAACCTT
The DNA here is from genome assembly GCA_045591945.1 of Acutalibacteraceae bacterium. GTDB lineage: Bacteria > Bacillota > Clostridia > Oscillospirales > Acutalibacteraceae > DTU089. The sequence continues at coordinate 21,651 of JAZNTU010000035.1, read as the reverse complement.
TTCACGAAAAGACCTCCATATTTTTTATAAAAGCACCTGCAAAAAAAGGATGCTCTGCTAAATCAATATATTTATAATTTTCAAGCAGGAAATTATCTGCTTTTTTCTCAACGGCAAACTTTACTGTGCCATTAAGAGAGGAATTGCCCAAAAGCACACATTTTTCTTCAAGGGCTTTTGGAATAAGCCTTGTAAAAACTGCGTTTTTAATATTTAACCCTTGTGAAAAGCCACCACATATATAGGCTTTATCAATATCATCAAAAGAAATTTTTAGTTCGTTTACAAGTGTTTGTATTGCAGAATACACGGCAGACTTTGCTACCTGATACTCTCTTACGTCCTCGCTTGTAAGGGCTACGCCGTAGGCAATGCTGAAATTCTCTGCCATATAGCCTGTGCTGTCAATTTTACCTTTTTTAATAAGGTGGGCAACAACGTCTATAAGCCCACTTGCACACAAGCCTTTAGGGATTGTGTTGCCTATAACGGACATTGAGCCTTCCGAAAAGCTGCATACAGCACCCTCGGTGGCTCTCATTCCACAGGAAATATTGCCACCCTCAAAGCAGGGCCCACTTGCTGCAGAGGTACAAATACCACCCTGCTCGTTCCAGAGTACAATTTCTGCATTTGTGCCTAAGTCTACAAGCAAATTGTATTTACTCTTAACAGGCTCACCTGCTAAATGCACACCCGCAACAATATCTGCACCTACAAAGGTATCAATACACGGAAGGCTTTCTACTTCCTTTATGCCTTCAATCCCCAAGCCCTTTGCATCTGCTATTTTACTGCCAAGAAATTTTGGGGTATACGGTGCAACGCCTAAAGAGGTACAATCCTCACCGAAAAGGAGGTGAAGCATTGTTGTGTTTGCGCTAACGTACATTTTTTCAACTGCTTCAACACCCATTTGTGTAATCAGCTCATTAATTTTATTAACAACACATTTTTGCAAAGCAGCTGTGCCATTCTGTGTTGCATAAGAAATACGTGATATTACGTCTGCCCCCATAGCTATTTGCGGGTTAACTGCCTTGACCGTTTTAAGAATTTCTTTATTCCTTCTGTCTACAAGGGCAATTTCGAGTGTAGTTGTGCCAATATCAAGGCACAAGCACAGACTTTCGTTTGGTATTGAAATATTTATGCTTTCTTCAGGTGCTTCTTTTTCTTTTACGGGTATTTCCACGGTAACATCCGAATTAATTTTATAAGCACAGCACAGCTCATCCCTGCCGTTGACCTTAACTCTGCATTTTTTGCATAAGCCTTTGCCACCACAAGGATGCTCTACAAATATTCCGTTTTTAGTTAAAACTGCAGAGAGAAGCTCCCCTCTCTCTGCCGTATGGGAGTTGCCGTTTACTGTTACCTTAAACATTATAGCTACCTGACCATTTTGTTAATTACCTAAGCCCAGCGCCTCGGAGATTTCTTTTGAAAATTTAGATGGCTGGAAGCTTTGCATTTTATTTTCCCAAAATGCTAAAACAACCATTTCAATATCATTATTGCTTATAGGTCCCCTATGATCGCACATTACGAGGTTATAAAGCTTATCCGTTATTGCAAAGCTGTCAAGCTCACCATACGTGCCTACCTTTACGCCGGGCAGGGAATCCGCCGGACTGTAGTACAAATCACCAAGCCCTAATGCGTGGCCGAACTCGTGCTTTGCAACGTGCTTAATTTCCTCGTAATCATCAAATTTATCGTTTTTACTTTGCACAACAATTGCCTTAAACGAGGTTGCAGTCCACTTAAAGCCCAAAGAAGCAAAGGACCGTCTTGTTGCCAGGCACTCTTTAACATTTGTTGCTTGCTCTGCGCCCTTAAAAGCATTGAAAACCGTATCCCACAAGCTTCGAACACTATTGCCTGTTGCAACTACGTAAACGGAATCTATAAGCTTGCTTTCAGTTGTAAGGTTTATTTTCACCTCGATATCTTGTCCACCAAAAACCTTATATTCACCCTGCCAAAGCAAAATACCTGCTATTACTGCCTGACGGAATTCATCAATGTTTTCAAGCTCCTCGTCACCAATAAAACAGATATTTGCACTTAAGGTTAATACATTCCTTCCGTTTTCGTTGGAAAGCACAGCATCTATAGGCGTACGCAAACCCTTACGGTTAATTTTGATTTCGTCACCATCGAAATCTACCAAAGTACCCTCTTTAGCGTGTGGATTGGTTGCCTGACCTGCGTTTTTAAGATATCTCTCCTCGCAGAAAGCATTGAGAAACACCCTTGCCTGAGGACAGCCCGCATTGGCTGCAGCACTGATCAAGCTAAGGCCTGCCTCTTGATTTGTTCCTTTGGCAGGCGTGATAACGCAATCCAAAAAAAGCTTTCCCAAAATAAAAGCTGCCTCAGGATCTTTTTTTCTGCAGGCTATAGAAATAAGCTCTATGCCGTGAATTCTCTGCTCCTGTGTTGCACCCTCGGAAAACAAATAATATTTACCGGCTTCTCTTATAGCCTCTGGTGAGTAATCACCGTTTAAAAAAGCTGAATCGTTATTTTCCATTTCTTTCACCAATAATTATTCTTCAAAATCGTAGTATGAGTATACGCCGTCGCCACCACAGGTGCCACAACTTCCTCTGCCTCTGCCGTTACATCTGGTGCAATCATATGAGGTATATGACTTTTCGCCCCAATCTCCGTGTTCATACCACGTAACAAGGCATTTACCACTACCACCACAATATGAGCAGGAGTATCTGCCATCGCCACCACAGGAGCCACAGCTTTTGGTTTTTGTGTGCCTGTCGCAAATTGCATTGTAGTTATCTACGTACGCTTCAAATTCATCGTAGTTGGAAACTTTTTCCTTTAATCGTGCTTCAAATTCGTCATTGGAATACAATTGGATTTCCCTTATTTTGTTATAAATCTCTCTTTGCTGGTCAGCTGTAGTTATATCCTTAACAGGCTCAAGCGCAGCAATTTGATTTTCTACCTCCTGAGCTTTGTTTTCAAGGAAAGCCTCTGCCTCTGCTTTTTTTGCATCAACCTCATCTTGTTTTGTAAAGAAAAGCTTTGACAGACTATCTTTTTTTGCGTAGTATTCATCAAACGAATCTAATTCCTCAAATGTACTCTTACCAACAGCATCATCAAGAAACCATGAGGCTCTGTTATTCATTTGTATACCACCATATATACCAAAGCCCATTACTGTAAGTGCACCTGCAACAACCACTAAGCTAACGCTTATAACAACTATTTTTGCTAACAGTTTTTTAGTAGCTTTGCCACCGGAGGCCTCTTCTTCTACCTTGAATTTTTTAAATTCTGCACTCTTGGTTTTTATCACAGAATACATAGCGTAAACCAGAAGTCCACCAAAAAGAGCAACAAGAACACCTATAAAGAATACATGGTTAAATACTAACACAACGCCACCTATTGTCATTGCAACAAATAAAATAAGTAAAATTACGCTTATTAGTATATGCTTCATCAATCTTTTGCAGGCCTGTGCAGATGTTTCTTGCGGATTATTATTTGTTTCGTTGCCACTCTGCTGCACAGACGTACTACCTTGTTCAGGTTTTTTTGCATCTGCCGGAATTGACCAGCCTGTAGAAAGCTTTTCGGCTCCTGCAATTTTTCCTTCTCTGCACATTTTTCTGACTGCATCCTCGGAAATTCCCCATTTAGCTGCAGCCTCTTTAACTGTCATTTTTTCCATATTAAAGCCCCTCCAATTATTGATAATTATTCTTCAAAATCGAAATATTGAACAATACCTTCTCCGTCACAAGCCCTACAAGAGCTTCTGCCTCTGCCGTTACAGCTGGTGCAATCATATGAAGTGTATGATTTTTCACCCCAGTCACCATATTCATACCACTTAACTAACTCTTCTCCTCTTCCGTTACAAGAGCTACATGTGATTTTTCCACTGCCACCACATAAAGAACACCCTTTGGTAAGCGTATGCTCTTTACAGACCCTGTCAAATTTTTCTTTATAGGCCCGGTATTCGTTATAATTTTCAACTCTCAGCTCTAACTGTTTTACATATTCCTCGTTGCCATCTGCCTTTAAATCAGCTATTCTGTTATAAATTTCATCATATTGCTTTTGGGAAGTAATATCTTCAAAGGGTATTAGCTTTGGGATACCCTCCTCTATATGGTTTGCTCTGTTCTCCAAAAATTCATCTGCAGATTTTTTAAATCTCCTCACTTTACCCCTTTGGGTAAAAAAAGCTTTTTCCAAAAATGTACGCTTCTTGTATTTTTCATCGAATTCGGCTATTTTTTCAAAAACAGCTTCATCCACAGGTAACGCTACAAGCTCCCTTGCTTCCTCATTTACATATTTACTTTCGCTAAAGCCCACAATAGTTATGCTACACAAAAACACAGCAAGAAGTGCAGAACCTGTAACAGCACACGCCTTTATAACCTTATTTTTCAGCTCTTTGCCACCTGCCTGTTTTTCCTGCTCAAGCTTTCTCTTAACATCTGCAAAACCAGGCTTCATAAGATGAAAGCATAGATATGAAAAGCCCCCAAACAATAGTATAGACAATGGAAAAACAAAGGCACCCGGATCGCTCATATCAAAATTCAGGATACCTACAAGGCAAAACACTGTTGCTACAGCAAATGCGAAAAAACCAAACAGCAAAAGCTTACCTAACCAATTCTCCCAGAAAAAACCCTCCTCGGTTATTTCCTCAGTTTCTTCAAGCAACACAACCTGACCATCTTCGAATACGGCATTGTCGGGAATAGACCAGCCCTCATAAAGCTTTTCAGCATTCGGAACCTTTCCCTCTCTGCATAATTTTCTTACTTTGTCCTCCGACACCCCCCATTGGGCTGATGCCTCTTTCACAGTCAATTTACTCACTCCCAAAAACACAATAACATACGTCAAATATACCACAAGAACCAACAAAAATCAACAAAACTGAACAGTAATCTTTTTTCTATTTAGCATTATAAAATAATCCGTTTCTATTGTATTTTTTAAACCCTTTTGCTAAACTAAAATTGTTCAAGCTTACAAGTTATTTGGAGGTACTTTTATGAATAAAATTAAAATAGGCATTTTTGGTGCAGGCAGAGGTATAGATATTGCTCAAAACCTTACCCTTGCAGGTGCACAAGTTGTTGCCATTTGTGATTTTAATGAGGAAAGGCTGAAAAAAGGTCTTGAAAGGTTAAATAACAGCTTGGTTACATCATATTCCTGCTTTGATGAATTTATTGAGCACGAAATGGATGCAGTTGTTGTAGCAAACTATTTTCACGAGCACACACCCTTTGTTATAAAATGCTTTGAAAAGAATTTGCACGTGCTGTGCGAGTGTATCTCAAACGGTACTATGGCAGAGGGCGTAGAGCTTTTAAGAGCCTTTGAGAAAAGCAGCTCAATATATATGCTTGCAGAAAATTATCCTCAGATGATTTTTAACAGAGAAATGAAAAGGATTTGCGACGGTGGCTCTTTAGGCAAAATTCTCTATGCCGAAGGTGAATACAACCACCCTGTACAGCCTAACGACACCAGCTTCAACAAAAGCTGCATATATTTTGTGGAGCATTGGAGAAACTTTTTGCCTCGTGCGTACTATATAACACACTCTCTTGCTCCTCTTATGTGGTCCACAGGTGCAACACCCTCTAAAGTAAGTGCTCAGCCTATTTTTGAGCCATTTAATGATGTTGCAACAGCAAGACATGTTGCAGACAGAGCCGCAATAATAACTACTACAAATGACGACGGATCTGTTTTCAGAATAACAGGCTGTGCAACCTTTGGAGCACACCACAACTCTTACAGAATATGCGGTTTAAACGGACAAATTGAAAATCTTCGAGGAATGGGAAGCAAAATGCTTCTTCGTTACAACAATTGGTCTATACCCGAGGGAATGGAAGAAACAAACCTTTATGAAGCACAATGGAACGATGAAGACGAAGAGCTTATAAACGGAGCAGGGCACGGTGGTGGTGATTTTATTGTTTCAAGAATGTTTCTTGAATGCATAAAAGAAAACCGTCAGCCTGAGCGCCCCTACGATATATACTCGGCTGTTACCATGTCATCTGTGGCAATACTTGCACACCGCTCGATTTTAAATGGTGGTATTCCATATAACATACCCGATTTCAAGCTTGAAGAGAACAGAAGGACTTACGAAAACGACAGGCAAACACCTTTCCATGGCTCTAAGGGAGAAAAACCGAACATACCTTGTTGTTCAAAAACCGACTATAAGCCAACACAAGAACAGATAAATCAATTTCTTGAATCATTAAAGGATTAAAATCTGTTTCTTTGCACTTACACCTATTTACTTATATTGGCAATAGTAGTATAATTAACACAGCTTTAAACCGAAAGGACATGATACTATGAAATACATTGGTATTGCTTTGCTTACCATTCTTGCAGTTTTTGTTGTTGCGCTTATAGCTGCAGCAATTAAGGCTGCGTTAATTAAGGCAAAGCCAAACACAAATGCCCCTGCCATAAACCCCACCGAGGAAGAGGCAAATGATTATGCACAAAAGCTTTCAGAAATGATTAAGGTGCCTACAATATCCTTAAGAGGCAACGATGACCTTACGCAGTTTTACAAGCTCCACGAGGTAATGAAGAAAAACTTCCCTCTTATTTTCTCAAAGCTTGAATGCACCGAAATAGAAGGCAACCTTCTTTTCCGTTGGCCCGGTAAGGACCCAAAGAGAAACGGCATTTTGCTTATGGGTCACCAAGACGTTGTTACAGCAGATGAGCCCAACTGGGAAAAGCCTCCTTTTTCAGGTGAAATTGAGGGCGGAAACATTCACGGCAGAGGTTCAATGGACTGTAAGTCAACAGTATTCTCGGAATTCCAGGCTATTGAAGAGCTTTTAGCTGAGGGCTTTGAGCCACCTTGCGATATTTACCTTGCTACTGCAGTAGACGAGGAAATTTCCGGCGAGGGTGCACCAAAGCTTGTTAATTTCCTTAAGTCAAAGGGCGTACACCTTGACGTTGCAATGGATGAGGGTGGCGCAATACTTAAAGACCAGTTACCTACAATGAAGGGCTGGTGTGCTGCAATCGGTATACTTGAAAAAGGCTATATCGACATTAAAATTATTGCAAAGGGCAAGGGTGGACACTCCTCCACACCAAAGAGCAACACACCTCTTGCAAGGCTTTCAAAATTTGTTGCAGATATTGAAAAGGATAAACCCTTTAAGGCTGAGCTTTCGGGCGCTGTATATGCAATGCTTGACCAGGCTGCACCTTACCTTGGCTTCCCATTGAGAATGGTGCTTGGCAATATGTGGCTCTTTAAGGGCTTGCTTACAAAGGTTTTGCCTATGGTTTCACCAATGTGCAACGCCTTTACAAAAACAACCTTCTGCTGCACAATGGCGGGTGGCTCTAACACACCAAACGTTATTCCTTCAGAGGCTTACGTGGTTTGCAACCTTCGTACTGCTCCACACCAAAACGTTGAAGAATCCTTAGCTGTATTAAAAAAATATGCAGATAAATATGACCTTGAGCTTGAGGTTATACATGCAAGAGATGCTTCAAGCAGCGTTGATTACAAGGGTGAGGAGTTCGGCTTCCTTAAAAAATGCCTTAATGAATGCTACCCCGATGCAGGTGTTATTCCATACCTTATGACAGGCGGCACAGATTGCAGACACTATGAAGCAATTGCTAACAACTGCTTACGCTTCTGCCCAATTAAAATGAGTAACGAGCAGCTTGCTGCTATGCACGCCGCAAACGAAAGCATAGGCGTAATGGAAGTAGCAAACTGCGTTAAGTTCTATAAGTATTACATAAAGAATCATAAGTAATTATTTTTTTCATACAAAAAGGCTATCCGTTCAGGATAGCCTTTTTAATTATTTATTTTGCTGCAAACATTAATATGATTGCCTTTTCACCCTTAGGAAGGTCTAATTTAAAGCCTTCGTTCATAAGCTGCTCACCTGTTAAGGTATATTCTTTATCAGGTGCGTCTATATCGTAAAGGGTGTATTCCTGTGCAGGAATAAGTCCGTTTAATACAACGGTATACTCGCTGCTCAGCACGTCTGCCCTTTTATAAACAAGCGCCATACCCTGCTTTGCATCATCAGTAGAGAACTGCATTGCGTGCATTTTATCTTTATCAAAGCTGCCGAAATCAAGTGGGTAATACTTGCCACCCATAAGGGCTCTTTGCTCGTTATAAAGTCCAAATTCAGGATGCTGATGTGAGTAGAAATCCATAAGCATTAACGGCATAATAGCAGACCTTGCTGCGTATTCATCCTGCATATAAAGGTTAGCGCCTGTAATAGGCAGCCAGAAGGAAATGCCGTATGTTTGGGACTGTGTAGCATCAAACAAATCGCCGTGGTATGAGCAGTTGTAATCGCTTCGCCAAAAGGCTATGCTACGGTATGTCATTTCCAAATCAAGGCGCTTACCGCCCGATGCGCAGTTATCAATTATAAGTCCATCAATGTTTTCTGCGAGATAGTCAAGGAAACGGTAAAGGTTTGTTACGTAATGGTTTTCACAAATACCTGTTCTGCCGTCATAGTACTCTGCATCTGCCTTTTGCCAATATTGCAATGGGGCAAAGTTGAAATCCTGTCTGTATACGGTTATGCCGTTTTCCTTCATAGAATTAAGCAGGTATTCGCAGTAGTAATTAAAGGCCTGCTCGTTAGCAAGGTTAAACATTATGTTGTCATCGCCAACATCTATGAGCCACTCTTGATTTTGTGAGCCGACATTGTAAAAATGTGTATCTTTGAAAAGTCTTTCGGGCTCGTACCAAAGCACGTGTCCCAAGCCTTTGTTTTTAGCATATGAGGAGAGCTCTGAAATACCGTTATCGTACCTTGCTGTGTCAACTGTCCAGTTACCTACGCCATCGTACCAGCCCTCGTTATAGGTGTACCAGCCTGCATCCATCCAAAACGCATCTATTTCGTCGTAAATATAATCGGCAATTTCGTTATCAAGTATACTAATAATTTCATCCGAGGTCCTTGTTGAAGCAGGGCCTGCAACCTCCATTACCGTATAATAATTTTTTGTTACCTCTTCAGGATATACGCTATTCATTACCCAGCTTCTGAAAAGGTTGAAGCCCTTAAGTGGGTTAGCATTTTTATAAAAGCTTAAAGAAACAAGTGGTGAGCGCACACTCTCATTTGGAAGAAGATATGCTTCAAGGCTTTCCTGCTTTACTGTAACGTTGGTTTCTCCGTTTTCCTGTGAGAATGAGGCTGCCCACTGACCTGTCCAACCAATAGCAAGAAGCATCTGAGCATTTTCGCCGTTAACGTTGAAGTATGGCAAGAAGGTTTGTGTCGGCTTACCGTCTGCACCACTAAAGCCTAATGCAGAGGCAGATATTTTCTTTTTGCAGAGAGAAAAATCTCCTGCTGCTGTATCGCTGCCTATTGAATAGTAAAGGTCTGCCTTGCCTGTATTAAAGCCTGTGTTGAGAGCGTAAAAATCACTGATTACACCTGAATTTCCTTTACCTGTATTTTTAATATCAACCTTCCATTGGCAGGTTGCGCTGTTTTCAAATACAGTTAATTCCACCTTAACCTCGAGACCATATTGAGCATTGGTTAAAACTATATACTCCGTTTTACCGTTTCTGTATACTGTGCCGAACTCAGGTGACTCTGTTAAGTTATACTCCCATTCTGCAGGGTTAAATACTTTTCCGTCAACCTTAAAGGTGAACGGATAATCCTTTTTATCCCCAAAAAAATTAGCCTTGTACCAATCAAGGCAAAGCTGTGTTTCCTCTTTAGTAAGAGCCATTTCTTCTGCTGTAATTGAGCCGAACTTAATATTCTTTTTATACTCAAGCGCTTTAATGTTTTCTATATTAAATACCACAGCACCCCCACAGGAAATTATAAAATAAACAATTGCCAATACAACATTAAGTGCCTTATACCCCACCCTTGCTCTTAAAATAAAGGCAACGAGTAAAGAGAGTGCAGATATTATAAACACAACTGTATACGTTTTTATAACTACAGGCTCATTATCTGTACAGGTTGGGTTAAGCTTTGCATTAAAGCCCCATATTAAGCCTTGAAAAAAGCCGTTACCTGCTACAAAGGCAATAAGCTTAGGAATCCAGTTTGCCTTTTTGAAAATTGCACCTACCAAAAGTGAAAGAAACCAACCTAAAGCAGAACCGGAAAGAACTGTGTAAAGGTGCACCTCAAAATCACTATCTGTGCCGTAAAATACATACCACAAGGAGTATGATGCGTAAATAAGAAGTCCTAAAAAGACTGTTGTTACTACGCTTTCTATTATGGTTTTCTTTTTAATGTTCATAAATTTATCCCCTCAATATGCTCTATAGTTTTTTCTACCATTTCATCAATATTAACTGTGCCTACGCCGAATATTGACGTGTGAATTTTATTATTTACAGGCTTTTTCCAGTAATCTGCTATACAATCAATGCCACCACGCATACCAAGCACAGAGCCTACTGTTGCGCCGTTGCAATCTGTATCAAACGCCATACCCACTGCTGTGCAGATTGATTTGCCGAAATCGCCCTCGCCGTAAAGAAGGGCTGCTACAACTATCATAGCATTTGATATAGTGTGGCACCAGCCGTGGCTGGTGTGCTCATCGTATGCAGAGTGAATATAATTGTGACATTCATCAAGGCTAACACCGTTTTTGTAGTCGTTTAATATTTTCATAACCGACTCATAAAGCCTTGAGGTTTTAGGGATTTGTGAAAGTCCACCTAAGATTATATCCTCAATGCTGTTTGTAACAGCAGCACACGCAAGCATTGCAGAAACAAACATCTCGCCGTAAATACCGTTTTTAACGTGAGAAATGCAGGCATCGTTATACGCCATTTGGGCTGCTTTTTCAGGGTTGCCCGGGCAAATATAACCGAAATAATCGCCCCTTATTTGTGCACCAATCCACTCCCTGCACACGTTTTTATACATTGCAGATGCAGGTGGCTCTATGCAGTTAATAAAATTTATGTAAGCAACTCTTTCAGCTGTGAAATAGGAGTAAACAGACTGATATTTTAACCAGGCTGAGGCTACATCCGTAGGCTTAAAGGCTCTGCCGTAATCCTCAATAATCTTTTGTGAAAGCACAACGTAGTTTGTATCGTCATCTACAGGCATACCGTCAACTATATCTGCATATGACGTGTTTTTTAAAAGGTATTTATAATCAGAGCAAATTTCCTCTGTAAGCTCAGCTCTTAAAATATACCTGTGCATAGGGTAGTTGCCCGTTGCTTTAAGGAGTGGAATAAGTCCATTACTTCTTACACCCTCAACAGGCTTACCTAAAAGGCAACCACAGGCTCTACCTGTCCAAGCGCCAAGAAGCTTTTTATATAAAGTATCCCTATCGGGTATTACGCCATTTATTTCATACCCATCTCGCAACTCCTTTATTTTTTGCAGGCTGTTAGGCTCGTTGTAGGGATAGTCTGCCCTCATACCTGTGCTTGCTACAATTGCAAAAATTTCATCGCTCTTTTTTGTTTTTTCTTCACCAATAGGAAGGGCTGCTACCTCTTCAAAAAAAGCTTTATACCCTTCAACGTCAAGGCCCTCCTCCATACATTGGTTATATTCTGCCATAACGTCTGCAGGATATCTGAAAAAGTCATCTTTATTGGCATAATTAGTTTTAATTTCACTATCGTAGCTTTTGAAAATCATATAAACACCTCTGAAACAGATTAATTTAACACTACTTTCTGCTGTTCTTTATAAAATTTATGCACGTTTTTATATGCTAAAACCACACAGTAGAGAGCATACACGCCGTAAACTAAATACGTTATTTGGCTAAGGTCATTAAATGCCATTTGCACATTTAAAAACAACCCAACAACTGCCTGTATAATCCACAAATATGTGTATTCAATAAAAGCAAGTGCCGTAAGCACAGGCACCACAAAGCCCAAAAGGAAAAGAAGGCTGTCGAATATTGCATACTCATACTCAAGCTTTACAAATGCAAAGGCTAAAGCACCCCACAAAGCAAGACCTACTACAGAAAAAATTACCCTTTGCTTTGTGGATAGCCTTTTAAACATAACTGTTTTTTTATAGGCGTGCTTTTTCCAATTGAAAAATGTTATTAACTGCAACGGAAAGCTTAAAAGAAGTGAAGAAGCTGCAGAGCCGTACACACCCATATACGCATACGTAGCTGTATATATAAGAGCATTTATTGCGCCAATTAATGAGCCTATACGATTTGCCTCTGACTGAAAGGACATTACAAAAAGAGATACAAACAACGGCACCATAAGTAAAAAATGCTGCTTACACACTATGCCTGCTACAAGAATAGCTACTCCCGTTACTGCAATTATAATTTTTTTAGATGTTTTCATTTAAAATTATTCTCCGATTTGTGCTTGTGCAAAGCCGATACACTCTTTACCCAAAATAGGATTTGCCTTATCTCTTGCATTAAAATACAGCCTTAATTCATCACCACAGCGCACAAGGTGGCTTGCGTATACAAACTGCTTCATCCAATCCTTACCGTGCACAACCTGTGGCTCTACAAGCATTTTTTCAAACTCAAAGGCAAGGCCGTCTTTAGATGTCATTAAGAAAATAGCAGAGTGGCTTTTGCCGTCCTTTTCATACAAGCCGTTTTGAATACCTATATAGCCATCGCTTAGCTTATACACCTTAACACAGCCACTGCAAAGGTTGAGGTAAGGCTTTTCTTTATCGGGTGCAATAAGGGGTGCTTCTGCCGAAACATAGCCCTGTGTAATATTTTTACTTTCTGCATAGGTGATATATGTAGGCTCACAGAATTTGCAATCCTCAATATAGGTCATTCCACAAGAGTAGTAGAGTCTGTTAATATCACCATCCTGCAAAAGGAATGGGTTTGAAATAGAAACACCTGTTTTACTGCATTCAAAATCCCTTGTGTTGCCTATTACAAGGTAAGGCTTTGACCAATTAAGCAAATCCTTGCTTTCTGTAACATAAATCTCCGATTTCCATTTAGCGAGATTTACCACGTTTAACGCATTAAAAAGCAATGGACGTGTTCTTTCGTAAAAAAGGTAGTAGGTATCACCAACACGGTTAATATTTGGGCGCATCGCTCTGCCCACAACCTTTTGCAGTTTTTTAAAGCTGATGCCATCATCACTCACAAACTGGAAAACACCAACCTGTGTGTGCAAAAACATATGGTATTTATTATCGTGGCACATTTCGGGTGTAAGCAGAGATGGGTCTGCCACAACCCAAGAGCCACCAAACGGCTTTATAACCGGACTTTGTGGACTAACGGTGAAGTTTGCCTCAACAACTTGTTTAACAGTAAGCTTTTCCATAAGCACCTCGTGAATTAGTTAATTTCGAAAAAATATAATTTTCCGAATAAAGTAGATTTATTTTTGTTATATGGACAATTTTCTTTATCGCCTAAATATACTACACCAACGCCAACAAAACCTTTACGAATTACAAGCACATTGCCCAAAGAACCTAAACTACACACATCATCATATATTTCAAAATGCGACGGGTGCCAGTGAGTAAAACCTCCCTTGAACACACTTTTGCTGTCAAGCGAGATATACCCCTCCGTATCATTAATCGCAATAGTTATTGTATAATCATCGTATAAATCCCACGTTATACAATCATTTTCGTCAACATAAAACCTTCCGCATAATTGTGATGTTTGAAGCATCATACCATAAAGCTCTTGTGTTGTTGTAGGAACTTTAAGCTTTAAGAAAGATTCTTCATTTTCAAATGCTTTTTCGTAACTCCAAGTAAGAAAAATGCAATCAGGTATTTCCAAACCATTTAAGTCGATATTGGAAAACATATTTCTTTCCACAAGAATTTTAACAGGATGTTTCTTTGCGTTTTGGTCTATATTGGAAGCTTTTTTATTAAACTCTTCAATGAAAGTGCACCAGTTATCATAACCCTCTACACACCATTCTGCAAGCTCTTCAACATACTCTATCCAAGAAAAATCAGGAAACAAATAAACAACATTATCGTAAATAAAGTATTCCGTTCCGTCTTTTTGTATTATGTAATTTATAGATAATTTTCTTGAATCTGCATTAGTATAAAACCTATATTGGGGAGAGTCCTCTATATCTTTTTTATATGGTTTACCGAAATCAATAAAATACTTTGACCTTTTATATTTTTTGACTCTGCCGGGTAACGAAATCAAATAAACTACGCTCACATAAAACACTACAAAAACAAGCAACGGAAAAAACAGTATTGCTATAATCATTGTAGGAACAAATGCAAGTTTTTCGCGAATTTTCATTTTAACCACCACCAATGCCACAGTTTGAAATGGATTTTTCTGCCATTAAGAAACATTTGCATAACTACGATAATTATAATGCTTTTTTTTACAAATGGCAATAACTTACAGAGTAGCAAGTGCCTTGTTTTCATAAAAAAATCGTTGCATCTTTACAGATACAACGATTTTACTTTTATTAACCTTTATCAGCCAATGGTTCTTGTTGTGCCATCAGGGTAGGTATACACTCCACGGGTAGCAACACCTTGCTCTACCTCACCCTCGTATACTATGCCTGACGAATGCCAAACAATTTTGCCCGTACCGTGTGGCACACCATCCACCAAATCACCTGTGTAGGTTGCTCCGGTCCATTGGTATGTACCACGGCCTGTTTTTTGGTTTTCTTTGGCGATTTTGTTTAAATATTCACTGTCCATCCAGCTCGTTTGCTTCATAAAGCTGTTAGCGCTATCGCTTAATTGGGTTTCCCAGCCTATTAAATACGCCGTAAGGTCATCAACCTCACCGTAGCTACTGCTGTTAAGCATTAAACTATTAGGAAAATACTGCTCAGCAAGACCTTTTGTTGTTGCAGGCAAGTAGAAGTCAACTGCGCCAAACAGGTGGCAAACCTCGTGAGCAAATCCACTTGCATCATCGTAAACAATGGCATACTCAAAGGTTTTTGAGTTTTTAGTTTCGCTGGTCATGGCAAAGGCTCTGCCTGCACGGTTAACAGCAAACACAATAGCAGCCTCGTCAACTCCATACTCTTTTTTCAAGGTTTCAACGGCCTTTTCACCTTTAGGCAAGCAACATGATTTCAATGCATCGTTTGCCCAATCCAGGCTTTTCTGCATGCTTACAGAGCCCTCAACGTTAGCACGCGTGTACTTGGTTGTTATATTAAGGTAAACGCCCTTTTCAGCAGCCTGTTTCATAAGGTTGTCTATTTCAACATCCTGTTTGTTTTTAAAGCTTTGAGCGTCTTGAGCATTCCAGGTTGCGTCGAAATCGTCAACAAAAATTATGTTAACTAAAACGTCGCCTGTAAGTGTACGGCATATACCGTTGCCCTTTTTACGGACGTAAACGTGGTCCTTGAAAGCAAAATCCGAGCCAAGCTGATGATTTGACCATCTATTAAACACATCATTACTATCCTGTGCTTCATCTGCTTTCCATTGTACAGAGCTTATCTCCTGCCACATTTCGGAAACCTTTGACCTTATATCGGTCTCTTGCTGTGTTTGATAATAAGCTTGTTGTTCATAAGCACCGTCTTCATTACCAACAAGAGCTGCATTATCTCTGCTGTAATTAATAAACATGCCCACAACTAAAAGAATAACTATCACTATGTTCCAGAAAAAGCCATTCTTATTTTTCTTCATTTAACATCCCTGTCATTAATAATATTTGCCAAAGGGATAAACTCCCTTTTGACTTAAAGGATTTGTCACGTCCTTTGACTATATTAATCTCAAAACATAATTTTTTTCGCAAAAAAAGACAAGCTTTTATATAAAAACTTGTCTTTTACAAAATTTTATTTTAAAAACTAAAACAGACTGCTCCTGTGCCTTTCAGATAAAAAGTGTGGCCTTGAATCGTCCTCGGGGTATAAAAACTCGCTGAATTTCATAGGGCCTATTTCCAATAATTTTTTTAGCTCCTCATTATTAAGCAGTACCACCTGCAAACAGGCAACTGTTTTAAAAAGGCCTAATTTACAATGCACAACTGCAGGGTTTGGAATAATTTGAGGAAAATCAATAAATGCAGCCACCATTTCCTCTGCAGGGTCTTCATTTTCCCACTGAAAGCTATGGCCATATGTAATGTGGGTATTGTTAAAATATGCAAAGGTTGATACAAACAGCAGTCTTTCATAATACCACTGTAAAACAGCCTTATCTGTTAAATCAATATCAGAGGCAACAAACATAATATACTCGTTATTGTGCCCTACGGTGTTTTCTGCAGATGGCATTTTAAAATCGCTTACACCCATTGTTACAAGCTTCCAAAAAGGATACTTTTCATTGGGCTTATATATTAATACGTCTATATGCAGCTCCATATCGTCAATAACCTGGTGAAGCACAAGCGAATCACTCTGCTCAAAATACTTATCAAAATGGCTTATAAGCTTTTCCATCTCTTTGTTTTTCATAAAAGCACCTCTCGTACACAAAACTTCAAATTGTTTTTATTACCGTTTATATTCCAAAAATAGCGTAATTCTTTTCTGTATGGTCCTTAGCAATATATTCGCTTTTTGCAAGTCCATTTTTATTGCTTTTGTATGCAGTTAAAATTTCTCGGCTCATATTTGTTAAATCCTCTCTTGAAAGAGCATCATCAACACTTAAAAGCAAAACCTCGCTATTTTCGTAACCGTCTGACTTTGCTTCACCCGAAATATACTCCATTGTAAAAACAGCACACCATTGCTCAGCTTTAAACTGCATAGAACAAAGCTCCTTTGCCTTGCAAACAATAGTTGTTTCTTCAAAAATCTCTCTTTCAACTGCTGTTGTGGGTATTTCACCTTGTTTCACATAACCGCCAGGCAAAAGAATTCTATTTTTTGCCGTGCCATACGTGTGGCGAACAAGTAAAATTTTATTATCAATTTCAACAATACCACAAACAGCGAAGTGTTTTGAATTTAATTCTGTTAATTTTTTGCTAAATAATCCCATACACTCACCTGAAGTTATCTGCCTTTTGTCACTTTTCTCACATGACCATCATTATCGAATTTAAACTTTTCTATATCAAAACCATATTTCTTTCCGATTTTCACAGCTAACAATCTCACTTTTGGAAAATCATCATTTGAAAATAAATCAAATAATTCTTTCGACTTTTGCGAAAGATATTTGTCCGTAAGTATTTTACCCAAAACCTCTTTTTGCCCGCAACCCTTAAGCTTTTTAAAAATATCGACTAAAACCAGAAAATTATCATTACTTACACTCAAACATGATAATGCGTATAGTGAGGTGCAATGTAGTTCCTTCAAATGATTTTTTACAGCCATTAATATTATGCTATCCTTTAGTTTAACATTATGCTTATAAATGATTTTCAAACCATTTTCTGCAAACAGAATATCCTTTGATAAAAGTGATTCCTCAAGAAACCATTTTAATTCTTCAGCTTCAGGGTACTTGAAAATCACTTTTAAAACACAAAGCCTTTTGTATTTATCCGCATGTGTGATATATCCTTTGAGCACTTCAAAAGAGTACCGGTCATTTTTGCTTGCGAGAGCTTCACAAGCGACTACAAAATCATTCATATCCCCATTTAAAAGCATTTGTTCAAGCTCTTGACTTGATTTACCATAAGGCACGGAAATTCCGTTTATCTTTTCCACTTGCATTGACTGTCCTCCTTTATCAAATAATACTCGTGTTTCTAAAACTTAGTAATATTCTTTCTTTATCGCATCTATAACGTTCAGAAAACTTTGCTTTGTAGCGTATTTGCAAAAAACATAAGCAAAAACGCCCATTACAATAGGCATAACTATAAAACCAATATCAGCCTCACCCTTATTCGCAAAGAATATAATAGCAAACACTTCAAAAAATATTATAAATGCATACAAAAAAATTATAAAAACTCTTACAAAATCAACAGGTTTAACAGTAATTTTAAAAGTTGTTTGACTGTTCCTTTGTAAAACATCAATATTAATTTCGGGTACAAAGGAGTTTCTTGTACTATCTTTAGAAAAAGTTGGCAGCAGGACGCAACCTTTATTTGTTTTAAAGTAGCTGTAAGAATAGCCCGTGTGCTCGTATATCACCTCGGGCATACGATTCAATTCGGTTTCACTTGTTACTCTGCTTATATGATATTCTGCTATTCTTGAAAAATCTAACAACTTCCGTTTAGACATATGTAAATAACCTCTTTTGTATTCATTAGCAATTTTTCTTTATTTCCAACAAAACTCCACATAATCGGGTGTAATTTCAAGACGAAAGGATTCTCTATCTAAAGCAAATAATTCAATAATCATAGTCTGATACGAAACACAATGGAAAGAGTAAGATAAGCGTTTAGTGGTATCAGGTAATTTGAACAACTCCGATTCATCAATTGCTTTATAAAAACCATACTTTGCAAAAAACTTTACAGGTTTGTGCCACTCATACAAGCTGAAGCATTCATCTTCAAGGTGATATTTAATTACAAGAGATTTAGCTTCCGGTTTGATATATTGTATGGAATCGTAAAGATTAATGTTATCGGTAAAAGTAAAAATTAAGAATTGATTTTCAAAAGTAATTTTACAGATTTCGCAGTCATGTGGAATTGGAATAGTTGGTAATATGTCTCCATTCAAATAATATATTTCCGACATACTCTCCCTCCCTTTATAGAATTATTGTATCATAAAAATTTCAGCTATTCAATTCTGTTTATTTTTACTTCTTACATGAAATTCCGTTCATGAAAGCTTTATAGTGAAAAGTTAATAATGAATAAGTAAAAAACTCCGTCCACTTTCGTGAACGGAATTTTTGTGTTTACAGGAAAGAATGACACCCTTGATTTTAATAGTCAAGTGTTTTTAATATATTTTCTATGCTTTGCTGTTTGATTTTTTTCTTATTGCCTTTTATTGCTACTGTCATATTTTTCACCTGAAATATTTCTTTTGCCGCTTCAATAACCTGCTGTTTTGTAACTCTAAATCTGCCGTAATATTCATCAGTATAATCAATAGGCTGTGTATCTAATATATAATTATAATACGCCATACTCCAATTCAAATCATAAGGCTTATCAAGCTCCATCTCAGCGTAGTACATCTCTGCTTTTAAACTTGCGTCGAAATTGAAATTACCTGCTATAAAATCTTTTAATAGAGTAACAACGCTTTTTATGGCATCCTCTATCTTTGTTTTATCAACTTCAAAACTTAAATTTATATTAGCTACATTATCGTATTGCTCAAGTGTACTATCATAAGAATATACAAGCGGATTTTCTTCAGACAAATAATTATGTACCAAAGCCTTATCACCTTTAAATAATATTGCATAAAGCAAATCTAAAGTACCATTAGTGTATTTTGAAATATCAATATCAAAACCGATTTTAATATAATGCCAATATCCATTTTTAATAGTTACCGTACCGTTTCTGTGAAAAAAATCTTTATTAACCGAAATGGTGTTAGTTCTCAATAATTTCTTTTCTTTAATATCGATTGTACTGATTTTTTCTTTCAAGATGTCAATATCTTTTTTATCTACAGCTCCTGTAACATAGATTATAAAATTCCCTTTACAAAAGCATTCTTCTCTGTAATCATTTATTTTTTTAACAGAAATACTATCCAATACCTTACAATAGCCCAATATCGTTTTTTCTGCTTCGCTATCTTTCCATACAATTTGACTAAACAAATGATCTAATGAAGATCGTTCATCTTTTTCTCTGATTTCTGCTTTAATGCGTCTTTTTTCGTTTTCAAATTCTGCTTTGGGTAAATTTATACAATCAAAAATACTACACAGAATTTCCACTGCAACTAAAAATTCATTTTTGGGACCATTAAGTGAAAAACAAATAAATTCTTTGTAAGTACATCCTTGAAAATCAATTCCATGGACAGCAAGATACTCGTAAAATTTCTCATATTTATTTTTAATATTTCTAAAAGCAATATGTTCAAACAAGTGACTAATTCCATTATTTGATGAGTTTTCAAATAAACTTCCGGCTCTAACATATATTGATAAACAAAAACTATTGAGATTAGGATTGACCAATGAACATATTTTTGTACCATTCACCATAGATACTTGCTCTACCACAGAAAATTCACTCCTTTATAAGAACATTTGCATAATTATATATCAATGCAAACAAATTTTCAACTATGTAATAGTCATTAGTTCGAGTCCAACAAGTCCTAAAAGGGGTGTCACATACTGTAGAAATATATTTCAGGCATAAAATAACAGAAACCCTTAATTTCTCAAGAGTTTATGCCTGTGGTGTCATTTCGTCTCCTAACCTTGTCTTTATGTAACGAAAATCAAACCACTTATTATTTAATTTTACTTTCTATTGTTATACAAGATGAAGTCAACATTCGTTGTATTCTGCCACAAAGATTTCTGTATTTTTTAAAAGTTTCTTCGTCTATAGAGTTGGAAGAATATAAAAGTTTTAACCAGCTTTCAGTTTCAACACATTCTTTTCGTGCAATTTTAAATTTAGAGAGCATATCAGGTAAACTTTGAGGGTATTGAGCCTCTGAAATATTCGCAAAAACACTTGATGAAGATTTGCGGATTTGAAATATAGTATTAGAATTATCCTTTTTCTCTAATGTTTTACACATTTTTTCAATTTCAAGTGCTAATTCCTCTGAACATTTCATTAAAGGATTATTTTTCATAAGCTCACCTCATACATACAGTATAACAGAAGAATTAACTAAATTCAAGCAATGCGAATCAAGGCGAAGCCTTGTATGGAATCCGTCGTAAGACGGAATGTAATTACAACAAAGTTGTGAATGTAATCATTTTCGTAAGAAAATGTATGTAATCAATACGAAGGATTGCATACACCAAGGTGATGACATACGCCTTCGGCAATTTCATACACGCTAAAGCGTGATTACATACCAATCCTTCGGATTGGATAAAAATAAAGCACCTGCTTTTGCAGATGCTTTATTTTTTGGCGCCTCCTGATGGACTCGAACCAACGACACCCTGGTTAACAGCCAGGTGCTCTACCGACTGAGCTAAGAAGGCATATGACCGGATGAAACATCCGGTGTTTGTGTCGGCATCGTCCTATTTTCCCAAGCGGCTTCCCACTAAGTATCTTCGGCGCGGTTGAGCTTAACTACCGTGTTCGGGATGGGAACGGGTGGACCCTCAACGCCATCAACACCGACTATGTATAAACAGATATACTGCTTATATTTTTTAAAATGGTGACCCGTACGAGATTCGAACTCGTGTTGCCGGCGTGAGAGGCCGGAGTCTTAGGCCACTTGACCAACGGGCCACGTAAGCACCGGGTTAAATGGTGCACCTTCAGGGACTCGAACCCTGGACACCCTGATTAAGAGTCAGGTGCTCTACCAACTGAGCTAAAGGTGCGAATATTCCCGGATTCAAGGCATATACCCTGAAAACTGAACAAAGGAAAAGGGAAGAAACAAACGAAATGGTCAAGCCCTCGACCTATTAGTACTGCTTAGCTGAACACGTCACCGTGCTTACACACGCAGCCTATCAACCTCATAGTCCTTGA
>JAZNTU010000034.1:0-10771 GCA_045591945.1 Acutalibacteraceae bacterium | reverse complement strand
AACAGTGTAAAATTACACTGTTTCGATACCAAATTATGATTTGGTATCGAATTTTCGAAGAAAATTCGACTATAATCCTTTCAATGAGTGTAATGCAAAATTGTATTTATAAAAAACAATTTTGCTAAAAGCCGATAAAATCGGCTTTTGCGAAACGCGACTGCGTTTCGACAAATTACAATCATTATAACAGATAGAGTGGTGAGAAAATGGCAACAATACTCATAGCAGATGACGAACAGCTTATAAGAAAGCTTATTGGTGACCAGCTTGCAAGAGACGGCCACAAGGTGCTTGAGGCCGAGGATGGCATACAGGCAATATCTCTTTTTAAAGCAAACAAAAAAGAGATAAAGCTGTGCATTTTAGATATTATGATGCCTGAAATGGATGGCTGGGAGGTATGCCGTAAAATACGAGAGGTTAGTGGCGTACCTGTAATGCTTGTTTCTGCACGCTCACAGGATTTTGACCAAATAATGGGCTTTGAAAGTGGCGCAGACGACTACGTAACAAAGCCGTTTTCTCTTGTAATACTTTCAAAGAGAGTAGAAACCCTTTTACAAAGGGGCGAAACACATACACCTACAAAGCCAACAAAGGCAGAGGTTTACGAGTTCGAGGGCGTTGTTTTAGATGCAGAGGCCTATGAGGTTACGGTTAACGGCGAGCCTGTAGAGCTTACGGTTAAGGAGTTTGAAATAGTAAAGCTTCTTATAGAGTCTCCCGGCAGAGTTTATTCAAGAGATAAGCTTGTAAGCCGTGTTTGGGATGAAGAATTTGAGGGAGACGTGCGTGTAGTAGACTCGCACATTGCCCGTATTCGTACAAAGCTTGGTGACTGGGGCGCAGCACACCTTGTAACAGTTTACGGCACAGGCTATAAGATTGATAAATAATTATATTTTTTAGTGAGGTGAAGGCACTTGAAAAAGCGCAGATTAGGTATCAGAGCCAAGTTTTTTCTTGAGGTAGGCGCAATTATTGCAGTGTGCCTTATAGGTATTGCCTTTGTTAACTCACAGCTTCTTGAGGCTGTATATTTAAAAAATCTTGAACGAGATTTTTACTATATAGCTGAGGATGCAGAAAAAGCAGGGTTAAACTACTACTCCGTGCTTGAAAAGGCTGAAAATACACAAAACGTAAGCATCGACCTTTACGATGCAAACGATAATTACCTCTATGAGGGCAAAACCTCATACCTTTCGGGTAACAGAATAAACGTTATAAGCCGTAAAACAAACGATGACGGCAGCTATTTTAACGTTGTTTGTGCAGAGGGCAGCACAACGCAATATATACTTTACGGTAAAACCTTTAAAAATAACTGTCATATAGAAATTTCAACGGAAATTAACCCTATTCAGGAAAGCGCATCTCTTGCCACAACCGTTACAACGGCGATTACGATAATGGCAATGATGCTTGCCCTGGTAGTTATATACGATTATTCAAGGCGATTTACGAAGCCACTTATTCAAATGAATAACGTTATGCAACGAATTGCCGAGCTTGATTTTTCTGCAAAAACAGATATTGATAGAAACGATGAAATCGGCACCCTTGCTACAAATATAAACAGGGTTTCCGAATCCTTGGATGCTGCTCTTACAGAGCTTAGAGTAAAAAATGAACAGCTTCAGGAGGATATTGAAAAGGAGCGTCAGCTTGAGAGAATGAGGCAGGAGTTTGTTTCCTCTGCCTCTCACGAGCTGAAAACACCTATAGCGATTATCAGGGGCTACGCCGAGGGCTTAAAAATGTCACTCGACGAAAAAGATGCTTCATCACGGGAGTATTGTGATATAATCATTAACGAGGCAGATAAAATGAACGAGCTCGTTATAAGCATGCTTGAGCAGTCCTTATATGAATCAGGCGCAATGCCTGCAGAAAAGGAAGTCTTTAACGTTAAGGAATACATAGAGCTTTTCTTAAAATCGACAGAGCCAATATTCAAAGAAAAAGCGATTACGGTGCGTTGCTTTGCAGAGCCCTGTATGGTGGTGGGTAACAGAAAGCAGTTAACTACGGTGCTTTCAAACATTGTGCTTAACGCCTGCAGCCACGTTAAGGGCGAAAATATTATTGAAATTACCACACAGCTTCAAGAAGGCTTTGTTAAGGTAAGCGTTTTTAATACAGGCAGCTTTATTGCCGATAAGGATAAGGATAGTATTTTCACCTCCTTTTACAGAGCCGATAAGGCACATTCTCGTAAGGAAGGGCGTTTTGGACTTGGCCTTTCTATAGTAAAATCAATTATAACAAAGCACAGCTGTGACTGTGGCTTTGAAAATAAAGAAAACGGCGTAGTATTTTGGTACACCATTGAAAGGAATTTAAATGAAGATTAATTTTTGTATACCAAGCCTTTTAGGCGTTGAGGGTATTATTGCAGATGAGCTCCGTTTCCTCGGAGCAGAAAATGTAACGGCAGAAAACGGCAGAGTGCTTTTTTCAGGTGATGAAAATATTCTTGCACGTGTTAATATTTGCTCACACTTTGCAGAAAGGGTGCAAATAGTTATAGGTAGCTTTACGGCTAAAACCTTTGAGGAGCTTTTTCAGGGCGTAAAGTCATTACCTTGGGAGGAGTGGATAGGCAAGGAGGATGCCTTCCCTGTTAAGGGCTATTCACTTAAATCACAGCTTTTTAGTGTTAGCGACTGCCAGTCAATTATTAAAAAGGCTGTTGTTGACAGGCTCAGCACAAAATACGGTGTTTCCTGGTTTACAGAAACAGGTCCTGTGCACCAAATACAGTTTTCTATTATGAACGACGTTGCCACACTCCTTATAGATACAACAGGTGCAGGGCTTCACAAGAGGGGTTACCGTCTTTCACAAAACGGGGCACCTATTAAGGAAACACTTGCAGCATCACTTTGTGCGCTTGCAAAGGTAAGGCACTACCATACACTATACGACCCAATGTGCGGTAGTGGTACACTCCTTTTAGAGGGTGCGCTTTATGCCCACAACATTGCCCCCGGCCTTAACAGAAACTTTGCTGCCGAGCGTTTTGATGTTTTACCAAAGCACATATGGGCAGAGGAAAAGGAAAGGGCAAGGAGCCTTGAAAAGGTGGATACAGATTTCCGGGGCTTTGGGTCAGATATTGACCCTGCTGCAATAAAAATTGCAACGGAGAATGCGTCAAGGCTACCTATAGGCAGTAAGCTCCACTTCGAAAAGCGAGATATTAAGGATTTTAGGCGCTATAGCGAGAGGGGAACGGTTATTTGTAATCCACCATACGGAGAAAGACTTCTCGATTTACAGGCCGCCGAGGAAATTTACAAAACAATGGGCAAAGTATTCACTCCCGAAAGGGGCTGGAGCTACTACGTGATTACCCCCGATGAAGAGTTCGAAAACTGCTTTGGCAGAAAAGCAGATAAGAGCCGTAAGCTTTATAACGGTATGATTAAGTGTAGATTCTATATGTATTTTAAATGAGGTATATAAATGAAGCATTTATTTATTATTAACCCAACCTGTGGCAAGGGCATATCCTATGAAAGATGCACAAAGGGCATTGAAGATGCTATGGCCGAAATGAATATTGATAACTACGAAATACACGTAACAACAGGCCCTAATGACGGCTACACCTACGCAAAGGCAGAGGTGGATAAGGGCGAGCCTATAAGAGTGTATGCCTGTGGAGGTGACGGCACCCTTTGGGAGATTGTAAATGCCTGTGCTTGTAAAAGTAATGCTCAGGTAGCAGCCTTTCCTTTAGGCAGTGGTAACGATTTTATACGTATTTTTGGTGATAAAAAGCACCTTCGAGACGTAAAGGACCACATTAACGGCACGGTTATGCAGTTTGACCTTATTAAATGTGGTGAGGAATATGCTATTAACCAGTGCTCTATGGGCTTGGATGCGGAGGTTTGTGC
The DNA here is from genome assembly GCA_045591945.1 of Acutalibacteraceae bacterium. Taxonomy (GTDB): domain Bacteria; phylum Bacillota; class Clostridia; order Oscillospirales; family Acutalibacteraceae; genus DTU089. The sequence continues at coordinate 6,860 of JAZNTU010000034.1, read as the reverse complement.
AAGGCAGGCAAAGCTTAAAAAGCTACCGTTTATAAAAGGCGATGCAGCGTATATGCTTGGTGTATTACTGCAGTTTTTCGGTAAAATGAAAAGGACCTTTACAATAAAAATAGATGATGAGGAGGAGTTTACTGCAGACGTGCTTTTCTGCGTTTCAGCAAACTCACGCTGGTATGGTGGTGGCTTTTTTGCAGCACCAAAGGCACTTACCTACGACGGTGTGCTTGATTTTATTATAGTCAAAAAGGACGTGCTCAGAGTAGCACTGCTCCCACTTATTGATAAATATAAAAAGGGCGAGCACCTTGATTGGGAAAGAACAATTTTTAAAAGAGGTAAAAAAATTACTATTAAATCAAAAGACCAAGCTGCTGTAAATATAGACGGTGAGGTGCGCTTTGGTGAAGAGGTAACCTTTGAAATCGTAGAAAAGGGCATAAACTTTGTTGTGCCTGCCTGCTCTGACTTTTTAGAGAGAGTAGAAAAGGGAACAGTATAAAAAAGGGACTGTAAAAAAACTTGCGTTTTTTTACAGTCCCTTTGCGTTTAGCCTAATATTAATAATTAGTCGTCTTTTCTGCCTCTGTTGTTAAAAGGCTTTCTTGGGCGGCGCTCTCTTCTTGGCTCGTCATCGTTTTCAGGAACAAGGCCTTCAACCTCAATAAGAGCATCTCTTCTTGAAAGGTTAATTCTGCCCTGGTCATCAATTTCGATAACCTTAACCATAATCTGGTCGCCAACGTTTACACAATCCTCAACCTTTTCAACTCTCTTAACGTCAAGCTTAGAGATGTGAACGAGGCCTTCCTTACCGGGAGCAATTTCAACAAATGCGCCAAAGCTCATAAGTCTTGTAACAACACCGTTGTAGATTGCACCGATTTCAGGGTCGTTTGCAATTGTGTGGATAATATCAAGAGCACGCTGTGCATCGTTAATATCGATTGCTGTAATAAAGATTGTACCGTCCTCTTCAACGTCAACCTTACAGTTGCACTCAGCGCAAATCTTTTGAATAACCTTACCCTGTTTACCGATAACGTCGCCAATCTTATCAACGTCAATCTTTGTTGTAAGGAGCTTTGGAGCGTATGCAGAAAGCTCTTTTCTTGGCTCGGAAATAACAGGATTCATAATTTCATCAAGGATGTACATACGAGCCTTGTAGGTTTTCTCGAATGCTTCCTTAATGATTTCAGGAGTAAGACCGTGTACCTTAAGGTCCATCTGGATAGCTGTAATACCATTTTTTGTACCCGCTACCTTGAAGTCCATATCGCCGAAGAAGTCTTCAAGACCCTGGATATCAACCATTGTCATGAAACGGTCGCCTTCGGAAATAAGACCACAGGAAATACCTGCAACAGGAGCCTTAATAGGAACACCTGCAGCCATAAGAGAAAGTGTAGAGCCACAAACTGAACCCTGTGATGTTGAACCGTTTGAAGAAAGAACCTCTGATACAACACGGATTGTGTATGGGAACTCCTCCATAGATGGAATAACAGGGATAAGAGCTCTCTCTGCAAGGGCGCCGTGACCGATTTCACGTCTACCGGGGCCTCTTGATGGCTTTGTTTCACCTACAGAGTAGGATGGGAAGTTGTAGTGGTGGATGTATCTCTTTTCAACATCCTCATCAATACCGTCGAGCATCTGTGCATCACGAGCAGTGCCGAGAGTGGTAATTGAAAGCACCTGAGTCTGGCCACGGGTAAACATACCTGAGCCGTGTACTCTTGAAAGAAGGTCGATTTCTGCGTTAAGAGGACGAATTTCATCAATGCCACGGCCGTCTACACGCTTGCCTTCATCGAGGAGCCAACGGCGTACGATGAATTTCTGGAGCTTGTAAAGGCAGTCATCAATCTTATCTGCTTCCTCAGGGAATTTCTCGTCAAATTCTGCGTGAACAGCAGCGTAGATTGGTAAAAGTCTTTCGTCACGGATTCTCTTATCGTCTGTATCGAGAGCAACCTTAACGTCGTCAATAGCGAAAGCTTTAATAGCCTCGTAAAGCTCTTCTGATGGGTCGTTTGACTCGAAAGCAATCTTCTCTTTACCGATTTCGGCAACGATTGATTTAATAAATTCAACGATTTTCTTGTTCTCCTCGTGAGCGAACATAATACCGTCAAACATAACCTCGTTAGAGATTTCGTTTGCACCTGCTTCAATCATAGCAACAAGGCTGTCTGTTGAAGCAACTGTAACTGTCATTTCTGTTTTCTCTCTCTGCTCAAGAGTTGGGTTGATAACGTATTCGCCGTCAACAAGGCCGAGAGAAACGCTTGATACGGGGCCATCCCATGGAATATCGGAAATAGCAATCGCTGTAGAAACGCCCCAAAGAGCTGCAATTTCAGGTGAGCAGTCAGGGTCAACGGACATAACTGTTGCAACAACAGAAACGTCGTTTCTCATATCCTTAGGGAAAAGTGGACGAATAGGTCTGTCAATAACACGAGACGTAAGAACTGCCTTTTCGGAAGCCTTACCCTCTCTTCTCTGGAAAGAGCCTGGGATTCTACCAACTGAGTAGAGCTTTTCTTCAAAGTCAACTGAAAGAGGGAAGAAATCAACGCCCTCACGTGGCTTTGGAGCCATTGTAGCTGTACAAAGCACCTCTGTTTCGCCGTAACGAACTATACAAGAGCCGTTTGCAAGCTGTGCCATTTTGCCGGTTTCGATTATAAGCTTTCTGCCGGCAACTTCTGTTTCAAAAGTTTTGAAATCCTTGAAAAACATAATTTTTACCTCACTTATTTTATTTCCGTTTCCTACAATTTAGCAACAAAGAAAAGGGTAGAGAGGTTTCGACAAGCTTCTGCTAAAACGTTCAAAAAGCACTACGCTTTTCTTTATCGCTAAACCAAGTATTCCACGGATTATTAATTAAAAAAACGGCTAACGGGACAAACGGTAAGCCGTTTGTCCCGAAATGAGCAATTATTTACGAAGTCCAAGACGTGCAACGATTGAACGGTAACGCTCAATATCTGTCTTCTGAAGGTATGCAAGAAGGTTTCTTCTGTGACCAACCATTTTAAGAAGACCACGGCGTGAGTGATGGTCCTTCATATTGTTCTTAAGATGTGCGTTAAGGTCGTTAATTCTCTTTGTGAGAACAGCAATCTGCACCTCTGGAGAACCTGTGTCGCCCTCGTGTGTAGCATATTCTGCAATAATTGCTTGCTTTTCTGCCTGTGTCATTTTTTTCACCTCATTTAATTATTCCCAAATAACCCAGAAATACGGTTAGGTGAATGCCTGAAAAGTAGGCTTACTCCATACTCCGAGTCATAAGGCTTGAGTATTATATCACAAGTTCTTTTGTTTGTAAAGTGTTTTATAATAAAATTTCCGAAAGGGCAGCAAAGTCCTCCATAGTAAGCTTTTCTGCTCGCACAGTCCTTTCAAGGCCTGCCTGCTGAAGTGCCTGTGCAACGGTAGCCTTGGGTATACCCAGCCCCGAGCTTATAGAGTTTTCTGCAGTTTTTCTCCTCTGTGAAAACGCCGCCTTAACAACCTTAAAGAAAGCCACCTCGTTTTTCACCTGCACAGGTGGGTTTTCTCTTACCGTAAGCTGAATAACCTCGCTGTTTACCTTGGGTGGTGGTAAAAAGGAATCTCTCGGTACGTAAAAAAGCATTTCGCTTTGGGCGTAGTAATTTACAGCTACGGTAACTGCGCCACCATCTCTGCTGCCAACCTCTGCACAGAGCCTGTCGGCAGCCTCCTTTTGTACCATAACGGTAATGCTCTTTATAGGCAGTCTGCTTTCAAGTAAAAGCATAATAATAGGTGATGTAATATAATATGGAAGGTTTGCGCACACAGCAATATCCATACCCTTGCATTTTTCCTCTATAATGGCCTTAAGGTCTGCCTTCATAATATCTTGATTAATTATTTCAACGTTATTAAACTCTGCAAGTGTTTCGTCTAAAACAGGCAAAAGCCTTTCGTCAACCTCAAAGCTTAAAACTTTACCTGCCCTTTTTGCAAGCTCTGCCGTAAGCACACCAACACCGGGACCTATTTCTATTGCACAGGTGTTTTCATCAAGGCCTGCAGCCTCTGCCATAGCAGGGCAAACGCTTGGGTCTACAAGAAAGTTTTGCCCAAGACCCTTGTTAAAGGTTACGCCGTGGCGCCCCATAACAGAGCGTATAACGTTAATATCCGAAAGATTTTTCATTATTACCTCCGAAGGTATTGAAAAAGAATTGTTTTTCATTTAATATTATTAGTATATCACAAGATTTGTTTTTTGCAACAGAAGGAAGTGTATTTATGAAAACAATCAAGGACGCAAAATTCATAAGACAGGCTGTTGATATGGGTGATATTCGCCCTGTTTTCAAAAAAACAGTTTGGCTCGATAAAAAAATAAACAAAGCTGTGCTTGCAGTATCTGCTTTAGGCTACTACGAGGCATACCTTAATAACCAGCGAGTTGGTAAATTTATTTTTGCCCCCGGCTGGACAGTATACGGCAAAAGAATACAGTACCAGGAGTACAACGTTACCTCTTTAATGGAGGAGTGTAATACTATTGATATTGCTCTTGGTAACGGCAGACGCTTTCACGGTAACCCCCACGAGCACTATGAAAGCCTTGGCTGCAGAGAAGAAGCACTTGTTGCAGCATTGTTTATTGAATATGAGGATGGAACAGAGGATTTTATACCTACTGATGCATCCTGGCAATGTTCAAAAAGCAATATTATGTATTCCCACGTTTACAATGGTGAAACGGTAGATTATACAGCAAATACCGATGAGCTTTTCCCTGTTAAGGAGCTTTCAGACGTAAATGCAGATATTCTTGTGCCTATGGAGGGTGAAGAAGTTCGTGAAATGGCACGCCTTCAAGCCGTTGAGCTTATAAAAACACCAAAGGGCGAAACAGTAATTGACTTCGGTCAAAACCTTACAGGCTACGTTGAATGGCTTGTGCCTGCCGTTAAGGGTAAAGAGTACAAGCTTCAGCACGCCGAGGTGCTTGATAAAGACGGCAACTTCTACACAGATAACCTTAGGAGCGCAAAGGCAGAAATTACCGTAATTTCCGACGGTACACAGCGAAAATTCAAGCCAACCTTTTCATACCAGGGCTTTAGGTACGTTAAGCTTATAGGCTTTGATGAAAAGGATATTAGTTTAGAAAACTTTGTTGCTGTAGTAGTCTTTTCCAATATGAAGCGCACAGGCTACTTCGCTTGTGGCCACGACCTTGTGCAGCAGTTATATGAAAACATTATTTGGGGGCAAAGAGGCAACTTTCTCGATATACCTACAGACTGTAACCAGCGTGATGAGCGCTTGGGCTGGACAGGAGATATTCAGGTTTTCTCTCGTACTGCAACAATCAACTACCGTGCAAACAAATTCCTTACAAAGTGGGTGCACGACCTTGCTCTTGACCAAAGAGCACAGGGTCAGTTTACCGATATATGCCCCGATATATACAGATGGGAGTCCTGCGCCTCTGCTGCCTGGGCAGATGCAGGTGTTGTTGTACCTTATTGGATATACAGAACCTACGGCAACATACAAATAATAAAAGACCAGTTTGAGTCTATGAAAAAATGGATTCTTTTTATGGAGTCAAAGGGTAGCGTAAGGGGACTTAACGACCTACACGACCACCACTTTGGTGATTGGCTCTCACTTGATGCAGGTGATGAGGCAACAGGCGGCTTTACAGACGATAACCTTATTGCTACTGCATACCTTGCATATTCAAACAAGCTCTTTATCGAAATGGGTAAGGTTATCGGTGAGGATATGTCTTACTTTGAGGAACTTTACAAAGTAACTGTAGAGCAGTACAGAAAAACGTATCTTAACACAGGTAAGCCGGAGCACGAAACACAAACGGCAAACGTGCTTGCAATCTACTTTGACCTTACAGACGATATTCAGCGAGAGGGCAAAAAGCTTGTTGATGATATTGAGGCCTGCGGCCACCTTAAAACAGGCTTTGTAGGTACACCGTACCTTCTTCATGCACTTACAAAAATCGGCAGGGCAGACGTTGCCTACAGACTTCTTCTTAAAGAGAGCTTCCCATCGTGGCTTTTCCCTGTAACAAAGGGCGCAACAACTATGTGGGAGCGCTGGGATGGCGCAAAGAAGGACGGCTCCTTTGCAACACCTGAAATGAACTCCTTTAACCACTATGCATATGGCTCTGTCGGTGACTGGCTCTACACAACCGTTGCAGGTATTGATAGTGACGACAGCGAGCCCGGCTACAAGCACATTGTTTTTAAGCCCCTTCCTCTCAAAGAGCTTGGCTATGCAAAGGCAAGGATTCTTACGCCTTATGGTGAAGTTGTTTCAGGCTGGGAGTATACAGGTAACGGTAACCAGTGCAGGTTCTCCTTTACAATTCCAAAGGGATGCCACGCTACACTTTACCTTGATAATGAAGAATATGAATTTGAAGACGGAACATACGACACATGCTTCGTGTATCCCAGTGAAGATTAAGAAAAAGCCTCTGCTTCGGCAGAGGCTTTTTAAATTAGGAATTAGGAATTAGGAATTTCGGGGAAGCTTCGCTTCCAAACGTGATAAGCTTCGCATTACTGCTAACCGCTATTAGCTGATTGCTAATTGCTATTTGCTTAAATCAGCTTAAACATCGACAGCAGTATATCAAAGCTTTCCTTTATTTCCGCATCATCTGACGGGTAGGTGTATTTTATTTCAATGCTTGAGCCTAAGCCGTCATCTATGCAATAAATTGTGGTAATGTTGTTGTCGTTTTTTGTTTGGTAAACCGAATAAAGCGTTGTCACATTTAATTCGGCATATTCATAAATCTCCTCGGCATATACCTTTGTGTC
>JAZNTU010000033.1:0-53342 GCA_045591945.1 Acutalibacteraceae bacterium | reverse complement strand
GCTCTGTAGTCTTTTTCGGTCTCTAAACGTATCGTCAAATTTTCCATTTTTAAATCCTTTCATAATTCGTTGACGCTCAAAATACGAGAGGATTGCGAGATGTATTTGCAAACCTCTCGTTTACAATACAATCTCCAAGGTGTTGTTTTTCTTCAAACAGCATTCTCCAAAAAATAAATTCGGCTTTCACCGTATGGCAATTGTACCACAAAACCGGCGATATTGCAACCTGCCCATATGCACCGCAGTAGACAAAGAAAAAGGAGTTGAGAAAAGACATGAAAAATGGTATAATAATCTCAACGATAAATAAGTAGTTAATGGAGATATATTATGGAAGATATTCTGATAAAAATACTTGTCTGTTTTCTTGCAGGAGCGGGGGCAGGCATTGGAACGGGATTTGCGGGGATGAGTGCCGCCGCCGTTATCGGCCCTATGCTGATAACCTTTTTGGGTGTGCCTGCTTACGATGCGGTGGGAATAGGACTTATCAGCGATGTTTTGGCAAGCCTTGTCAGCGCATATACCTATAAGAAAAGCGGAAACTTAGATGTTAAAAACAGTCTGCCGCTGCTCGTGAGCGTTCTGATCGTAACGATGATCGGCAGCTTTGTGGCAAGCTTTCTGCCCGAGCAAGCCATGAGCAGCACGATGCAGATAGCGTTGATTATCATCGGATTACGTTTTGTTTTAAAGCCGGTAAACAAGACGAGAGAACAGTTAGAAGCAGGTTCTCCCAAGAGCAGACTGATCAAGGCGATCGTCGGCGGCATTTTCGTTGGCTTTATCTGCGGCTTTGCAGGCGCGGGCGGTGGAATGATGTTGCTTCTTGTTCTGACTACTTTCCTCGGTTACCCGATGCATTTGGCCGTCGGCACAAGCGTGTTCATTATGGCGTTCACGGCTCTTACGGGAGGCATCAGCCATTTTATGATCGGAGGATTTCCCGATATGCTTTCCCTTGTACTGTGCGTGGTGTTTACTCTGCTGTGGGCAAGAATTGCTGCGAAAATCGCCAACAAGGCTAACGCAAAGACCTTAAATCGTGTGGTCGGCGTTGTTATGATCGTTACCAGCATTGTGATCCTGGCGGTTAATTATTCTTAATACGATTCACAGTGGCATTTTAGGTGAGAGTCAATAAGAATTTGGTGGAGAAATGATATGAAACTCAAGAACGTTCTGATCGTTGTTAAAGATATAGAGAAATCGAGAAAATTCTATTACGACTTATTTGATATAGACTTGGTGCTTGACAACGACGGCAACATGATCTTAACGGAAGGTCTTGTCCTTCAAGATGAGAAAATATGGAAATTGTTTTTAGATAGAGATATTGTTCCCAAGAGCAACTCTTGCGAATTGTATTTTGAGGAACAGGATATCGAATCCTTTGCCGAAAAATTAGAGAAACTATATCCCGACATTGAATACGTAAACAGCCTTATGACACACAGTTGGGGACAACGAGTGATCCGATTCTACGATTTGGACGGCAACCTGATCGAGGTAGGGACACCGATGTAACCATTAAAGCATAGTTTATCGAACTGTTGTGATGTATAGGAAAAGAAAAACGCCGATGAAGAATCAAAACGATTCCTCATCGGCGTTTACGTTATCACTCAAAGGAAACAGGCTTGGTATCACCTGTGGCAAATGCGTTGGGGCCGGGATCCGACATGGAGAAATACATCTTTGCCGCCTTGGTGGTGCCAAAATCACGGTTAGAGCCGGAGTTCTGCACCTTGTTAAAGGCATCGCGGAACATCTGGTTATGCGCTTCCTCGCGGTTTAAGAGAAAATCAATGGTCTCGCGCACCTTCTTGTCGTCGATCTGGCGGTAAAGGTATTCGTAAACCACCTTTGCACGCTGTTCGGACGCGATGTTGCTGAGCAGGTCGGCACACAAATCACCTGTAACCGTCACGTAATCCGCCGTCCAGGAATAACCCGAAGCGTTGATAAGCCCGGGGTTTAGACCGAGTAGCACGTGGGATTGGATCTCACCGCAGGGCACCTTTTCGGCATCCACGTCGTGACCGTTTAAGAGATTGATGGTCTGCGCCACCATCTCCATGTGCCCAAGCTCCTCGGCGGCAATGTCAAGGAATAAATCCTTGATTTCAGGATCTTTAATTCTAAAACTCTGCGACATATACTGCATCGCCGCCTTAAGTTCACCGTTACCGCCACCAAGCTGTTCCTGCAAAAGCGCCGCATACTGTGGATTGGGTCTCTCCACCTCCACGGGATGAAAAAGCATCTTTTCGTGTTTGAACATTACACTACCTCCGTTTGTTTGATATAAGTTATTTTTGCCAATCCGGAGATAGATATTCAAAGAAAAGGGATTGAGAAAAGCCGCGAAAAATGGTATAATATCTATATAAAAGTGTTGTAAAGAGGTGAAAAGGATGAAAACCATTATTATAGGCGGTGTTGCAGGCGGCGCAACGGCGGCGGCTCGGCTTCGCAGACTGGATGAAAAAGCGGAAATCATCATTTTAGAGCGTGGCGAATACGTGTCCTTTGCCAACTGCGGTCTGCCGTATTATATCGGCGGCGTCATCACCGACCGCGGGGATTTGACTTTGCAGACACCTGAAAGCTTCAAGGCGCGTTTTAATATCGACGTCAGAGTATTAAACGAAGCGGTTAAGGTAAGCCCCGATACCAAAACCGTCACCGTCAAAAATCTTCGCACGGGCGAAACCTATGAAGAAACCTACGATAACCTCATTTTGTCTATGGGTGCCGAGCCGATACGACCGAATATTGAGGGTGCTGACGGCAGCAATGTTTTCACCCTTCGTAACATTCCAGACACCTTAAAGATCAAAAACTATATCGATACCGCAAAGCCGCGCTCGGCTGTGGTGATCGGCGGCGGATATATCGGTGTTGAAATGGCAGAAAATTTAGTTGAAGCAGGGCTAAAGGTCGCCATCGTAGAGCTTGCCGACCATCTGATCGCGCCCCTCGACTTTGATATGGCGGCAGACGTTCACCGTTATATCAAATCCAAAGGCATTTATCTGCACCTGAATAACGGCGTAAAAGCGATAAGCGGCAACACCGTCATTTTGCAAAACGGCGAGATCACCGCCGATATGATCATCCTGTCGGTGGGCGTCCGTCCCGAAACGGCTATTGCAAAGGACTGCGGAATAGATCTCAATCCGCGCGGAAGCATTGTTGTTAACAATAAAATGCAGACCAATATCCCCGATATTTACGCCGTGGGCGATGCGGTAGAGGTGGAGGATTTCATCATAAAGAAACCTGCCTTTATTCCGCTTGCAGGCCCTGCCAACAAGCAAGGCAGAATTGCCGCGGATAATATCGCAGGATACGAGAGCGTTTATACCGGCACGCAAGGCTCGGCGGTGCTTAAACTCTTTGATATGACCGTTGCCACTACGGGACTTAACGAAAAGTCGGCTACAGCGGCAGGTATTGATTACGACAAGACCTACACCTATTCGGCATCCCACGCCACCTATTATCCCGGTGCGGCGCAGATGTCAATAAAAGCGCTGTGGGATAAGAAAACGCTCAAAATTATCGGTGCACAAATCGTCGGTTTTGACGGCGTGGACAAGCGTATGGACGTGCTTGCCACCGCCATCCGTTTTGGTGCAAAGATTACCGACCTCACTACTCTTGAACTGTGTTATGCTCCGCCCTTCGGCAGCGCAAAAGACCCTGTCAATATGCTCGGCTTCGTTGCCGAAAATATCGTCAGTGGAAAGCTCAAGCAGTTCTTCTGGCACGATGTGGAAAACCTTCCCCGTGACGGTAGTGTGTTCCTGCTCGACACCCGCACATCGTTTGAGGTAATGCAGGGCAAGATAGACGGTTTTGTTAACATTCCGCTGGATGAACTGCGTGACCGCCTTGACGAAATCCCGAAAGACAGACCTGTCTACGTTCATTGCCATTCGGGACTTCGTTCCTACCTTGCCTGCCGTATTCTCACAGGCAACGGCTACGACTGCTATAACCTGGCAGGCGGCTGGCGGCTCTATGAATCGGTCATCAACGAACGCACCGTCCCCGAATATTCTTGTAAAGACTGTAAATAAATATAGCCATAAGAAAAGCCGATGAAGAATCAAACGATTCCTCATCGGCTTTGTCATTTCCAAATGCGCAAATATATCTGCTCATTTGGATATCAACAATTGCCCCGCAGTAAACAAAGAAAAACAGTTTTTGGATAAAATCAAATTATTCAGAAAGATACTCTAATTCGTTGAGAGCATCTAAAAGATATTGCTCCTTAAAATGACCGTCTGAATAATAGGTGATGTCCACGCTCGCCGAACAGCAGAAGGAAAATTTCGAATAGTTCAAGGACTGCCAAAGCGAGATCTGCAACCTCACGGCTCGCCAGGCCTTCGCCGATGGGTTCATCCTAGCGGCACGAATCATGATAGAGGTCATGGATGGTATGGAGACGGTGGAAGAGATATAACCTCTTCTGCCGTGGGTGCGGCCCGGCGCCGCGCCCTTTACCTTTTGCAAAAAATAGTGTAAAATAGTATTGACTCTGACGTAACGTTATAGTGTATACTCCCATTCGTGAGGTGAAGATATGAAACTACAGATCAAAGAATTTGCCGAGCTCACCGGAGTCAGCGTGCGCACACTGCATTATTACGATGAAATCGGTTTGCTGAAGCCGTGCTATGTGGACGAGCAAAACGGCTATCGTTTTTACAATGAAGCATCCTTGGAACGAATGCAGGAGATCTTGTTTTACCGTGAGCTGGATTTTCCTTTGAAAAGTATTGCGGAGATCCGCGCCTCGCCGAATTACGATAAACAAAAAGCGCTTGCGGAGCAGAAGCGGTTGCTAACGATCAAAAAGAATCGTCTGGAACGGCTGATCGCAGCTCTGGAACAAGCAGAAAAAGGAGAGATCACAATGAGCGCATTTGACAACAGCGAATACGAAACTGCCCGTCAGCAGTACGAAGCCGAAGCAAAGCAGCGTTGGGGGGACACCGACGCATATAAAGAAAGCCAAGCAAAAACCGCAGGCTACTCTAAAGACAAATGGAATGATGTTCTCGTCGGAATGAACGGTGTCTTTGCCGAATTTGCGGAATGCAAAAAATGCGGCGAGAGCGCCGACAGCGATGCAGCACAGCAGCTTGTAAAGAAACTGCAGGACTACATCACGGCGAATTTTTATCACTGCACCGACGACATCCTCGCAGGGCTCGGACAGATGTACGTCGGCGACGAGCGATTCAAGAAAAACATCGATAAAAACGGTGAAGGTACTGCGGATTTTGTTGCTGAAGCCATCAAAATCTATTGCAAGAAGTAACTTACGCTGAGATTGATTCTGACGATAAAATATGCTATAATAAGCGCAAGTAAATAGTGACTTTAGGCGGTTGCTTTGGCAATCGGGAAACTTACCGCGAGCTTGACAGACTTGCGGTAACTTCCGGCAAAATGCACTTATGGTCGCAGACTCGTCGCCAGGCGGGAGTATTGTCGCTTTTTCGGCATCTGCAACTATACGTGCAGGTGCTTTTCTTTTGTCCTTTTGCTAATAACATACGGGAGGAAACGACTATGCTTTCCAAACTCAAACTGTCGCTTAGCAGAATTAATTACAAACTCTTTTTCGCACTGCTCGTCCTCGGGATTGCGCCGACCGTCTACACCACGGTGCGCGTGTTCTTTCTCGGTCAGCTCCCGGGCGAGTATTCCTTCTCGATTGCAGGGCAGCTCTCGTGGGTGAATCTGCTCTATGAGATTCTGAATGAAGCCATCATATTGCCGCTATTTTATTTCGTAGGCAAGGTAAAAGATGATAAAGCAGAATTCGCCAACCGCGTGCGAACAGGGATGCTCATCTCACTTGGTGCATACGCCGTGCTTTCTGCCGTGGTGCTCGTCTTCGCAGAACCGATGCTGAAACTGATGGCAACCGACACGAGTATCGTTGATGCCTCGGCATCCTACATACGCATCGAAAGCATTGCCAACATTTTCTCCATCCTCACGCAGTTTGCTCTCGTCGCACTGGTGACGGTGAACAAGAGTAAATACCTTTATGCATTGACCGGTGCGCGGCTCGTGTTGTGTCTCGTGTCGGATACCTTCCTCGTGTCGAGTTTGCCCATGTCGGCAAACCTCGGTGTCAACGGCATCGGCTATTCCAACATCATCGTCAATGCGCTTTTGCTTACCGTGTCGCTTGCGCTTCTTGCCAAAGAAGAAATCAAGGTGTTTGCTAAGGCAAAACTGAAATTCTCGTGGGCAAAAGAATTCGTTAAGGTCGGCGGTATCTCGGGCGTGGAATCTCTCGTTCGCAACGTTGCTTATATGGTGATGATAGCGCGGATGGTCAACGTTGTGGGAGAGCAGGGCACTTACTGGGTTGCAAACAATTTTATCTGGGGTTGGTTGCTTTTACCCGTGTTGCAATTAGGCGAACTAATCAAGCAAGAGGTTGCAAGCAACAAAGAGAATATTCGCAAAAAATCAATGGGCTATTTTGCTATAACAGGGCTAATTTCGGCATTGTGGTTTGTCAGCATACCACTCTGGAAACCATTTATGACAAATGTTTTGGGCTTTAGTGATGTGGATAAACTATTTAATCTGGTTTTATTACTTGTTGGTTTTTATGTGTTGTATGCTTTTCAAAATGTGTTTGACTCCACGTTTTATGGGCTCGGTAAAACAAACTATATGTTGTTTGAATCAGTTATAACAAATACGTTATATTACGGTGTTGCATTTATTCTATATATAACAAATCTTTGGATACCAACATTAACAGGCATAGCACTACTATTCGGTATAGGCAATGCCTTTGATAGTATAGTTTCATTTTTAGTTTATAGATATCTCTTAAAAAAAGAAAAAATTAATATTTTTAACCCATAATGAAAACAACAGAGCAGTACAGTTTTGTCTTATTTGTAAATACGTATAAAAAAGTGTGAGTGCTAAAATGAAATCAATCTTCTTATATACAATCGATTAACCTTGTGCTGTTGGTCCTTTTTTTGAGATTTTAATACTTTTTTCTCATATTTATTCTGTCTCTTTACAAAGGTGATTTAAAAATATATAATCAACAGTAGGTGGTGGCTATATGAAAAAACAGCTTAATGATATGTACAGCCTGCGATACAGCAACGTTGTTTGTGACGGGCAAAGGGAGTACAGCGTTTGCCCCTGCTTTGTAGAATGCCAAATAAATGGCTTTGATTACGAAAGTTCGCTTATATGTAACAGAAGCGCCAAGCTTGGCGAATTGTTTTCACAAGCAAAAATTAAAACGCTTTTTATTGGTAAAGAGGATGTTTCTTGCCTTCCACAGGGAGGTATACAGCCCGAAAGCTTTTTAGACGTACGTAATCAGCATTACAGAGCAACAAAAAGTATTTTAGCAGCATTGTTAGGCTATTGCAGTGTGGATAGTATAACAAACTACCCTAATCAAGAGGTTCACTTTGCTGAAGAGGGGCTTTTGCATAAGTATTTCGCTTTAACTAATCATTACCATTGTGCTTTTAAAAGCATATCAAAAAAGGGGAAAAAGCACGGGATTAAATCAACCGATATTATGTGGAGTAACTGCGCTGCAATTGTAAGGCAGGAAATAGCTGTTTTGCAGCCTGAGGTCATAGTTATACAAGCAGGCTGGAGCGCAAGGGAAAAAACTGCATCAAAAAACCGTGTTGAGGGTGTTAGCGCCTATTTTGATGAGAATTGGATTATAACAGAAAACAGTGATATTTTTGGCATGTATGAGGCATATAACAACAAAACAAAAAAGAAATGCTATATAATAGGCTCGTATCATCCATCCTTTCACCTGTGGAATAATGAAAAATACTTATTGCCTTTAAAGGCAAGGGTGCAAAAGGTGAAAGAGTTGCTTGAAGGTTGATTTTGTAAAGTTTTTTTCTTGAATAGGTTAAAAATCACAGCGTGTTTCTTTACAACAAAAATAATTTGTGATATAATTTTAAAAAATTTTAGGAGGTATTTTTGTGTTAGAATTTATAAAAAACTTTCCTGTCGGTAAAGCGGTAACGGTAGTTGTTTTGGCAATAGTTTGCCTGGTTGCAACAAAAATTTTGTTGGCGCTTTTCGATAAGCTTATGAAAAAAACTAATCAGGACCTTATTATCAGTAAAATTTTACGTATAGCAGTAAAGGTGCTTTTGCTTTTTATTTCCGTAATTATCGTGCTTGGAAGCATCGGAATTTCCGTTTCATCACTTATTGCTGCACTCTCTGTTGTAGGTGTTGCTTTTTCTCTTGCAATTCAAGGCTTTTTATCCAACGTGTTTGGTGGAATCCAAATCATTTCAAACAGACCCTTTAAAATTGGCGACTATGTAGATGCCGGTGGAGAATCAGGTATTGTTCGTGAGGTTGGTTTGTTCTACACAAAGCTTGATACCTTCGATAAAAAGCTTATTCAGGTGCCAAACAGTACTATTGCTAATTCTAATATAACAAACTATTCAAGCGCACCCAATCGCCGTGTTGACCTTACAGTATCGGCATCCTACGATGATGATACAGAAAAGGTTAAAGCAATTTTGCTTCAGCTTCTCATTGAACATCCGTTAGTATTTAATGACGGTGATTTTGCACCATTCGTTCACGTTTGTTCTTATAATGAAAACGATATCAGCTATACAGTACGAGCTTGGTGCAAAGGTAGCGATTACTGGACAGTATACTTCGATTTGTTGGATAGCATTAAGCCAACCTTTGATAAAAACGGCATAACAATCAGCTATCCACATATTAACGTTCATATGGTTCAAAAATGAGCTTATGTTTATAATTAAATAGCTCGTATAAGTAAAGGCATAATTAACCGTACGGAGATTATGCCTTTGTTTTTTTATTTACAATTATTACACAGGATGGTATAATGAAGTTGTTAAAAATAATATCGGAGGATAAAAAGCTATGAATTATGATGCTCCTAAGGTACAGGAATATGATGTTTTTGTAAGCTACCGCCACGAAACCGGGTTTTATATGGCGCAAATAATTTACTCTGACCTTATAGCAAACGGATATACAGTTTTTATGGATAAAACTATGGATTCGGGAAAGTATGAGGAAAAAATTCATACTGCAATCAGAAATTGCAAAAATTTTGTTGTGGTGCTTTTCCCTGACGATATTACTGATTGCGAAAATGAGGATAGCTGGCTCAGCAGAGAATCAAGGTGGGCAATAGAGTGTGGCGTTACTAATATCATACCTGTAATGTGCGATGGCTTTCAATGGCCAAAAACAGAAGATAAATTATCTGACAGTATGAAGGTGGTTATGAAAAATCACGGCCTGTTTGTTCATAAGGATTTTTCTATTGATAAAGACCTTGATAGCCTTTGCGATAACTTTTTAAAGAATGTAAACCCATCAAAGCCGAGAATTACCGCAACAGAGTTTTTTAAGTATAATTTAAATGACAGGATAGGCTTTACCGTTACAGGGGTAGACGTTGCTTTCCATGCAGGCTCGCCTTGGCTTATGAGTGGCGAAAAAAACGATATGTTCATCAGCTCATTAAAAAAGGGCATTCACTGGCGTGTGCTTATAAACACAGTAGATGCTGCTGAAAGTATAGGTCAACATATGCGAGATGAAACAGCACTCTATATATCCTTTGAACAGGCACGTGCACAGTGGAAAAAGCTTGCTAATATGTACCCCGATGTTTTAGAGGTAAGGGAGTGCGCTATTCCACTTATTCACGTACACCACTCTGTAAAGTTTAGGAATAATAATACAGGCAATCCGTACGGTGAATTGCACATTAAATACTATGCCTACAATAACACAAGGCTTGATAATGCCTTTGAGCATAAAGTAAGCAGCTATTCAAAGTATTATTCCATATATAATGACGAATTTGAATTCCTTTGGAATAAAAGCTCAAAAGTATAAAAAATTTAGTTTGAAAGGCACCCTACAGAGCGCAGCAAACTCTGTCGGGTGCCTTTAGCTTTAGCGTTAATAAACTTTGTCAATTTGTGTTGATAATAATTATAAACTGTGTTACGATTTACTTATAAATATAAAAGGGTGTGCAAAGCATGTCAAAATTTAATGCAGAAGAGTATAAAAAACAGGTGTCTGAATCTACATCTTGCGACAAATGTGATAAAATTCCGGCTGTTGAATTAAAAAAAGACAGTGAATATATTTTCATCAGCTATTCTCATAAAGACTATAAAAAGGTATATTGCGACCTTGCAGATTTGTATGAAAGCGACATTCCGTTTTGGTATGATGAAGGCTTACCGGCAGGTAAGAATTGGGATGATGTTGTTCGCGAAAGAATGACAGATTCTCGCTGCGCAGGCATTATTTTTTATCTCAGTGAAAATCTTTTCTTAAGCCGTTCAATACAAACGGAAATTTGTATTGCCTGCGGTAAAGAAGGTAACCCCGACACTCCTTCAATTAAAAGGGATTATTTTAGTGTGAATTTAACCGATAAAAGCCCCTCTGATATATTGAAAAGCGTGTATTCAGATAAAGAGTTTCCTGATACCGAAGATGCTATGGCGGCTCAAAGGGAATGGGTTGATGTTTTATCCACAGCCTTCCCCGATAAAGCAACATATTTATCATTTGATGCTCCCAAGCATAAAGAAAAACTTGTTATACAGATTGGTGTTAATTTTGGTATCAATCCTAACTACAACCCATATAGCTTTGGTGATGCCACATTTCGTTCCGGTAAAGGAATAATTGAATTCAGCAATGGTGCTGTTTATGATGGTGAGTTTGCTGATGGCTTGTTTGACGGATATGGCGAAATTAAGTATCTTGAATCAGGAGATGAATACAAAGGCCAATGGAAAAAAGGCCTTTGGCACGGAAAAGGTGAATATAAAGATAGCGATGGTGTAGTATACCTTGGTGATTTTGTTAACGGTAAAAGGTGTGGTCACGGTAAGGTAACCATGTCATCTGGCTTGAGTTATGATGGTAAGTGGTTAAACGGTAAAATGAACGGCAAAGGTATAGCAACTTTTCCTGATGGTACAGTTTATGATGGCGAGTGGCTCGACGGTAAAATGAACGGCAAAGGTGTTATGACTTTTTCTAATGGTGCATTTTACGATGGTGAGTGGCTCGGTGGTAAAATGCACGGTAAAGGTGTTATGACTTATTCTAGTGGTGCATTTTACGATGGTGAATGGCTCAACGGTAAAATGCACGGTAAAGGTGTTATGACTTTTTCTAGTGGTGCATTTTACGATGGTGAATGGCTCGACGGTGAAATGCACGGTAAAGGTGTTATGACTTTTTCTAGTGGTGCATTTTACGATGGTGAATGGGTCGGTGGTAAATGGCACGGCATGGGTACATTAACCTTCGCAGACGGCACAACGCAAGCAGGCTATTTTGAAAACGATGATTTTGTTGGTCTAAAACCGGAATAAAAATGGTTTGTTAAACTAAAAAATCAGCAAGGTTTTCCTTGCTGATTTTTTGTGTGAATTACGGTTTTCGTATTGTAAAATTAAGTCCTAAAGCGCCCACTGCTAAGGCAAGTAATAGAATAAATGGTGCTGTGTAGCTTCCTGTGGAAACAAATAAGCTGTTGCTGAAGGTAGCGATAAACGAAGCAAAAATCAAGTTGAAATTTGTAATGCTGTAGTTTACTGCAAAATATTTCTGTCCGTAGAAGGATGCTGTAAAGGATGATGTCATAGTAGGGCAGGAGCCGTAGGAAAGACCTGTAAGGCAAAGACCTACACTGCAAAGCGGAAGAGAGTGTGTATAAACAGCAACAAGGGTAAGCCCTGCCGCAACTATCGTAAGAATGTTTGAAGCAAACATGGTTTTGCGTCTGCCCAAGCCGTCATATACAGCTCCTGTGAGTATTCTGCCTATGCCGTTAAATATAGATAATACACCAACAAGTGTAGTTGCTAAATCAGGTGCAGCATCTACAGATAGCGCCAAATCTCTTGCAAAGCTTATTACAGAGTTACCAACTGCAGTTATAAGCATCATAAAAAGAAAGGCCCGCCAAAAGGTAAAGCTTTTAAGCATCTGCTTTGTTGTAAAGTCCTTTACCTCAAACTTTTCTTCGGTCACAGTCTTTTTAGCTTTGGGCGTAGGGAAGGTGGTGCCTTCTGCAGGTCTTTTTAAAATAATGGCAGCTATAAGTAAAACCACTGCAACAACTGCACCTAAAATTATGTAAGCCTTGCTCCAGCCAATGCTCTCTTTTTCAAACATATAGCTTATGGTGTTGCCTAAAAGCAGTGTGCTCACACCAAAGCCCATCATCAAACAGCCTGAGCAAAAGCCTTTTCTGTCGGGGAACCAGGCATTCACTGTAGATACCACCACATTGTATGAAATGCCAATGCCTGTGCCTGCCATAATGGCGTATGTTAAGTAAAGCAAATAGTGATTATTACCGTTGAGTAAGCCTGTTAATATAAAGCCTGCACCAACAAGAATAGCAGAAATTATAAGTGTGATTTTTGAGCCGAGCTTTTTACAAATTTGGCTACCGAAAAAGGCACCGAGGCAGAAGAAGCACATTGTTATTGTAAAATTAAGTGCAAGAACGGAGTCGCTCCAGCCAAATACAGACTTAAACGGAATTTTTAAAATAGACCAGGCATACAACACGCCTGAAAAAAGCATAGCAAAAACACCTGTTGCAAGGTAGAGCCAGCGTATGTTAACGTTTGATTTGTTGTTCATATAAATCCTCCATGCAGTAAGATTTTTTGATTATAGCACACCTATATTGAATTATCAAATATTTACAGCAAAAAATAAAGTAACAATTATATATTTGGGAATAAATATACACTCACTTCTCGGAGTTTGTTGCACAAAAGTGAGTTGTGTGGTAAAATGTATGAGAAATTAAATAAAAGAGGTGCTGTATGCAGTATTTCATTTCGTTTTTAGAAGGTGTTATTACATTTATTTCACCCTGCCTTTTGCCTATGCTGCCTATTTATATTACGTATTTTGCAGGTGGTCAGCAAAAGGAAACAGGCAAAACCGTAAAAAATGCTTTGGGCTTTATATCAGGCTTTACAATCGTTTTCGTGCTTATGGGTGCCCTTGCAGGTACAGTAGGTAGGCTGTTAACAGAATATAAAATAGTAGTAGACGTTATAACAGGCGTAATAGTTATACTTTTTGGCCTTAATTTTCTCGGCATTTTAAAAATCAATATTTTTAAAGGCTCGAAATCAGCTAAAAAGGATAATTTAGGCTTTTTCTCCTCTATGCTTTTCGGTATAGTTTTTTCGGTGGGATGGACTCCCTGTGTTGGTGCTTTTTTAGGTTCAGCGTTAATGCTTGCCGCAAACCGTGGTACAGTTGTTGAAGGAGTTTTGATGCTTTTGCTTTATTCATTAGGCCTTGGTATACCGTTTTTTATAAGCGCAATTCTTATTGATAAGCTCAAGGGCGCATTTGCATTTATAAAAAGTCATTATAAGATAATCAATACTGTTTGCGGTGCGTTTTTAATTGTTGTAGGCGTGCTTATGGCAACAGGCCTTTTGGGTAAGCTTTTAAACATTTTATCTTGATAGGGGTGTAAGCTATGAAAAAATCAATTAAATGGATTGCTTTAGCGGTAGTGCTTGTTGTGCTTTTGGCAGGTGCGTATGCACTTTACAATAAATATAGCGAAGAGTTTAAGGGTGATAACCTTTCTCAGGCAACACAAACAACAAAACCCGAACAGGCTTCAAAAGAGCAGGGGCAAAAGACAGACCTTGCCCCCGATTTTACCGTTTACGATGAAAAGGGGAATGAGGTTAAGCTTTCAGACTACAGAGGTAAGCCTGTTGTGCTTAATTTTTGGGCAACCTGGTGCTATTATTGTAAAGAAGAAATGCCTGATTTTAATAAAGCCTATAAAGAGTATCCCGAAGTGCAGTTTCTTATGATAAATGCTACCGACGGTGTGCAGGAAACAAAGAAAATGGCAATGGATTACGTTGAGGCAGAAGGCTTCGATTTCCCTGTGTTTTACGATACAGAGATGGATGCAGTAAATTCATATTATATATCAAGCTTTCCGTCCACGTTTTTTATTGATGAAAACGGTGAGCTTGTAACCTATGCAAACGGTATGCTTGATTATGAAACACTTGTAAAAGGAATTGGCTATATAACAGAATAAAGTAAAACAGCAAGGCTTTTTTGCCTTGCTGTTTTTATATCTCTTAACAGTATATGCTTATTATAAAACCATTTTCGATTATTTTTGTTATATGAGTTTTATCTATTTCTAATGTGGATAAATTATCTGTTAAGCCTTCACCTGTGTATTTTAAATATGCCTCTTTAGCTGTCCAGCACTCAAAAAATCTTTTTAATTGCATTTCATTGAGCTCTGTGCTGAAAGCTTCAACGCAAGGTGATTTCCCAAAAATATATTCTTGCTCTGTAGGAGTGAAAAATTTTTTTATTATGCTTGGATTTATAGGCTTTATTTTTTCTATATCTATGCCCACAGGTGTGTTGTTAATTGCACATACCACTATTTCTTCACAATGACTTACGTTAAATTCTATATTGCAATTAACAACGTACGGCTTGCCGCTTTTACCCTGAGCAAGCTTTATTTGCTCGGCAGGAATATCTAAATATTTACCAATAGTTGTCTTAGCGAGCATTTCTGCAGCTATGCTTCTTTTTTTGTCATTAGCAAAACGGTATTTATCTATGCGTTGTCTTTTTTCATCACCCATAAGTGAATACCATTTTTCATATTCCTCTTTTGTGATGTTGTTTATATTCACTTTGGTATAAATCATAAACTCACAACCTATAGCTTTGTTAACAAACAGATTATATCATTTGTTGAAAAAAATGGCAACAGAAATATAGTTTTGTTCAGTATCATTTTACTTGCAAAATACAGGCTGTTGTGATAACATTAAGTATAAAATAAATTTAAAAGGAGATTGTTATGCTTCGTGATGCTGAACTGAGAATACTGATGTACAATACAGTTGCTGTTATATTAGTTTATGTTTCGGTTATTATTATAAACTATGCTCAGACCAAATGGAAACGCTCTATACTTACCACACCGTCGCATATGGCAGTAAATAAATTTAAGCCGTTAGCACAAAAAAACAAACTTTTTAAGCCTTTAGCAAGCGAAACCTTTTGGGCATGTCTCGAAATTTTATTTGTTTCACTTTGTCAATATTTATCTTTCTCGTATTTAGCAACCGGGTTTGCTAATCTTGTAGGAACAGGTATCAACTTTTTCGGACCTGTGTTTTTCAGCCCGATTATATTAACTGTTATTTTTATTATTCTTTGGGCAGACCCATTGAAGCAAATGGACTTTTTTGCTATGGCTGTTCCGGTTGTTCTAACCTTCAATAAAATTGGTTGCTTTTGCGCAGGCTGCTGTAACGGCATTTGGTGGCCGGGAGGATTATATAATTACAAAACAGAGCGAGAGGAAATACCTGTTCAGTTAATCGAGGCAGGCTGTGCACTACTTATTTTTGTTGTTTTGGTTATATACAAAAACAAAGCGAAAAAGCGCAAACACGGTACTATATACCCTTTATTTATGATTCTTTTGGGAGCAACAAGATTTGTTTCCGAGTTTTGCAGAGGTCAAAAGATGGTTTGGGGTCCACTGCGTGTGTACCATATTTTATGTTTAATCAGCGTTGTTCTTGGTTTTATTTACCTTTTCATCGTTTGGAAATATGGCGAAAAAATCAGCCAATATTTTGATAATACCGTATACTTCAAAAAAATACAAAAGAAAAAAAGATAACAAAAAGAGTTAAAGTTCAATTTTGAACTTTAACTCTTTTTTGCTAAATGACTTGGTTAATAATCTTTACAAGCATATCACTTTCAGATGCCTGGAAATAGTGAGAGTCGGTATCTATAAATTTAATACAATGTATTTTATTTACGTACCTATTCCAAAGCTTTTCGGCATTTTTATAATCTTTGGTAAATCTATCAGTTTTGCTTATTACCAACGATACAGGGCAATTTATTTTATAATTGCTGTTGTACAGGTATTCTGTAAGAAAATCTGTATCCTTACGGAAGCTTCGAAGCATTGCTTTCACTTGCGTTTTCTCTAAGCCTTTAAAATTGGCACCTGATTTTATAAGTATATGCTCAAGCACAACGTTTGGAACTGTGCGCCACATGTTTTGGGCAGAAGGCTTTTTGGGTGGAATGCTACCACCTGCAATATAGTGCTTTATTTTGCATAGTCCTTCTATTTCAATTATGCTTAGAATTTGCATTGCAACAGCGGAGCCTGCACAGTGTGAATAGAAAAATACCTCGTTACCGTTTGCAAGGGTTGCAATTTCGAGTGCAGCCTCTTTACATTCGTTGTAGGAATGAAGGTAATCCACAAAATACAGTGAATAATTTGAATCGTACTTATTAAAAGCATTTACAAATTGTGCATAGCTTTCTGCACCACCACCTGCATAAGGGAACAATACCAAGGCCTTGGTTGAATTTGAGTTTTCTTTTAGAGCTTTTAAATGTTTAAAAGCATTGGTACGCTTTTGGTTAATTAATGTTGCAAGCTTTTCAGGCGTTGGATTCGCAATAAAATCAGGAGCGGATATATTTTTGAATATATCCTCAGATAAAACAGAAATCATTGTAAGGCTAGTACCACCTAACTCGAAGAAATCGCTGTTTCTTCCGATTTCTGCTACACTAAGCACTTGGCCGAAAATATTGCAAATGTTTCTTTCGTTTTCGTTTTGTGGTGGTTGAATTTCAGCTTTTTCCTCTGTGAAGGTATATGTTGCCAATAGCTTTCTGTCCAGCTTACCGCTTGCGTTTAGAGGGAGCTTATGGAGGAAAGCGAAGCCTGTAGGAATCATGTAAGCAGGGAGCTTATCACTACAAACAGATTTTATTAAGCTTATCTCTGCATTGCCACAGCAAAATGCAACCAATACGTCTCGGTTGTGAAGCTTGTGGATTATAACAGCACAGGCTTCAATGCCTGAGATGCTATTGATTACGTTTTCAATTTCACCAAGCTCAATTCTTTGACCGTTAAGCTTTATTTGGTTATCAATTCTGCCACAGAATATAATTTGACCGTCGTCACGCCAATATGCAAGGTCACCTGTTTTGTAAAGCTTACCTTCACCAAATGGATTATATATGAACTTTTCAGCAGTTAATTCAGGGTTGTTAAGGTAGCCTTGACCAACGTTTACACCACCAATGCACAGCTCACCCTTAACACCTATAGGAGCAAGGTGCATATTCTTATCCACAACGTACATAGCTGTGTTGTAAATAGGTTTTCCGATAGGTACAGGGTCAAGGGCATTTGGTGCACAATCGTAGTAGGTTACGTCAACTGCGCATTCTGTTGGTCCATATAGGTTATGGAGCTTAACCTTTTCGTAATCAAAAAGGGTGTAGAATCTGTTGATTAGCGAAGCACTTAAAGCCTCACCTGAAAGGAATACTCTTTCAACGGTTTTGAATTTCTCACATTCCTCTTTATGTGCTTCAAGATGTGTAAGGAATAAATCAAATACTGAAGGCACAAAGTGAAGGTGGGTAACCTTGTTTTTGTGTGTTTCTTCAAGTATTTTAGCAGGAAGAAAATGCTCGTTTGGTTTTGATGCGGCAAGGCAACCACCCAGCATTCCCCACCAGAATATTTCCCATACACTAACGTCGAAGGTGTATGGTGTTTTTTGAAGAATAACGCCATCCTCGGCGAGAGGGTATTTATCGTGCATCCACAAAACTCTGTTTACTGCAGATTTGTGGCTGATTTTTGCACCTTTAGGCTTACCTGTTGAGCCCGAGGTGTAAATTACGTATGCAGTATCATTTTCCTCACAGGCATAGGGTAATATGTGGTTGCTTGGCAGGTTTTTAATAAATGCTGTAATATCAATACAGCATTCTCCTGCAAGCGAACAGTATTGGCTCTGTGCAATTGCAACGGGAGCGTTACTGTTTTTAAGCATATATTCAATTCTGTCCTGTGGGTAGTCGGGGGCAATAGGCATATATGCATTGCCACCACGGATAATGCCGTATATTGCAGCATACATTTCTACACTACGGTCGCAAATTACACCGATAACACGCTTTTCACCCTTGGTGTATTTGCGTATTTCACAGTCAAGCTGCTCTGCAACGTTAAGAAATTCTCCAAATGTGATTTCTTTGCCATCTGCCTTTAGGCATACCTTATCCGCATACCTTTTTGCCGTTTCCTCAAACAGGCTGTATATTGACGAGTCCTCAGGTATGCTGTAGCTGTGTTTAGTGTTGTTTACTTGAGTGAGTATTTTAATTTCGTTTTCATTAAGCACACAAATATCTTTAATCAACTTGTCTGCTTCAAGAGCTTGCGAAAGAATTGCCTTGTATGCGGCAATTAATTTTCTGACTGTTTCCTCCTTGAAAAGCTGAGTGCAGTAATCAACCATAAGCACAACGTCGGCTTCTCTTGGCATAACAGAAATATTAAAATCGCATTTAACACCTGCAAGCGATACGGGTAGCAGCTCTGCTTGCGCATCAGCAAACGGTATATGTGTTATAGCCTTGCTTTGGTATGCAAACATACAGTCAAAAAGAGGGTTTCCGTTAACGGCGTTAAGCCCCAACTTTTTAATAAGCTCACCTAAAGGATAGGATTGATTATGAATTGCTTTTACAGAGTTAACCTTTGTTTCCTGCATTAATTCGTAAACCGTTTTTTCGCCATGTGGAGCAGACCTTAACACAATTGTGTTAACAAACATACCGATAGCATTTAGAAATTGACTTTCTCTTCCGCTTATCGGTGTGCCTACACAAATATCCTCGCTGTTGGAGAATTTAGAAAGCAAAATGTTATAGCATGCCATGTAATAAGCGTAAGGTGTAATATTTAACACCTTGCACTTGTTAAGTATTTCTGTGTGGAGTGATAAGTCGATAAATTCAAGTATTGAGGTACCAACAAAGCTCTGCTTTTCAGCTTTTGGGTAATCTGTTGAAAGCTGAGCCTTTTCGTAGTCGGCGTTAAATACAGAAAGCCAGTATTTTTCCTCATCCTCTGAATAGCTCTCGTTAACTGCAAAATCACCGTATTGAGTGGCGGTAGCAGATAATTCTCTGCCCATATACAGCTCGTTGAGCTCGTTGAAGAAAATTGGCACGGATTCACCATCGGCTATGATGTGGTGGAAAACAATCATAACCATATTTTCAAAATATCCAACCCTAAGAAGGGGTGAAGTGTTTAAATCAAAGGCATAGTTAATGAGTGAAATATCATCGGTTGCAAGCTCTGTAACCTTGATAGAGGCGTTTTCTTCTATAACCTGATATATTTCGCCGTTTTTGTTTTCAAAGTGTGTGCGCAGGCTTTCGTGCCTTTTTATCAGCTCGTTAATACAACGCTCAAGCCTTTGCGCATCTAAGTCAATAACCTTAAATGCATATGGAATATTATAGTGAGCAGAGCCCTCAGCCATAAGCTGTGAGGTATAAACTCGCATTTGTGCAGCTGTTGCCGGTAACTCGGAGCCGTAATTCGTAGAAGCTGTTGGTGCAGCTTTTTTTACAAGCTTTTGAGCTAATGCCTGTATAGTTAGTGCTTCAAATATTGTTTTTACATCAACGGTATAGCCGTTTTCTTCAAGCTTTGCAATAAGCTCAATAGCCTTAAGGCTGTCACCACCAAGGTCGAAGAAATTCTCAAGAACGCTTACGCCTTCAGCGTGTAGTACCTTTTCGACAGCACAGGCTAAAGCCTTTTCTTCATCGGTTTGAGGTGCCACGTAATCGGTTGCTGCACTAATGCTTTCTAAATTAATTTCGGGTAAAGCATTTCTGTTAGCCTTGCCACTTGCAGTCATTGGCATTTTTTCAAGGTGTGTAAAAATATGCGGCACCATATATTTGGGTAACGTGCTTTCAAGCATTAAGCGTAGCTCCTTGGGAGCCAATTCCTTGCCTGTGTAAAAGGCGCAAAGCAGTTGTCTGTCGTCTTTATCCTTGCGTACAACAACTACAGCTCTTTCTATTCCTTCTACTGCTTGTAAAACGCTTTCAATTTCACCAAGTTCAATTCTTAAACCACGTATTTTTACTTGGAAATCCTTTCTACCGATGTAAACCAGGTTTCCGTCCTCACGCCAATATGCGTGGTCACCTGTTTTGTAAAGCTTGCCTGTGCCGAATGGATTATCAATGAATTTTTCATTGGATAGCTCCACTTTGTTGAGGTAACCGGCTGAAACCGAATCACCTGCAATGCAAAGCTCGCCTGCCACGCCGATAGGAGTAGGCTTCAGGTGCTTATCAATAATATAAACCTGCGTGTTAGCAATAGGTCTGCCTATAGTAATAGCATCGACAAAGGTATCTGTGTTTGCAAAGGTTGACCATATAGGTACCTCCGTAACGCCGTATATGTTGTAAATATTTGCGTTTGTTAATTCCTTGAGCTCGTTGAGGTAGGCAGTTTCCATAGCCTCGCCACCCAAAAGAATAGCCTTTAGACTTTTAAGAAAATCTCTTTGCGTAGGGTCTGCAGAAAGCACCTTAAGCTTTGTAGGCGTTGTTTGCAAAAACTCGGCCTTTTCTCTTATAAGTAGTTTGTTGAGTGCGTATTGATTTCTGCATTCCTGCTCATCTGCAAGCACAACTCTAAGACCGTTAACAAGTGTTGCAACGGTTTCTGTAACAAATATATCAAAGCTGCAGGTAGAAATTGAAAGAATTGCTTCAAAATCTTCAGTAATTATTTTGCCGAAAATGTTGTGCTCGTTTTTTGAAATGTAATTAACAACGTTTCGGTGCATTGCCATAACTCCTTTAGGCTGCCCTGTTGAGCCTGAGGTGTATATGCAGTAGCAAAGCGCATCGTTTGTTAAATCTATTTGTGGGTTATCTGTTTTTGATGGTTGCGTTAAGCTATCTATGTTTTCTGTTGAAATAACAAGGCGTGCATTGGTATCCTTGCACATATAGTCTATTCTCTCTTGTGGGAGCTCCCTGTCTATAGGCAAATACGCAGCACCTGTTTTTAATATACCAAACAAGGCAGCTAATAAATTGCTGTTTCGTGGGAGCATAAGTCCTACAATATCGCCTTGACCAATACCGAGTTCTATAAGAGAATTAGCAATTTTGTTTGCTTGCTCGTTTAATTGCTTATAGGTAAGTGTTTTATCGCAAGCAACCAAGGCGATTTTATCAGGTGTGCGTTGAGCTTGCTCTTCAAACAGAGTGTGTATACACTTGTCCCTTGGGTATTCAGCTTTTGTGCTGTTGAACTCAACGAGAATTTTTTCTCTTTCTGCAGAAGCTACCATTTCAAACTCGAAAAGCTTTTTATTCGGATTATTTAACGCATTTTCTGCTATTGCGAATATTGCGTTCATCATAATTTGAATATCCTGCTCCTTGAAATAAGCAGTTCTGTATCTAATTTTTAAGTTGTATTTGTTTTCGCCAAAGGTTTGCAAATGCATTTCAATAGGTACGGAAAGTGCATTTGCATAAGGAATTTTCATTTCATACTCTTTGTTTTGAGGGAATTCCTGAAAATCCGAAACAATATCGAAAAGCTGATTTACCGAAATATCATTTTCGTTAAGCAAGGTAACAATATCTTGCCTTGTAAAGCTTTGATGCCTGAAAAGGTTCATTTGTGAATCTTCAATTCGTTTAGCATTTTCAATGAAGGAGTCGTTTTCTAAACGAATTACAAGAGGAACAAGGTGCATATATAAGCCAATTGTGTTCATTTCTTCGGGGGTTGTTCTGTTAAGCACAGGTACCCCTATAGTGAAGCTCTCAATTTCGTACCTTTTGAGTATATAGGTGGAATGAACGGTGTTAAAAAACGAAGCCGGGGAGATGCTGTTTGTGTTACACAGCTCCACAACTCTGTCGAAAAATGAAGCAGAAATAGGCAGATTCATTTCAGCAGAGGTGAAGTCGATGGTGTTTTCTGTTGTTGGGAAAATTGTGCACTCAGGCTTTGCAGAAAATTCCTTTAACCAAAATTCTTTTGCTTTTTCGTATCTGCGAGATTGCTTTCTTGCTTCCTCCTTGGCAACGTAATCAGGGTATTTCTGAATTACAGGAACAAAATCAGGGTCTTTCAAAAAGCTGTTTACGTGCTCAGACATAACAAAAGCGCTAAAGCCGTCAACAACTATGTGGTGTGCGTTTATCATAATGCCCGATGTAGTAGGGGTTTGGAAAACTGCACAGTCAACTAACAAGCCGTATCTGTCGGTTGGCTCGTTAAGAAAATCCTGAGCCTTTTTCATAAGCTCTTCTTCTGTTTCTAACTGCCAAAAACGGTAGTTTATGTGTTGGTGCTCTCTTACCTCAGCCTTAACGCCATCTTCGGTTTCAACGAGCACAACTCGTAAGCTGTCGTGTGCCTTTACAAGCCTGTTGTAAGCGTTGTTTAGCTCCTCATAGGAATATACCTTTGAAAATACCTCCATAACACCCTGGTTCCAAATTTGGTCATCCAGAGTGAAGTTTTTATTATAAAAATTTTTTTGAGAGGAAGTAAGGTTGAACAGCATTTTAATACCCCTTGAGCGAAATAGAAATTATAAAAATTTGTATCGATAAATTTAATATATATAATAGGTTATACATAGATAATTATATATTTTATAGTGTATAATGTCAAGAAATTTGACAAGACAAAGGGATACAGTATGCTCGTTAATACGTGTAGGTAGCCAAAGCACCTAATCATATGCTTGTATTTTTTTAGTAGGTGTGATATAATAAATTGAATAATTTTGATGTTAAGAGGTCTTTAGTAAATGTATATTACCATGTTAAAAAGCAAAATTCATCGTGCTACTGTTACTCAGGCAGAGCTTGATTATGTCGGCAGCATCACAATTGATAAAAGTTTAATGGATGCAGCAGGCTTGATTGAATATGAAAAGGTTCAGGTAGTAGATATCGATAACGGCGCTCGTTTAGAAACGTATGTAATCACAGGAGAGGCAGGCAGTGGTTGTATTTGCCTTAACGGTGCCGCTGCAAGATGCGTTGATATTGGTGATAAGGTAATAATTATGGGTTACGCTCAAATGGAGCCAAACGAGGTTGAGGGCTATACCCCAAAGGTAGTATTTGTTGATGAAAAAAATCATATTACAGAAATCGCCAATTTCGAAAAGCATGGCGAAATAAAAGCAGAATAGTTTGCGCTTGTGAGGTGAATTTGCAGTGAAAAGAGAAAGAAATATCTGGAGTGAAAATCACGGAAAAGATAATTTTATAGATGAATATCCGGAGTTTTCTATGGTTTCTCTGCTCAAGCAGACTGCCCAAAAATATCCTGATTATCCTGCGCTGGAGTTTCAAGGCAGAGTAACAAGCTTTTCACAAATGATTGAGCAAATAGAGCTTGTAGCAGCCTCTTTAAAAGCTTACGGAATCAATAAAGGTGATTATGTATCTATTATTGCACCAAACACGCCACAGGCACTTATAACCATATACGCTGTTAATAGGATTGGTGCAATAGCAAATATGATTCACCCCTTGCTTTCTGCAACCGAAATCAAAAGGTTCGTAGAGCACGTTAATAGTAAAGCAGTTCTCACCTTCGATATGCTTTATCCCAAGCTTGCTCAAATAAAGTGGGAAACACAGCAGGAGCCACTTATGATTCTCGCAAGAATTAAAGATGCTCTCCCTGTTTATTTGCAACCACTTTATGCTTTAAAAAACAAGCTTAAGTTAGAATTTAATCCTTCACACAATATTGTTTATTGGAGCAGCTTTTTGAAAAAGGGCAAACCACTTGTTAATAGCCTTGAACCCGATGAGGGTAAGGGCGATGATATTGCCGTAATTCTTTACAGTGGTGGCACAACAGGTATTCCTAAAGGTGTTATGATTCATAACAGAGCCTTTAACTGTATGGCAATTCAGTCCTCGGAAATTAAGCCTATAGATAATGCTGCAGGTACAAGGTGCCTTGCTATGATGCCAACGTTCCACGGCTTTGGCCTTGCAATGTGTATGCACGTTATGCTCAGTTTCGGCACCTGTGCCGTGCTTGTTCCAAAGTTTGATTTTCAGGCAGTTTCAAAGCTTATTTTTAAAAGAAAAATCAACTTTATATACGGCGTGCCTGCGTTATTTGAAGCACTTTCTCGTACAGAGGAAATCGAAAAAGAGGATTTATCATTTATTAAAATGATTGCCTTTTCAGGCGATAGATGTAGCGAAAAGCTTCTTAAAAGAATGAACAAATACCTTGAAAATGGTGGCTCAACTGCAAGAATGACCGAGGCCTACGGCTTAACCGAAAGTCTTTCTGGTGTTTGCATTAGCCCATTTTTTAAAATGAAAGAGGGTAGCACAGGTCTTCCATTCCCTGATAACGAGGTGAAAATCGTTGCCATTGGCACACAGGATGAAGTGCCTGTAGGTGAAGACGGTGAAATCTGCGTTACAGGTCCAACCCAAATGAAAGGGTATTATAATAACGAAACAGAAACAGCAGTTGCTTTAAGAGTTCACGCAGACGGCAAAAGGTGGCTTCATACAGGTGATATTGGTTGTGTGGATGAGGATGGCTACCTTTATTTCCGTCAAAGGCATTGCAGAATGATTATTACAGCAGGCTACAACGTTTACCCAACGCAAATAGAGGACGTTATTTATAAATGCAACGGCGTTGCCCTTTGTTGTGTAATAGGCGAAGAGGATAGGGCTTTAGGTCAAAAAATTGTTGCCTACGTTCAGCCTAATAGTATGGATATGAATTTAGATGAACTTCGCCAAAGAATTATGCAGCTTTGTAAGGATAATATTGCAGAGTACGCCCTTCCGAGGGAAATTGTCTTTAGAGAAGCGCTTCCCAAAACTGCAATGGGTAAGGTTAATTTTAAAGCTCTTATGGAGGAAAAATAAATGCTTAGCAGAGTAGAAAAGGTTTTTCACGAGGTTACAGGCAGAACAGACGTAAAGCTCACAGAAAAAACCAAAATTGATAAAAACTTAGGTATTTCATCCTTGGGTGTTGTTCAAATCATTTGTGGCCTTGAGGATGAGTTTGATATTGAAATCCCTAACTCGGTTATTAAAAAGCTTAAAACCGTAGGGGATGTTATAAAATATCTTGAAGAAAACCTTTGATTTTAAAAATTTAAACAAATATAAAGAGAAACGAAATTTTTGTTTCGTTTCTCTTTTTGCTTTTTGTGATTAGTTAATTTTTAATGTAAGGCATTCGCTACCACAAAGCTCACAGCTTCGTTTATCAGGCTGGTGGCCACCGATGTAAAGGGTGATTTCACCGTTTGGAGCAACTCTTTGACCATCCTCAAGCACTGCCTTGAGCCAGTATTTATCAATTGTAAGCTCAACTGTTTTACTCTCACCGGCTTTAAGCTCAATAGCCTTAATACTACATAATTGGTAGTTAGGTGTAGTTGTTCTGCTATCGTTGTAGTGGGCGTATACCTGCACCTTTTCTATGCCCGAAACATCACCTGTGTTTGTTACTTTTACTTGTAAGCAAAGTGCATCCTCATCATTCCTTGTAACCTCAAAATTTTCATATGCAAAGCTTGTATATGAAAGACCAAAGCCGAATGGATATAAGGGCTCCTCGTTAATGTAACGGTATGTTCTGCCTGCCATTGAGTAATCAGATATATCAGGAATAGTGTTTTTAGCATTGTAGAAGGTGAGTGGGAGCTTTCCGCTTGGAGAGTATTCACCACGAATAAGCTGAGCAACAGCAAGTCCACCTAATGCGCCGGGGTACCAGCCGTGAATAATAGCCTTTGCCTTGGTTCTTATTTTTTCGCCAAGGTCAACAGGGCTGCCACACATAACAACAACTGCAACGTTATCGCAAACATCACATATTTCCTCACAAAGCTGCACCTGGGCTTTGGGAAGGTATACGTTTTTCTTATCGCCACTGTCAAGGCAATCATCCTCAAGGCCTTCTATTTGCTCGCCTTCTACCGTACGGTCAAGACCTAAACAAACTACTGTGAAATCTGCTTCTGATGCGGCTGCAAGACCTTCGCTACGCATATAACCAAAGCCGTCCCAGTCGTTTTTCTTTTCGATATAAAGTCGAGTACCTGTAGCAACAGTAATTCTTGCTTCGGGGAATACTCTTCTCATACCATCGGCAACTGTAATGTGCTCGGAGGCGTTGCCGTAATAGTTGCCTTCAAGCACAATTGTTGAGTTAGCGTTAGGGCCAACAACAGCAATTCTTTTAAATGTGTTTTCTTTAATTGGAAGGAAGTTGTCCTTGTTTTCAAGGAGTACCATTGTTTGCTTTGAAGCTTCAAGGTTTAATGCCCTGTGCTTTGGAGAATCAAGCTCATCGTAGGAAATATCGGAATATGGTCTTGTTTCTTCAAATTCACCAAGCAATACTCTTATTGTGTAAAGGCGTAAAACTGCCTCGTCAATTGCCTCATCTGTAATTAAATCCTCTTCATATGCCTCAATGAGGTGGGCGTATGCTTCACCACAGTTGAGATGGCAGCCTCTCTCAAGGGCAACGGCTGCAGTTTCCTTCTTTGTTTCTCTATACTTGTGGTGCTCGTAAATATCGTTAATAGCTCCACAGTCTGAAACAAAATAGCCTTCAAATTTCCATCTGCCAAAAAGCACGTCCTCCATAAGGTAACGATGTGCACAGCAGGGGTCGCCGTTAGTTCTGTTGTATGCACCCATAACGCCTGCAACACCATTTTTTACTGCCTGTTCAAACGCCGGGAGATACGTTTCAAACATATCCTTTTTATTGGCGATTGCATCAAAGCCGTGACGCAGTTTTTCGGGGCCCGAGTGTACAGCATAGTGCTTTGCACAGGCACAGGACTTGAAGAATTCTCCATCTCCCTGTAAGCCCTTTATGTAGGAAACACCCATTGTAGCAGTAAGAAACGGGTCTTCGCCAAAGGTTTCCTGTCCTCTTCCCCAACGAGGGTCTCTGAATATATTTATGTTTGGTGTCCAAAAGGTGAGGCCTTTAAAAATATCGTAATCATTAAATTGGACACTCTTGTTGTATTTTGCTCTTGCCTCGGTAGAAACTGCATCTGCAACAGTTTCTACAAGCTCCGGGTTAAAGGTTGCAGCCATACCTATCGCCTGTGGAAAAACGGTCGCAACACCTGCTCTTGCAACGCCGTGAGCAGCCTCGTTCCACCAGTTATATTCCTTTATTCCCAATCTTTCGATTGCAGGGGAGTTGTATACAAGCTGCGACATTTTTTCATAAGCTGTCATAGGCTCGATGATTGCAGCAGCTCTTTCTCTCGCTTTTTGATAATCCATAATGCTCTCCTTGTAAAATCTTATTTAAAAAGAATAGTATTTACTACGCTGTTAAGGTATTCCTGACGGCCACTTGATGGAAGGACGGGCGCACCCATTTCTTCAGCGTAAGCTGCAAGCTCTTCAAGCGTTGTGTTACCTTCAACAATTTTTTTTCCTATACCATCATTGAAGGAGGCGTATCTTTCCGCAATAAAGCTATCAATTCGGCCATCCTCAATAATTTCAGCAGCTTTAATAAGACCGAGCGCAAACGTATCCATACCAAGGATATATGCGTGGAACATATCCTCGAGTGTATAGCTTGGACGGCGTGTTTTTGAGTCAAAGTTGAAGCCACCTGTAAGACCACCGGCTTTTATAACCTCGTACATACACATAGTTGCCTCGTAAACGTTTGATGGGAATTCATCTGTATCCCAGCCGAGGAGGTAATCACCCTGGTTAGCATCTATAGAGCCCAGCATGCCGTTGATTGCAGATACACGAAGGTCATGCTGGAAGGTGTGACCTGCAAGTGTAGCGTGGTTTGCCTCAATGTTCATTTTGAAATCCTTATCAAGACCGTATTGTCTTAAAAAGCCTATTGCAGTAGCAGCGTCAAAATCATATTGATGCTTCATTGGCTCCTTCGGCTTTGGCTCAATGTAAAAATCACCTGTAAAGCCTATGGAACGGCCGTATTCAACAGCCATTTTCATAAGTCGAGCAATGTTTTCCTGCTCAAATTTCATATCGGTGTTAAGAAGTGTTTCGTAACCCTCTCTACCACCCCAAAATACGTAGCCTTTTCCACCAAATTTAACTGTAAGGTCAAGCGCCTTTTTGATTTGTGCTGCTGCAAAGCAGTAAACATCTGCAGAGTTTGTACTACCTGCACCGTTCATAAAACGAGGGTTTGAGAACATATTTGCAGTTCCCCAAAGGCATTTGATGCTTGTTTCGTTCATTTTTTGGAGAATATAGTCAGCAATTTCATCAAGGCGTCTGTTGGTTTCTTTAATGTCGTCAGCTTCCGGGATTATATCAACGTCGTGAAAGCAGAAATATTCTATACCAAGCTTTGACATAAACTCAAAGCCGGCATCAACCTTAGCCTTTGCGTGCTCCATAGTGCCTTTTTCTGCACCGAAGGATTTATCTGCAGTATCTCTGCCGAACATATCTGTACCTGCAGCACAAAGGTTGTGCCACCAGGCCATAGCAAAAGGAAGATGCTCCTTCATAGTTTTGCCGAGAATAACTCTGTCTGCATCATAATATTTAAAAGAAAGAGGGTTTGTGCTGTCTTTTCCTTCATATTTAATTTTAGGTATACCTTTAAAAATTTCACTCATAGTAATAACCTCACTTTATTTCTTTAAATAAATTTTTCATTGTTGGATATATTTTTTTGAATTTTAAATACTGTTGCTCATAACGTTCTGCTATCTGTGCATCAGGGAAAATAGTTTCCTTTGTTTTTACAAAAGCCTTTGCACAGGTCGTAACGTTATCAAAAGCGCCTGTGCCAACCATTGCAAGCATTGCACCACCGTAGCCGGGCCCTTGCTCTGTTTGAGGAATGGTTATGGGCATATTAAGCACGTTTGCGAATATCCTTTGCCAAAGGGGTGATTTTGCGCCACCTCCACACAGGCTGCTGCTTTGTATGTCAATGCCGAGAGCCTTTGCTATTTCAAGATTGTCCCTTATAGCAAAAGCAACGCCCTCTAAAACAGCTTGCACAACGTCTTTTCTTGTTGTATCTATACGCATACCGGTAAACGTACCTCTTGCATCTGTATCGTTAATAGGGCTTCTTTCACCCATAAGGTAGGGGAGAAAGTAAACGTGGTTGTTACCTAAATCGTTATCTGTAATGCTTTCTTGCTCAGCAGAGTAATCGTTTGTGCCTAAAATATCCTCACAAAGCCATTTGTTGCACGAGGCAGCCGATAAAATACAACCCATTAAGTGATATTCACCGTTTGCGTGGCAGAAGGAGTGCAGTGCGTTAAAGCTATCTACAGAAAAGCTGCTTGACGAAATAAATATGGTGCCTGAGGTACCAAGTGAAATATTGCATTTTCCGTCGGTAACGGTGCCTGTGCCAACGGCAGCTGCAGCGTTATCGCCTGCACCTGCAACAACTATTGTATTTTTGTCAAGACCTAATTCGTCAGCAACGGAAGGTAAAAGCGTACCAACAGGTGAATAGCTTTCAAAAAGTGTAGGCATTTGATTCTCTGTTATATGGCAAATTTCAAGCATTTCTTTTGACCAACACTTGTTTTTTACATCTAAAAGTAAAAAGCCTGAGGCGTCAGAATAATCGGTACAATGTACACCGGTCAGCTTGTAATTAAGGTAATCCTTAGGCAGCATAATTTTACATATCTTTTTAAAATTATCTGTCTCGTTCTCCTTAAGCCACAAAAGCTTTGGTGCAGTAAAGCCTGCAAACGCAATGTTGGCCGTGTATTGAGAAAGCTTGTCCTTGCCAATTATATTGTTGAGATATTCAGTTTGCTCTGCTGTTCTTCCATCGTTCCAAAGGATAGCAGGACGTATTATGTTATCATCTTTATCTAATATAACAAGCCCGTGCATTTGGCCACCAAAGCCTATGCCTTTAATAGCCGAGGGTGGTGTATCCTTTATAAGCTCTTTTACTCCGTTTACAAATGCAGACCACCAGTCGGTTGGGTTTTGTTCACTCCAGCCGGGTGCAGGGTAGTAAACAGGGTACTCTTTTGTAACAGTGCTCGCAATTTTGCCACTTTCTGTTACAAGCAGTAGCTTTAAAGCAGATGTGCCTAAATCAGCACCTATGTAATAATTCATAGCTTGCCTCCATTCTGTTTAATAGACCGATTTTATTATACTGCAATATATTTGACTTTTCTCGCAAAAAACAGTATAATATATAGACAAAATTTGACTTTAGAGGTTTTTATATGTTTTACGAGCTTAAGCATTTAGGTTCACCACATTATCTGAAGGTAGAAAAAGGTGAAAATTTCAGCTTTCCTATGCATCTGCACCAATGCTTTGAGGTTATAGTTGTGCTTTCAGGCGAAATGAAAATAACTGTAGATGGTATCGAATATATTTTGAAAAGCCGAGAGGCGCTGCTTATTTTCCCAAACCAAATACACTCACTTGAGTCAACGCAAAGTCAACACGTTTTGTGTATTTTTTCTCCACGTCTTGTACAGGCCTATGCCACAGGTGTAAGGGGTAAAATCCCTGTAGATAATAAGCTTCGACTTGATTCGTATTTAATAGATGCAATTACCGGGCTAACGCTCGAT
Source organism: Acutalibacteraceae bacterium (assembly GCA_045591945.1). GTDB lineage: Bacteria > Bacillota > Clostridia > Oscillospirales > Acutalibacteraceae > DTU089. The sequence goes on along the minus strand of JAZNTU010000033.1, from coordinate 22,671 downwards.
TCCTCGACTACGGAAAAAAAGGGGATATTATACTCTGTTTGCAGTTGTTTTGAAAAGTACGCAGCATACACAAATCGCAGAAATGATAATGAGAAATTGCTTATAAGAATTTTTTCGTTTGTGGAAAATGAGTTTGATAAGGATTGCACACTTTCAAACCTTTCGGAGCAAATAGGCTACGATTATTCTTATATATCTCGATTTTTTAAAAAGAATATGGGTATTTCATTTAATACGTATGTTAATTATTATAGACTAAGTCATGTCTGTTATCTTATGGAAAATACAGATTTACCCATTTTGCAATGTGCAATGGATAGTGGATATGTTTCTTTAAGGAGCTTTAATAGAAATTTCAAGGAACATTTCAATATGACACCTGCAGAATACCGTAGGAACATATCTAAATAAATGGCGAAATGTTCACTATACATATTATATATAATAGGTATGGAGTATTTTCGCTGTGTAATTTAAAAGACCTCGCTTCGTTTGAAGCGAGGTCTTTATCTATTTTATGAAAAAGATTTATTTAATTGTTTTGTGCAATTACGGATTTGTGTTTGCATCTATCTCTGCCTTGAGTTCTGCAAGACCATCAATGAGAGATGAACCAACATACTGACCAAGAGAAATAAGCTCGTGGTAGTGGTTTGCAGGGTCGCCCATTGTGTAGTCATTGTCAGGAACAACATAACCGATAGCATCGTTCATAACGCCAAAGCACTTAACATCCTCACCAAAAATTCCGGCGGCAGATGTGTAACCCTTTTCGTTATCAACGTGATCAGAGAATGCTGAACCGGTAATAGAATTTTCTTTTAAGAGTGATGCACCGTTAAGAGCAACAAGGTCCTGACAAATTTCGCCCGGAAGGAATACAGTCTTGAACTGTTTACCCCATTCCATGTAGCCGATTTCAGTAACCGTTGCGTATGAGCCGTCTGGATATGCCTTAACAACGTAGTTTGCCATATTAAGCTTACCAACTGCTGTAATAAGTGTGTTTGTAATAGGAATCTCAACCTGTTTAATATAAAGGTTAAGGAATGGGTCAACAGGCTGTGCTACAGGAACAGCGTCAGCACCGTTGCTCTTTTTGTTCCAGTTTTCAAACCATACAGAGTAAAGTGGGTTAACCTGGCAGGTGTTAACAACACCATCTATTGTTGGAATAGAAAGCTGTGTGTCAGCTGTAATGATTTCACGATCGCCGATTGCAACTGTTGTAATTTCTTCATTGGTTGTCGCATTACGAAGGATAATCTTACCGGCTTCTGAAATATCTACTGTTTGGTTTGCGCCGTATGAAACAGCAGCAATAATTGTTGGGTTAGGTGATGTAGCTGTTGCTGCATCTACAACAATGTATGCACTAAGAGCTGAATAGTGAACGATATATTCGGATGCAGTAAATGTAAAGTCATATATTGTTCTAACAGCATTTGAAACTGTTAATTTGTGAGTAGAGTTGTTAGCGTTAACTGTAAGGCCTGCTGCATCAGCAACAAATGTATAGCCGTTTGCTGTTGTGATTGCATAAGGATTAACGATACCGTTTTCAACAGCAGTAGCTGTTTCGTAAGGAGCTACGATTCTGCTTTTACCAACAGGTACTTGAGCAATAAGCTCGGATGTTTCCTCAGAATAAAGAGCAATCATATGTTCGTTTGGACAAACAACCTTTTTGCCTTCGCCGGTAACAACAATAGCGAGAATATTACCATTGCCTGAAACGGCATATGACTGAGCCGCCTCTTCATATGTGATTGTTTCGTTAGCTGTGTAGTTTAATTCGTAAAGAACCTTATCGCCATCAAGAATCTTGATAGTGTTATCCTTAACGTCAACAGTTTTGCCCTGTGCATCAATAAGCACGGTATAGTTGTTGCCCGGTGTTGTAACCTGCTCGACAGCCTTGCCGTTTTCATCAAATATAGGAATCTGTGATGCGTGTTCTACAAGTTCATCATAGATGTTGCTGTTTTCGTCCCAAGCTTCTGCAGAAACCTCTTCCTCTGTTTTGTTAAGGGAAAGAGCGATTCTTGCGAGCTCGTAACCGTATCTCTGTGATTCCTCAACACGCTGTTTTGTTTCTACGTTGTCGCCTGTAACAGTTCTTGACATGTAGATACCTGCAATAGCACCCTGGAAGAATATGAAGTTGTAGCCTGCTTCATTGAGGAGCTTTTCGCAATAGAAGATGTAGTCACCACTAATCTCTCTACCTGAGTTGGATTCTGTAGGAAGACCTGCAACGTCAGGGTGAGCAGCAAGATTGATAATCATTGTAGGCGTAGCAGTTGTATCTTCTGGAGTGAAGATGAATCTTTCGATATTTGTCATAGCGATTTCGGTTCTAAAACCATCTGATGAGCTATCGATGATGAGATTGCCTTCTGTATCAACGCCTACGATTTCGCCTGATGAAGGACGGTTCTTGTTCTGGAAATAATCCTGACCAAGGTCCTTAGTTGTATATGTAAGTGAACCTGCTTTAATATCGCGGTGTGCAGCAATAAGAGCATCTGCAACTCTTTCCTTGAGCCAAGCCATATATGCAGGATTTGTACCTTGCTGGAGTTTGCCGTCAGCCTGTGTGCCACTGATTACGCCGTTTGAAACAAGCTTAGCAATGTTTTTGGTCCAAAGGCCTTCAGTATCAATACAGCTGTGAGTATGTGTAGATGAAATATTGATAGCTTCAATGTTGTGCATTGCTGCGTAGTCAGCAAGAAGAGCACGGATATCTTTAATATCAGCATTTGTGATACCGATACAGTCGATAACAGCAAAAAGAACAGTGCCTCTGCCTGTGTTATCATCGATAGCCATACATCTAACCTTCATATCGTCTTTGCCGATACCGGGGATTTCTGCGATGCCTTCAACAACGTTTGTGAAGCCGTTTTCGAGTGAAATGTAACCACCGATGTAGTATGTACCGTTGTCGTAATCCTCAGGAATAAGACTAGCGTTTGCATAACCAAGGCGCCACTTAGCACCGGATTGGGCCTCTTTTTGGAAAACAGGGCCTATACCATCGTTAAAGTTGGATTGTATAAGTGCTTCTGTTTTTTCGTCATCCGGGTCTACAAAACCGGGACCGTTTCCAAATAACCCTGCCAAGAAGTCTGTAAGAATTCTTAACAAAGTATCAACGATGTCAGCAAAAAGAATGCCGATTGGATTACCGCTGCTGAGAATAGGGTATGCGCTTGAAGCACCTGCTGTAACTGCGCCAAAGGAAGCAGACAGCATTGCAAGCACAAGAACAACAGCGATAAGCTTTGTTAACTTGCTCTTTTTCATAAATGATTTCTCCTTTACATTGCCACAAATCGTGACAATATTATTTGATAACATATTTTACAATATAAATATAAAAAATTCAACTATCATTATTGCTAAATTATAACTATTTTGTTAAAGGTTTTGCACAAAAAAACAGATTTATCACAATTGAAAAAACTAATCACATATTTTGTATTGACTTTTTCGGTGGTTTTGTGTAGAATGTTATGGAAGTTATATGGTATCAAGGGGGATACTTTGATGAAGAACAATGATAATAAAGCTAACTCAAGACTTAAAAGTATTGTTGCTTTGATTCTTGTTATGTGTGTAGGTATTGGCCTTCTCACAAGCACAGCAATCAGACTTGCTACTGCAGCATACCTTATGCAGTCTAGCAAAAAAATCAATACAGGTATCGATTTTATCGATGATTATGTTAACGATAAAATTGATGATACACAAAACACAACAAAGGCACCAACAACGGCAGCGCCAACTACAACAAAGCCTGCTGAAACCACCACTAAGGCTCCTGATACAACTAAGGGCTCCGAAACAACTACTAAGGCGCCTTCCACAACAAAGCCTACTACTCAGGCTCCTACCGAGTCCACAACAAGCGAGGCAGATGTTGTTAGGGCTAATCAGTCAGTTCTCAAGAGCTATAACGATGTTCTTGCAAGCAACAAGGTTTCCAATACACCCGGCTTTACAAAGGTTACAAGCCGTTCATTGGATTTAGGCTTCCTTGCATCAGTTTGGTTTAGTGGAATCGATTCTCAGGAAGAGATTGCTAACTACCTTGCAGGTGAAACGGTTAAGGCTGAAAAGGGTAAGGCTAACAACTTACTTTGCCTTAACGATTATAAAAATGCTTCAATCATTAATGATGCTGACTTCGACACAGTTAAGGCAGCCGTTAAGTCCTCCTCTAAACAAATTGTTTATATGGGCTATCTCAAAAACTTAACCGACGGTACTGTTGTTCATGCATATAACAAAACAGAGTCTGGCGAAATTGAGAAGCTTATTGATTACAACGATTCAGATTATAAGCTTGTTGAAGAGGTGGAAGCTGTTAAGCTTGTTATCGAATTTAATGACGAAGTTAACCCCGCACCAATTAAAAATGGTAAGACAGATAGCTTTATTGCGTCTGTATTCCCGGTAGTTACGTCAGAGCAGGTTCGCGTTGCTATGGATAAGACCGGCGTTGAAGAGGTAGATGTTACATATACCGATTGCTCAATTGAGATGTACTACAATATCGAAACAGCAGAGATTTACTCACTGAAGCAAAACGTTAACTACGACGTCGCTGTTAAGGATGGTATCTTAAGCAAGAAGCTCTTAAAAGGTAGCGTTTCAGAGGTTAATGCATACTCCGGTTTCGTTTATTAATTAATTGAATGATTTTTAGAAGAACAGGCTTTTACCTGTTCTTCTTTTTTTATTTCATAATCTTGATAATTGAATATAGATGTGGTATAATTTTAAATTGTAAAAATATAGGCTTTTGTGTCATCTTGTTTTTGAAACAAGGGGCTCACAGGTCGTTTAAGGAGTATTTTATGACAAGAAGTGAAGCGAGAGAACAGGCTTTTATAGTTTTGTTTGAAAAGATTTTTAACGATGATTTATCTATCTCAGAAATAATCGAAAGCGCACAGGAAGAGGACCTTATAAAAATTAACGGTTTTGCAGCTGCACTTTTGAAAAATGCACAAGATAATGCAGAAGCTATAGATAAGCTTATATCAGATAACCTTAAGGGCTGGGCAATTCACCGTTTGCCTAAGGTTTCACTTGCCATTATGCGCCTTGCAGTTAGCGAAATGCTCTATTCTGATGAGGTGCCTGTAGGCGTTTCCGTGAATGAGGCAGTTGAGCTTGCTAAAAAATATGGCACAGAAAGTGATGCAACGTATATTAACGGAGTGCTCGGTGCCATTGCCAGAGCATTATAATTAATATGGGCTTTTTAGGTATAGATACAAGTAATTATACTACGTCCTTTGCTTTTTATGATGAGCAGGAGCTTATCCAATCAAAAAAACTCCTTCCTGTTAAGGATGGGGAAAAGGGTATTCGTCAAAGTGATGCTGTTTTTCATCACACAAAAGCATATCCTCAGTTGCTTGAGGAGCTTTTAGAAAAAACAGGCAACAATATTGAGGCAATTGGTGTATCAGTTACGCCAACAACTCAAAAAGGCTCTTATATGCCTTGCTTTCTTGTAGGGGAAAGTGTTGCAACAGCAATTGCAACAGCGTTAAACGTGCCTTTGTTTAAGTTTTCTCATCAACAGGGGCATATTGCAGCAGCCTTGTTTTCTGCTAATAAAACAGAGATTTTGAGTGAGCGTTTTTTGGCATTTCACGTTTCGGGTGGCACAACAGATTTAGTTTTGTGTGAGCCGGATGATGGTGACGTATTTAAAACAACGCCGTTTTCTTCCTCCTCTGATTTGAAAGCAGGTCAAGCTGTTGACAGAATCGGCGTTGAAATGGGCATACCATTTCCTGCGGGTAAGGGTATTGAAGCACTTGCTTTAAAGTCGAATAAGGTTTATAAAAACAAAATTAAGCTTACTGACGGTAGGTGCTCATTATCAGGGCTTCAAAATAAATGCGAAAAAATGCTCTCGGATGGTGAAGCGCAAGAGGATGTTGCTAAATATTTATTAACTTACATAGCAGATTGTGTTGTTGCTATGACGGAATTTGCTTTAAATGAATTAGGCGAGCTTCCTGTTGTTTATGCAGGTGGTGTTATGTCAAATTCAATTATTCAAAAGCTTGTTTTTGAAAGAATTAAAAATTCTTATTTTGCAGAGCCGCAATTTTCCTGCGATAACGCAGCAGGCGTTGCATATTTAGCTTGTGAAGCATATCAAAAATAGCATTTTCCACACAAACGAGGTGAAAAAATGTATACTCCTACGCCTAAGGTGTACAGCGTAAACGAGCTTAATAACTATGTTAAAGGCTTGTTGGATAACGACGAAAATCTTAAATATATTTTCGTTTCAGGCGAAATTTCAAACTTCAAGGCTCACTATAGTGGCCATATGTATATGACAATTAAAGATGAAACGGCAGCCATAAAGGCGGTTATGTTTGCGGGTAATGCTTCCAGATTGAAGTTTTCCGTCGAAAATGGGATGAAGGTAATTGCCTTTGGTACAGTATCACTTTTTCCAAGAGATGGCTCGTTTCAGCTGTATATTACCGATATGCAGCCGGATGGCGTAGGTGCATTAAGCATTGCCTTTGAACAGCTGAAGAAAAAACTTGAGGCAGAAGGGCTTTTTTCTCAAGCACACAAAAAACCAATACCGGCCTTCCCTAAAAGGGTTGGTGTTGTCACTTCATCAACAGGTGCAGCAATACAAGATATTTTCAACGTTTTAAAAAGACGTTGCCCTGCCTGTCAGGTTGTAGTAAGGCCAACACAGGTGCAGGGCGAGGGTGCTGCCGGGGATATTGCCAAGGCTATAGAGGAATTTAATGCGCTGAAGGGTGCAGACGTGCTCATTGTAGGCCGTGGTGGTGGCTCTGTAGAGGATTTATGGGCATTTAATGAAGAGGTTGTTGCACGAGCAGTTTACAATTCTCAAATTCCCATAATTTCTGCAGTAGGGCACGAAACAGATTACAGTATTTGCGATTTTGTTGCAGATTTAAGGGCACCAACACCTTCTGCTGCGGCAGAGCTTGCTGTACCTGATAGGGTGGAGCTTAAAGGTGAGCTTTTAGCATATAAGCAGCAGCTTTTCACGTTTGTACGTAATGAAATTGCATTTCAAAGGAATAAGCTTGCTGCAATCGAAAAGAGTGGTGCGCTTAAGGACCCGATTATAAAAATAAACGATAGTCGAAAAGAGTTAGCGTACCTGAATGAAAGACTTTGTGATATTGCACAAGCACAGCTTAACGGCAAAAAGCTGGAGTTTTCGGCGTTGGTCGGTAAATTAGATGCGCTAAGCCCTTTAGGTGTTATTTCAAGAGGCTATGCATTGGTTAGTAAAGAAGAAAGCCTGCTTACAAGCGTTTCGTCCGTAGCTATAGGTGATAGTATTAAAATCAAGCTGTCAGATGGACAGGCACTTGCAACAGTAACAGGTATATGTGAGGAATAATTATGGAATTTAATTACGAAGAAGCTATAAAAAGATTAGAAGAAATTGTAAAGCTTTTAGAAGATGGTTGCTTACCTCTTGAAAAAACAGTTGAGTTTTTTTCAGAAGGTACGTCAATTATTGCTGCTTGTGGCAAATACTTAGATGAAGCAGAGCAAAAAATAACAATGCTTTTAGATAATGGTGATAAATAATGCACGAAAAGATTACTGAATTTTCACTTCTTTTAGAGGATAGTCTTTATAAATACTTTGATTCATATTTTGAAGAGTACGCAACTCTTTTTGAGTCTATGAAATACAGCGTAAAAAACGGTGGCAAAAGGGTAAGACCCCTTCTTACACTGCTTTTTTGTGACGCTTGTGGTGGCAATGTTAAGGCTGCCATTCCTATGGCGCAGGCTGTGGAGTATATACACACCTATTCGCTTATTCACGATGATTTACCTTGTATGGATGATGATGATTATCGCAGAGGTAAACCCTCAAATCACAAGGTTTATGGCGAAGCAATGGCGCTTCTTGCAGGCGACGGTTTGCTTACAGCGGCCTTTGAACGCATTTCTGTTTGGGCAAAAGCAGGACTTTACAGCGCCGACATTGCAGTTGAAGCCATTTTCGAGCTTTCTGTCTATGCAGGTGCTCGTGGTATGATAGGTGGGCAGGTTATAGATATTCAAAACGAAAACAAGCCAAATATCAGCTTTGAAACCTTGCGTATGTTAGATGGCCTTAAAACAGGTGCACTTATTGAGGCAGCTTGTGTTATGGGCTGTATCGCCGCAGGGGCAGATGAAGAAAAAAAGCACGCAGCAAAGCTTTTTGCCTCGAATATAGGCCTTGCCTTCCAAATTAAAGATGATATCCTTGACGTTACAAGCTCGCTTGAAAAATTAGGTAAGCTTACAGGCAGTGACGTTGAAAATGGTAAAACAACCTATGTAACTCTTTTGGGCGTAGAGGAATGTCAGCGTCTTGTAGATGAGCTTACACAGGAGGCTATGCAGGCGTTAGAGATTTTCGAAAATAACCAGGCAATAAAAGAATACGCACAATACCTTGCAAAAAGAGATTATTAATATGAAGCACGAAATTTTACCCGGTATTAAATCACCGGCAGACGTAAAAAGAATAGAAGATAAAAGACTTCCTTTGCTTGCAGAGGAGGTCAGAGATACTATTATTTCAACTGTTTCGGATAATGGTGGTCATCTTGCCTCTAACCTGGGTGTTGTAGAGTTGACTATTGCAATCCACAAGACCTTTGATTCTCCCAATGATAAAATTATTTGGGACGTAGGCCACCAGGTGTATACCCATAAGCTGCTTACGGGTAGGTATGATGAATTTACAACTCTTAGAAAAGAGGGTGGCATATCAGGCTTTTCAAGGCCTAACGAAAGTGAACACGATATCGTTTACAGTGGTCACAGCAGTGTTTCCATTTCTACTGCCCTCGGTATTGCTGCCGCAAACAAGGTGAATGGTAAAAAAGACTATGCCGTTGCCGTTATTGGTGATGGTGCGCTTACAGGTGGCTTGGTTTACGAGGCACTTAATAATGCAGGCAGAATGAAGGGTGCAAGGCTTATAATCATTCTCAACGATAACGGAATGTCTATTTCAAAGAACGTAGGTCACCTTGCAAAAAGACTTGCAAAAATGCGCTCCAGGTCAGGCTATTACAGGCTTAAGGCTTTTACGGAGCGTGCTGTTTCAAAAATTCCTCTTATAGGCAAGAAAACTGCAGATAAGATTTTCAAAATTAAAACAAACGTAAAAAATATGATGTACCAAAGCAACTTTTTTGAGGATATGGGCATCACGTATATGGGGCCTATTGATGGTCACGATATTTCTCAGCTTTGCAATGCTCTTGAGGGTGCAAAAATAATCAACGGTCCTGTGCTTGTTCACGTTAACACAGTTAAAGGCAAGGGTTATGAACCTGCAGAAATAAATCCTTCGGATTTTCACGGAGTACCTGCCTTTGAATTGGCAGATGGCGTTTTGCCAAAAAGCTCCGATAATTTTTCTGAGCGCTTCGGTGAGTTTTTGTTTAATCAGGCTGCAAAGGATAAGCGAATTTGTGCAATAACGGCTGCCATGTCTTTAGGTACAGGTCTTAAAAAATTTGCAGAGGAATACCCCGATAGATTTTTTGACGTAGGCATAGCCGAGGAGCACGCCGTTCCATTCGCATTGGGCATATCCAAGAGCAATATGCTGCCTGTTTTTGTTGTTTATTCTACCTTCCTGCAAAGGTGCTACGACCAGCTTTTGCACGACTGTGCATTGCAGCAATCCAAAATGATTATTGCTGTTGACAGAGCAGGCATTGTTGGTGATGATGGTGAAACCCACAACGGTATTTACGATACAGCCTTTTTTAACGGCATTCCCAATATTACGGTTTATTCTCCGTCCTGCTATGCAGATTTAAATAATGCATTTGTAAATTCCTTGTACCATAGCGATGGCCCTTCCGTTATCAGGTATCCGAGAGGCGCAGAGCCTGAAATGCCTGAGGAATATAACTGCGACGGAAACAGCTTCTTTGTTTTCGGTGACGATAATGCTGAAATTGCTATAGTAACCTACGGCAGAATTTTTGGTGAGGCTTACAAGGCCTATAAAGCTCTTTGTGAACAGGGTGTTTGTGTTAAGCTGGTTAAGCTTAACGTTATAGTGCCTGTACCTGTAGAGTCTATTGAAGCAATCGCAGGCGTTAAAAAGGTATTTTTCTTTGAAGAGGGCGTTAAAAGTGGTGGCGTAGGCGAAAGCTTCGCAAGTGTAATGCTTGAAAACAAGCTTTCTCCCGAATTTTACCTTACAGCCTTTCCGGATTGCTTTGTAAAGCAGGGTAAAACAGAATCAATTTTCAAACAATATAAACTCGATTGTAACGGTATGGTTGATACCGTCAAGGAGAATCTATGAGTGATAAAAAAAGACTTGATATAGTGCTTTTTGAACGTGGCTTTGCTGAAAGCAGAGAAAAGGCGAAAGCGCTTATAATGTCGGGCATAGTATATGTAAATGACCAAAAAGAAATCAAAGCAGGTAGAGATATTAAGCCGGATGATATTATTGAGGTAAGGGGGGCTACCCTTAAATATGTTAGCCGAGGTGGCCTTAAGCTTGAAAAGGCTATGCAAAGCTTTCCTATAAGCCTTGAAAATACTGTTTGTATGGATATCGGCGCATCTACAGGTGGCTTTACAGATTGTATGCTACAAAACGGTGCCAAAAAGGTTTATTCAATTGACGTAGGCTATGGTCAGCTTGCCTGGAAGCTTCGCAGTGACGAGCGTGTAGTAAATCTTGAAAGAACAAATTTCCGTTACGTTACACGCGAACAAATTCCCGATGAAATAGATTTTGCCTCTGTAGACGTTTCTTTTATTTCTTTAAAGCTTATTTTACCTGTCATGTATGAGCTCTTAAAAGCAGAGGGTGAGGCAGTTTGCCTTATTAAGCCTCAGTTTGAGGCAGGCAGAGAAAATGTAGGCAAAAAGGGCGTTGTAAGGGACCCTGCTGTTCACGAAAACGTTGTAAGAATAATTGCAGAATTTGCAAATACTCAAAAATTTCAGGTGTTAGGCTTAGAGCATTCGCCTGTTAAAGGGCCTGAGGGTAACATAGAATACCTTATGTACTTAAAAAAATGCGATTGCATACAGGATTCATCGGAGGTAATAAATTCAGTCTCGGAGCTTGTAGAACGCTCTCATATTCTGTTAGATAAATAGGGTGATATTTTGAAGTTTTTTATTATTCCCAATATGACAAGGGAAAACACCTTTAAAGTAACTACTGCGTTGCTTTCCGAAATAAAAAAACTGAGTTGTACGGCCATTATGGATTGTGAACTACAGTCTTTTTTTGGTGTAAACGACGTTATTACATATTCTTCAAAAGAGAGTGATATTGCCAATGCAGATATGGTTATATCTGTTGGTGGCGATGGCTCCTTTATAAATGCGGCTAAAAAGGCGACCTTCTACAATAAGCCTGTGTTATGTATAAACGCAGGTAATTTAGCATACCTTGCCTGCCTTGAGGGTGATGAGCTGCCTTTATTGAGCAAGGTTATTTCGGGTGAGTGTGTTTTTGAAAACAGAATGATGCTTGACGTAAGCATTGTTGACAAAAATAATAAAATAATATATCATTCAAATTGCATTAATGATGCAGTAGTGTCAAGAAGTGGCAGTATTCGTATAATGAAGCTTTCTGCGGCTTGTAACGGTACACCACTTATAGAATATTTAGCAGACGGCGTTATTGTTTGTACGCCAACAGGGTCAACGGCCTACTCACTTTCTGCAGGTGGCCCTATAGTAGACCCGTGTGTAGAAAGTATTTTGCTTACCCCTGTATGCTCTCACAGCGTTTTTTCGCGTTCTATTGTGTTGAGTGGAGGCTCTGTAGTTGAATTAACCCACGATAACAGTGGTGAGGCAATTCTTTCGTGTGACGGTCAGTCAGCGGTGCTTGTACCTGCAGACTCTCGTGTTATAGTAAAAAAATCAGAAAGCAACGTATCCTTTGTGAAAATAAAAAAAGATACTTTTATACAAATACTAAATAAAAAAATATCCGGTTAGGTGAGTAGGGATGAAAAGAAAAAGGCATAAGCTTATACTTGAGCTTATAGAAAAATACGATATCGGCACACAGGAGGAGCTTTTGCAAATGCTTTGCGAAAGAGGGTGCGACGTTACGCAGGCAACGGTATCAAGAGATGTTAAAGAGTTAAGGTTGCTTAAAACTCTTGGCCCTAACGGCGTGTACAGATATTCTGTAGAAAAGGTTGCCGATAACGGCTATACAGGTATGTTCGATGCGCTTTTCCAAAGTGCTATGACAAAGGTTGATTATGCAGGTAATATCTGTGTTATCAAATGCTCACCGGGCCTTGCAGGTGCCGCTTGTGCCACTATAGATGCAATGAATGTACACGAGGTTGTTGGCACAATTGCAGGTGATGACACTATTTTTATGCTTTGCAGAACACCCGATGAGGCTCGTGGCGTTGCAGAAGCACTTAACAGAATGATAGGGAGATAAACTGTATGCTTTCCGTTTTAAAGATAAAGAACATTGCTATTATTGAAAGCGCCGAGATAGAATTTTCTGGGGGCTTTAATGTTCTTAGTGGTGAAACGGGGGCAGGTAAATCAATAATTTTAGATTCAATTAACGCTGTACTGGGTTTTCGTACCTCTCGTGAGCTTATCAGAACGGGAGAAACGGAGGCTCAAGTATCAGCGTTGTTTTTGTGTGTTGGCGAGAATGTGAACGCTAAATTAGAGGAGCTTGGCTTGCCTGTAAGTGAAGATGGTAGTCTGCTTATTTCCAGGGTGATTACGGCAGATAAAAATATTTGCCGTGTAAACAATGCACTTTCAACGGTTTCTGCGCTTAAGGAAATCGGCGCAGAGCTTATGAGTATACACGGTCAGCAGGATAACAGAGAACTGCTCAATAACGAAACTCATATCGGTTATATTGATGCCTTGGCAGACAACGATAAGCTGTTAGCAGATTACAGGACTTGCTTTGCAAAGCTGCTTGAAATTCAAGCATTTATAAAGAGGCTTTCTGCCGACAAAGAGGAAAAGGCTCGCAGAATCGACATTTTAAACTATCAAATAGATGAAATAGAAAAAGCAGAGCTCAACCCGGGCGAATGGGAAAACTTAAAAAACAGAAAAAACGAGCTTCTTAACTACGAAAGAATTCAATCTGCTTTGTATAATGCCTTTAAAGCTCTTTCGGGAGATGAGGGCTTTCATGGTGCAGTGGAGCTTTTATCAGATGCATCAAATGCTTTATCAGGAATTTCTCAGTATTCGAATGAGCTTGAAGAGCTTTCAAAGAGAGTTTCGGACTTGTATTATGAATTGGCAGATGCAAGCGATGCCGTGCGCTCCTTTGTGAATGAGGATGGCTTTTCACAGGCAGAATTAGATTATGTAGAAGAGAGGCTTAATGTAATTCACAATTTAAGCAAAAAGTACGGCGAAAGCGAAGAAGCAATATTAGAGTATCTTGAAAAAGCAAAAAAAGAGTTGGAGGAAATATCCTTCTCTGATGAAAAGCTTTTAGAACTGAAGGAAGATTTTAAACGAACAAAAGAAAAAGCGCTCTCTCTTGCCAAGGCTCTTTCAGAGTCAAGAAAGAAAACGGCTCTCGATTTTTCAAAGGCTGTTTGCGATGAGCTTCGTTATCTTGATATGCCTCATATTGAATTTGTTGTTGAATTTAGTGGGGTGCCACTGTGCGAAAACGGTATGGATTTTGCAGAGTTTCTTATTTCTGCCAATGTGGGTGAAGCACCAAAGCCTATTACAAAAATAGCCTCCGGTGGTGAGCTTTCAAGAATTATGCTTGCGCTTAAAACAATAATGGCGCATAAGGATAAGGTCGAAACAATGATTTTCGATGAAATCGATTCAGGTGTAAGTGGTAGGGCTGCCCTTAAGGTTGCTTCAAAGCTTAAGCAGGTTTCGGTTGGTAAGCAGGTTTTGTGCGTTACTCATCTTAGTCAGCTTATGGCTTATGCAGATAACCACTATCTTATACAAAAAGCAGCTATTGACGGCAAAACCTACACCAACGTAACTTTACTTGATTTTGAGGGCAGAAAGCGAGAAATAGCCCGTATAACAAGTGGTGGCGAAATTACACAAACACAGCTCCAAAATGCAGAGGAAATGCTTAAATCCGTTAACAGCGAGGGCGATTGATATGAAATTTGGTATATGCAGAGGATTAGATGATTTTACAGCCTTTGAGCGAGCAGTAGAAATAGGTGCCGATTATTTGGAAACAGGCTTCGGTTGCCTTGCAGACTATGAGGACTCTAAATTTTCAGAGTGTAAAGCAAGGCTTGAGGCCTTAGACCTTAGGTGTGTTGCAGCAAACAGTTTTATTCCGGGTGATATGAGGCTTGTGGGTGAAGCTGTTGATTACGGTGCAATAGCCGATTACCTTGATAGGGGCTTTGAGCGTGCAGCAGCCTTGGGTGTTAAAAAAATTGTTTTAGGCTCGGGCAAGGCAAGAAGCTTCACGGAAGGCTTTTCACCACAAAAAGCAAAGGAACAGCTTGCATACTTTTTAAGTGAATATGCTGCTCCAAGAGCAAAAAAAATAGGTGCAGTTATTGCTCTTGAGCCGTTAAGGTTTTGTGAGTCATCTATGCTTTATACTGTTGCCGACGGAGTTGAAATTGCTGAACTTTCCGGTGCAGATAACGTATTTGCGCTTGCTGATTTGTATCACGTTTACGGTAATAACGATTCTATTTGTGGTATGCAAGAATACAAGGGAAGGGTTTGCCATTCTCACATTGCAGAGCCTGTTAAAAGACTGTATCCTAACCCCGAGGACAAGGAAGAGGTTATATATATTTACCGTGAATTTATAAAATCACTTGAATTAGTCGGTTGCCAAACCTGTTCGATTGAGGCTCATACCGATGATTTTTTTGCAGATATAAAGCCTGCAATAGAGCTTTTAAAAAGTTTGTAATTGACATAAACAAAATAGAGTTTTATAATTAATTTATAAAAAACATTTCATCTATGAAAGGATGTTAAATATGGGCAAAATATTAATAATGGACCATCCACTTATTCAGCATAAGCTTTCTATTCTTCGTGATGTTAACACAGGCTCAAAGGAGTTTCGTGCGCTCATCTCCGAAATAGCAAACCTTATTTGCTATGAGGCAACAAGAGACCTTCCTTTAGAAGAGGTAGAGGTTACAACGCCTATTTGTGTTACAAAAACTAAAGTGCTTTCAGGTAAAAAGCTTGCCATTGTTCCTATACTCAGGGCAGGCTTAGGTATGGTAGATGGTATGCTCGCCCTTGTTCCTTCTGCAAAGGTTGGCCATATCGGTCTTTACCGTGACCCTGAAACTGTTCAGCCTGTTGAATACTACTGCAAGCTCCCTGCAGATATTGAGCAGCGTGACGTTTTTGTTGTTGACCCAATGCTTGCAACAGGTGGTTCTGCTATCGATGCAATTACACAAATCAAAAAGCGTGGTGCAAAGCATATCAAATTCCTTGGTATTATTGCAGCACCTGAGGGACTTAAGGCCCTTTCAGAGGCTCACCCCGATGTGGATATTTTTGTTGCATCCTTAGATGAAAAGCTTAACGACCATTGCTACATTGTTCCCGGTCTTGGCGATGCAGGCGATAGAATTTTTGGTACAAAATAATTGTTATAAATTAAGAACAAAGTGGGTCAAGTATACCCAATAACGTGTTGGTATACTTGACCTGCTTGATTTTTATTTGTGGAATTTAGTTATGAGAAAGAAAATAATATTAGCGCTACTATGTATAGTAACGCTTGTATGTACTTCTGCTTGCGATACGGACGAAATAAGTGTGATAGCTAACCAACCCGTGGTCGTCGCTGTTGGTACAGAAGAGTCTGCCGAGTATTATGCCGCTTTAGATTATACCTCTACAAACGGCTTTGATTTAGCAAAATATGAAGCTAGGCAGTCAGCAGTATTAGCCGTAGAAAATGCAAAGGCAGATTATGTAATAATCAGCGATAAAGCTGCTACAAAAGAGTTTTTAGAAAACACTCACCTGCAATGGCAAGAGAATACTCCTTTTAAAATTGAATACAGCGCAGTATTTAAAAAAGGTGACGTGGAACTTAAAAGTGCCTTTGATAACGCAGTACAACAGTTAAAAGAGGAGCAGGTGTTTGAAAAAATTCAAAACGCACAAATTCAAGGTGAGGGCTACACTGTAAATGAAAATAATGAAACTAACGGTCAGCTAACCGTAATATGCGCACCTGTGTTTGATGATGTGCTTTATTGCGATGAAAACGGTGAGGTAGCAGGCTGTGAGCTTTACATAATAAAAGAAATTTGTAATAAGCTTAACGTTGATGTGGAGCTTCACGTTTGTAAAAGCTTTGAAGAAATGTTTACGGCGCTTGAAAAAGGGGAGGGCGACGTAATAATTTCTGCCGTTCCTTACAATGAGGAAAGAACCACTACGTATTTACTTAGTGAGCCATATTTCCAAACGGAGTTTGGTGTTTATAAAAGAAAATATTAATATAAAAATTAAGATAAAAAACAACCGTTGTGCTCTTTCGAACACAACGGTTTTAAACTTTTTAAGTTTAATTATGCAAGCTCAGCAAAGTATTTGATTGTTCTAACCATCTGGCTTGTGTAGCTGTTCTCGTTATCATACCAAGAAACAACCTGAACCTCGTAGAGACCATCAGCAACCTTAGATACCATTGTCTGTGTAGCATCGAAGAGTGAGCCGTACTTCATACCGATAACGTCTGAAGAAACGATTGGGTCTACGTTGTAGCCGAAGCTCTCTGAAGCAGCAGCCTTCATAGCAGCGTTGATGCCGTCAACTGTAACGTCATCACCCTTAACAACTGCTGTAAGGATTGTTGTTGAACCTGTAGCAACAGGAACTCTCTGTGCAGAACCGATAAGCTTACCGTTAAGCTCTGGGATAACAAGGCCGATAGCCTTTGCAGCACCTGTTGAGTTAGGAACGATGTTTGCAGCACCTGCACGAGCTCTTCTCATATCGCCCTTTCTGTGAGGACCGTCGAGAATCATCTGGTCGCCTGTGTAAGCATGGATTGTGCTCATGATACCACTCTGGATAGGAGCATAATCGTTAAGAGCCTTTGCCATAGGAGCAAGGCAGTTTGTTGTACAAGAAGCAGCAGAGATGATCTGGTCATCAGCTGTAAGTGTATCCTCATTAACTGAGAAAACGATTGTCTTGAGGTCGTTGCCTGCTGGAGCAGAAATAACAACCTTCTTTGCACCTGCGTTGATGTGAGCCATGCTCTTTTCCTTTGAGCAGTAGAAACCTGTGCACTCAAGAACAACGACTACACCGATTTCGCCCCAAGGAAGCTCTGCAGCGTTAGCCATAGCATAGATTTTAAGAGTCTTGCCGTCAACTGTGATTGTACCTGCTTCGTCGTCAGCCTCAACAGTGTGAAGACCTTCGCCGATTCTACCACAGTAACCACCCTGTGCTGTATCGTACTTGAGAAGATTAGCAAGCATTGATGGCTTTGTAAGGTCGTTGATAGCTACTACGTCGTAACCTTCAGCGCCGAACATCTGACGGAATGCGAGACGGCCGATACGACCGAAACCGTTAATGGCAACTTTTACAGACATTGTGGTATCTCCTTTATGTTTAGTTTAATTTTTTTACCATCCATTAGTATAGTACGCTTTTCCAAAAATTACAAGAGGAAACTGCAAAATTTTTATTTTTGTAACATTTTGAAAAATCGTAGGGCATTTTCCCGTGTGATTTGTACCATTTCCTCAGTGGTGACCCCGTGGAGCTGAGCCAGCTTTTCGCAGGTAGCGTAGGCGTAGCAAGATTTGTTCCGCTTGCCGCGGTAGGGTACGGGGGCAAGGTAGGGAGCGTCCGTTTCCACCATCAGCCGATCCAAAGGAACCGCCTTTGCCGCTTCGGGCACCACGGCGGCGTTCTTGAAGGTCACCGTGCCGGAAAAGGAGACGTACCAGCCCATTTTCACGTACTGCTTCGCCATTTCCGGGGAGCAGGAAAAGGAATGCATCACGCCCTGCACGTCGGGAAATTCCCGAATGATGTCGAACACGTCGCCGTGGGCGTCGCGGTCGTGGATGCAGACGGGGTAACCCGTTTCACGGGAAAGCTCCATGAGACGGCGGAACACGTCCTTCTGCACCTGACGGGGTGCGTTTTCGTATTTATAATCCAGTCCGATCTCTCCGATGGCCACCGCCTTGGGATGGGCGAGCATTTCCTTCAGCGCCGAAATGGAATTTTCGTCGAAGGTATGCGCGTCCTGGGGGTGGATCCCCACCGCTGCGTAGAACATGGGATACTTTTCCGCAAGGTCCAGGCAAAGACGGCTGGTGGGCACGTCGCACCCGATATTCACCACGGTCTCCACACCGCAGGGGCAGATTTCACTTTTGGAGGAGATCTGTGCCACTACCTCGTCCAGATCCCCTGCAAAACGGGGGTCGTCGTAATGGGCGTGGCTGTCGAACAGTCCCATATCAGCCGATGCTTGCGCCTGCAGGCGTTTCGTCGGGAAGCCGGATCAGGCAAACGTTGCCGTCGGCTTCGGTGGAAAGGAGCATACCGTGGGACTCCAGACCCATCATCTTGCGGGGCAGGAGGTTCTTCACCAGAATCAGCTTCTTGCCCACCAGCTCCTCGGGCTTGTGGAACTTGGCTACGCCGGAAAGCACCTGTCTTTCCTCATCGCCGATATTCAGCTTGAATTTCAGAAGTTTTTCGCTCTTGGGTACGTTTTCACATTCCAGTACCTCGGCGCACACCAGCTCGATCTTGCAGAAGTCGTCGAAGGTGCAGGGCTCCTTGGGTCCGGCTTCCGCGGCGGCTGCCTTCTTGGCGGCTTCCTTTGCGGCTTCCTTGGCTGCCTTCTGTGCCGCCTTCGCCTTTTCGGTCAGCTCCTTGATGAGCGCGTCGGCGTCCAGGCGGGCAAACAAGGGCTCGCAGGTGCTGACGGCAAAGGAGTCGGGGGTGCCGAAGGGAGCGGTGACGGTATCGAAGTCGGTTGCGGCTTCGAAGCCAACGGTCTTTGCGATCTTCTCTGCGGTGGCGGGCATAAAGGGAGTCAGCATCACGCCGATGCGGCGGATCGCCTCCAGGAGATTATACAGAACGCCCTCCAGGCGCGCCTTCTGCGCTTCGTCCTTGGCAAGTGCCCAGGGCATGGTCTCGTCGATATACTTGTTGCAGCGCTTGGCAAAGTCCATGACCGCGTTGATGCTGTCACCGACGTGGAGGTTGTCGAAGCCTGCGTTCATGGCGTCCAGCGCCTTCTTCTGACAAGCGATCAGGTCTGCGTCGAATTCATTGTCGAAGTCTGCGGGGCGTCTGACCTTTCCGTCGAAGTATTTCACCGCCATTGCCACGCTGCGGCTGACCAGGTTGCCGAGGGTGTTGGCAAGGTCTGCGTTGAACTTTGCGATCATGGATTCGTAGGTGATACTGCCGTCCTGGGCAAAGGGGATCTCGGACAGCAGGTAGTAACGGACGGCGTCCACGCCGAAGATCTCCGCCATTTCATCGGAGTAGACCACGTTGCCCTTGGATTTGCTCATTTTATCCTCGCCGAAGAGCACCCAGGGGTGACCCAGTACCCGCTTGGGCAGGGGCAGATCCAGCGCCATGAGCAGAATGGGCCAGTAAATGGTGTGGAAACGGACGATGTCCTTACCGATCACGTGCAGGTCTGCGGGCCAGTACTTGGCGAAATTCTCACCGCTGCCGTCGGGATTGTAGCCCAGGGCGGTGATGTAGTTGGACAGAGCGTCGATCCACACGTAGATCACGTGGCGGGGATCGTCCTTGACCTTAACGCCCCAGGAGAAGGTGGAGCGGGAAACGCACAGATCGGCAAGGCCGGGCTTGATAAAGTTGTTGATCATTTCCGCCTTGCGGGAAAGGGGTGCGAAAAACTCGGGATTTTCTTCGTAATACTGAACCAGTCTGTCGGCGTACTTGGAAAGACGCAGGAAGTAAGCCTCCTCCTTGGCGTCTACGCAGGGTCTTCCGCAGTCGGGGCAGAGACCGCCCTCCTTCAGCTGAGATGCGGTGAAGAAGGATTCGCAGGGCACGCAGTATTTGCCCTCGTATTCGCCCTTGTAGATATCGCCCTTTTCCAGAAGCTTCTGGAAGATCTTTTCCACGGCGTCCTCGTGGTCTGCGTCGGTGGTACGGATGAAGCGGTCGTAGGAAATATTCATGCCGTCCCAGACCTGTTTGATCTGTGCGGCGATCTTATCCACGTATGCCTTCGGCTCGATGCCCTCCGCCTTGGCAAGCTCCTCGATCTTCTGTCCGTGCTCGTCGGAGCCGGTGAGATAGTACACGTCAAAGCCCATCATTCGCTTGTAGCGGGCAATGGCGTCGGCAAGCACGGGATCGTACACGTTGCCGATGTGGGGCTTACGGGAGGTGTAAGCGATGGCGGTGGTGATGTAATACTTTTGTTTTTCCATAAAGGGGTCCTCAGCTTTCCGAAAAGTGACGAATGAGCCACTTTCCTCATTTTATTACTTCTATTATACACACTTTTTCTCGGATTTCAAGGCTTTGCAGGGCTCCTTTGCAAAATCGGGAGAACTTTTGCAGGGGAACTTTGCAAAACCTTTTTTGAAAAAAAGGTTCTGCACTCCGAAAACTTATAAATTGAAAAAGGAAAAGAGACGTGATCCCCCTTTCCCCTTTATCCGTTTTTGCGGGGCTTTTTCAAAAATCGTCCGTTCCCCTGCAAAACAGCAGGCTTTTGCCCAAAGGACAAAAGCCTACCGCACCTCTTCACTCTTCACTTTTCACTCTTCACTTTTCACTAAAAAAGCACCATCAGGTGCTTTTTTTCAATATATGTCCCAGCTCTCGTTCGGTTTTTTCGAGGTCGTAGGTGGATACGCGGAGGAGAAGCTCGTCTCCCGCGCAAAGCAAATGTCCCTCTCCCGCCTTTTTCACGGACAGGACCCGAACGCCGTCGGGCCAGAAAATATCACGGATCTCCTTGCCCACGGCAAAGGAGCCCTGCTCCACCGAAACGCGCTCCTCGGTCTCGGAATAGTCTTTTCCCTGACGGAGCAGTTCCTTGCGGCGCTCCAGTACGCATTCGCCGATGGACTCCTCGCCCATGGCTTCGGGAATGGCGTAGGCAAGAATGCACACCAGGATCACGGGCAAAAGGTTATGGGACAGACCCAGCGCCTCCACGCCGAAGAGAATGGCGGTCAGGGGCATTTTCATCATCCCCGCGATGCAGCCGACGATGCCGAACACCACAAACATCGGCAAATGCTCCCCGCCCAACGCCTTGCCCAGCATGGCTCCCACCAGACTTCCGATGGCAAGCAGGGGCAAAAAGATGCCGCCCGTCACACCGGAAATATTGGCGGACAGGGTCAAAACCGTGCGGATCAGCAATACCGACGCCAGCACCACCAAGGGTGTGGACGCAACAAACAGCTCATCGATCAGGTGATGACCGGTGGAAACGAATTTTTCCGAAAAAATACCTGCGATCAGCGTCGCGCAGAACACGGCGAAGATCTTGAAGCTTTGATTCACTCGCCAGCTTTTCCGCAAAAGACCGTCCAGCCCGTGATAGAATTTCAGAAACAGCAGGGAAAACAGACCCATGACAAGACCTGCCAAAAGGGGCATCCAAAACTCTTTGACACCCATGGCGTCAAACTGCGCCATATCAAAGAGAGCCACCTCCACCCCCAGCACGGGAGAAAGAAGAAAGGCGCAAAGCTCGGCGAACAGCACCGCCACCACCGCCGTCAGAACGATGAGGGGAGAAATGCGGCCGTGGGCCTCCTCCACCGCAAAGAAAATGCCGGAAAGGGGTGCGCCCGTTGCCACGGAAAAACCTGCGGATGCGCCGCCGGTCATGGAAAAGCGCTCCCAGGCGCGGAAGCGTTTCGGCGCCTTTCTGGCTGCCAGGGCGCCCAAGGCGGTGCCCAGCTGCACCGAGGGACCCTCCGTTCCCAGTGGAACGCCGAACAAAAAGGAGATCAGAGACAGGAAAAAGCTGCCCAAAGCGGTCTTGGCGGGATGGAAACGGAACAGACCGCGAAGGGTGCCCACCGATGCAGGAATACCGCCGCCCTGCAGATCCGGCTCCTTGCCGTAGATCCACTTCAGCAAAAGGGATACGCCAAAGGCAAGGAGGACCGCAACGGGCAGGAGATACAAATGCTTGCCCATAAAGGCGAAAAAAGCCGAGGATGCGCTTACCGCACCCTTGGCAAAGTATTTATATAAGGTCACCGCACAGCCTGCGCCGATGCCCGATACCGCTCCGAACAGCAAAGCGGGCAAAAGCGAGGAGGTCAGATGGGTCTTGATTTCTTTTTTCTTACTCATTTCCATGCCTCTTTTTCATTGGTTCGCTCATTCTATCACATCCCGTCGAAAAAGGCAAGCCGTTGCCGCTTTTTGTTCCTTCTTTGAAAAGAAGGAACCGAAGAAACTTCAAACAAAATATTTTTCGACTGTAGGGGAGGCAACCTGCCTCCCGCAGGCGGAAAGCAAGTAAACGATATGTTATATCGTTTACGCAGTTTTTCGACCGCCGATACCCGATTTTGTCGAGCCGAACGGCGATGATAAAATCCCGGTATCAAGGAGTTTCCGC
>JAZNTU010000032.1:0-55515 GCA_045591945.1 Acutalibacteraceae bacterium | reverse complement strand
CCTCAACACCAAAAATCCAATAAAAATCTTTCGCTTTTAGGTCAAAGATTTTATACAGTGCGGATTTTTGGTCAGCCAAGGCAAAAACGCAGCTAATCCTTTCGGATTGGCGAGTATTTTAACGTAGGATGAACGGAAATCCGCCTGTAGAAAACACGGTTCGGATAATTCCTTTCACCCTAAAAACGATTGACAATTGCTTTTGGTGACAAAATTATTTTAGCATATAAGCTGTAAATACAAAAACTAAATGTGCTCCACTTTAAAGCAAACAGTACACTCTTGTTTTTAACGGTGGTGAGTGTTAAAATTGTAATATAAAGTATTGCTTTGTATTTGAGAACGTATCTTGTTTTGAACGAAAAAACGAGATAATCAAGCGACTGTTAATTAAACTAAAAAGCGAGATGATTTTATGAAATATAATCTTGTTGTTGCAGGTGGTGGGCTCAGTGGTGTTGCAGCTGCAGTAAGTGCTGCCCGTGAGGGACTTAAGGTTTTGCTTGTTGAAAAGCACGGTTGCCTTGGTGGCGCAATCGCCAACAACCTGGTTTACCCTTTTATGCCTTATTGGACCAAGCCCTACTGGGAGAAAAACGTTCAAAGAAACTACCTTTCGCAAGGCATTTTCAAAGAAATGAAGGAACGCCACGACAAATACGTTGATGACTGCAAGGACCACGAATTTAATTCCGAATATTTTAAAATTGTTCTTGATGATATGGCAACCGAAGCCGGTGTTGACGTGCTTTTTCACGGTGTTGTTTATGACGTTAAAGCTGACGGTAGAGCTATAACGTCAGTAGATATTACTGCCAAAGGTCAAAAAATCACAGCCGAAGCAGACTTTTTTATTGATGCAACAGGCGATGGTGAGCTTTTTTACCTTGCAGGGTGTGATTACCAATTAGGCAGAGAAAGTGATAACCTGTGCCAGCCAATGACAACCTGTTTTCGTGTAAGTGGAGTTGACCTTGACCTTTTCACAGAAGAAAGACCTCATTTACAGGAGCTTTATAAGGAAAAGCAAGCCAAGGGTGAAATTACAAACCCAAGAGAAAACATACTTGTATTTTTCGGCGTTGGTGAGGATATTTTGCACTTTAACTCTACCCGTGTTATAAAGCTTGACCCTACAAATCCTTTCGACGTAAGTAAGGCAGAAGTTATTGCGAGAAAGCAGATACACGAGCTTATGGCTTTCTTAAAGGATAATTCAAACGCCTTCCACGAAAGCGCTTTGATTTCTGTAGCAATTGATATCGGTATCAGAGAAAGCAGAAAGCTCAAAGGAGTACATATCCTTACAGGTGATGAAATTATCAGCTGCACCCGTTTTTCGGATTCAATCGCTCTCGGTAATTACGATATTGATATCCATAACCCTTCAGGCACAGGAACAAGCCATAGATTTTTTGGCGACGGTGAGTTTTACACAATCCCATACAGCTCACTTCTTCCGAAAGAATTTGATAATCTACTTGTTGCAGGGCGCTGCCTTTCTGCCACGCACGAAGCTCAGGCATCTGTAAGAATAATGCCGATTTGCTGCTGCCTTGGTGAAGCCGCAGGCACGGCTGCCGCAATAGCCTACAAATCAAACACAAATGCGCATACTGTTAATATCCAGGCTGTTCAACAAAAGCTAAAAGACAATGGTGCTGTATTGTAATATCTTAATAGACAAATTCCCACCTACACTTATTGGTAGGTGGGAATTTTTTAATCAAATATAACCTTTATCTCGTGTACTATTGTGTTTTTAACACCCTTAAGCTTACGGAAGAGTCCTTCAAAAAAGCCTTCCTTTTCGTACTCTGCTTCGGTGCCCTCACCTGCATAGCAGCCAATGTTTGCACTTAAAGTCTCCTCACCGAAAAAGTCTGCCGTTACATCGTCGTCAATTTTAACACCTGCACCTATAAGTGGGGAATCAGCAGAAAGCTTAAAGCTATTTTTATCCGTATAGTCTGTCCCTGAAAATCCGGGCTTTACGTTCATTGAGCCGGTATCAACAAGTGGCTTCATAACACCATAGTAGCAGTTATTTTCAAAAACATTACCTCTTTTTGAGTCCATATCATACGCTATGGTTTTGCCCTCTTCAAGCACAAATATGTTATTTGCAATATAAGAGTTGTAAAGGTTTTTAAAATGGAATTCGCCACCGTTTACAATTGTATTATTGTAAAAGCTGAATTCGTGCTCGCCCTCGCTGCCAACAGCTGTTGTGGAGCGCTCGCTGTTATCGTTAACAGAAAGGCAGTAGCGCACCGTGTTACCGTGGTGGCCGCTGTGATTTGGGCAGTTGCACATAAACCTTACGTTATCGTGAGAGTAAATATACTGGTACGTACAGTTATTTGTATGGGAGTCAAAGTCTATTGCCATACCGTCGCCAAAGTTTTTTTGCCCTGCAATTTCGCAATACTGAATGGTGCTGTTTTCACTTCCCCAGAACCACATTGCCGCTGTAAAATATTCAATTTCGCCGTTTTCATCTACGCCCTCGCCCTGGCAGCAATTAATTGCTCGGCAATCTGTTACAAGGGCGCCATCGCACATACCAACAATTATTGCCTCGGCATCCATTTCGTGAAAATAGCAGCCCTCAATAAGTAGACCCTTGTTGTAAACGGGGTCAATATCCTTTTCCTCACACCAAGGATTTTGCTCATCATTCCAAGAGCCCCAAATCATAAAGCCGTTTGCACAATTGTATACCTCACAATTTTTTATAGTAAGGTTGTTTACTGCATACCTTGACTTTGCAGGCAGACCCTTAACCATAACGGCGGCTCTGCCAACTGCGGCACCGTTTGTGTTATCATCTCTGCTGTGCACCTTGTAGTTTTGTATGTCTGTAAAATAAACATTTTCAATAGTTATGCCCTCAGAGGTCTGGTTGTAGGTATCAATCCAAATACCACCACCGTTAGGTGCTTTTATTTGAAGGTTTGAAATTGTTACGTATGAGCAGTCAAACAAACGTAAAACCTCTTTTTTCTCGTCTGTTTTAAGTATTGCTTTTTCGCCCTCACCATAAGATGATATAACAACAGGATTTTCTTTAGTACCATTGCAGGTAAGCGTAGCTGTGCACTCATACTCTCCTCCGTTTTTAAAAAGGATATGTGTGCCCGGCTTTGCCTCAAGGCTTTTAATGCCTGCAATTGTTTTTACAGGACTGTTAATGCTTGTACCTGTATTGCTATCATCACCGTTAACAGAATCAATATAATAATAGCTTTTAGAATTACCCACAGCATAGCAAAGAACGTTCATATTGCAAAGCAATACGCAAGCAACCATCAAAAAGCATAAAAGCTTATTTAACCTTTTCACAAACAGCACCTCTGTTTTCTTTTTTTGTTTATTATACAATACTTTATTTTTAATAACAACAGCATATTTTTTAAAATTTATGCGAAAAAATGTTTTTATTTGCGTTTAACTATACACAGCCCGAGATTTAATAATTTTTTTCAATGGCTCTTGACAAATAGTTTGCACAGTGTTATTATGTGCTCTACGAATTAATTGAATTTCGTTTTAAACAAATTAAATTTTAAGTCTATTTTACAAATGTGGTAATTTCCTCAGGGAAATTGCGCCCATTTGCAAGATAGGCTTTTTTCATTGCCTTCTTGACTACAATTTAAAAGGAGCAAAAAACTATGGGTTATTATTCAGACCCAACAGCCTCACAGGCTGTTGGCAACGTTAGCCGTGAATTCTCCAAATGGGAGAAGAAAGCCAAAAGGCTCTGGAGGCTTTACGAGGACGGAAAGCTTTCCGATGAGCAAATGGAAAAGGAATGCGCCCAATTCAAAGGCGTTTTCCGCCGTGCACTATACAGCGCACATCCGTTAAACCAGAAAAAATAACAAACAACCGAGGTGTTGTGTCCACTTGGGCGCAACGCCTTGGTTGTTTGTTAGGCTTTTACAACATAATAATATTCTTGCTACATAAAATAACTATAGCTTTATTAAATAAGGAGTGTTTTGCTTGGCACAAATAGTAACGTACTTTAAAAGCTTTTTATATTTTGCTGCAGAAATATCTGCAAATCTTTTAGAATTTATAGGCATAGTAATTATTATAGTAGGCTCCTGCCGTGCCCTTATAAAGCTTATAAAATGTCTGCTTGAGAGAAAAAGCTTTCACGTGGTTATTGACCTTGGCAAGGCGCTCTCATTAGCCCTTGAATTTAAAATGGGGGCCGAAATCATAAAAACAGTTATAATCCATAATTTAGAGGAGCTTGCAATGCTTGGCATTGTAATACTGATACGTGCCCTTCTGGCATTTATTATACATTGGGAAATACGTATGGAGGAAAAGGCGGAGGAGCGACTTACAAGAAGCAATTAAATTTTTTATTTAGACCCCATACTCATTCACAAGCTCTAACACACACCTTTTTGCAATTCTCAGCTGTTCTTCAGTAATTTCTTCATCAAAATCATTAAAAGAAATATTTTCTATACTTTTACCTGTTAAAAAGCTGTACCATAAAAGGCCGAGTGCGTATCTGCCGAGGCCGTAGCTTGCGTGGAAGGTATCTCTGTGCACCTTTTCAATACCGTTTTGAAGCAATGCGTCAAACAGCTCACCCGAAGGGATAATCATATCTGCGTTGATTTTACCTGCACCTGTTTCGTATGCTTTTTTTATATTACAAAGCATAGCCTTGTAATCGCTATACCCTGCCCTTTGCAAAAGCTCGCCACCCTGCTCGTATGCCCAAGTTTGGTGAACAACAATTTTTGCATTCGGCACACAAAGGCGCACATATTCAGCAAGCTTTTGTAAATACGGCTCATACGTGCTGTAATCGTGGGAAAGCATGCTTGCCTGCTGCAGAGTTACAACATCCCAATTACGGTTAAGCAGTGCCTCCTTCAAGGATACCTTGAAGCCGGTGCTTTCGCCATTCATTCCAAGGGTATAAGCCTTTTCTTCACCAAGCATATTTTGGTAGTGGTGCCACAGTGGGCATCCACCAATATAAAGATTAAATGCATTAATCTCAACACCGTCTGCCTTGGCAATTTGATGTATATACCTTTGTGCATCCTCCGAAAAGCTGTTGCCGATTGATAAAATGTTCATTTAGCTTATCTCCTATTCTTTAACCTTACGATTTATATAAAACGCATATGCAAGTGGTATTATAATTAAAAATATTGGAGCCACATACATAGACACCGTATTTTCAACGTTAAATATAGAAAGCGAATTAACTAAAGCGTGTGTTACTATGCAAGGCAAAAGCGATTTGCTTATATAAAATATAATTACAAAAAGGTAGCCCACCGAGGCTGCGTAGGCTATTTGCAATAAGGTTGGCAATAATTCTGCACCGTTAAATAAATTAATTATATGCCCAACACCAAAGGTAATTGCGCTTACGATTATAGCGCTTTTAACGTTACTTTTTTCCAGCATCCTGAACAAAAAGCCTCTAAAAATTATTTCCTCTATAAAGCCGATATTAACCATAGTTAAAAAGTGAAACAGAATTTCTCTTGGGGTATTATTAATATTAAACCCTGTCCATAAATTAACGCTTACAATAATAGCTAACGGCAAAAAGTATATATATTTTTTTGGGTTTTCGGCTTTTCTTAAGCCGTAATAGGCTGTGCTTTTAAGGGCTACCATTAAAGCAACCAAGCAAATGGAAAAGGCTGTGTTTATAACAGCACCCTCAAGGCTTGCTTGCCCAAAATTATTTATACAAAAGGAGTTAATTACAATATAGGCAATTATGAGCAAAATGCAAAACAAGGTTTCGTGCTTTTCGAATGCTTTTTTCATAAAAATCTCCTTTAAAGAATTGGTATTTAAAACAATTACAATTTAATTATATCACCCTTCATAAAAAAACACAATGCATGCAAAAACCTGCTTTCAGAAGAAAGCAGGTTTTGCAAATATTTTTCGCATTAATTATAGACAATAACAAAACTCTTGGATAATTTAAATCTCGCAATTTTGTATATACACATCACCGTCTTCGGCCTTACCACCAAACACTCCCGTAAGGCAAAAAGGAGGAACCGGCACGAATTTTAAATTGTTGCTGTTTACAGGCTCACCGTTTTGAGATACAGAAATAGTAATGTGTGGTCTTTTTATTTGTTGTGCTAGGGCACATAATTCTTCCGATATACTTTCGAAAACAACCTCATATGCTTCATTATCACCATCACAGCCATAGCCCACAACACGAATTGTCACAGGCGTTCCAAACAGCTCGTACGGAACCCTCTTAGGTCTATACTCAAAGGTAACGTGCGGGTGCTCAATGGTGCGATAAAGTCGCTCCGGATTTTGTTGCTCGGCATATTTCTTTATAGTAGATTTATCAAAAAAAACGCCGATATACTTAATGGTATTCATAATTACTCCTCCGATAAATAAATTTGGTATACAATTTAATTATACCAGAATTAACGCTTGTTTCTTATCGAAAGAAGTCGAGCTACCATTATAAAACTAATCACTATAACCAAAACTATTGTTGTAACTTGTATAACTCTGGAAATCTGTGTTGGTATAAGCCATTGCAAATTTGAGGTTATTCCAGATGCATCGGTAACAGCCGAAACAATGGTAAGCAGTGATAAAACCACTAAAGCTGTATTAATGTTATGGTCATATCTTTGTTGTCTTGCCTCATTATTAAGACGTTGAATTTCTGATAAATGTGACAACGGCTCCTGAACGTCTTCAAACATTTCTTTAACCTTGAAAGACTTCATCACCTTTTCGTAAAAACGTTGATACTGTGGAACCTCGGATATTTGAGTAAATATATATTTAGTTTCAAATTCGTAAAGTTTACGATTGTAGTCTTCCAACAATTCAAAATCATCGTCTGTATCTATGGATATTTTTGTCAAAAACAAGTACAGCATATACTTTTGGTGTAATAAAAAGATGTATGTAAAAAGATATTGATTTTGAAAATTTTTCTGAAATGTTTTTTCAACAAAATCTCTATTTTTTTCATTACGATTTACAATACACACTGCTGCAGATGGTGAAATCCCCCAAACCTTGTCGATATCTGCAACATAGTTAGTGCAATCCCCTTCTACGCTTTCATCCGTGTACACAAATCCATCGCTATAGCACCATTTTAAATAAAATAATTCCTCGGAAAAATCAACCTTTTTAGGCAAATCTATATACGTAAAAAAATTGGCTCTTTCGGTATTACGTGGAGCGTAAAAGAAAAAGTCCAAATTATATTTTTTTGTTAAATCACCCAAAATTGACACCGAAAAATCTATAAAACTTTTAGAAAAGCCTTCACCATCGTCTAACGTCTGCAAAACATGCTCAGTATTAATTTTTCTAAGGTAATATTGTGCCGCAGCAATAGCAAAAGGGTCATTATCGAGAAAGTTCAATTTAAAAACCAACATACACACAGTTGTATTAAAGGAAAAAAGCTGAACATCCAAAAGCTTAAACTTAAACCGTTTATTTTCTTCACCTTTAAAATTTTTTGGGGAGGTGCTATAGCAGTAGTCATCAAATCTCAAATCCACACTATCTGCACAGCATGAATTGAAGCGATACCTAAAAAGGCTCACTGCACCCTTGTCTTCATTCATCAACCTGTCTGAAACATAGCCGTGTAAATAACTAATTTTATCATTAATAACCAACCAATTGCAGTTTTCTTTAATTTCAGAATTAAATCGAAAAAAGTCTTTTTCATCTCTAATACAAAACGGAATAAAAATATATGAAAAATTCGAGAGATAGTTTGTGTTTGCCATTTAAACCTCCTAAAAACATTTAAAACATCTTTTTCAAGCAAAACTTTTTCGACATTATACTACAAATACAAACATTTATCAAGATTCCATCTGTTTCTAATAAAAACAACGCCTTCGGTTATCCAAAGGCGTTAAACTATATTTTAATAAAAAAACTTATCTCCTTTTCTCATACTCTTTTTGGCAAGAGATGTATAGCCTGCTTGCACAGGAGGGTACGTTCCAGAGATTTTCAGCATTTTTAAAGGCGTTTATAACTGCTTGTGGTAACGAATATTCGGAAAGCCTTGAAATATAATCTGCTTTTTTCTTTTCGTTACTCCAAACGCCTTTTTTTACAACCTCTGCTGCAAAATCAGTTGGCACACCATTTGAAATTAAAGCTAAAAATAATTTATCACGAGTTACGATAGCATCATCACTAAGTAAAGCCTCTAATGGTATTTCATTTATAAAGGAGCCCATTTTATAAGCGTAAATATTTACAAGTTGCTTAAAATCGCAGGTAATATTTTTTGCCTCGGGGCAAAAGCCTTGTAAAACTGCAGTATAGATGCCTGTATCAAATTTATCTGTTTCTAAATTTGCGCTTTTTAAGGAAGCGAGCACCTCATTTTCAGGCATATCAATTCTGTAAAAAAACGCATCCTGACTAAATTCAAAGCCGAATTTTTCATCCAGCCTTTTTTGAATTAAAGGGCGTACATCCGAAGAAATACATATTTCAAAATCGGGTGTATTATAACTTTCGCTTGTAGCCCATATAAGCTGTGGTGCTATAGTCGGCTCACAAAGAGGATTAACAGGTGTTACACCTAATAAATAAAAAATATAGGAGCCCCCTATACCACCGTTAAAGCTAACAGGGTGTCCCTGCTCCCTTGAAAGCAACGAAATCTCCCTAAGGATAAGAAAATGGTATGCTGTTTTAGTCCTTTTCATTTGCTCTAATTCATATTCAAGAAGCTGGGCGCCTTTACCCTGCGCAGCCTCACGGCAAAGCAAACAGATTTGCTCCTCAGCAATATCTAAGGCCTTTTGGCGTGGCATTGAAAAAAACAATTCTCCAACAGGTGATTCATTTACAATAAATCTCACAGCAATTCTCCTTTACAAAGTATATAATTTCCCGCATTTATTTTTTAAAATACGGGCTTTTGTTCCATCCTCGGTTTCTTCTTCAGCAAAAATCAAATCAAAAAACATCTCCAAGCCACCATCTGTACCGTACGGGCATTGAAGGTGCTGAAGGTTGAAGCTATCCACGTGCTGTTCACATTCAACAAGCACAAGCACAACAGCATTGGTGCCTCTTATGGTGATGCAAATATCTTCCATTAATTTATCATTTTCAGTCTGTTTTTGCAGGCTATGCTTCAAACGAAATACAAAAACCACGCAGTCATCATCATCGCCTTCAATATGAGCCTGCAGCTTTCTGAGTATACTACCCTTCGTGCACCAAATAAACTTGTCATTCTCCTGCAAAAAACCATTTTTGCTGTTGATAATTTTCTCTATGCTTTCGGTACCCTTGCTTACACCTGTTTTGTTGTAAACAAGCGCTATTTTCTTGTAATCACGCATAAAACTGCCTCCTTTAATTTGGGTTATACCCCTGAATATTATATAATCGTTTAAAGAGAGGAAGGTGGTCCGTTTTTTTGATTTTTTAAGCTTCTATAACAATTTCTTTAAAATAGAGCTTTATATCGGTGTTATTAGGTATAACGTACACGCTATTTTCCTCATATGCATTTGTAGCTTTCAAAAAAGCTTCAATATCTTGATGGTTTAATAATAGCTTTTTTCTATCCGCTTTTTCGGTTTTAAAAACCACAACAAGAAAAACAGCAGTATGACAACCTTTTATCCCTTGTGCTTCTAATATTGTACCTACAGCTGCGGTCAGTAGCTGGTAACGGAGCATTTTGTAATCAGTAAAGCCTTCTTTAAAAAGATATTGGAGCAAAGCGCTAATACGTTGTAGCTTATTAACGGAGGCTGTTTGCAGTTCCTCCCCGATTAAATCACCTAAGGCTTCATCTACCTTTGCCTCAATTGTAACCACAACCTCATCATTCCAAAGGACTGCATCGTGGTTGCGCCCTTCACCCTTTCCTGGCAGGTGTGTTACGCGCTCTGCGTCCCAATCAAAGCAGGCATGGCAGGGTACAATACCACTGATTGCGCTTTCAATTTTTGCAGGCACATTAGGTAAATTTGACGTTATGTATTTTGCAAGCTCCATAGCCGAGCGACCTTCCACCCACTGTACGTCACCCTTTTTAGGTGGCCTCTCTTTGCGCCAGCTTTCGGTATCTATAATACACCTTTCATGTTTATTTAATTTCATACGTATACTCCTTTATTACTACAAATAGTATATTTTACCTTTTCATAAATTTCAATTATAAATTCTTTTTTACTGTCCACTAAAACGTACTTAACACAAATCACTCCCCCTACTGATTGGTTTTAGAGGTTATTTTCCCTCCAAACACATTTAACTGTTATTTTATATTTTTTCGCACGTGAAATAAAAAGGCAACACCTTTACACATATCTAAAAAGAAAAAACAACCGAAAAGCTTTGTACAACAAAGCTTTTCGATTGCTTAATAATTAATAATATTTAAATGTCAGATAATTCCAAAGGCTTGGAGCATTTCAATAAATTCATCAACATCTGTTGAAGCGGTATCAAAATCAATACCGTACTCTTCCATAAGAAGCTGCTTGAGCTGGTCGGACTCTGCACCTTTTTCGATATTCTCCCAAAGGAATTTTCCACTTTCGGTAAGCATAAAAATACCGTTATATTCAAAAACGGTTTCGCCAATGGGAATGAGCATATATTCCCCTGCAACGCTTCTTAAAACTACTTGCTTTTTAATTTCCATTTTTATCCTCAAGCCTTTCTGTATCTGCTACCATCAATTTAAAGGTTTCTTCTGTAAATCTGCAAACATATTCAGGAACCTCTGAAAAGCTACCTGTTTCTGTGTAGCAGGCAGCTGCACAAACCACACATAAATACTTGAATTTGCAGTTTTCGCACTTTGCCGGTGTTCTGACTGCTGCAGAAAATTCACGTACCTTTTCCCAAGCACCATCAAAGCCTAATTCATCAATGCTAAAAGGAAAGCCTGCAACACCACAAAAGCACATTTCACCTTTGGAATTAATCCAGAAGCTGCTTTTGCCTGCACGGCACTTTACCTTACCCTCAGCACATTCTTCATCACGAGATAGTTTAAAGGAATCCACACCGTTTAAGCTACCCACTGTTCTTTT
Source organism: Acutalibacteraceae bacterium (assembly GCA_045591945.1). Taxonomy (GTDB): domain Bacteria; phylum Bacillota; class Clostridia; order Oscillospirales; family Acutalibacteraceae; genus DTU089. The sequence goes on along the minus strand of JAZNTU010000032.1, from coordinate 44,416 downwards.
CATATACTCTTCGGGTGAGTAAAGTGTTTTTAACCAATCAACTCTGCTTTTTGCAGCTTCCTCTGCAGAAAGGCGACTTGCGTTTTCACCGGGCTTACCTCCGACAAGAACCTTGGGGAACATATAAGGAGTTGCCTTTATATGAATGCCTAAATCCCTGCTGACATTATAAATTTCACGATAATCCTTGTAATTATCTTTTGTAAAGCTTCCGTTAATTCTTATATCGATACCCATTTCCTTAAGAGCTTTGATATTATCTAAAACCCTTGAAAATCCACGGACACCGGTTACTTTTTCGTAAGTTTCATCGGATGCTCCGTAGAGGGAAATATTCACTCTGCTTGGTGGAAGCTTTTTAAAAAGCTCAAAAATTTTATCATTCAACAAATAACCGTTTGTGTTAATTGCAATTATAAAGCCCATCTTGGAAAGCTCGGTATAAATTTCGGAAAAATCCTCTCTCAAGAGAGGCTCGCCACCTGTTAGCAGAAGAAAAATTGTACCTTTTTCAGCTGCTTTTTTTCCAAGATTTATCCACCAATCTGCGGACCTTTCTGTTTTTTTGCAGAACGCACTGTCTTGATTATGAACGTAGCACATTTTGCAGTTAAAATTGCAGCGTGAGGTCAACTCAAAGGTTCCTGATGCAGGAACGCCCGCAGCAGTTGCCCTTGAATGAAGAAAAACAGAGAACAAAGGCTCATTATTTACAATTTTTTTATTTATTAATTTTTCAACATCCATAAATTTCAGGACTGAAGCCTTATACCTCCTTTTTCAAAAACTCCTCTAAAAAGCTTACCGCGCTTTCATCCTTACGGCAAGAATATGCAAAAATCGGTACGTTTTCCACAATTGAAGATACTAATGCTGTTATATTGTTTACGGCATTTTTATCCCACGTATTATAAGAAAATTGGCCTAAAAGCGAAATAAAGCTATCAAAAGCTGAAAGTCTTTTTATAGTGTTTTCAGCACCTTGTGAAAGGCAGATTATTGCCCTAACGGGCATATTTTTGTTTTCGCAGATATCAGACATACCACAGTAGGGAATGCCACCTGCGAAAAGCGTATTATCTTTAAAATAAAGACCGGCTCTGTCGCCGTTGACAGTGAACGTTTTTTTATATTTTTGCCACAATGCTGCTTGAGTAGATTTTCCAACCTGCTTATTGCCTGCAAAAAGAATTGCCTGCCCCTCATATTCAATAAATGAGCAATGGAGCATACCGATACCTTTATGCAGCAATAACTCCGGAAGCCTTAAGCCTTCAAATACGGAATATTCATTTAATTGATATTCCTCGGAAATATATAGCCTTCCGTCATTTACTCTGCAAGCAAAATCGATGGGAGGTTGATTTTTTCCTTTTAAAAAGGCTGTATAGTTTTTTTCTACAGCAGCATCAATATAAACACTGTTTTCGCCGCTGTCAAAGATGCACTTCCCTGTTTTTGGGGGTAGAGAATCAGTTTTTATTACCTCAAAGGAATAATCAGCAGTTTGAAAATCATTAAGAAATCGGCAAAAATATCTCTCTTGTAAAATCGGCTCATTTACCTTAATTTCCAAGGCACAATTGCAAAAAAGGTACTTTTTAATTTGCATAATCTACGTAAAGCACCTCACTGTCGCTAAGGTTGAAATTAGATGCGGGAAGCTGTGCAATTTCACCCACATCCAAGCCACCTGCCGCCCTTGTGCGAAAGGTTGTACCACCGAAGTAGTTGCCATCAGTATCCTTTTTCTTGTAATAAACGAAAATATCTGAAGCAATAGCTGTTTTTGAAATATTTTTCAAGTTAATAGTACCGTTGTTGGCCTGTAAAATAAAAACATCCTGGTGTACAGAAAGCTCGTGTGTGAAATCGACCCTGTTTTCTGCCCTAAATTCAAACAGCTTTTCATTTTCGCTAAGAGTTTGTGCATTCTTTTCAAGCACAACTACAGTTGTTCCTGCACGAAACGTGGTTATTTCAAAAAACAATTCTTTTTCAGAGGTTGTTACGCAAATTCTTAAAAGCTGAATATCCTTTTCGCCGATATTGGCCACCTTTAATGCAACAACACCTTGCTTTTCTTCAAAAGAGCCATCTTCCACAAATGCACCATCGTACAAATAGCATTCCTTTGCCACAACGTCGGTATCAACGTATACGGGAAAGGGCTTGCCAAAATATAAATCGCCTTCTGTTTTTTTGGTAGTGCAGCCTGTAAGTGTTGCTAACACAAGGCACAACAAAACCGCCACACCCTTTTTAAATAATTTCATACATTCACCTTAGAGTGGGTAAAGTATATCCGAAGCAGATTTTGGGATAGTCTTTTCCACTCATATTTCGTTAAAATACTCGTAAATCCGTCAGGATTTACTGCGTTTTTGCCTCATCTGAGCGAAAAACACTTAATCACAAAATTCTTCGACCTTAAATGAACAATGTTTTGAGAGATTTTGGTCGTATTTGACTGCAGAAAGGCTGTCGCCTTTCAAAGGCAAATCGGGCAAAAGCACCGAAACATTGCCATTTAAGGCTGGTTCGGATACGCTTTCCCCACTCTAAAAGCCGAATCACCGAAAAGGTGATTCGGCTTAGATTTAAGAGCCTAAAATTCTTGCAGTATCGCTTGGATTATGATAGCACAAACCAAAATCTTCAGGATTTTCAACCTCATATGAGCAAGGGCTTGGGCTGACAGCAAAGATTGTGTCACCGGGAAGGTCTGGAAGGTCTACAGGACAATCATACTCAGCCTGATTAAATCCCAGAATACAACCAACGGAAACATTATTTGCCAAGCTGACAAACTGGAAAGAAACACTTGGTTTCACATAGTTTTTCATGCTAATGCACCTCCAATAAGCTCAAATATTTTTCTGAGCATGTTAAATATTCCTTCTAACAAATTGTTTACAAATGCGTCATTGAATGTGAATCCGAAATCACTATCATTATTATCTTCTTCAACAACGTTTATTGTATTCACAATTGTTTCACTTTGATTGCCCTCGTCATCATAAACAACGACCTCAAAAACATTTTCGCCTGATTTTTCGGCATCGAAGGCATATGTCCAAACCTTTTTGCCATCCTCATTGACTTCGCAATCAGTAAGCTCAACACCATCAACAGTTACCTTTGTGATTTCAGCTTCTGTTGTGATTGTAAACTCACCCTTGCCATCCTCAAGATAAACAGTATCAGGAGAATCAATAACAACGTTTTCAGGAGCAACAGGGTTAACTGTTTCCTCAGGAGCAGCGCTTGTCATTGCCCTTTCTATTGCAGCAGGTGCAAGAGAAAGTGTTTGCTCATCACCAATAATGCTGAATACACTTGCACCTGAGCCTGCATCCTCAAATGCCCATTTAAGAGACGTAAGTGAAACAACAACATCTTCATTAGAGCTATTCAAAATAACGATAGGATACTGTGTTTTGTATGTGCCTGCAGCAAGCTGTGAGTCATCCCAAACAATTGCTGAATCCAATTTATAGAACTGTTCTGTTGCACTTGTAAGGCTAATTTTTTCAGGCTGCTGGTCCTGTGTATTCATAACGGTTATTTGAGCATTACCGTTAGCGCTGATAAGCTTCATACCAAGCTGAACACTTGCAAGGCTAAGAGCTGATGTTGCAGAAATGTTGAATGCAACTGCCTGACCCTTTGCAAGGTAAACCTCGTTTTTAGGACCATTCTTAATTACAGCACTAACGTCATTCATATCAGCATTATAGCCATCGAAGAACAATGAGCTGTTTTCGTACGTGCTTACGTTATAATCACCGTTTGAATCCTTTGTAACAACTGTGTCACGAAGTCTAAGGTAATTAGGAGCATATTCACCATCTGCAAGATATGCATCATTTGCTACATCATTATCTGTGCCCATTGGGTCATAGATTCTTACAGAGTCAACGTAAACTCGGTATGAGTGATTAAGGTTAACGTCAAATGGATAGCTATACTTAGGCTCAACGACAACTGTATACGTGCCATAACCAAGGTCACGAGCTCTGATAGCAGGAACCTGGAAGAGAGCATCAGCTTCAGTAGTAGCAACATAACCACCTTGACCATCGTTTGCATTTTCATCATAAACGTAGCCATAGTAAGTGTTTACAGCTAAGCCCTTAACCTTTGTGCCGTCCTTATAGATTGAAACAGTAAGGAGACCAGCTTGGCTATCTGTTGCTGTGAAGAGGTCAAAGCCGGTACCTGTAAACGTAAAGCTTGCAGTAGCTAATGGGTTAGCCTTGTTAGAGTTTTGGTCAACTGTAATATACTTAGCCGCACCCATTGAATAGGTTGTGCTGTCGTTATAGGCGCTATCTGTGCCATAAACAGCATCTGCATCGTCAATGGTGAAGGTGCCAGGCCTGTCTTCAGACTGGAAGCGTTCACCAAGAGATGTACCTGCATCCTGCCAGTTGTATTCCTTTTCAACACCATCTACTGTTACAACTGAATTTGTAAAGGTGAACATTGTTTCTTCAAAATAGATGCTTGTTGCAGGAATTACAGTTACAGCTGCATAATAGTACTTATTGTCAGCTGTTTTGAATTCGTAATATAATACCTCTTCTGCTTCATAATTTGTTGAAACAGGTGTATAAACAATTTTACCATCTACAATTTTTGCAGTACCGTTATCAAGAGTAAGAACGTCTGCATTTCCTGTAAGACGGCTTGATGTGTAGCTCTCGGTCTCGAGAACTGTACCATTTTGAATACCCTTACCAATAGCAACAAGAGTACCTGTTGAGGCAGCCTCGTCATTTCCAAGAACATCGATTTTTACAGGAAGACCGAAGTCAATAACAACTGTATCTGCAGAAACGTATGCAACCAATTTCCAAACTGCATAAAGAGTAACCTTACCACCGTCTTCAGCAGTAAGCTTGCTTACGCTTTCGCCTAATCCATACTGTGCATTAGTTGCATTGGGGTCAGTGGACCAACCTATAAGAGTATACTTATCCTTTGTGAAGCCACCGTTTGCCAAGGTTGTCTGTGTTGCATACTTAGTATTCTGATCTGCAACAGAGCCATTACCACCGTTTGCATTATAAGAAATAGTGTATGCATGCTCAGACCAAATAGCGTGAAGAACAACGTAGGTTTGTAATTCGTTGTTTGCATCCTTCTGAATATATTTAGAATCAATTGCGCTAACTGTCAACTCATCTCCTGCAAAATAGCTTGGAGTAGTTGCATTTTGGTCAAGAGACCAACCGAGGAATGTATAACCTTCTCTTGTTATGGTTGTATTCTCTTTAACTGTATGGGCTTCTGTGTAACCCTTAAAGGTTCCTGAAAGCTCACCTGTACCGTTGTTAGGTGAGTAATATAATGAATATCCTTTTTCCCATACGGCATAAAGAGTAACCTGATTATTAGAGTCGATTTTATCTGCCTGAATATCTGCAAATGAGATAGTCTGACCGGGAGTAAATACAGGTGCTGTTGCATCAGCCTCGTACGCCCAACCCTTGAACATATAATAATCTCTTGAGAAATTATCAGGAAGAGCAAATTTCTCTGTATATTTGAATTGCTTTCCATCGGCAGAGCCTATTACATTTTCACCATTTTTGTTATAGTTAATGGTATAAGAATTTTCATTCCAAGTAGAATATATGCTCTTATGCTCTGTTGCAATTTCTGCACCGGTAACAGCAGTACCGTTTACATCAACCCAGCCATTAAATGTATAACCCGGTCTTGTAGGTGTAGAAAGAGCACCGTAGGTTGTATACTCCTTGAAAAGCTCTTCAGTTTTGCTGTAGGTAGCGTTTTCGTAATAATGAGCTGAATCAACAAGCCTAATATTACTGAAGGTTGATGTAACAGGGTCATTACTTGTGTTACCGAAACGGAAGCCTGCCTGAGTGGTGTTAGCACCTGTGGTGAACTTTATAGCATAGTGCTTTGAACCTGCGCCATTGGTGTAGTTACCCCACCATGGGCTGGACTCTGATTTAGAACTCCAGTTACCATCGTCAACCTTAATTGACATGTTGATTGGTGCATCACCATTACCACCGGTTGAATTATAGAAGAACATAAATGCCTGAGCATTTAAGGTCGTTGTAACGTCATACTCAAACACATATTCTGTGTTAGGCTTCAATGTAACGTGGTAATAATCGGCTGCAGAACCATAGTTAGTATATGCTTCGCCACCTGTTATTGTTTCGTTAACAACTGTAAGAGCACCGTTGCTGTAGGTAGCTGTACCTCTGTCACTAACAACTGTCATGCTTTTTGCATACTGAGAGTACTCGTAAGCACTGAAAAGGTTATCGTACTTTAATGCATAGTAAACGTCAACCTTCTCCTGCATTGCATCATTAAGCTCTTTACTTGCATTATCGATTTCTTCCTGAGTTGCTGAAGGGTCACCGAGAACGGTTGCTGCCTTTTCGAGTGCCTCGTCGAATTCAGGGTTAGTATCAGTTATGCCGTAGCCTGTAAGAACAGAATCACGAAGGTTGCTCTTGTCTGTTACAGAGCAAAGAACTGATGTGCCTGCACTTGAGTAGCGTCTGGAAATATAAACAGTGTAATCCTGAACGCATTGAGCTCTGTTCAGTGCGTGAATGTATTTACCGTCAATATCTGAAACGCTATATGAAGGAGTAACACTTTCTCTGTAAGGAATAGAGAAAGTTGTAGCAAAGTTACTGTTGTTACCATCACCGTCTATATAATTAATTTCGCTCCATCCGGTAGGTACAGCATCAAGATCTGTGCTGGTAAAAGACTCACTTGTGCCTAAAGTATAATATGAGTTATAGGTGTTCATGGAGTCCTTTGTATAACCACCTATTCTGAGAGCATCAAATCCTATTTCAAGGTTAGGAATCTGATTGGTGTTTGTGTAACGGGAGCCGTCAACTGCAAGCAACCCAAGATAACTATGTGAACGGGAACTGCCGTATGTGTTATTTTGTGCAGTCTGAATAACATATTTTTCGTCATCGGTGGTTGCAACATTAATAAGGTCATTGGCAGTACTTCCGGTACTGTATGTTGGCACCGTTTCATTATATAACGGGTCGTCTATGAAATAACCTGATGCGCTCAAATCACCGGAGAAAGAACCTAAGGGCGATTCCTGAGAATGGTCAACACCATTTGCACCGGTAATCCATGAAGAAATTTCGTTCAGACCATTCTGTGACTGACGAGCTTCCGCAACGGCACCCACTGTAAGACCCGGTGCATACAATACAGTATAATATGTGTACTTCTGTGTTGAGCCGTCATTCATTGTGACGGTTATATCCCATTTAGCAGTAGCCTTTTCACCGGGATTAAGTCCCGTACCGCTGAATCTTAATTCATACTGACCGTCGTTAATAAAGTTACCGTTGGGGTCAAAAGCAAACTGCTGAGTTGTGCTGACAGCAGAACCACCTGTTGTACACAAGTTAATATCGTTAGCAGGGGTTGTAGCGTTTGAAACGTCAACTGTAAAGTAAGCAGCGTCGGCAATATGTACGCCGAAGTACATATTATCTTCACGCTCTGCAAGGGTTGTAACATTGTAGAAATCGTTTGAATCTAAAATATTATTAACGTATATTTCACCAACTGTTGAAGCACCGTTAGCGGGAGCCATATAAACAGTTTCGGGAACTGCAACCTTAGTCTTTGCAAGTGCCTCACCAGACTCAATTGATTCAACCTTTCTGAAATCCTCACGAATCTGGTCGGCAGTACCTGTTGTTACGTAGAATGAATATGTTGAAGGCTTGTAGCTTTCAAATGTCATTGTGCCAACAGGAGAAATATATGAAGTTGGGCTTTCAACAGCAGGGTCAAGAGATTGTGTATGTCTGTAGTTTTCTACAAAATTGCCGTTTTTAACCTGGTCTTCATTATAAATTGCAGGGAAAACACCGTAGTGGAAATCTGTTACGCCTGCTGAATAAACGCCGATACCAAAGCTGTCTGCATCTGAGCTTGCTGTAAATGCAGCCCAGTTTTCATAACAGTCAACGTCAACATCAACTGTTGGCATACCATTTTGTGTAAGCAATGCATTATACTCAGGTAACACACCCCAGAAATCAGGCTCTTCGATATTTGTCATACCATCGGTTTGCCAGGCAATGCTTGCTGCTTCCCAAGCTTTAGCTTCTGTAGTTTCGTTGTAAACGAAATGGTTAAGAGGCTCGATTGTATAAAGAGCAGGATATTCCTGAGTTGTTGTATTTGAAGGATAGCCTGAATAGTCAACGAAACGGCAGGTTGTTTTAATCATACCGTTTTCAAAGGTATACCAAGCCTCCATATAGGAGTCTGTAACGTAAGATTCAGGATAATCCTCCGAGTTTTTACCCCAGTCAAGAGGACGGGTTTTAATATAAATCTGGTCAGCAGTGATTCGGTAGTCTATAACCTTACTTGCTTCGCCACCCTTGATAACATCTCCGGTATTAGGGTCGAAATGGTTGATGTTACCACCCTGAACAGGGTTGTAGGACCAAGGAAGGCCGTTGTAGCTACCCATTACGTAAGGTGGCTGGTCTGTACCGTAGTAAGACTGCTGAAGGTAACGACCACGGTCGTTTGTGTTAATAAGGTTAACGCTGTTGCTTGTAGCTTTTGCGCCTGAAGGCAGCTTGCTTGTATAGTCAACCCTTGTAATATCCTTGCCGTTTTCGTTATAAACAGCGGCACTAACGTCATCATCAAGGTCTTCGATATAGCTTACAACACCGCCGTAGTCAAGGCTGATACCAACCTTGTATTCACTATTCTGGTAGTACTGTGTTGGGTCAGAGGGAACAGGAGCATTGATTGTTGTAACTGAATATAATTCGAACTTACCAAACTCTTTATCAAGGCAGGTAAATTCAATTGAAACAACAGAATAATGCTGTATACCTCTGAGGAAGCTATCAATATAAGAAGCAAAACGTCCGTTATCGGATGGCTCAAGGAAGAATACCTCGGTATCTGCATCCATTGTAATAACGCCTTTAACGTATGAATCTGAGTAATAGGTCATTTCATAGCGGTTAAAAGGAGTAGCGCTATATTCTAATGTATATTTATTGTTTGCCACATAGGCAGTGTGCTCTGCACCGTTGACAGTTACTGTTTTTTCCTCTGAAGCGTTAACGGTAACGTTGTAGGTAACTGTTTTGCCACCATATTCAACCTCAACTGCCTGTGTGCCTGTGCTTGTCAGCGATTTAGGAGAAAAACGGAAACCTGAGGTAATATTAAATGTATCGGTTTTCTGTTCTGTGCCTATAACATTACCGTTTTCATCGGTTATGTTTACCGTGTATGTACGGGTTGCCTTAAGAACAAGACCCGTTGTATCCACCTTTTCGCCTGCTGTGTATGTAAGCTTTGTAGCCGGTGTAACTATTTCAAGGCTGTCAACAGCCGGCTCATATTGGGGGTATACAGTGTAGCTGTTGTATGAAACAGGTGTATCTGCAGAAATGTACTCGCCTGTACCGTTTTGGCCTGTGTACCAGCCTGCAAAAACCTGACCTTTGGGAATGTTGGAAGGTACAGGAAGCTCGCCGTATGTGCCGTTGTTATTTGTGGTGTATGTATAGGCTTGACGGTGAGTATGACCTAAAATTTCGTCAACATCTGAGCTATAAACAGAAGTTTCATAAATGCCGATGTTATTTACAGTAACGTATCGTGGATTTTCAGCACTTGCAGTGTTATCCCCATCAGTAATGAGTGCAAATACAAGCTGAATGCGCACCGTTTCTGCTTGAGTAGTGAATTGGAACTTGTTAGTAAGACTTGCGGTTGGATTAGCATAATAAGTTATGCATGTTCCGTCATCTCTCATTTCAACAATGAACGGCTGAAGGTATATAGGACCAAGAAGGTTTTGGTCGGTAAGATCATAGGTTAAAGTATAACTGGTATTAGGAGAAACCGTCATTGTATAGTAAGCATCGTTACTATTTTCCGTATCTACTCCGAACCCGGTCCACAAATAACCTGTGCCGGAATTCACAAATCTTATACTACCATCTGACACATTCGGTGTTACGGTACCCAAACCAGAAGATGGAGTAGTTGATGAATTTGTATTACTCACCCAATCAACTAATTTAAAAAGATTCTGGTCAGCAAAATAAGCATCTTTCAGTTCAGTTTTATAAATAGCAATATCCTTAACAGTTGCATAAACAGAATCGGCACTTGAGTTACCTTCCGGAATAGTTGTATCATCACCAATGGTAAAACGAATCTGGATACTGGTTACATTAGCAGGTGTAGTAAAATTGAAGCTGTTATTACCATAGCCAGGTGTGCCGTATGCCACCATTTTGTCAAGACCTGCAAATAATCCTTCATTAGTATACATAAATACGAAAGGTGTAAACAAATGAATAGTACCCTCTACGTTATATGAGAAAGTATACTTTGTATTCGGCTCAACTGACATCATATAATACCTGCTGTTCAAAGCAGCATCAGTCTCACTCATTGAGAATGCGGTATAAGTTTCGCCGGCCGCCATATTTTTTTTGTGAAGTGTAAAGCTACCGTTCTCAATGTTAGTTTCCAAAAGATTGGCATCTTCGGGCTGAGCGGCTCCGTCAATGATTACCGTTGACGATAATGAGTTGGTTGCCCAATCTTCAAACACAAAGAGATTTTGGAAAGCAAGCTCAACAGGATATGCTTGTTCATCGTTTGTACCGGTTATATCTACTGCACTTGCAATAATACCACCTAATGGTGAAATTGCCGGTGAGAACACAGACAACACCATTATCAATGACAAGAGCATTGATAACGCTTTTTTCCCTTTCATTTTTGTAATATTTTTTTCCATAAACATTACCTCCAAATACTGTTGAATGGATAATTATTTTTTATTGCTTGATGAAGCCTTCGCCTTTAGCTTTAAAAGCACAAAGAGACACTTTACCATAATAAAAATATTCTATCCTATATTACCCCCAAACACACAATTTGTCAAGCCAAAATAAGGAAAAGACAGAGAATTTCTTGACCTTTTTTACTTGTTTTTTTATTAAATTTGCACAGAAAAAAATACGCACATATTGCCGAATTTTACTTGCACTAAAAAGCATATTGTGGTATTATTAATTATATGTTGTATAAAAATGTAATATTATGCCATTAGGAGAGATTATATGCGAATAATGAGAATTTCTGTAATAGTTCTTTTTATTCTTACTTCGGTAGCCTTTTTGGGCGTTTTCGCTTTTCAAAAGAATGCTGAAGATAACACCATACCCGTAATAACAATGGAAGAAGATTTTATTGAGGTAAAATGCAACGCCACAAACGAGGATTTCCTTAAAGGGGTTACGGCTACCGATGAAAAGGACGGGGATTTAACAAGCGAGGTTATTGTTGAATCTGTTTCGCGATTTACCGAACCCGGTGTTTGCGAGGTTAAATATGCTGTTTGCGACAGCAACAACCACGTTGCCCACGCTACAAGAAAGGTTCGCTTTACAGATTACGAAGCTCCAAGATTCAAGCTGACAAACAGCCTGTGCTTTTCCCTTTATGAAAACACTAATATTTCTTCATGCATCAGCGCTGTTGACAGTATCGAGGGTGATATTTCAAGTAACGTGGTTATAACAAGCCCTGATTTCAATTCATCCGTAACAGGTATTTTTACGTTGGAGCTTTCTGTTTCTAATAAAAAGGGTGATACCTCAACACTTTCTCTCCCGTTGATTATGGAAGACAGAACTCTTTCTGCGCCCACAATCACACTTAAGGATTACCTGATTTACGTTGATAAAAATCAGAAAATTGATTTTGAAGATTACATTGTAGAAGCAACCGACAGAAACGAAAGAGATTTAACAGACAAGGTTGAAATAGATGACAACGTAAAATTCGAAAAAAGCGGCACCTATATGGTTCACTATTTTGTTACCGACAGCAACGGAGCAAAGGGCCACTCCGTTCTCAACGTAGTGGTAGAGTAATTGGGAGAATAAATTTCTATGAACAGAGGCAAAATTTCAATCGATTATTATAGCATCCTAAAAGACCTGTTGAGAAATTTTTGGGTAGTTTTACTTAGCCTTCTCATTGGTGTTATGGGTATATATATTGCAGAGCGTAGTGTTTACAAGCCGGAATACACCTCAACGGCAACCGTTGTTGTGAATGCAAAAGGTGCTTCCTCAAGCGCTTCGGTTTCGTACAACGTTTCCTCTGAAATGGCAGTTGTTTTTTCAAAAATTTTCTCTGAGCCTTCTATGAAAAAGGCTGCTGCTAAACACCTTGAGCTTGATAGGTTTGACGGCCGTGTTGCAGCAAACGTTTTGAAGGATACAAACTTTATAAACATCAGCGTTGTTTCCGATAGCCCTCGCAAATCATACGAGCTCCTCAGCGCTATTTTGCACGTTTATCCAAGTATATCCGAAGAGGTTTTTGAAAACTCGGTTATTACTGTTTTAAAGCATCCGTCAATGCCCTCTTCACCATCAAGCGCAGGGCTGCAGCACAGTAAAATACAAACAATGCTTGTATTTGCTTTTATAAGCATATTCGCAATTGTAGCTCTTTCCATTTTCAGAGACACCGTGAAAAACGAAAGAGAGTTTAAAAACAAGGTAGATGGAAAGCTTTTGGGCTGCATTCCTCACGAAATTAAGGCAAAATCAATAAAAGACCATTTTTCAAAAAAGAAAAAAGGTCTGCTTATTAGTGGCAATGCTTTTATAAGCACAAAATTTGTTGAATCCTTTAACAGAATCGTGGCAAAAATCGAACATCAAAAATCTCGTGACGGTTCAAAGGTTTTTGCTATTACAAGCTTTGCAGAAAACGAGGGCAAATCAACTGTTTCTTCCAATCTGGCTCTTTCCCTTGCTCGCAAGGGCAACAAGGTTCTGTTAATGGATATGGACGGCAAAAAACCTGCTATATATAAGCTTTTTGGCTGCTCATATATAGAAAACTCTGAGTTGGGTGCACTTTTCAACGGCGAAATTTCAAGCAGCGATTATAAGCTAAGGCGATATAAAAAAACCAGCCTGTATTTGGCACTTAACACACGTGCTTATGCTAACAGCTATAAGTGGATTGAAAACGGCAAGGCTAAAAAGACCATTAAGGCCCTCAGAGGTATGGTGGACTATATTATAGTTGATACTGCCCCTATTTCTGTTGACTCCTCTGTAAGCGAAATTATTAAGCTGGCAGACAAAACTATACTTGTAGTTAAAACCGATGCCATCGAAACTGCCACAATAAAGGATGCTATTTCAACCATCACAGATGCAGGCAATAATTTAGCCGGCTGTATCTTAAATCAGACCCCACCCGATATGCCAATAGCAGCATTCACCGGTGCAGGTGATGATATTAAGCATTCTCGTAGGTATAAATAAGCTAATCGAAACAAAGGAAGATTACAATAATGAGTATGAACGATAAGGGATTACAATTTAATAAAGAAGATACCGTATCCTTTTACTACAGCGACTTTTGTCGTGGTTTTAAAAAGTTTTGGTGGATTATTGCAATTGCATGCGTTTTTTGCAGCCTTTTTAACGTTTTCAGGTACAATATGAAATATACCCCAATGTATAAGGCTGAGGTTACTCTTACAGTAAGCACACAGGAAAGGGTTTCCCCCATAAGTGGAATTTCTTCATATAATTTCTATTACGATGCATCAACAGCCGCCCGTCTTTCTTCAACGTTCCCCTACATCTTAAACAGCAACCTGTTACAAGAGGCTGTGGCAGATGATTTGAATTTGTCTTACCTCCCCGTCAGCCTGACAGCTTCTTCGGTGCAGGGCTCAACTATGTTCACCATAAGCGCCTCAGGTAGTGACCCTCAATTAACTTATAATGCTCTTCTCAGCGCAATGGAGAATTATCCATCCATTGCAAAATACGTTGTCGGCAACATTAAATTCAACATTATTACAAGCCCTGTTTTACCCACAGAGCCATATAACAAGCCCGATTATGCTAAAGGTGTTTTTAAAGGCATTACCTACGGTTTAATTATAGGCGTGGTTCTTTTGCTTTGTTACGCTGCTTTAAGAACTACAATCCGTACAAAAAAGGATATCAGGGCTAATCTTAACATTAAGTGCCTGGGTGTTATTCCGTACATTATCAGAAAAAGCTCAAAGGATGGGCAAGCACTACTTGTTAACGGTAAATTAACCGATGGCAGATTCCCTGACAGCATAAGGTCAATCAGAAGCGTTGTTAAAAACGCTTTGGATGAGGATAAAAAGGTTATTGCCGTTACAAGCACCATTGCAAAAGAAGGTAAAACCACAATTTGTGCAAACACAGCAATATCCTTTGCAGCAATCGGCAAAAAGGTGCTTGTTTTGGACTGCGACCTTAAAAACCCAAGTGTATTAAAAACCCTTGAGGTTAATGAAAGCGAGCTGCAGTATTCAACCGTTACAGACAAATACAAAATTGCATATTTAGAAAAGCATAAAATTTACGTTATGACGTTTATTTCCGATGGCAATATAAATGAAATCATCAACAGTGGCAATCTGAAGGATATTTTCTCCTCCGTTAAAGAGGATTATGATTTGATTTTTGTTGATACTCCTCCCTGTAGCGTTGTTTCAGATGCTATTTTCATAGCCCAAGCTTCAGATTGTGTTCTGTACGTGATTTTACAAGACACCGTAAGAATTTCCAAAATCAAAAGTGGCCTGGATGCATTAATGTCCACCGATACAGAAATTTTAGGCTGCATTTTAAACGGTGCTCAAGCAAGCGTTATGGGCTACGGCTATTACAAGGCTTACAATAAATACGGCTATTACAAAGGCTATGGCGCATATGGCAAGTATGGCAAATACGGTAAGTATGCAAAATACAGTAAGTACGGCTATTCGGGTGGTGCCGAATACGGTTACAATTTCCACTTTGAGGATGAGGACGACGATTCAGTAGACTGATTCGCAGAAGATTGAGCATTATTGGGGTGCATTATGGAAACAAAGGTTAAAAATAATTCTAAGCTCGGCTACAAGAGTATTTACAACAGAATATTTAAAAGATGCCTGGATTTCATAATTGCCCTCATTGCAATTATTGTGTTATTACCTTTAATTTTGCTGTTTTCTTTGGCTGTTCTTATTGACAGTGGCTTCCCCATTTTCTACACCCCTCTAAGAGGTGGGTATAAAGGAAAGCCGTTCAGAATCATAAAATATCGCACTATGGTTAAGAATGCCGATAAAATCGGTGGAGGCACAACAGCCCTTAATGACCCACGTATTACAAGGGTTGGTTCAATTTTACGCAAGGTTAAAGCAGATGAAATTGTGCAAATATTTAACGTGTTAACCGGAACAATGAGCTTTGTCGGTCCTCGACCCGAATTGCTTCAATACACCGAACAATACACAGAAGAGGAAAACGTAATTCTTGAGGTAAGACCCGGTATTACCGATTACAGCTCCTTAGAGTTTATAAACCTTGATGAAATAGTGGGTGGCGAGAACGCCGACGAAATGTATGAAAAATTCGTTTTAAAAAGAAAAAACCAGCTCAGGATTAAATATGCTGAGGAGGTTTCTTTAAAGACAGATTTTATTATTCTATTTAAAACTGTCTGGTGCGTGTTAGAAAAAATTATCAGATTTTTCAAGAACAAGAGGGATACATAAATGGAATATGTAAAGCTTAAAAACACCGATATTTCCGTTTCAAGGCTCTGTATGGGTGGGTGCCCTATGGGTGGCTATGGCTGGGGTTACGTCAGCGAAAATGCTGTTATTGCAACTGTTCATTGTGCCATCGACGGTGGCGTAAACTTCTTCGACACTGCCGACACCTACGGTTTAGGTCAATCCGAAAGAACTCTCGCAAAGGCTCTTGAGGGAAGACGAGATAAGGTAGTTATTGCAACAAAATTCGGTGTGCGCGTTGAAAAAGGCAAAACTACTTATGACAACTCCCCCCAATATATTGAGAAGGCTTTAAATGACAGCCTGAAAAGATTATCCACAGATTATATAGATTTATATCAAATTCATTATCGTGATAAAACAACGCCTTTAGATGCAGTTGTAGAGGTGTTAGAGCGCTTCAAGGAGCAAGGAAAAATCCGTTGTTACGGATTATCTAATATCCACGGTGAGGCTTTTAATGAGGTAACACCCTTTTTGGGTAAATTTGTTTCCTGCCAAAATGAATATTCTCTTGTTGCTCGTGATAACGAAAACGACCTCTTAGTTAATTGCAGCTCCCTTCAGCTTACACCTATGACTTGGGGAAGCTTGGGACAAGGTGTTTTAACAGGAAAATATAATGTCGACTCCGGCTTTGGCGTAAATGACAGACGCAGCAGAGATATCTACACAAATTTTCACGGAGATAAGCTAAGGAAGAACGTGGAAATTGTTGAAAAAATGAAGCCTTTGGCTGAAAAATACGGTGTTCCGTTAGCAGCCTTAGCAGTAAGATTTATTCTTGATTACATTCCCGATTCCGTTGCATTAGTAGGCGCTAAAAATCCAAGTCAAATTCAAGGAACTATGGCCTCTATGGATTTCAGGCTTTCAAAAGAGGACTTGGAGTTTCTGGAGAAAATCATAGTATGACACTCAATAATAATCGAAGGAATATTAGTGAAATCAGCTGGCTATATACTTTTGGCGTGTTGCTGACAATTTTCGGACACTCCCACTCCAATGATTGGACAACCTTCCCCTCCCAGCCTATAGATTTTATTTATTCGTTTCATATGCCCCTGTTCTTTTGCATATCAGGATATTTATTCGCAAAATCTCACAGCCTTGAAAAAAATGGATTTTTAAAGTGGATTGGCGATAAAAGCAAAAGACTCTTGATACCGTATTTCGTTATTTCAGCAATCTCCTTCATCCCTAAAACGTTAATAGAAAAAGGAAGTTTTACCGGCATAGGTTTAAATGAGCTTTTGCAGTGCTTTTTTGCTCCGAGAAACAACGTTTGGGGACATTTTTGGTTTCTTCCCGTGATTTTTATTTTCTATTTAGTTTTCGGCTTATGGAAAAGCTTTTTCTACAACAGCGTGAAATATAAACAATTCGCAGCTGTGGGAATGCTTGCAGTTACGCTTGTTTTGCATTTTATAAAAACGGATATTGAGTGGCTGGGCATTAGAGATTTATGTAATTTTGCCGTATACTTTGCTATAGGTTTTTCAGCTTGTGAAGTAATCAAAGTAAAAAAACTCAGAAAAGCAGGCCTTATTGCCAGCACGCTTGTACTTGTTTTTGTAAGCGTAATATTGTTTTTAAAATTTCGCCACAATGCACTTGTTATGTTTATTGAAAGTATATTAATGCTTGTGGCTTGCTTGTTTTTATCTCAGCTTTTAGCAGAAAAGAATTTCAAATATGTAAATTTTCTTAATGAAAACGTGTTCACGTTTTATATTTGGTCGTGGCCATTCCAGGCTGTTGCAGAAAAAATATTATCTCTTTTTTCTGCAGAGTGGTACGTGTACACAATCGTTATGTTTTTTATAGGAGCTATAGCTCCATGTGTTATGATTACGGTTTATAAAAAGCTCAAATTTATAAACTGCAATTTTTTAAATTACCTTTTAGGGGTCAGAGTGGGTCAAGCATATCCAAAACAGCCTTAAATGAAGGGCTTTCGGTATTTTTGCCCCATTTGCTTTTGAAAGGCGAGAGTATTAGCGAGTATTTTAACAAAATGTGAGTGGTGAAGTGATATGAATTATAGTAGTGAACAATTAGCCTGGTTAATTCGTAGACATGCAGTAGAGCTTACACATTTATCCGGTGGCTCTCACATTGGCTCTATTTTATCTGTTGCAGATATTATAGCCGTACTATACACAGACGTTATGAAATATGACGCAAACAACCCTAAATGGGATGGCAGAGACCGTTTTATATTAAGCAAAGGTCACGCAGGGTTATCTATATATACTGCATTGGCTGAAACAGGCTTCTTCGATAAGAGCGAGCTTAATACCTACTACCAGAACGGAAGCAGACTTTCCGGTCACGTCTCTCATTACGTTCCGGGAATTGATTTCTCCACCGGCTCATTAGGGCACGGTTTATCTGCCGGGGTTGGTATGGCTTATGCCTTGAAAAAGAAAAACAATGCTGCAAAGGTATACGTTGTGCTTGGTGATGGTGAATGTGACGAAGGCTCTGTTTGGGAAGCAATGCTTTTTGCTAACCACTTTAATTTAGATAATATTGTAGCTATTGTTGACCACAACAAAATGCAGAGCATGGATTTTTGTGAGAAAACGATTTCAAAAGAATCCTTAGCCGATAAATGGAAAGCATTCGGTTGGAACGTTATTGATATTAACGGCAACGACCATCAACAGTTGAAATCAGTTTTTTCTCAACAGCTTGAAAGCAAAAAGCCAACCGTGATTATTGCTAACACGGTAAAGGGATATGGAATCCCCTTTATGGAGAATGATATTTTATGGCACTACAGATTCCCTCACGACGGTTGGGAATATGATACTGCTGTAACAGAGCTACACAAAAACAAGCCCGATGGTGTTGAGGACGTATATACTCCCACCGGCATAGAATGTCCTGTTATGCCAACAGAGAATGATGATATTTATAATGACCATACAACCTCGGCTACCTGGAAGCCAACGTGGATGAACGAAAGGAAGGAAAACTAAATGCGCGATACGTTTGTTAAAACCCTTTGTTCTATATGCGAAACCAATAAGGATATTGAGCTTATTACAGGTGATTTGGGCTTTGGTGTATTAAAGCCATTTTTTGAGCAATTCCCCAATCAATTTACAAATGCAGGTATTGCAGAACAAAATATGACCTCATTAGCTGCCGGAATGGCTCTTGAAGGCAAAACCGTTTTTACATATTCAATAGGCAATTTCCCTACCCTGCGTTGCCTTGAACAAATCAGAAATGACTGCGCATACCATAACGCTAACGTTAAAATTGTATGCGTTGGTGGTGGCTTTGTTTACGGCTCTCTCGGTATGAGCCATCACGCAACAGAGGATATTTCTGTTATGCGTTCAATTCCAAATATGGCAGTTTTTTGTCCCGGTGACGCAATGGAAGCTGCTGCTGTTACAAAAGCCATCGCTAAATATCCGGGAACCTGTTATTTGAGATTGGGCAGAGGTGGCGAAAAGCCTATTCACAAAACCCTTGAAAACTACGAAATCGGTAAGGCTATACCCATTAAAGAAGGCAAATATGTCGCCATATTAACTACCGGCGCTATATATGAGGAAATTGATAAGGCACTGGCTATTTTAGCAGAGAACGGTATAACCCCATCGGTTTATTCCTTCCCCACAGTTAAGCCAATAGACAAAGAAACAATAAAAAAATGCGCAGAGTCACACACCATAATTGTAACCTGCGAAGAGAATAATATTATGGGTGGCTTTGGCAGCGCTGTAAGTGAGGTTATGGCTGATAACGGACTAAACAGCAGACTGATAAGAATTGGTATTGATGACACATTTTGTGGTACAGTAGGCGACCAGACATACCTTCGCGATATTTACGGTATGAGTGGAGAGAAAATTGCTGAAAAAATAATTGAGGCGATGAAATAAATGAAGAGGATATTGTTAACCTGTACTGACTTAATGGCAATTCAATTTTTTACCGAACATATTAAGTTTTGGCACGAAAAGGGCTATTATGTTGATTTGGTTTGCTCCCCTGTTGGCGAAAGAGTTAATGAATTGGTTGAATTTTTTGACGGCATCGAAAACAGCTCAATCAGAACAGTAGCTTTGGAAAGAAGCCCGTTCAAAATTTCCAACTTAAAAGGCTTTCTCCAATTAACAAAAATTGCAAAAAAAGACCGTTACGACATCGTTGTTACCAATGAGCCTGTAATGGGTCTTTTAACACGACTGGCTTTTGCAGGCAAAAAAAGAACAAAAGTTACCTATATTGCTCATGGATTTCACTTCTATAAAGGTGGCTCAAAGCTTAACAATTTAATTTATAAGACAATTGAGAGCTTTGCCGCACATTTTACAAACTCTCTTGTAGCAATAAACAAAGAAGATTTTGAGGCTGCAAAGGAGTTCAAATTAAAAAAATACGGAACAATTCATTATATACCCGGTATAGGCGTAAAAACTTCAAAATTTTACAAATCATCGAAAGAGGATTGCATAGAAATCCGTAAAGAGCTTGGCCTGTCTCATGATGATTTTGTGGTTGCAGTTATCGGTGAATTGAATGATAACAAAAACCAAGAAGCTATTATCAGAGCTATTGCCTCACTTAAAGGTGAATGCCCCAATTTAAAGGCATTGCTTTTGGGTAAAGGCGAAAAAGCAGAATTTCTTAAAAACTTGTGTAATGAACTAAAGATTGATGATAGAATCCATTTTTTAGGATACAGGCACGATGTAAACAGAATTCTATCTGTTTGCAATTTAGGTGCTTCTGCAAGCTTCAGAGAGGGCTTGGGTTTAAATATAATAGAAGAAATGGCGTCAGGATTACCAATTGTTGCTTCTCTTAACAGAGGTCATAGAGATATTGTAACGGAAGAAATCGGTGTTTTACTACAAGAGAATACGGCAGAAGATTTCGCAAAAGCCTTTCGAGATTTTTATAAATCACCTGAAAAATGTGAAGTTATTTCCAAAAACAACCTCGAGCTTTGTAAGAGGTTTGATATAGATACAATAAAAACATCATTGTTGAGCATCATTGAGGGTTAAAAATCGAATGAAGTACTCAGTAATTATCCCTGTTTATAATTCAGCAAAAACTATAAAAAGGTGTATAGAATCAATCATATTACAAAATAGAGCCGACGTAGAGATTATCATCATCAATGATGGTTCAACGGACGAAACTGATAGCATTTGCAAAGCTTTACAGGCAGAGCACGAAAACATAATATACATCACCAAAGAAAACGGCGGCGTTTCATCTGCAAGAAATTCAGGGCTTTCGGCGGCAACCGGTGAATACGTTATGTTTGTTGATAGCGATGACTACGTTGACAATAACTGCTTTGATACTATTGATAAATACATAAAGAGCAATGCAGATTTTTATCAGTTCGGTTTTTCGATTGTAACAAACGGACTTGTTAAAGAAACTCGTGAATTTTCTGAATGCAATGTGAACACCTCAAGCGAGAAAGAAGCTTTCGTCAGTGATGGCATAGTTACACGGTCAATTAATTCACCTTGTGCAAAAATTTTTAAGCGAAAAATTATAAATGAGCAAAATTTAAGATTTTGCGAAGAGCTAAGTGTAGGTGAAGATTTAACCTTCGTTTTTTCTTTTTTGCTTTTAGCCGATAGGTTTGAAAGATTATCAGACAAAATATATTTTGCAGATACAGGCAACGAAGAATCGCTTTCAAGAAAATATAGAGAGAATCTCTCTGAGCAGTTACTCGGCGTTTACGATGGTATGGTTAAAGCTTTGAAGAAAAGCAAAACAGAAAGTAAGCTTATAAATCGGTCTTTGGCATGGCTTTTTTACAGGAACGCTTATTCTGTAGTAAACGATCTTGCAAAAAGCGGTTTAACTTTTCTTGAACGCAGAAGAAAATTGAAAGCTATGTGCAGCTTGTTTAACAGCAAAAAAGTTGCTCCCATAGGGTTTAAGTGTCAATTAATAGCAATTCCTATAAAATTAAAGCTTGTTGGATTAACAGACGTAGTTTTCCAAGTAATTAGTAAAATAAAATAATCAGGAAGCATTATGAAAGTTTTAGAAATTGCCGCTTCTTTAAAAATAGGCGGAGCTGAAAAAATAGCACGAAATATAGGCTATTACAGTAATTCTGATTTTTATCAAATAGACTATATCGTTTTTGGTGATGAGATAGGCGAATATGAACAGGAATTACTGGAAAAAGGCTGTAATATTTATCATCTGCCCCAACCCTCGTCAAGCTATATAAATTATTTAAAAGAGCTTTTTCGATTAATTAAAAGCAACAAGTATCACGTTGTTCATGCACACACAATGTTTAATTCCGGGTGGGCAATGCTTGTAGCCAAAACATGTGGAGTGCCAATAAGAATTTCGCACTCTCATAGTGTGGATAAGCAGCCTGGTAAAAATCGCATTCAAAGGTTGTATGAAAAAATTATGCAGCTGATAATTGTGCGCTGTTCAACTCATTACGTAGGTTGTGGTGTTAAAGCCGGAGAAATTCTTTTTGGTAAAAAGCTATACCATAAAAAAGGCATTACTATTCTCAACGGTATAGAAACAAAAAAATTTGCTTACAGTGAGATGAATCGTGAAGAAACAAGAAAGAGGCTTGAGCTCACAAATAGCTTTGTTATAGGTCACGTAGGGCATTTAGCCAATGTAAAAAACCAAAGCTTTTTAATAAATCTGATGCCTAAAATACTCGCAAAAAACAAAAATGCTAAGCTTCTGCTTTTAGGTGAAGGTGAAGACAGGGAAAAGCTTGAGAAACAGATAGCTGCCCTCGACTTATCCTCAAATATAATAATGACCGGTAACGTTACAGACGTGCATAAATATTTAAGTGCAATGGATGTTTTTGTATTCCCCTCGTTATATGAAGGTATGCCTCTCTCGGTTATTGAGGTACAGGCCAACGGGTTACCGTGTGTAATGAGCGACTGCGTCCCTCAGGACGTAGTATTAACTGATTTGATAAGAAGATTATCATTAAAAGAATTGGAGGATGTATGGGTTCAAGCTATCTGTGATTCAGAAAGATGTGCACCCCATACATATGAAGAAAAAATCAAAAATTTAGGATTAGACAGCGAAAAAATGGTGAATAAGATTTTGGAGCTTTATTGCGAGAAATTAGTATGATTAAAATTTTGTTTTTTATTGAAACCTTATCCGGTGGCGGAGCAGAAAAGGTGCTTCAAAACCTTGTTAATAATATGGATACTGAAAAATTTGATATTACAGTTCAAACTGTATGGAAGGAAAATCCTGAAGGATATTTAAGCAATAATATCAAATACAAATACATATATCCTTGTTTTTCAAAATTCAACAATTACAAATACAGACTTGGTGTTTTGTTAAAAACACTTTATCCGTTACATATTAAGGATAATTATGATATAGAGGTTGCATACCTTGAATGCGGTGCTACAAAGGTTATTTCAACCTCGACCAATAAAAAAGCAAAGAAAATTGCTTGGGTTCATTGCAATTTAACAAAAAAAATGACCAATATAAATGAATTCAAGAAAAAAAGCGTAAAGTGGTACAAAAGCTTTCATAAGATTGTATGCGTTTCCAGAGACGTAGAAAAAAGCTTTAAAAGCATATACGCAAATGAGTTTGATACTGTAATCATCTATAACGTTATAGATGATTACAGTATCAGAAAAAAGTCTGATGAAAGCGTTGATGATTTTTCTTTTGATGAGAAAATTCCCACAATTGTTTCTGTAGGCAGACTTTCTGTAGAAAAAAGATTTGACCGACTCATTGAAGCTCACAAAATCCTTTTAGACGATGGCTTTTTAAATAATCTTTTAATAATCGGTGAGGGCAGCGAAAGAGAAAGACTTGAGCAGCTTATCAAAGACTCCGGCGTACAAGAAACAGTTACTCTTTTAGGGTTTAAGGATAACCCCTACCCCTATATTAAAAAAGCAGATATATTAGCCTGCTCGTCAGATTATGAAGGCTTTTCTTCATTTGTTGCCGAAGGACTTATATTAGGCAAAGCAATTGCTACAACTAACTGCGGTGGCATGGAGGAGCTTTTAGGCAGCTCACAATACGGAATAATAACCGAATGTAACGAAAAATCATTATCAGAAGGAATAAAAAAGCTTTTAGCTGATACCAGCTTAAAAGAGGAATATGAACGAAAGGCCATAGAACGAGGCAAAAGCTTTTCTATCAGAGCTTCGGTTAAAGAAACAGAAGATTTTTTAGTTCTATAAAATAAAACTTGAAAGGAGACAGCATGGAAAGCTTAGAATACTTTTTACTTTTAGTTGCGATTATAGCTTTAGGTGTTTTAATGCCTCAGGGCGCAAAAGACCGAAAGCAATATATTGTAATAATGGCTGTTCTCCATTCTCTTCTTTCAGGCTTGAGGCACCAATATCTTACCGGTGACATGCAAAGCTACTGCTATAAATATTGGCGAACTTTAAATGAGGCTTGGTTTAGCGAAGAGCTTTTTCAAGGGGGCAGAAACTTCGGCTTTAATTGGCTGTTGAAGTTTTTCTCAACTCTGTCTGACGGCGAATTTCAAGTATTTCTTATTGTCTCTGCTATATTTATTGAGGCTGTGGTAGCTTATTTAATTTATAAATATTCTCCTCTCCCCTGGCTCAGCTTTTTAGTTTGGAACTGTATGGGTTTTTACTGCTTTGGCTTTAGCGCTATTAAGCAGTCAATAGCAATGGGACTTATAATGATAGCCTTTGTGGGTATTATGGAGGAAAAACCAAAGCAGTTTTTATTATTTACAATATTAGCCGGCGTTGTTCATACGCCTGCCTTAATATTTTTACCGGCATATTTTTTATCAAAGCAAAAATTCAATTTGCGGACACTGATTATATATTCTTGCGGTGCAGTTGCTGTTTTTATAAACAGAAACCAAATAGTACGGCTTATGCAGGATTTTTATTATGAAGAAGAAGTTATTGGAAGTAACTCTGATTTAGGTGGACGATTCTTTTTAATAGCTCTGTTTATAATCGCAGGCTTTGCTTTAAAAGGCTTTAATGGTAAATACTTTTCAAAGGTTGCCAATTTAATTGTTGCAGCAGCAGTTTTACAAATGTTTTCAGGCTTTGATAATGTTTTTACAAGGCTTACAGACTATTATTTACAGTTCCTTATTATTTTTATCCCCCTTTCCTTTGCAGATTACAAGGATGAAAGGCTTGCGGGTGTTAGTGAAGGAACAAGCTTGGATATCCCACCAAAGTTAAAACTAATACTCACAATGTTTTTGGTCGTATTTCTTATTTGGTTTTATAACAGGTGCTACATCGATATAGATATTAACGTATATGACGATTACACAAACTATAGATTTTTCTGGGAGGATTGGGGACTTGAGATTAATTAGCGTAATAATTCCTGCGTATAATTGCGAAAACACGTTAAAAAGAACAATTGAAAGCATTATAGACTCCGACTTGATTAATTACGAAATTATAATAGTTAACGACGGCTCCACAGATAATACAGCTTCTGTTTGTAATAGCCTTTGCTCCCAATATAGCTTTATAAAATATATTGAACAACAAAACTGTGGGGTCTCGGCAACAAGAAATAGAGGTGTAGAAGACGCTGTAGGTAAATATCTGCTCTTTGTTGATTCTGATGACCTATTGGAAAAGATTGATATGCCAAAAATTGAAAAGCTGATAGAAGACGACATAGACCTAATCATTTTTGGAATGAAATTTGTTTATTTAGCAGGCGAAACTGTTGTTAAAGAGGAAACAAAATCATTTGAAGAGCATTTAAAAATTAACCAAAGAGATTTTATTGAGAAATTCGAGGCATTATTTCACAGCAATTATCTTTCCTCCTACTGTAATAAGCTAGTAAAAAAAGACTTATTTGTATCAAATGGTATAAAGTTTGACGTCGGTCTTACCAATTATGAGGACTTGAGTGCAGTTTTACAAACGCTTTGCTTTGCTAACACAATTGCCATATTATCTGAACCTTATTATATTTACTTAATCGATTATTATAATGACAGAACCTATGATAGAATTAACATAATTGAGGATGTTGTAAAAAATACAGACTTAATAGCAAAGGTTTTTTTAGAATATGAAAAAATAATTATGCAAAAATACAACGTGACTGTTCCCGGCTTAAAAAACATTGTTTTAGGGATATATTTCGATTTGCTTTTTTGCAAATTAACAACCACAAGTTATTCTAAAATACGATTTTTGTGCAAATCCTTTGTTGATGATTTTTATATAAATGAATGTATTGGAGAATTGCAAAACCAATGCAGAAGAAATAAGCTGTTGTATAGTTTAATGAAAAAAGAAAAAACATTTCTTATAAAATTACTCGTGTTGTACGCTAAAACACGAAACTATATATCCATAAGCAAAAAGAAGTAGGAGGAAAACATGTTTAATAAATTATACGGAAAATTGTTTTTATCGCCATACTTTTTTAAAATAGCTATTTGTAAAAGGGAACAGGACAGCATACTGGACAGGAAAAAATTTGTTATCGACAAGGTAATACCCGGTACGTATAAAAATTGGGCTGCTGACCCTATACTCGTTGAAAACGAAGGCAAGACCTATATGTTTTATGAAGCTGTTGTAAAGGATAAAGGTCATATTGAGGTTGTTGAGGTATATGGCGATTGCTCTGTTTCGAAGGCGACGGTGGTTATAAAAGACAATTGTCATTATTCCTATCCCTTTGTATTTAAGCATTCGGACTGCTGGTATATGATTCCCGAATCATCCGAAGCAAACGAAGTTCGTTTGTATAAAGCTGTTTGTTTCCCGTATGAATGGAAATGTGAAGCTATCCTTCTAAAAGGGAAATACGTAGATACAACCGTTTTTGAAAATAATGGTGAACTGATATTGTTAACGTTCATTCCGACCCCTTTAAACGAAAAGGTTGAACCACAAGCATATACGCTTCATTTAGATGGTCAAGAATGTAGTGTAGAGCCAATAGAATGGCATTCTTATAACGCCCTTCAAGTTAGAGGTGCAGGTCCAATTATTGTAGAAAAAGATGGCGTTTACAGGCCCTCCCAAATTAATTGCGAAAATAGTTACGGCGAGGGCTTATCCTTCAATAAAATTGATATATCTCAATCAGTATTTTCGGAAAACGTTTGTTGCGAGATTTTTTCGCAAAATATAGTTACCACACATAAAAATATAAGTGGTTTACACACGTATACAAGGACAAATAAATTTGAAGCTATTGATATAAGATGCAGGGAATTCGATTTATTTAAAGTTATAAAATATGTACTTAAAAAATAACTAATAACAGATAATGAAACAACGTCGATATTTACCACAATTTAAACAATATTATTCTTATTGATAGTTTTGGATAATGCAACCTTTGGGTTTTAGTTGTTAATTGTTTATAAAACAAAAGCACATATCAAAAAAGAACTCAAAAAATAAACAGCAAGCAAGGCACAAGATTGCAGTTTTGGTAAAAAGTATATTAAAAAGATAAGAGGATAGCGATGAAGCAAAGAAATGTAGGAATAGATGTTCTTCGTATCGTATCAATGTTTTTTATTATTATAGGTCACATATTGATGCAGGGCGGAGTTTTATCTGCATATTTAAACGAGGGCCTGCAAGGCAGTTATTATTTTTTCAATACATTATACATTCTTGTTTATTGTGGCGTAAATTGCTTTGCTCTTGTCAGCGGTTACGTGGGGTGGCAAAACACCTTCAAATTAGAAAAAATGCTTAAGCTATGGGCAAACGTTGTTTTTTGGTCTGTCGGTGTTTCGCTGATTTTATTTGTTTATAATAAAGATTTCTTTTCGGTAAAAGAAGCTATATCTATGTTTCTTCCCTTGATAAGGGGACGCTATTGGTTTTTTAACGCGTATTTTGTGATGTTTATGTTCACTCCTTTATTAAATCACCTTATACGTACGTTGCCTAAAAAAACATTTCAATATTTTCTTTTAACAGTAGGCTTTGTTTTTTGTGTTATACCATTTTTATCTTTAGGAAATGATGTTCTTAAAATACAAAATGGATTTGAATTCTCCTGGCTTATGGTTATGTATTTGGTTGGCGGATATTTTTCCAAATACCCAGTAACAGTTAAAAAGCCATATAAATGTATTATTGCATGCTTCGGCTTTACTTTATTAAACTTTATTTATAAATATCTTGTTGAGCTTGTAACAGCTAAGCTTTTTGGCGCACCTTCCCACGGAGACCTTTTTATGTCTTACACCTCACCTATTGCAGTTGGCGAGGCCGTTTGCTTGTTGCTTTGTTTTAGCAACCTTAAGTTAAGCAATAAAAAACTTATAAAATTAATTAGTTTTATTACTCCTGCGATTTTTTCTGTTTACATAATTCACGTTCATCCACTTGTTTTCTGGCGTATTATAAATAATGCTTTTACTTGGTTAACACAATACAATTTGTTGGTAGCCCTTATGTTAATAATAGCAATTGCTCTTGCAATTTTTATAGGCTGTATTGCATTGGATTATATAAGAATACTCATATTTAAGCTTTTCAAGGTTGATTATTTTTGTGGAGTATTATGTAAATTTGTAAAACAAAAAACTGATAAAATAAGAGGTTTGTTATGGGAATAGATTTCGTTATTCTTTGGGTTGACGGTAACGACCCCGAATGGCAAAGTGAAAAAGCTAAATACGATTCCAACGTTAATGACGACAGTAACTCTGTCAGTCGTTATCGTGATTGGGGTCTTCTCCCCTATTGGTTTCGCTGTGTTGAAAAATTCACGCCTTGGGTTAATAAAATCCATTTCGTTACCTGGGGACACGTTCCTGAATTTTTAAATTTAAACAACCCTAAGCTTAATATTGTAAAGCATACAGATTTCATTCCCCCGGAATATCTTCCTACCTTTAGCTCCCACGCCATTGAAATGAATATCCACCGTATACCCGGACTTTCAGAGAAGTTTGTTTATTTTAATGACGATACGTTTATTGTTCGCCATATGGACAAAAAAGCGTATTTTAACGATGGTCTCCCCTGCACATATGGTGGCGAAGTGCCTATGGCATTTCAGGGGGATACGGGCATCTGGCAGCATGCGGCAGTTAACGATATGGTAGTTATAAACAACCATTTTAATAAAAAAGAACAGATAAAACGCTTTAGAAAAAAATATATAAGCAAAAACTACAGATGGCAGGACAACGTAAGAACCTTCGCCTTAGAAAAGCTGTTCCCCGATTACTTTTTTGGCTTTAAAAATCTGCACGCTCCCGCAGCATATTTAAAAAAGACCTTTGAAGCTATATGGGAAGCAGAAAAAGACTTGCTGGATAAAACAAGCTCCCACAAATTCCGTTCTGCAGATGACGTTAACCAATGGGTAATGCTTTGGTGGCAGGTAGCAAGTGGATACTTCAGCCCGTATAATACAGATAACCTTGTTTGCTCTGTTAATGAAGATACCGTTGATTTTGTATGTAGTGCAATTAGGAACCAAAGTAATGATATGATATGTGTAAATGACGATGCAGATGAAATGACATTTGAGAGCCTTTCAGATAAGTTAAAATCTGCATTCCAGACCATTTTACCGGAGAAGAGTAGCTTTGAAAAATAATAAGAAGAAAATTATTTTTATAAGTCAAGCCTTGTGGATTGGTGGAATAGAAACAGCTCTTGTAAACCTTATTAACAAGCTTGATTATGATAAATATGACGTAACCTGCCTTATTACGCAAAATTACCTTGATATGGCAGAGCGTCTCACAAAAAACTGCAGACTCATTGTGGCAGACAGGCACAACCCTGTTACGTTTACAAAACCATATAAATTTAAAAAGCTATATAATATATTAGAGGAGCCTCAAGGCACCACTCACTTTCGTCGCCTTATATGGCGTATATTAAACTTTTTATTTAAAGCTTTGGAAAATCACCTTTATTCAGGCTACATAAAAGAACAATTACAGGGTGAAAGCTTTGATACAGCTATCATTTACAGCGACAGAACTGCAGAAATAGCCGTAAAAGCTATAAATGCAAAAAAGTTTTTAATGTTTTACCACCACGGTGCAATACGAAAGGAATACCACGACCGATATGGCTATGAAAAAAGCGAAAAGATAATAGCCGTATCCGATAATATTGCTAAAGAATTAAAAGCATACAGAAAAAAATATGCAAATAAAATTGTTGTTATTAATAATGTAATTGATGGAGTTTCTATTATAGAAAAAAGCAAGGAACCTATTGAAGAAAACCTTTTTTCTGAAAACAAATTCAATATAGTTTCCTGTGGTAGGTTGGCGCCCGTCAAGGGCTTGCACTTTGCAGTAGAGGCTGTTGCAAGGCTTGTTAAAGAGGGCCACACAGATATAAATTGGTATATAGTCGGTGGAGGCCCTATTGAAAAGGAACTGAGAGAGCAAATAGCAAAGCATAAAATGGAAAAGCATATTTTTATGCTGGGAATGAAAAACAATCCCTATCCGTATATAAAAAAATGCGATTTGTTTATTCAGCCAAGTATATTTGAAGGCTACAGCCTTTCAATTATGGAGGCAAAAATTCTCGGTACTCCTATTCTTGCAACCTACGCAGCAGCAGGAAATCAAATTGAAAACGGTTTCGATGGGTTTTTATGTGATACAAGTACAGTATCTGTATATGAGAATATTTTAAGACTGTATAAAAACAGAGAAAAGCTTGAGGACTGTAAAAAAGCATTGATAAATTGTGATTTTGAGAGTATAAACCAAAAAATCATTTCACAGCTTGAAGAATTATTTTAAAAAAAATGATTAAAATGAACGAAAAATTCACAACAGTTATTTAACCCAACAACAAAACCAATCGCACACTAAAAAGTAATTGACGCTTATTACAGTAACTTTAAAAGGAGCTTAACATGGCAGAAAACAAATTTATTCAAAGACAATATCACCTTGATTATCTCAGGGTTTTTGCCTCTATAGCTATTATCTTGCTTCATGTAACAGCGCTGAATATAACCAGCGTTGAAGTAGCCAGTGCAGAATGGAACTTTTACAATATATGCAGCAGTGCAACACGATGGGGTGTTCCGGTTTTTGTAATGATGAGCGGTGCACTTTTCTTACCAAGAGATATTCCAATTAAAATACTTTATAAAAAATATATATCCCGTATGGCAATAGCATACATTGTATGGTCTGCTTTCTATGCTATCGTTGACACCGTAGGTCATCTGATTTTTACTGAAGGATATCAAATAATCCCCGCTGAAATTATAGGTAGCTTCATTTCGGGTGCAATTCATCTTTGGTTTTTACCTATGATTATCGGACTTTATATGTGCATTCCTCTTATAAAGCAATTGAAACAAAGCGATAAATTAATCAAGTATTTCTTACTCTTATCAATAATTTTCTGTTTTATAAAAACACAAATTGACTTGGTAACACGTTACCTTTTAAGTGGCGATATACAAATAATTTTTCAAAACGTTTATACAGTTTTCGGAAATTTCAATATAACTCTCGTACTCGGTTACTTATCTTATTTCATACTGGGTTTCTACTTAAATAAAACCGAAATCAGCAAAAATTACAGAACAATTACATATATTCTTGGCGTAGTAGGTCTTGTTCTTACAGTATTTTTAAATTTGTTAGCCTCAAAAATTGCAGATGGGTTTGTAGAAGCCTTCTATGGCGCTTCTTCAGTAAATGTGCTTTTAATGTCAGTTGCTGTATTTGTCTGGTTTAAATATAATGCAAAAGGCTACGAAAAGATTAATAAAATAGTTGTTAATCTTTCAAAATACAGCTTTGGAGCATATCTTGTACACATATTTATCCTTCAGGCTTTAATTGCTTTGGATATTCAAGACGCAATAAGCAACCCCGTTTTATCTGTCCCAGCAATAACAATTTTCACATCCGTTATATCTTATTTAATTTCATTAGTTTTAAATAAAATACCCGTAATTAAGAAATACATAGTTTAAAAACAACAACTCTACAAAAGGTGATGATAATGAAAATAAAAAACAAACCTTGGTATTATGACTATATGCGCCTAAGGGATAGTAAAAACTTTTCTTTTTTCAGTTTTATAAAAGATTTTATATTTTATCACAGAGTTAGATATATGGTTTATTTTCGTCTTTCGCAAAAAACGAAATTCAAACCACTTAAATTATTTTATGAATACAAACTATACAGACTTTGCAGAAAATACGGAATTGAAATAAAAACCCACACTAAAATCGGTGATGGTTTTTGTATGATACACCCTTATAATATCACTGTATCGCCCTTTGCCATTTTAGGAAAAAACGTTAACATGTATAAGGGCTCTACAATAGGTAACAATGTAGGCAACCCCAAAGGTGCACCTGTTATCGGTAATTGCGTACAGATAGGAATAAATGCCACGGTAATAGGTGGTATTACAATCGGTGATGATGTTTTAATTGCGCCCAATGCATTTGTTAATAAAGATGTACCGAGTCATAGTGTAGTAGTAGGTAACCCTTGTCGAATAATACCTAAAGAAAATGCAACCCAAAATTTTATATGGAACAAGATTTAAAGGGTATAAAATGAACCAAAATAAAAACAAATTAAAAAAAGTTACGACCTTAATATTAGCATTTGTGGTAGTTATAACGATTGTAACTACCATATTCAGCAACGTCTGTATTAAGCTTTCAGAATACACCATCAAGCTTTCAGGCTTGTCCGGGAATGTAAAAGTTGTTGTTATTTCTGACCTTCACGGCAAAGAATACGGCAAAGAAAACTGTAAGCTATTGGCTAAGATAAGCGAGCAGCAGCCGGATGCAATTTTTGTTGTTGGTGATATGCTCGATGATAGGGATGTTGAGAGTGGTTTTTCTAAAACTAAAAATCTATTATTAGCTCTTTTAGATATTGCACCTGTATATCTTTCTTACGGTAATCAGGAAAAGGAATACAGTGGTGATATACTTGATAGCTTCAGTAATGCGATTTCAGAAAAAGGTATTGTAGTTTTAGACGACTCTTTTGTAGATTGTGAAATCGGTGGTCAAGAGCTTCGCATTGGCGCAACTATGGGGCACGCTTTCCCCTTCGGTAGAACAAAAGAAGAGTTTGAAAATTCAGATGAATATATCTTTTTAAAGGATATGGAGAAAACAGACTTACCCACAATTGTTTTAGCCCATATGCCTGATACATTTATTTTTAACGGTGCCCATAATTATTGGAGCAACATTGACCTTGTGGTAAGTGGACATACCCACGGTGGTGTTGTAAGGCTGCCCTTTGCAGGTGGCTTATATGCGCCTATACAGGGCTTGTTCCCTGAATATGATTATGGCTTTTTTATGCTTGGAGAAAAAATGCAGCTGGTAATAACCTCGGGTCTGTCCGGTTATAAGCTTGTTCCAAGGTTTTTAAATTTACCCGAAATATGTGTTTTGACTTTAACAGGAGAATGAAAGAGGTGATTATAAATGACAGAAAATGTTGTATTGGAAATTCTTTCTGCATTTATACACAACAGAAAGCCTTGTTTGAACCAAGACACTCAAGAGGGTAAGCTTTTTTACTTCTTTTACATTCAACACATTTTGCCTATTTTGGCCTATATGGATAAAAAATGGGACATTATAACAGATGAAAAAATTAAAAAGGAGCTTGTTGATTGCTATTACCAGACTATTGCCGTGAACTTCAATAAAGCAAATATGTTTGAAGCTATATCGCAAAAGCTAAGCGAAAGTGAAATCCCACATATGCCTGTAAAGGGATGGTATATTCGCACCCTTTACCCTGTTGCCGAACTTCGCACCTTCGGAGATATTGATATACTTATAAACAAACAGGACAGGCAAAAGGTTGACGAAATATTTGCTGAAAACGGTTACAGTATAAAAGATAATTGGGAGCCAACCTACAGCTATGATAAGGGTGCGCTCAGATGTGAGGTCCACACAGAGCTTATGGACTCTGATATGGGAAAAGGAGAGCAGGTAATTTCTTACTTTTCTGACGCTTTAAAAACTGCTCAAATAGATGTCGGTGAAAGATTTTCACCGGAGAAAAACCTTCACCTTATGTATCTTTTTTGCCATTTGGCAAAGCATTTATACAGTGGTGGTGCCGGTATAAGAATGTATATGGACATTGCTTTGTTTTTAAAGGCATATGGCAGCACCTTGGATTTTGAAAAATTATACGAGGATTCTAAAAAGCTTAATTTAGATACCTTTTTCAAAACTGTTCTTTGTGCTTGCTGTAAGTGGTTTGAAATAGAATTGCCGTTTGAAGCAAATGATATGCCCCAGGCTAATTTAGATGCCTTGAAAAAGTATACCTTTGGAGCAGATTTATTCGGCAAAACAAGAGATAAATCAATAATCTCCTTGAGAAACGATGAAGCTGGCTCTAAAGGAAGTGTTCTAAAGGAAACTCTTTTCCCAAACGCAGAAAAAATAGAGGAACGGTATAAATTTATTAAGGGAAGAAAATATCTTTTACCTATAGCCTGGCTTGCAAGAGGCTTTGTGAATTTAAAGGAAATACCTCAAAAGCTTAAATATGTAAAAAACGTTTCCAATGCAGATATGGATTCAGTTTGTGAATATGATGAATTTATATCAAAAATAGGGCTATAACGGTTGCTTTCATCTATCGTCTTTCCATATATGTAAAATAATAATTTAATTTTTTTGATATCATTAAAACACGGCTGATTAGTAGGTGATAACTTGAATATTTTAATTGCTGCAGATTATGCGACTCCTGCAAGTGGTAACTTTATTGCTTCTGTATTTGAGTTGGGTAAGTCCTTGGAAAAAGATAATCATAAATTATTCTTTATCTTCCCCGAATCCCCCAACACACTGTCAGATAGCTCCTGGGTGCATTGGCTTGAAAACGAAGGGTTTAAAGTATATCTTACAAAGCATAAAGATGGAGAAGCTGCTTTAACTTTTTTACAAGAGATTATTGATAAAAATAATATCGATATTTTACATTTGCACTTCGGAATGTATCACAAAATTATTTTGAATCACGCAAAAGCTCTCGGTGTTAAGATTTTTGTACACGACCATATGGAGTTTAATCCTAAAGTGAGCCTTGCACAACAAAAGGCTTATTGCGCAGTTACATCCTTAAAATACAGAATAAACAAAATAAGTGTTGTAAGTGTAAATGAAAGGAAATGTAAAGCCTACCTTTTTGCAAAACGTTTTTTTGTGCCTAATGGCATTTCCTTTAGCAGAAACGTAACTACCTTTGCCACAAGGGAAGAGACGCGCAAAAAGCTTGGAATTAAAGATAATCAGAAGCTTTGTTTGTTTTTAGGCTGGCATTTACATACCAAAGGAATGGATATTGCTTTTAAGGCCGTTGAAAAATTAAGCAAATCAAACCCTGATGTAGTTTTAGGTGTTGTTGGCCATAGTGGTACTCCAAGCGAAAATAGTCTGAATTCTATAAAAGAATTTACAGATGTTGACCCTCATAGCTCTTTTATTAAGTTTTTTGAAAGTGCCGAGGATTTATTTGCGTACCATAAGGCATCGGACGTTTTTCTGTCAGCAAGTCGTAGTGAAGCATTTTCGTATGGTGTTCTTGAGGCAATTTCTCAGAATACGCCACTCGTTGTGAGCGATATTACCGGTACAGGCTGGGCACATAGCTATGATAAGGCTTTTGTTTACCCGACTGAGGATTATAATGCTTGTGCAAATGCCATTGAACAAGCGTTAAAGCTTGACAGAAACGCACCCTCTAATTCTGATGAATTTATTGAAAAATACAGTATTGAAAACTGGTGTGCCGCAATAAAAAATATTTATAAAATCAACTGAAATTCGAAATTTAATTAGTACTGATAGATTACGGGACGGATAAATTCGATCAATATGGTTGTCTTCGGTTCGTTCTTTTTGATAATTAGGAGGTCAAAATGTTTCTTAGTTTTATTGTACCGGTATATAATACAGAAAAATACCTTAGTGAGTGCCTTGATTCATTATTGAACCAAGATATAACAAAAGATGAGTATGAGATTATCTGTATAAACGATGGTTCAACTGATAGGAGTTTGGAAATACTCCGAACATATGCACAGCTACATCAAAATATTCGGATTATTGATAAACCTAACGAGGGTGTATCTACTGCGAGAAATGTGGGGTTAGAAGCTGCTATTGGGGAATATGTTTGGATGGTGGATTCCGATGATTTTATTAAAACTAATAGTTTGGGAATAATACATGAGGAAATAATTGCAAAACAACCCGACCGTTTGAAAATAGGAACATTTACTTTTAATGATGAGCTTACTGATGAAGAGAAAAATGCTATCAATGACAATTCTTTGTGTGTTAACTCACATTTTTATGATAGTACAATTTGGGGTAGTGTACTATCACGAGAATTTATGCATAAGAACAATTGTGGTGTTTTTTATCCTGATATAGCATATGGTGAGGACAGCATTTTTATGTTTGAGGTAGTTGCCAACAACCCTAAATGCTTCGAATTAGATATACCACTTTATTTTTATCGGAATCGTACCGGTTCTGCAACAACCTTGAAATCTGAAGAAACACAAATACATAGATTGAAATCTCATTTTAACGGGGTTCGAATTATGAAGCAGCATTATGATAACAAAGTCGGTGAAGCCAAAACCACGGCAAATTATCTGATGATTTTTATTTGGTGTACGATGAATGATTGTGCCATGTTATCTGGTGCAAATAGAAGAAGTATGATTCGTAAAGCGAAGGCTGAAGGAATATATCCGTTCACAAGACCTAATGAGTGTACCCTTACTCGCTCTTACCAAACCACGCGTACAGATATCATCGGGAAATTGTTTGACAAGGTTTATATTAATACTCATCGTCCATGGGGATTTTGGACAATGTGTTTCATACAAAAATTGATAGCATTAAAACAAAAATTATTAAAGCAATAAAAAAATTTGTTTGTTCCCTTATAAAAGCCAATTGAATACACTCTTATTAAATCCTATCAAACTACATTGTTTTTTATTATTAACTAAAATTTTAGTATAAAAAGACTATAAACCAACTCTCTTTGGGTAAGTTTATAGTCTTTTTTTCAAAATATTTCACGTGGGCTACATTGTTAGATATTAGCATCCTACATTTTTCTTTACGTATGCTTCAAAGGCCTACGCCTTTCTTGAGAGCTTCTCTTTGCCTATCAAAGCACCTCATTCGTAGCTATGACCACGAAGTTTAATGTAAAGCTTATATAGCCACGGACAGGCATCTACAATTCTTTGCTTAAAACGCCATGACGCTCTGTATTTTTTTCTGCACTCATTATCTTCCAAATTGAAAAAATCGAAATCCAGCATCCAAGCCAGATGCTTACGATAGGGCTTATCTGCTAAATCATCCCATTTCTCTTGTAACTCTTCTTTCATGTGTGTCCATGCGGCCGAGAGAAGCTGTTCTTCTCGTAGTGCAATCAATTGATAAAGGTGTTTAAATACACGATTATCATAGTGAAAACCAAAAACACGAGGGTCCATACCAGCAATCCATATGCCTACCATAGTACGATAGCATTTTTCGCAGCTACAGCAGTTTTCCCCCGTCTTTGATTTCCAGCAAACATGCAAATTAATTGCGGTATCAGGATGCTCACGGTGATATTGAGCTATGTAGTTTGTTTTCTTCTGACGGCTCAATTCAAATGCATCGTGAAAAACCTTACTACCACAAAATTCCACATTGCTATCTATGGTAGGGGCCGAGGCACAGCGTACCTTTCCATCTTCAATACAGTAGGAGGAGGCAATATATACCATATTTACCCCATGAAGCCATGCGTATGGTGCAGCATGACCAATCAAACCTATGCCGTGCTTGACTCCGTACCACCAGGATGTCTTAAGAATATCTCGGAAATCCTCCGTAAGCTTCACAACATCGTCAAACTCTCGAAAGCGGCTGTGGATTACCGCAAGAGGCAGGTTATACTGCTCTGCAGCATCCTTCAACCCTTTTTCCACAATATTCCAGCCATCTTCATTGTCAAAGTCTACATCTGAACCCCAGATGGATAACAGATGTGGCTTTTCATCTAAATGACGAAGCAACGTAGTGGTAGCATCCAAGCCACCTGAAAAAAACGCAGCGCTTTCTCCACTCTTTTCGGGAATGCATTCCACAACACTGCCAACAGTCAGCTTACCTGCAAAATTTGCCTCCGGATACATATTACGAAAGCCCTCCAAAAAATTTGGAATACTCTCATAAAAATCGCGGTCCAATTCAGGAAGCACTAATTCACAATCTGCCAGCCACATAAGCTGCAAAGTGTTAGTAGCAAAGGGAATCGCCAATACGCCATCAGGTACACAGTCGATTGCTTCGGGATATTCAACAACAAAATCAACACCGGTAAAGTATTTTTTCAGGTTCTCACTGCACTGAAAGTCATAACGGACAGTTCCACCATTTTTTTCAATACGTAACAGTTCGATTTTTTCCATATAAAAATCCTCCATATTACTCCGATTGTTTACGAAGCTTATTCTTAACCTTGCTGAATAAGAATTCCCTTTCCCCTTTATTGAGAACCAAGAATACATTAATACACAGTCCGATTACACCAACAACACCACAGGTGACGAAGAATCCCAACCACGTGCTTGGAGATAAAAGCTGCTTTGCAATAATACCAACAGCAATAACTATGGCAGAGCATATGGTCGTAGTGCCTAAACAGGGGAAGAACTGCTTCCATGAATACCCAAGCAAAACTGCCGTTACAGGGGTAACGAAGAAAACGTTTTTGATTATAGTCACCACACTGCTTACACCGGCTACCGCATAAATGTCCCAGTCTGTGAACTTAATCATCAGCCACGTAAACAAAAGGGAGCAACCACCTGTAATAATCATAGCTGCCGCACTCAGTCGGGTTCGGTTGACCACGGCAAAAACACGGTGGAGAACAATTATACCACTGTTAATCATAAAGCTTAATATTGATAAAACGGTAAGCATCTGCAAGAGCTTTGCATCCTGCGAGGGCACCCACAAGGAATAGAACACATCGCTCATCACAACAATTCCTGCGGCGGGAATTGTAACAGTTACTGCAGATAGTTTCATAGCCCTATTGATATCCTTCAAAAGCACCTCTTTATTGCCGTTAGCATAATTAATGGTCATCTCCGGTGAAAAAGCCCCTGCTATGGCATCTGAGAACTGATTTAAAATACCGGGAAGAGTCTTAGAAAGTGAAAGAACTCCCATGGCAGTAGCGCCAATGTAGATATTACACATCAATAAATCAAGTCCGCTTAACAGCATAGCGCCGCCACCGGCAATGGAGCTCCATATACCCGCACTTAATAATTCTTTATTAGCCTTCCATGAACAAATTGGATTTCTTAAACTGATTTTTAATTCCGGCGTCAGCTTATGGGTATAGTGACCGGCAACGCCAAGGGTGATGAAGCCTATCACAGTAGAAACCAAGGTAATGTACCATACGTGAGGAACCCAAATTGCAAACATTCCCACAAGTAAAACGCAACGTAAAAGCGCCGTAAACATACTGGGGATATAAGACAAATCCATACGGTTGGTTATGTAGGTTCCACAATCGTAATTGGGCGCACCCGTTCGCACGAAGAAAGACAGGAATACAAAACTGAACAGTAGCTTTACATCCAGCAAAATATCCATCGGAACATCAATAAAGGTTTCCAGCTTAACTACCATATATATAGCCGGAATCAAGAGAACCGCAACAATAACCAAATTGCCCCAGAATACGGAATTATAATACAAATTTGCTTTTTTATAATCCTTCTGGACATAGGCAATGGTAATAAACCTTGCTGCCATGGCATTCAAAGCTGTAACTATCAAATTGGCATATGTAACAAAATTGTTTGCCAAAGAAACAAAGCCGTTTGCTTCCACGCCGATGGTACGAATAATATATGGTGACAGCCAAAAACTGATAAACAGATTAACCACCATAACACCAACGCTGGTTATAATATTTATGTAGGTATTAATTTTGGGGTTACGTTGTTTGGCCATTAGTAAATTATCTCCTAAACTGCGCTTTAAATAATTCGATATTTTCCTTTTTTATTTGAATATCTGTTACAAATTCTGAATTAATTTTCTTTTCAAGCATTTCAGATATCTCGTTACGCTGAATCACCGGAAGATTCACATCCCTGCCCATTTCCGTTGCTCGGTTATCCACTGCAATAATAATGCTGCGAATTTTGTGGTTTAAAGCATGGATGCCTGCGTGAAGTCGTGTGCCTACGTAATCTACGCCACCCTTTTTAAGAATCTCCTCATAGGCTTCTAAAGAAGCAGGAATGGTGGTCAAATTTTCAGGAACATTCAAGGTTTGCAAATACTCTTCATCATGCTCTCCCTGTAGCCACAAATACACGTGCTCGTAGTTCCTGCTTAAAATTGCAAGCATTTCATTATCTTTTTCTGCATCACGGCGATAGTCCGTAATAGTAGCAACAACGTCTTTTGATTTTTTTGTAGGAATAGCTTGGCAGAATTCCGGTGTAAGTGCCCACGTGGTAGGGCAACCGGTATTGATAACGTTCTTAAACCCTGCTTGTTGAAGCTTTTCCAAGGTGTACTGGTCTCTAACAGAATGGAATAAATTGGAATTCAGCATTGTTCGATAAATCATTCGGGAATAATCGGTGCAATTCTCCTGGTACTCACCCCAACCCACACCCAGCAGGATTACGTTGCGATAATTCATTTTTTCACGAACACCATCCGGCAGAATCCAACGCCAATGATGTTCGATGCTCGAGGTCAGCAGATTGGTGCCACAAACAAATTTGTACTTAGTCTGCTTTACAGTCGCCTCTTGCTCTGTCGTAGGCATCAAATGGGTGCTGATATGAATAGATTGATAAACAGGAAACAGCTCATCCAGTATTTTATTGCAATAATGCATAATAATATAATCACCCATATTAGCTGTTCCTATTGAAGTATCAAATCGGATGATTGTGCCGTTATCCTTTTGTATCGGGAACGCTATCTTGTTCAGCGTCATAACACTTTTGCCAACAGCGCCCCATATAAACTGTTTGTTCATTTTATTCCTCTTAATACAGTCAATAC
This sequence comes from Acutalibacteraceae bacterium, assembly GCA_045591945.1. GTDB lineage: Bacteria > Bacillota > Clostridia > Oscillospirales > Acutalibacteraceae > DTU089. The sequence goes on along the minus strand of JAZNTU010000032.1, from coordinate 3,573 downwards.
ATACTGTTTATATTTTTTGTTTTTATTTACGTTTTTTGCATTAGTATACCTCACTAAAGCCTTGCAATAAAGGTTTCTCACCTTGTTGCGAAAATAAAGCTCAATCCTTAAGTGGAGGTATTTCCTTCAACGCACCGTCCTCTTGAAGCTCATATACTCTGTGGCAATACCTGAGCATACTGGGTCGATGAGTTGTTATAACACAAGTTCTTTTTTTATCGCTTTTCATAAGATTTTGCAACACACGCTCCTCTGTAGCTTTATCCAGGGCAGAGGTCGCTTCATCCATAACAAGAAGTGGCGCATCACAAAGAACTGCACGGGCAATAGAGAGCCTTTGCACCTGTCCTTCGGAGAAATTAACGCCCCTTTCCCCTACTACTGTATTTATACCTTTTGGTAAAGCTTCAATAAAATCTAAGGCATCTGCAATTTTGAGTGCGTCCTTTAACTCCTCATCGGTAGCAGCAGGATTTACTACCCTTAAATTTTCTGCAACCGTACCTGTAAAAATTGTATTCTCCTGAGGAACGTAGGAGCAAAAATGCCTTGTGCTTGGAGAGATGTCTATTTCTCCCCCATTTTCCACCTGCAATTTTAAATTACCCTCAGATTTATTAACAAGACCTAAAATAAGCCTTAAAATGGTAGTTTTGCCTTCTCCCGAAGGGCCTACAAAAGCTATAGTTTCACCGGGATATGCAGAAAAGTCGATACTGTTGAGAACAGTTTTTTCACTGTCGGCATAAGAATACGTAACTTTTTCTGCTACAAGGGCAACGCCATTTTCTCTCGCTTTTACGAGCAATTCTTCTGCAGTATCTTTATCTTCGGTATTTTCTTTTCTTAATTCTGTTATCTCCTTAATTCGTCCGGCAGCAGTTGCAACCGAAATTGCACCCGGAACCATTGATACTATGCCTGAAAATGACGAGGTCAGGCTACCTGAAAGCTGCAGGAACAAGGTCATTGTACCAAAGGTTATTGCGCCTGACCAAAGACGGTAAACACCCCAGCCATAGCAGGAATACGCAACAACAAGACCTATAAAAGAAAGGCACAGAGTTGTTAAAATCATAAATCTATCGTGAGCTAATCTCATATCACGATAGCCGGTCAATAAAACTTTGAATTTCTCGGAATAATCCTTTGTTAAACCGAAGGCCTTTATGGTTTGCAAATTTTGAACGGATTCTTCGCTGAAGGATAGAATTTTGCCGTTCATTTCTCGGCTTTCAAGATTATATTTCCTCATCATTTTGGTCATAAATCTTGAGCAGAAGAATAAAACAGGTGTACTCATAAGAGCAAGAAAGGCAAGGGTTATATCATAATACAAAACTATTACAAGGCAACCGAAAAACTGCAGCAGCTTCGTGAAAAGCCCCGGTAAAAATGATATAACGTTCCCTGAAACCGAGCCCACGTCGCCTTCAAGGCGGTTTATAAGGTCACCTGAATGATATTTATTAATATCCTCCCAGTTAGCTCTTGCAATACTATCATAAATTTCCCAACGGATTTCATTATTTACCCGAGTTCCTACCCGTGAAGAAATAAAAGAACACACTGCATTTACTACAAGCTGAAAAACTGCAAGGCCTATAACCAAGGATGCAGCAGAAATAATAGTTGCGCTGTTTTTACCAACAACAGCATCTATAAGATATTTTGAAGCAACGCTTGCACCAAGACCCATAGCAATACCCACCACACCCATAAAAGTGTAGCCGACAATCTGTGGTTTATAGCGGCTCATTAGCTTTAAAAGCCATTTCCACTCTGAACCGATATTCTTAAAAAGAGCTGTGTATTCGCTTGTTTTTTTCATTTAGTTGACTGTCTCCGTTTTATATAAATTATAACTCAGCTTTATCCTTTAAAATACTACCTGTATTATAAAACAATCAAAAGCATTTTACAACACCTTCGCCGAATATTAAGGCTGCGCTGTACGGAATATCCTTGCTGCTGATTATTGTTCAGTACAGCCTCTTTATAATATTGCCGAAAGGTATAATTATTTATTAAGCATTTGATGTAAATAATTATACCACAAACCGAAAAAAAGTCCAATACGTTTATATTTAGTCACTTCGCTTAACTATACAAAAATCCCCTTGGATTGTGAACTGCCCCAATTTGTGCGGACAGCACAAATTGGGGGCAGTTAAATTTCTCGGTGAGGATTTTGTTTAGTTATTTGCTATTCCGTAATTCAGTTAAGAATTAGTTTTATTTTAGTTATATTGTATTCGCCTTTTAACTTGCAAAATAATTATCGATTGGTAAAAAGACAAATACATATAATCTTATGTGCCGATTATCTCAGCAAAATGAAAAATGGGATATTATTGATGCATATACATATCGCAGAGATGGGAAATCATACATATACTCGTATAATCATTAATTCCAGTAACTCTCATCATCATAAATTATCAAAAAGCCACCCGTGAGGGTAAATAATCTTATGTATGTATCAATTCATTGCAGACAATCTCACTTGCTTTTTTCTGAACACTGTTCATGCGTTGTACCCATTCGAGTTGGTTTTGTTCTTTGAGGTGTTCGGTGATGTTTTCGGTTTTTATCATTTGCTCGACGAGGGTGGAGAACATTTACTGAGCCTGTGTGTCAATCTCTGCACAGTGTTGGTATAGGGTGCCTTGGGTCAGGAGCGTTGTGAAGAGAATAGGATTGTGTTTTTCTAAGTAGTCCTTATACATCATACTCCATTTGCCGAGGCGGATGGTGGATTCTTTGGGTGGGAGTTTGAGGTTGGGTATCATATAATCGTTGACTTGTCTATAGGTAATTTTTGCCATAATATTTATCCTTTATTGTTGTCGATAAAAGTATCATATGTGAATCTTGCTCCGAGTCTGAAACCGACGGTGAAGCTATCTGCGTTGCAGAGGCTTGAAAACTTGATGTAAGTTGCTACATAGTCGGTAAAAAGCTCCTGCTCCTTGTCAGTGAGAAGTGATGTTAGGTGTTCTTCTTTGCCGCTAAGCTCACTAAGGCTCTTTTTAACCTTTGCCGTCAGGTTGGTTGTGCACTCTTGCGGCTCGATGTTTCCGTAGTAAAATTCTTCAATAAAGTCAAACATAGTATCACCTCTACCGTTCAGATTTGTTGATGATTTTCAGGAGCAGTTCATCAACATCTTCTGTGGGGATACCGTCCGAGAGAAGCACATTTCGAAACTCGTTCATTCCGCCCCCTAAAAGGTTACACCCAAAGTCCGTGAGCTTCAGTTTGGTTTTCTTATTAAACATAAAAATGACCTCCTTGTATTTGGTAATACCATTTTACAAGGAGGTCTGTGTTTTGTCGAATGTGTGGAATTATTAGTGTATGTTAGCCGGCTTATTGCTTACTCAATGCAATAATAAATAATCAAATACTTATTTTTTTGAAACAAGCCAGTATGCAACAATTTCGATGTTTTCTAAACTTTTGCTGTCACTCCAACTAAGTTTTCCAGCTGTTTTGCCATTCTTAAGCGTTTGAACATCAATCCAGGTGCCTGCGGCATTAGTAAATCCGTTTCTTTTTGTGCTTCCCATA
>JAZNTU010000031.1:0-18360 GCA_045591945.1 Acutalibacteraceae bacterium | reverse complement strand
TTGTTCGTAGTATAAAACATACTTTTTTCAACAATTTTATATTTCTTGTATTTTTAAAGGGTTCTATAGGCTTATTAAACCTACAGAACCCCTTGCTATATCCGGTTTTATACGGTCTGCGCTTTTTTTACATCCCCTTTTATTTTATATTACGTTATTCATCTAAGGCTAACAAGCCACTTGCTTCAGAGGACTCGAGAGCTTCAACTCCCCTTAGCTTTTTGCGTATAATATCGTTACGGTGGCTTGCTTCATCAAGGGTTTTGCCTGCCTCTTCGATTTTACGCTTTGCTTTTTCAAGCACAACACCAAAGGTATCATACTGTGCTTTTGCGGCACCGAGAAGCCTTCTAACCTCATCTGCCTTTTCGTTTATCGCCATAGCCTTAAAGCCCATTGCAAAGGAATTAAGCAGAGCTGTAATTGTAGATGGACCTGCCACCATAACGTTTTGCGCCTGCAAGCGCTCAGCTATGCCACTTTTAGATGATATTATTTCAGCATAAAGCCCCTCTGTTGCAAGGTAAAGCACCGCAAACGGAGTAGTTTTTGGCACGCATATGTATTTAGTAATTTCCTTAGCCTCGGCAAGCACTCTGTCCTCAAGCGCTTTACGGGCAAGGCGAAGCCCCTCTGCATCTGCACTGTCGGCAGCCTCGCAAACTCTGACGTAATCCTCCAAGGGAAATTTAGAGTCAATAGGCAAGTAAATATCTTCACCCTGTGGGTCACTGCTTGGAAAACGCACGGCAAACTCAACACGCTCGGCGTTGTTATTTGGAGAGTAGTTTTTAACGTATTGACCGGGTATTGTTTGGTCAAGAATAGACTCAAGCTGTACTTCTGCCCAGGTGCCACGAGCCTTAACATTTGTAAGAATACGGCTAAGAGAGGTTACGTTATTTGTAACGCCCTGGGAAAGCTCCTTCATTTCACCGAGAGATTTATAAACGTTTTGAAGCTGCTCGGATACTGTTTTGAAGGAGGAATCAAGCCTTGCTGTGAGGGTGGTTGTAAGCTTTTCATCTACAGTTGCCCTCATTTCCTCAAGCTTTTTCTCATTGCTTGCTTGCATTTGTGCAATAGCCTCGCTTACACTTTTCACAAGCTTTTCAAAGCTTAAGGCATTTTGCTCCTGTATGCTTTTAAGTACTGCCTCTATTTTTTCGGTAGTGTTAATTCGACTTTCATAATTTTCTTTTATCATCGCAGAAAGCTTTGTCTCAACGCCTGCTATTGCCTGTGAGGTTTCCCTACGGGAAAGGGCAACAGACTCAGCCAGCTCCTCACGGTTGCGACGAAATTCCTCGTGGATAAAATCGTTGTTTTTGTTGCTTTTAAGTGAAAGCACTAAAGCAATACAGGTAACGGATAAAGCAATGCTTATAATGCTTAAAACTACAATTAATACTTCCATATAATCCTTTCGTAAATTTAAATAGCTATAATTATCTTAATGCTCTTCCCAGTCCTTGGCTTTTTCTACAGCCTTGTGCCAGCCCTTGAGCATCTTTTCTCTTGTATCGTTATCTATAAGTGGAACGAAAACCCTGTCCACCTCACGAACCTTTTCGATTTCATCAAAATCCTTCCAGAAGCCTACTGCAAGGCCTGCCATATACGCAGCACCAAGAGCCGTAGTTTCTACAAGCTTTGGTCTGTTAACCTTTGTAGAGGAAAGATTTGCTTGAATTTGAAGAAGGATGTTGCTTACAGATGCACCACCGTCTACACGCAATTCACTCATAATTATGTTACTGTCCTTAGACATTGCATCGCAAAGGTCCGCAACCTGGTATGCAATGCTCTCCAGCACTGCCCTTGCAAAGTGTGCACGGTTTGCTCCACGGGTAAGGCCTACAATACAGCCACGTGCATACATATCCCAATAAGGAGCGCCGAGGCCTGTAAATGCAGGTACAAGGTAAACGCCGTTAGAATCTCTTACGGATTCTGCGAGGAAATCACACTCGCTTGGCTCGGAAATCATACGCAGCTCATCACGAAGCCACTTAATAACAGAGCCTGCATTAAATGCACTACCCTCAAGGTTATAGGTAACTTTACCGTTAATGCCCCAAGCAATACCTTCAATAAGATTGTTTTGAGAGTGAATTCTTTTATCACCTGTGTTCATAAGCAAGAAACAACCTGTACCGTATGTGTTTTTAGCCTGACCTGCATTAAAGCAAGCCTGACCAAAAAGGGCTGCCTGCTGGTCACCGATAGCACCCGAAATCGGGATGCCTGCCAGCTCCTTAAGGCCCGGTAAATCCTCGGAAACGTAGCCGTAAACCTCACTTGACTGTCGTACCTCGGGAAGAATGCTCATAGGTATACCTAACGTATTGCAAAGGTGTTCATCCCAGCAAAGCTTTTCGATATCAAAAAGCATCGTACGAGCAGCATTGGAGTAATCGGTTACGTGGATTTCTTTATTAGTGAGATTCCAAATAAGCCACGTTTCTACAGTACCGAAAAGCAGCTTATTTTCTGCTGCAAGTGTACGTGCCTCGGGAACGTTATCGAGAATCCACTTGATTTTAGTTGCGCTGAAATACGCATCTATAAGAAGGCCTGTATGCTCCTTTACGTAATCATCAAGCCCTTGTGCTTTAAGCTTTTCGCAAATAGGAGCTGTTCTACGGCACTGCCATACAATTGCATTGTAAACAGGCTTTCCTGTTTCCTTATCCCAAAGAATTGTTGTTTCGCGCTGGTTTGTAATACCGATTGCCGCAATTTCCTTCGGATTAATTTTACCGTTCATAAGAGCAACGGAAAGGGAGCGAAGCTGAGAATCTAAAATTTCATATGGGTTGTGTTCTACCCATCCTGAATTAGGGTAGATTTGCTCAAACTCAAATTGCGCCTTTGACACAATTCTGCCTTTTTTATCAAAAACTATTGTTCTTGAGGAGGTTGTACCCTGGTCTAATGCGAGAACGTATTTTTTCATATCAATTGCTCCTTTTCAGAATAAATCTCGTACCAACTTAAATGAAGATTTTTCAGTTGCTTTACTCTTTTTACCTATTGAATTATGCCTGTGTATTTTTATCGGTAATATCGTAAACAACATTGATAACTGTTCTGTATTCTATATCGTTAAGCTCGGCAGAAAGAATGCCACCCTTAAGGCCCATAACAGACTTAGCAATTTTTGTTTCTGTTGTGTACGAGGTTGTATACTCAATTACACTTGCATCGGATTTATCAATTACCGCCTTGAGCACGCAGTTTTTAATGGTTTTACGTGTTGCATCGCCACCCTCACTTGCGCCAAAAACATTACCAACAATGGTATCCATATTTTCTTGAAGAATTTGTGCGCTGAGCACGTCGCCTATTGCTGTTTGGCCAACGCTGTCAAGGTCGCAATCAGGGAGTGCAATTTCAATAATAAGGGTGCCGTTTTCGGTATCATCTACACACCTTACGCCTAAAACCTCATCGGCAGAAAGCTTTGAAACGTAGCTTTCTGTTTCTACAGACATAGCATTGTCGCAATTTTCATCCTTGAAGCTTTCAAGCGTAGGGGCCGGCTCAGATTCCTTTACAAGCATGCTTTCTATCATATTGCTAACGCTTTCTGCAGATTCGTTAGCTGTGAAGCCTGAAAGGGTAACGCTATCAATCTTAAAGCCTGTAATATCAACTGCCTCGTTTCTGATAAAGCCTGGCTTTTCTGTTTTTATTTTGTTAACTGCAATATTAAAATATTCAACTGCAACTGCAGGGTCTATAAACACGCCACCACCGTCAAATCCTGAAAATTCGCCCTGTGGCTGGATTGTTGCAATGCCTGCACAAGCACGCAGAATTTGGCGAGCATCGTAAATTGTAATTACGCCGTCGTTATTAATATCGCAACGCTTAAAGGCTGCCTCATCATTAATAGAGCCTAACAATGCACTTGCCTTAAGCACTGCCACAGCATCGCTTGTGGTAACGCCGTTTTTGCCGTCAAAATCACCATAGATAATAGTTGTATCTACCAAGGCCGATGCTGAAAAGCTTGTTGCAAAAAGTGTCAAAAGCACTGCAACAACAACAAATACACTAATAAATTTTTTAGTCATAGTTATCACCTTTAATCGCTTCTAAAATATCTTTTACGGAATCGAGAATATAATCAGGCTTAACGTCGGATTTTTTGTAATCCTCCATAGTAGTTTCGCCTGAAAGCACAAGTATTGAGGTTACACCTGCATTAATACCTGTTTTAACGTCTGTATAAATTCTATCGCCTACCATTGCGATATTTTCATAAGGTACCCCCTGGGCAGCGGCAATAATATCTATCATTGTTCTGTCGGGCTTGCCTAAGAATTTAGGTCTTCTGTGAACAGCCTCTTCAATCATATTTGCAAAGGAGCCACAGTCAGGCAAATATCTGCCACCCTCTATAGGGCAAACCATATCGATATTTGTTGCATAGTAATCTGCGCCTGCATCTAAAAGGTCACAAACTGTAGTAATTTTTTTGTAATCAAGCTCCGTATCGTAGCCTAAAAGAACTGTATCGGCATTTTCGCCTGTAGGGTCTACGCAAACTGCGTAGTTTGAAAGCTCTGCTACAAGTGATCTTGTGCCACACACAAAAACCTTACTGCCTTTTTTGTGCTGTTCAAGGAACATACCCGCAGCCATTCCCGAGGTAAAAACGTTTTCCTCTTCACAGGGAAAACCAAGCTTTCTCATTTTCTCTACGTAATCCAGCTTGCTTTTTGAGGAGTTGTTTGTAAGAAAAATAAAGTTTTTGCCTTGCTCCTTTAAAGTGAAAAGGAACTCCTTTGCACCCTCGATAGGGTCGTAGCCTAAATTGACGGTGCCGTCCATATCAAGCAAAAACAGTGTAATATCTTTTAAATCTGCCATAATCTTACCTTCCATAGAGTCTGTTTAAGTAGTTGTATTTTTGAACGTCTATAAGCTCCAGCTGTTCCTTCGTAATTCTATACAGCCAGTTGCCCTCTGCCCTGCCGGGTACGTTTAAGCGTGTATCATTGCCGTATCCGAGAAGGTCCTGCACAGGGAAAATTGTAAGCCCTGCGTTACTTGCTAAAATTGTTTTTATAATTGCTCCACAGCCCTGCTCATTCCAAGCCTCGGGGTTACAGGAGCAATAATTCATTACATCCACCTTTATATCTGCAGGGGTTTCCCACAAATAGCCTAAAAGTGTGTTATTATCGTGTGTGCCTGAATATGCAACACAATTATTAACATAGTTATGCGGCTTGTGTGGTGTTTCGCCACCTAAAAAGCCGAATTGAAAAACTCGCATACCGGGGAAGCCACTTTCCTCCACAAGCTCTATAACCTCTTTTGTTATATCACCTAAATCCTCTGCAATAATAAGCTTATCCTGTGCAACGGCTTTAATTGCATTAATAAGCTTCATACCCGGGCCCTTTACCCACTTGCCGTTGCGAGCAGTTTTTTCGGTGCCGGGCACAGCCCAAAAGCTTTCGAAGGCTCTGAAATGGTCAATGCGCACACCGTCAAAAAGCTGAAGGGAAGCAGCAATTCTATCTCTCCACCAAGAGAAATCCTCTTTTTCCATTGCAGACCAGTCGTAGAGAGGGTTGCCCCAAAGCTGACCATCCTCTGCAAAATAATCGGGTGGCACACCTGCAACGTCTGTAAGACGATTATTATTATCCATTAAGAAAAGGTGCTTGTTAAAGTACACGTCGGAAGAGTCAAAGGAAACGTAAATGGGAATATCACCAATAATTTTTATACCCTTACCGTTGGCATAGTCCTTTATCTCGCTCCATTGCGTAAAAAACTCATATTGAATAAAGCGCCAAGCAAATTCAATTTCCTCGCTGTAGCCATCCTCTTGCCAATCTGTCCACTCCGCATTATTATTGGCATACTTAAGTGCCATGAATTTGCAAAAATCTGCAAGATGCTTGTTGGATAAAATAAAGCTGTTTATTTTATTTCTGCGCTGGTCATTCACCCTTTTTGAGGCTTTAGTAAGAAGCTCAACTCTTTCCGCACTCAAGCGTTCAAATTCGCAGGAATACGGTGTTTTTTGCCTTGCAGCTTCAAGCTCCTCAGCTGTAATTAGCTTTTGGTTATGCAAGCTCCTAAGGTCCACAAAATAAGGATTGCCGGCAAAGGTTGAATATGATTTATATGGTGAATTACATTCATCCACAAGGCCGAAGGGAAGCACCTGCCAATAGGAGAAGCCACACCTTGAAAGGAAATCTACAAACTGCTTTGCCTCCTCGCCGAAGCTACCACAGGAGTATTCGCCCCATAGGGATGAAACGTGCAAAAGCACACCACTTTTTCTTTCCAAAAATAACACTCCAAACAAAAGCAACCTAAATTTAAAAGTTTTTTCAAGTTACCCAAGATTGCCTTTGACAATATAATTATACATAATATATTTTAACATAACTATTATTACATTGTAAATAGACAAACCTCCAAAAGCACCCTTGTTTTTATGGTGAGAATGACAAAAAACACTCCGTCTTTCGACGAAGTGTTTTTTATTTATTAATATTTTATTAAATTATTCTACAGTAAGAACTGTTCTGCGACCGTTTTTAATAAGGCCAAGCATCCAGCTATCAAGTGCATCAATAACGTCATCCTTGCACAGGTCGTTTGCGATGAAGAAATATTCTTGACCCTCTTCAAATGAGGCTTCGCCAAGACCAACAGCAGTAGACTTATTGAAGTCATCCTCATCAACGTCGCCGTCACCGTCAACGTCGCCGTAAATGATTACTGTTTTTGTTTCGTATATAGCACCTGTGTACTTTGATTTAAGCGTAATTGTTGAGCCTGTACCCACAAGCTGAAGGCTGTCAAGCGCTGCGCCTGTGTAGTGCTTAATTTCAACAACAGTTTCATCGTTTTGAAGCTGTGCAATAAGCTGCTCAACCGTTGTATCCTTATTGATACCCGTTACATTTTCATCATCAAGAACAACTGCGCTTTCATCATTTGCAACAAGCTTTTTAAACTCTGAGGCAACTGTAAGTGTTACGTCACCTGTAAGAACTGAATCTGCTACCATAAATACATCTGCATTAAGCCATCCTACATAAGCCACTGTATCTGTTGACTCAGGAAGTGCAGGTGCTGAAATTGTACCGAATACAGAACCGTTTACATACTCGATTTCTGCAAGAACTTCACCATTTAAGCCGATGAAGGTTACTGTGTAAATCTTTTTGCTTTCAAGTGTTGCCTTTAAGTTTTCAAGAGCATTTGTTGCTCCATCAACAACTGACTGTGATGACTCAGGAAGATTTTTATCGAGTGCTGTATCAACGTTGTTTACAGCCTCTTTGTAAGCATCAAATGCTTCCTCATCATAGATAGGATTACCGTTGCCGTCGTCGTTTACAAGGCTGTCTGCCTCTGACTTTGCATTGTTGTAATCTGTGTAGTCAGCCTTCTTTTCTGCAGAATCTACAATACCCTGAAGGTTGGATGTAACCTCATCAAGTGTTGGCTGCTGTGATTCAGGAAGGTCCTTATCTACGTTTGAAACAACGTTGTCGAGTGCATCCTGTGCATTCTTAACTGTTTCTTCTGTGTAATCATCAGGGTTGTTTACAATGTTTTCAAGCTCGTCTACAACCTTATCGAATTCTGTGTAGTCTGCCTTCTTTTCTGCTGAATCAATCACGCCCTGCATTGCATCTGTTGCAGCATCAATGATATTTTGGTTTGCGTTATTCTCGCCAACTACCATATCAGCAGGAATCTTATTAGCTTCATCGAGAGCTGTTTGTGCATTCTTTACTGTTTCATCAGTGTACGTGCCTGCAGGTGCATTCACAATTTCTTCAAGCGCATCCTTTGCAGCATCGAAGTCTGTGTAATCTGCTTTCTTGTTGTTTTCAAGCTCTGCCTTAAGGTTTTCAAGCTCTGCAACTGCGTTGTTCACAGTTTCCTGCTCTGTTGCAGGAAGATTCTTATCGAGTGCTGTATCAACGTTGTTTACAGCCTCTTTGTAAGCATCAAATGCTTCCTCATCATAGATGGGATTACCGTTGCCGTCGTCGTTTACAAGGTTGTCTGCCTCTGTCTTTGCGTTGTTGTAATCTGTGTAGTCTGCCTTCTTTTCTGCTGAATCTATAACATCCTGAAGATTTGAGGTAACCTCATCAAGTGTTGGCTGCTGTGATTCAGGAAGGTCCTTATCTACGTTTGAAACAACGTTGTCGAGTGCATCCTGTGCATTCTTAACTGTTTCTTCTGTGTAATCATCAGGGTTGTTTACAATGTTTTCAAGCTCATCTACAACCTTGTCGAATTCTGTGTAATCAGCCTTTTTCTCAGCACCTTCAAGCACTGAATTAAGAGCATCTGTTGCGTCAGAAATTGTTTGACGAGTTTCGTTCAAATCAGCAAGGTCTTTATCAAGCTTATCTGCTTCCTCAAGGGCCTCCTGTGCATTTTTAACTGTTTGCTGAGTGTACTCGTCAGGATTATTAACAATATCCTGAACCTTCTGATATGCCTCTTCAAATTCTGAGTAATCAGCCTTGAAATCGGCACTGTTTACTGCTGCTTTAAGCGCAGAAGCAACAGCGTCAACCTGGGCCTGCTCAGATGCAGGAAGCTCCTTATCAAGGTTAACTGCATTGTTGTACGCATTTCTAACCTCTTTAACAGTCTTGTCGGTATATGTGCCCTCAGGAGCGTTAAGAATTTTCTCGGCCTCTGTCATAGCATCGTTAAGCTCTGAGTAATCTGCACGCTTGGTTGCCTCAAGAACATCAATCGCACCAAGAATGCTTGATGTTGCAGCATCAACTGTTGCCTGGTTTTTGCCTTCCTCGTCTGCTACAAGTCCCTTATCAAGACCGTTCTCAATACCTGTTACGGTATTTACAAAATTCTCATACGTTGCATCATCATAAAGGCTGTTACCTCTTGAATCTGTATTGCCTGAATTGATAATTTCTTCAGCCTTTACATAAGCCTTGAAGTACTCGCTGTAATCAGCACCCTCAACAAGCTCCTCGTAAGCGCCTTTAAGTGCGGCATACTGTGCATTAACCTGCTCCTGTGTGTAGTAGGTATCGCCGTTAGGCATATCATCGGGAACAGCTTTATAAGCATTATAAATGTTTAAAAGAGATTCAAATGTGTAATCTGTATCTGTTTTTCCGTTTATAATATTTTCTACTTCGCTGTAAAGATCATTGAGAGCACGAGCGTCAGTAAACTTAACATTTACAGGAATATGAACGTGACGGTATGTTTTTTCACTAAGATTCTCGCCAAAGAATGGCTGTACATACCACCAACCAAGCCAAAGAACGTAATCAACCGCAATTTCCTGTGTATCGCCACCTACAGGGCCTGTGTAATACATTTCAGCCTGTGCAGTAGATTCCGTTGTAGATACAGCTACATCAGTAATAAACGTATTATTGGAAATAAGATTTGGGCCACTTGTGTTTACCCAGGTATTGTGTCTTGCAATATTACCACCGTCATCACGAGCAGTATACTTTTCAAGACCTGTACAAGAAGCTACAACGGTACGTGTCTGATTGCTTGTAATTGCATCAAGACCGTGACAGCCTTGGTCTGTAGAACAGTCAGGTGCTATATATCCTGCTGTTTTTTCTTCCTCTGTAAGCTCAGCGTAGAAGCCTACACCACGGAAATAGCAGTTGTAGTCCGTTCTTGTTTTTCTTAAGGATAAATCTGTTGTTAAAGCAAACTTCTGATTATCCTCGGTAATCATAAAGTTATAACTTGTTGAAGAAAGAGAGAATTCAAGTGGGTTATAACCAAGATTTTCTGCAGCATCACCCTCAGTAAAAATGTTATCACCGTTAAGATGTGTTGAAACAAGCTTATCGTAAGCTGCATAAAGAGCGTCAACTGCTGCATCAATTGTTGCCTGCTGGTCAGCAGGAAGGTTCTTTGCAAGCCCCTGGTTAATAGCATAAACCTCATCCAAGAAGCTGTTATAGCTATCGTCTACATATTTATCCTTGTTTACTGAAGTCATCTTCTCAAAAACCTCAACAAACTCAGAATAGTCAGCAACGTTTTCAGGGATAGTTGTAATGTCGTTATAAAGCTTATCAACCTCTGCCTGAGTGTAGTACTCTACACCACGGTACAATTCGGCAGGAACCGAATTAACAGCTGCTTGAAGAGCAGTTATGTAAGCCTCAGTATGATTGCCCGGGTTTGCAAGTGTATTTTCCGCCTCGTTAACTGCAGCAACAAGCTTACGTGCGTCTGTAATGGTAAGAGTTGTTGTAATTGATGAGTTGCCGTAGGTTGTTGAGAACCAAGCATAATAGCTGACATAAATATTCTGTTTAAAGGTATATACATGCTCACCTGATTCTGTTGCAGACAAGCCTGTAAACACAGGTGCACTTTCAAGGTAATATGTTTCACCGTTTTTGAAACCGGCATAACCCGGATTGATTTTACCTGTAGCTCTATCTATAACCTCGCTGCTGTCCTTTAATTCACCTGTCGAGGTATATTCCTCCCAACAGTTAAATATCGATACACCTGACAAACCGTTTTTCACTGCATTAGTGTTAATAGTCTGGTTTGTAGCAACTGTAGAAAGCTTAGATATAAAGGTGTTTGTTGCCGCATCAGACGTATCGAGAGCAGAATAGAAGCGTCTATCGCTATCCTTACTGCCTCTGTATATTGTCCAAGGCTGGCTAAAAGAAAGCTTTTGGTTATCTTCTATTTGAACAAACTTAAAATCATTACCTACAACAAAGGTAACGTCCTCCACATCAACCGAGGAAGATGACGCTGTGTTTTGCTCACCCTTGTGCACGAGAAGCTTATATGCCTCGCGGAGTGCTTGAGTAGCATCGGCAACCTCCTGCTGCCTTGTATAGTCAAGGTTTTTAGGAAGGGCTGTATCAATTCTGTTTAATTCAGCTTTATAAGCAGCATAGCTTTTATCTGTAAATGCGCCTTTAGCGTTTGTAATGCTGTTGAGAGTTTCATAAACACTGTTATACTCTGTATAATCAGCAGAGTTTTTGCTGATATTTTCAAAATCGTTTACATAGCCATCAATAGCATCCTGGCTGTATACTGCAGAAAAATCCTTAAGGTCATCAGGAATAGAATTAAGTGTTGCCTGAACAGACGAAACATACTCTTTAGTATAATTTTCAGGATTTTCAACAATCTCCTCAGCCTGTGACATTTTTTGAACAAGCTCACGAGCATCAAGAATGGTTATTGTTGTAGTAATAGGTGTCTGGTAATTATTGATAGTACCGTCAACGTTTGTTGTATAAGACAGGTGCTGTGTGTAGCCTGTTGTAATTGTGCCTGTTTTGCCGGCAGGTGCGCCTTTAAAAACCACACCTAAGCTCCAGCTGTAATCCTCACAACCGGTCCAATAGTTACCTGCCAATTCAAATCCGTTAGGGAATGCAACGTTTGCAGATGCACCTGTGCCTGCTGTCCAAGCGTGATTTTGATAGTACAAATTCATAAACTCGGTTGTTACAGCATCGCTGCCAAATACATAGTCCCCAAGAGTAACAGAAACACTTGCAGTCATAGAACCACAGTACTTTTCCATCTGTGAAGCCTGATAAATCTGAAAATATTCATCATTCATTGTTTGATAATATGTAAAATTCAAGCTTTTCTGCGAGTATGACAGCTGATTAGTTTCGTGCTGGCTATACTCCCCGCTTTCACTTACCGGGTCTGTAGGGTTATCAATAGTTCCCTGCTGTGCTGTGGCATATGCACTGATGTCTGATGCTGCTGTTGCAGTATACATCATTGGCATACTTGCCATAACGATAAGCACCGAAAGAACAATTGATAAAAGCTTTCTGGTTTTCTTCATCATTATCACCTTTCTCGGCTAAAAATTAAATTATACATTTTACTGTATTTTTCAGCCACATATATATGTATAGATTAAAATTTGTTACAAAGTATACCATTCTTAGATTTTATCGTCAACATTACACAAACAAATTCAGCAAAAGTTAGTAAAATGTTCAAAATATTGCAACAGAATTGTCACAATTCACAATCTACACTAACAAAGCTTGTTGAACTTGTTAACACAATGTTAACAACATTGTTAAATACTAAAACGGAGCTGTTTTCAAAGGAATACAGCTCCGTTCGCTTACTTATGGTCTCTATAATATTGTGTATGTGTTTTCGGGTGTGGGTTATTATCCCAAAGCTCCTTGGCAACAGGTGCCCAGGCGATGCTGAAATCATCACACTTTGAGCAAAGCTCCTCAACACTCTCTTTATAAACAAGGTCTGTGCTTTGTGCCCCTGTTTCGCTAATAATTTTTCGTAAAATTTGAGGATTTTCAAGCATAGGGCATGGCATAAGGTGATTATCGTTAAAGGGCTGCCCCTTTCTGTATGCCATAAACAACGGCTTTTGAAGCGCCTCTAAAAGAGTATCCTTTCTGATATTAGAATCAGAATAGTGAACAAACACACAGGGCTCAATATCACCGTTGGAATTTATGTGGAAATAGTTTCTGCCACCTGCTATACAGCCACCAACATACTCGCCGTCATCCTGAAAATCGAAGGCAAACAAAGGCTTTCCTGTTTTGCCGTTGCGCATCTTTTTCATCCAGAAATACATATATTTACGCTGGGTAGGTGTTGGTATAAGGCTCTTATCGGCACCCTTGCCGACAGGCATATAGTTAAAGTAGAAGGCGTATTTTACACCAAGTTCCACCATTTTATCAAGAAATTCATCGCTTGTTACCTGATTTACGTTTTTACTTGTGTAGCAAACGGAAATGCCGAATAAAAGCTTTTCTTTTTTCAAAAGCTCCATTGCTTCTACTGTTGTTTGGTAAGCACCGTCACCACGGCGGTCATCGTTAGAGCACTCATCCCCCTCTATAGAAAGTGCGAGGGTAATATTGCCACAGCGCTTGATATCTGCACAAAGCTTTTCATCTACAAGGGTAGCGTTTGTGTAAATAAGAAAAACACACTCAGGAAACTCTGAAGCAAGGGTAATGATATCATCCTTTCGGATAAGGGGCTCGCCACCTGTAAGCATATAAAAATGTGTGCCCAGCTCTTTACCCTGGCTCACTATAGAGCGCATTTCATCGAGAGAAAGCTGCAGGCTGTGACCATATTCTGCTGCCCAACAGCCCTTGCACTTAAGGTTACAGGCACTTGTAGGATCAAAAAGAATTGTAAACGGAATGTTGCAATTGTATTTGTCGCGCAGGGCTCTTACTGTTTTTGTGCCGTAGTAGCCTGCGTGCACACCCATAGAAAGAAACAGTGATTTCACTAAAGCTCTATCTACATCATTAAGGATGTTTTTTGCAAGTTGAACAAAGCAGTTGTCTTTATCCTTAAGGGCAGCCTCCATTCTGACGAAGTTCTTTTGAGGGAACATTTTAAAATGGCGCTTCGCAACCTTAAGAATTTTAAGCAGGTTTTCTTCGGGAGCTTTATCTATATATTTGAGAATACGGGAAAGCAAAACGTCTGCTACTGTGTGTACAAGCCTATGCTCCACGAAAACACCTCCTTAAAAAATAAATGTCAACTTAATAATTATATCACACCAATTTTTTTTGTAAATATATCTTTTGGTTTTTCTTATCAAATTATTGGATTATTTTCTACAATTATACATGCTTATCTTTCTTGACATAAAGATTATTTATATACTATAATTAACTTGTATTTTATTAAACAAAAGGAGTGTTTGTTTTGGGTAAAAACAAAATAAAAAAACCTTTAGGCGATAAGCTTTCTGTGTTAAACTGGTTTAACGTGTGCTTGTTCTGCCTTATAGGTGGTGTTGCTTGGAATCTTGAAAATATGTATTTCAATACTTTCCTCTACAACTCTGTTTATACAAACGTATCAGCAGAGGCTATGGCAAGTGCAATGGCACCTACAACAGCTATTAGCCGAATGGTTGCACTTTCTGCTCTCACTGCAGTGCTTACAACGTTTTTTATGGGCACCTTTAGCGACAGAATGAAAAACCGCAAAATTTTCATTTCTGTAGGCTACATTGTTTGGGGACTTGTTACCTCCCTTTTTGGTTTTATAACAAAAGAGAATATTGCAACAATTTTCAGCCTTTCCGATGGCGCAAAAATACTTTCCTTCACAGTATGGACAGTTATTATAATGGATATGGTAATGACCTTTATGGGCTCCACAAGTAACGACTCTGCCTTTAATGCCTGGGTTACAGATATTACCACACCTTCCACAAGACCAAAGGTTGAAACAGCCTTCACCTTTGTTGGCTTTTTAGCAACAGGCCTTGTTATGGGTGTTGGCACAGCGGCTCAAACAGGCGCCGTTTCCTACAAGGTTTTCTTTGGCCTTTTAGGCTTACTTGTTTCTGCTGCAGGTGTTATAGGCTTATTCACCATTAAAGAGCCTGCTCACGTTAGCAAGCCCGAAAAAAACACAAACTACTGGGCCGACCTTTTATACGGCTTCAAGCCAAGTGTTATTAAGGAAAACTCTACTCTTTACCTTATACTTGTTGCAATGTGCCTTTTTAACTGCGCATTCCAAGTATTCTTCCCATATCTTATAGTTTACCTTCAGTACGTTATTCTTGAAAACAGCGCTAACAAGCTCCTTTTGGAAACCGACCTTCCAAAAATTATTGTTTTAGGCGTTATTGCCGTAGCCGTGCTTATCACAGGCATAGTTGTTCTTATGAAGCTTGCCGCAAAAAGGAAGCTTCTCGGCATTTTCCCCGGTGTGACTTGCTTAATTGTAGGTCTTCTTATTCTTTCAACCTCAACAAGCCTGTACACCCTTCTTTTGGGTATTGCTCCAACCTTTATTGGTTATTTAGTGCTTACAATACAATTCGGCGCATCCATACGTGACTTTACTCCACCTGAAAAGGCAGGTCTTTTCCAGGGTATTAGAATGATTTTCTTTGTGCTTATTCCTATGGTTGTCGGCCCTGCAATCGGCGATATTGCTTGCAAGAGCGCAGGCGCATCCTATATTAACGAATACGGCGTTGAAACCCTTGTACCCGATGCAAAAATGTTCCTTTACAGCGCTATCGTAGCAGTGCTTGTATTTATTCCTCTTGCAATACTCAGCAAAAGGGGTATCGATAAGAAAGCAGGTAATCAGGAGGAATAATTATGAAAACCCTTTTACTATCTTCCCTTAACAAGGTTTTCAAAGACACAAAGCCTAATTTCGATGAATTCACAAGCTATTCTGTATTGAAGGGTGAAAGATTTTCCTTCCAGGTAGCTTTTATGGCAGAAAGCAAAGAAGAAACAGAAATTTCGGTTTCTGTTTCCTCTCCTCTTGCCAAATACACAAAGCTTTATTTTGTTGAAAACATTCCTGCCGGCAGAAACGGCTACGAAAACTCTGACGCCTTTCACTATGATTTAAGCAGAAAGGAATTTCCCGAGCTGCTTATGCCTATAGAGAGCAAAATCAAAGTAAAAAAAGGCTGCTGGTATTCTGTGTGGGTAGAGCTTTTCCCACAAAATGAATTTGCAGGCAACAAAAAAATCACCGTATGCCTTAGCACTAAGGGATGCGAAAAAAAAGAAAGCTTTAAGTTAAATATAATAGATGAGGCTCTCCCTGAACAGCAGCTTTTATACACAAACTGGTTTCATAACGACTGCCTTTGCACCTACTACGGTGTTGAGCCTTTTTCCGACGAATATTGGAAAATTGCTGAAAGCTACATAAGAAACGCTGTTGACCACGGGGTAACTATGCTTTTAACGCCTGTTTTTACTCCCCCTCTTGATACGGAGGTAGGTGGCGAGAGGCCTACGGTACAGCTTGTAAAAATCACAAAGGAAAAGGGCAAGTATTTCTTTGATTTTACTAACTTTGAGAAATACGTTGCGCTCTGCCTTAGCTGTGGTATAAAGGCTTTTGAAATTTCTCACTTTTTCACCCAATGGGGTGCAACCTCAGCACCAAAAATTGTCGCCACCGTAAACGGTAAAGAAAAAAAGATTTTTGGTTGGGAAACAAAAGCAAGCGGCAAAGCCTACACAGAGTTTCTCGAAGCGTTTGCCAAGGAATTCAAAAAAGAGGTTAAAAAGCTCGGGATCAAAAAGCTGTGTTGGCTTCATGTATCCGACGAACCAAACGAAAGTCAGCTCAAGGGCTACAAAAAGGCTGCCGATATTCTTCGCAGACTTTTCCCTGACTTTAACTCCCTGGATGCGCTTTCAGATATTGAATATTTCAGAAACGGACTTATTAAAACACCTGTTTGCGGTGAAGGCGAGGCAGACATTTTCAGAGCTGAGGTAAAAAACTTCTGGACATATTACTGCTGTACTCAGGTGCACGACTTTTTACCTAATAGACTCTTCTCACAGCCTTCATTACGGAACAGAATTTTGGGCGTGCTTTTGTATAAGTATGATGCAAAGGGCTTTTTACAATGGGGCCACAATTTTTGGTACTCACAATATTCAAAATATGAGATTGACCCATTCAAGGTAACCGATGCAGGTGGCAGCTTTCCTTCAGGTGATTCATTTGTTGTTTACCCGGGCAAGGACGGCACTCCACTCAACTCCCTCAGGCACAAGGTTTTTGCCGAAGCCATGCAGGATTTAAGAGCATTACGTCTTTTAGAAAGCAAAACAAACAGAAAATACGTTGTTGAGCTTATTGAGAAAGGTCTTGATACACCTTTAAGCTTTAAAAATTATCCTCAACAGCAGCAATGGCTCCTTGATTTGAGAAAACGTGTAAACGAAGCCATTGAAAACAATTGATTTATGTAAAAAACTGTTGAAAAACAGTATGTGATATAGTAATATATAATCACAAATTTATTATTAAAGGGGTATTTATTATGAGTAAACCATGTGCACAATGTGGCGCACCCGTTGATGACGGATTAGTAAAATGCGAATTTTGTGGTGCTGAGGTTGCTGCAAATGCTCAGGCACCTATCGACACACCTTTCACACCGGTTGACACAGCTTTCACACCGGCTGATACATCCTATTCAACACCTGATTTCAGTGATATCACACCAAACAATTCAGGTAATTTCACTTCAAACACCACTTCTACATATTCTTCACCATCAAACGAAGCACCAAGCTACAACAATACAGGCTACAACACGGCTTCTGCTTTGCCTTTAAGGAGCAAAGTTGTTGCAGGTATTCTCGCACTCCTCTTAGGTGGCTTAGGAATACACAAATTCTACCTTGGCAAAACAGGTACAGGTATTCTTTACCTTCTTTTCTGTTGGACTTGTATCCCTTCATGTATTGCACTTATTGATGCTATAGTTCTTTTCTGTTCGTCAGATGAGAAATTCGAAGCAAAATACAATTGCAGAACAAAATAACCTTTTTTTAAACAAAAGCTCCTTCCACAAAGCGTAATGTCGTTAGCGAAGTTTTTGTTTTGGCATAAAATAATATATTTGGATAGAACCAGCATCGCATTTGTGAGTACAAAATGCAGTCGGGCAGAAGCCCAAACCCACTTAACAACAGAAAAAGAGAAGATTTGTTTTGCAACAAGTCTTCTCTTTCTATTTATCTGTATAGTGATATTCCGACTTTGTCGGAGTGATATTTTTGCTAAGCAAAAGTGATATTGAAAACTTACGGTTTCAGTGATATTTTATTCGCCTCTAAAACTCGCGAAGCGAATAACACTTGGCTGAAAGCCAAATATCACTGCGAAGCAATATAACTCGCCGTAAGGCGAATAAAACTTTTGGGAAATGTTCTTAGCGAACATTTCCCAAACCGATAGCGGCTGTTTTTATACCTCGTAATCCAGGCAGGCCCTTCTTTCGGTGTGGGGCCGAACAAAGGTGTTTGCCACAAACTGGTGGTCGGGATGGGTGGAATAGTTTTTAAGAGCCTCTGCGCTTTCAAAGGTGGAGTCCAGCATAAGGTCGGCGGTGGAGCTATCCAGACCGCAGGTGTTGACCTTAATCTCCAAAAGACCGGGGATTTTACCCTGCAGGCCCTCAAGGTTTGTCTTGACGCCCTGCTTTATCTCCTCCTTCTGCTCTTTGGTGTACTCACTTTTAAGATTCCATAAAATAATATGCTTTACCATAATTTACCCCTCATTCCAATAATCTGTAGCAGCATCAATACCAATGTCCTTCGCCTTGAACACAGGGTTCTTGCCGGCCTTGCGCTGGGCGGTATAGTCGTTTAGGCATCTTACTGCGTATTTGCTTAAAATAAGTATTACCGGTATGTTTATAATTGTCATAAAGCCCATTGTGATGTCGGCAAAGTCCCACAGCATACCTGCCGAAAGACCTGCGCCCAGAAAGATTATAAGGGACGCTATCACGTAGTATATATAGCGGAA
>JAZNTU010000030.1:0-18157 GCA_045591945.1 Acutalibacteraceae bacterium | reverse complement strand
GTTTTTTATAAATACAATTTTGCATTACACTCATTGAAAGGATTATAGTCGAATTTTCGAAGAAAATTCGATACCAAATCATAATTTGGTATCGAAACAGTGTAATTTTACACTGTTTCGACTAACTATAATCGTTATAATATAAAAAGTTAAAAAGCTTTTCTTGTGGAGGAAAATATGAATATACTTGTAATAAACGGTAGCCCCAAAGGTGAATACAGCGTAACACTGCAAACAATGCTTTACCTTGAAAAGTGCTACCCAAATAATAATTTCGAATATTTACACGCAGGGCAAAAAATAAAGGCTCTTGAAAGAGATTTTTCTAAGGCTACAGAGTCCCTCGAAAAGGCGGATTTAATTATATTCTCCTACCCTGTTTATACATTTATTGCACCTTACCAGCTCCACAGATTCATTGAGCTTATTAAGGAGAACAACGTTACATTACAAGGTAAATTTGCTACACAGTTTACAACCTCAAAGCATTTTTATGACGTTACGGCACATAGGTATATTCAGGATAACTGCTGTGATTTAGGCATTAAATATATAAAAGGTCTTTCTGCCGATATGGAGGATTTACTTAAACCACTCGGTCAAAAGCAGGCAAAGGAGTTTTTCGAGCACACACTTTTTTGTATAGAAAATAACGTGTACGAAAAAACCTCTGTTGTAAATACACAGCCTAAAAACGTTAGTGTAACCGTACCACAAGGCGATAACTCTCATAAAGACGGAGATATTGTGGTGCTTACTACTGCAAATGAAACCGACACCCAGCTTTTAAATATGATTGAGCGCTTCAAGGCTGTTTGCAAAAGAAACACCCGTGTAATTAACCTTAAGGATTATCCATTTAAGGGTGGTTGCTTGGGTTGCCTCAACTGTGCAGTTTCCGGCAAGTGTGTATACAAGGATGGCTTTGATGAATATTTAAGAGATACAATTCAATCTGCACAGGCTATAGTAATTGCATTTACAGTTAAAGACCATTCAATGGGAGCAGCCTTTAAGCTATACGATGACCGTCAATTCTGCAACGGACACAGGGCCGTTACAATGGGTATGCCTATGGGCTACCTTGTTAGTGGTAACTACAGCACGGAGTTCAACCTACAAATGGTTATTGAGGGCAGAGCGCAGGTTGGCTCAAACTTCCTTGCAGGTGTTGCAACAGATGAGGAAAATCCTGATTTTGAAATAGACAAATTAGCCAAAAACTTAGAATACGCTTTGCAAAATAGCTACGTGCCACCACAAAACTTTTACGGCATTGGTGGTATGAAAATATTCAGAGATTTAATTTGGCTTATGCGTGGCATTATGAAGGCAGACCACAAATTCTACAAGGAGCATAACCAGTACGATTTTCCACAAAAGAAACGTGGCACTATGATTGCGATGTGCCTTTTAGGCACGCTTATTTCCTCCGATAAAATGAAGGCAAAGGCAGGAAATATGATGAGCGAGGGTATGCTTATGCCGTATAAAAAGGTGCTTGAAAAGGAAAGCCAAAAGAAATGAACGTTATAGAAAGCTTTATTAAAGGTAAAAGTTATAATCAAAGCCTTTGTGAGGACAGATTAGTTATTACAGATAGCTTTATTGCAGTTATAGACGGCGTAACATCAAAAAGCGAGCGCACCTGGGAGGGAAAAACAGGTGGAGTAGCTGCTGCAGATGCAGTTTGCGATGCAATAAAAGCTTTCCCTCAAAGCATTACTGCAGAAAATGCTGTTTTGCTTTTAACTGATGCTGTTGCAGCGCTTTATAATGAAAACGAGGAAAAGGGCTCTGCTGCGGCAGGTGTAATTATATACAGCGCTTATCACAACGAAATATGGAGCATTGGGGACTGCCAGTGCATAATAAATGGTAAAAAGCATTTGCACGAAAAAAAGATAGACGTTATGCTTTCGCAAAAGCGAGCAAATTTTATAAAAAGCGCCATTGAAAACGGTGCTTCAGAAGAAGACTTTTTTAAAAATGACACAGGCAGAGAGCTTATTTTACCTGAGATTAAGCAACAGCACAAATTTGCAAACGTTGTTTGTGATTTAGGCTACGGCGTAATAAACGGTACGAGCGTTCCACTTGAATTTATTATTAAATACCAAGTAAACGATGGTGATGAAATTGTACTTGCAAGTGATGGCTACCCTTTCCTTTGCGATACCCTCCAGGAAAGTGAATATCTTTTAGAAAAAGAGCTTTCTGAAAACCCTTTGTGCTATAAGAACTACAAATCCACAAAGGGAATAAAAGAAGGAAATCTATCCTTTGATGACAGAACGTATATTAAATTCAAAATATAAAAAACGGTTGAGTCAATAAAAGACTCAACCGTTTTTATTATTTACCTGTATTAACCATTTTTAATTTCGTTACCTTTTGACCCCAAGCATTAGCCCAAGCCTCGCAATATAGCTTGTAGTATGAAATGTTATTCTTCTTTCTGTAGCTCTCAAAGCAATTGCACCAAATGACAGACGGTAATGCAATTACTATATAATAGAGAGGACCTAAAAGAAGGCATTGCCAGGTGTGGCCATATTCGTGAATACGAGTGTTGTAGCTCCAAGGGTTAGGCTCATCTCCTCTATCCTTTATAAATATAAAGAGTCCCATTGAAAGTCCACCTGCATTCCAAGGCATATACACAATATTAGCATACCCGAATTTTTGGTGACGGTATTTTAATACCTTGGTGCATATTAAGTAGGCTATGCCACCAACAATATTTACCGATAAGCCCCAAGTCCATTGAATTAAATAAAAAAGAATATCCTTAACAACGTTTTTCTCTTTTTGGGGCGCTGTAACAGATATATCTACGTTTTTAATATCTTCCATAATATCACTCCGTTTGTGCAAGCTGACGCTTAGTTTCTTCTTCCTTTTCAACAAGGATTATATACTTACCCTCTTCATTCATATCAAGTGTGTGTAGCTCTGCCTCATTATTATCCTTGCCAAGCCAGGTATCGCAAAGCCTGTAGCCCGAAAGAAGCTCACATCTTTCTTTTTCATACTCAGTAAGGGTAACTGTGCCGTATTTGCGCTTTGTGGCAATGGCTGCACGAATCATAGTGTGGTCATCCTTAGTCATTTTAAAGCGCCTGAGCATAAGCCACGCAACAAGGGCACTAACCATAGGCAAAACAGAAACACAAATACGAATACCCATAATTGCAGATGAGGTCTGCTCAATATAAACACCCTTGTTGCCTGTTACAAGGCCGAAGGAATCGAGAATTGTACCAACAGCAAAGGTCATTACACCACCAACAATTTGCTTGACCATTGTGTTAAAGGTGCTTATAACGCCCTCACGGCGTCTGCCTGTAATAAGCTCATCCACATCGGTAAGGTCGGGAAGCACGTTGTTACCAACAAAGCCAAGGCCACTCATACCAAACGGATAAAGCACGGCACCACCAAAAATTAAAAGAACAAGTGGAAGTGTGCCTGCGCCCCCCTGGGCGCTACCCTGCTTAACAAAAAGCAAAATTCCTAAGCCGATTATCATTAAAGGTGTTACCACGGCACCACATTTACTTTTGCCCTTTTTCATAGTAAGGGCGTAGTTAAGTGGGAATGCAAGGGATTCGAACACACCTGCAAATGTGTTGTATATAGGATAATATTTATAAAGATTTGCAAGGTAGGTTATAAAATAAATGCTTGTTGTTGAATAAAAGCTTCTTGCCATTTGCCAAAAAAACGACATTGTAAAATAATCTCTGAAGGATTTATTTCTAAACACCTGCACGTATTCGTTTATGGCAAACTTAATATCAAGCTTCGGGTTAACGTCGTTAAGGGAGCTTGGCTCCTTAACGCTTTTAAAGGTGGCAAATACTGCACAGCCATACACAACAGAAAGTATTATACCTGTTAAAAAGAAGGGCATTTTGGAGTTTTGCGAAAGCTCACCCGATGAGCCGAAGGCCGAAAGGCATATAAGCAAAATTATGTATGACGGCACCATACCGACAGAGTTGAAAATATAGCTTACAGACGTATACTGTGTGCGCTTATTATACTCCGGCGCAAGTGTGGGTAGCATTGCAACGTGAGGTACATCTACCATTGTGTATGCCGTTTTATAAAGTATATATGCAAAGGCGTAGTAGAAAACACATATAGAAGGATTTTTTGTTGCATCTAAACCGAAGGAGTTCCACATCATAGTATAGGAAATCATAATAAGTGGAATACTCCATAAAAGGTACCTTCTGTGTCTGCCGTATTTTGACCTTGTACGGTCGGTTATAATACCCATAATAGGGTCATTAATACCATCCCATACAGTTGCAATCATTACAATAAAGGTGGCATATTTTAAATTCATACCTACAACATCTGTTAAATATGCCGTAAAGTACATACTTATGATGTAGCCACCGCCACCCATAAATATATTTGCAAAGCAATATTGAATCATAGGCCAAACAGTTTCAGAAAACTTGCCCTCAACCCCTATTGCTTTTTTAAATCTTTCACCCAAATTAATCACTCATTTATTTATAATTTTTAATATAGTGCTTGTAGAACGCTACTGCATTGCCTACTGCTTTTATGGAAATATTTTCGTTTTCACTATGCACGCTTGCAAACTGCTGTGCATTCATTTCAATAGGTGCAAAGCGAATTACACAAGGACAAATATCACTTAAGTGCCTTGCATCTGTGCCTGCAGGTAAAATATATGCAGCGCTTGCCACGTGAGGGAATATTTCTGCAATGCATTTTTTAGTATAGCTAAACGCCTCACAGCTCATATCGGCAGGCTTGTGGTATTCATTAAACTCGCCGTCAGAAACAGTTACGTTGTATTTTTTTGCAATTTTTTTAATTTGTTCAAGGTCTTTTTCCAAGTCCTCATCATTTACACAGCGAAGGGTTGCCTTTGCAGTGCACTTTTTATCCTCATAGCTACCGTTTATTTCAAAAAAGGTGCAGGATGTACCAAGCATAGAGCCTGCCTGTGCATTCACCTTTGGTATTACCCTTTTAAGCAATCCACCAAAGCACCAAAGGTTTGAAAACAGAACCATCATAGGTAATGGTGTATACGGACACAAATCCTCAAACATTGCTTTAACCTGTGGGTAAAGCTTTTTGATAAAAATATCCTTTAAATTAACCTCATTTATAAATGCAGACATTCTTGCAACAGGTGTGTTTGTGTTGCCCGAAAGACCTGCGTGAGATGTGCCCTCCTGCGCTGTGCAAATAATTCTGCGTCTGCCCTTTTCGTGCACAGCCATCATAGCGCACTTGCATTTCATACCTGCAAGTGGGGGTTCAATAATAGCGCCACCTTCATCTAAAACTGTTTCAAGCGTAATATTATTCTTTTCAAAATATTCAAGCACAAGTGGAATACCGTTGCCACCTATTTCTTCATTGTGAGAGGAGCCTATGTAAACATTACATTGAGGAGTAAAGTCCTCTTTTAAAAGCTCTTCAAGTGCCTGTAGCTCTGCAAAAAGAGAGGTTTTTGTATCTACCGTACCTCTGCCCCATATTGCATCGCCATAAATTTCGCCACAAAAGCCCGGGTGCTCCCACTCACCCTGCACATCAACAACATCGTGGTGGCTCATAAGCATTATGTTACGGGTAGTATCTTTACCCTCTATTTTGTAAAGCCAACAGTCATCGCCAAATATTAAAAGCTCTGCTTTTGAATGTAAAACAGGAAACAGCCTTTCTGTAACCTCACGAAGCTTTTTAAACTCTGCTTCGTTAAAGCCACCCTCCTGCGAAACTGTTTGACAACGAATCATTTCGCCGAGAGCTGTAGCATACTCTGTTTGTTCCTGATGTGTGTAATGGGTTATTTCTGCCCCTAATTTACGAGCTTTTATTTTAACAATTGCAGTTTTTACGATTAATACGGCAATGAAAGCAAGTATAATCGCCAATAGATATTTCATTAGAATCACCTTTGTTAATTATAGCATTTTTTATATCTAGTTACAAGCATTTAAGCTGTTAATATACTTGACGAGTTTTTTTATTTTGATTACAATAGCTTTATAAAGCAAAGGCTGTTGCGAGAAATCGTAACAGCCTTGTTTTTTATTCGATTGTTTCAATATCGTATGGAGTTGTTTGATAAACGAAATAGTTAAGCCAGTTAGAATACAAAAGATTTGCGTGTGCTCTCCAAGTATTCACAGGTGGTTTAGTTATATCGTCATCAGGGAAATAATTTTTAGGCATTTTTATACTTATGCCTGCATCTCTATCACGAAGGTATTCGTTCTTAAGTGTATTTGTATCATACTCTGAGTGGCCTGTAACAAAGATTTGCTTTCCGTTTTCAGAGCTTACAATATATATGCCTGCTTCCTCGGAAGAAGCAAGAATTTTTAATTCGGGCACCTTTTCAATATCCTCACGCAATACTGTTGTGTAGCGTGAATGTGGCACCATAAATTCATCGGCAAAGCCACGCAGTAAAATAGATTGCTTGTAATCTGCAGTGTGCTTAAACACACCCGAAACCTTTTCCGGTAGCAAATACTTACCAACGCCGTAGTGATAGTAAAGGCCTGCCTGGGCGCCCCAGCAAATGTGGAAGGTGCTTGTAACGTGAGTTTTGCTCCACTCCATTATTTGGCAAAGCTCTTCCCAGTACTTAACGTCCTCAAACTCCATTTTTTCTACAGGAGCGCCTGTAATGATAAGTCCATCAAACTTTCTGTGCTTAACGTCATCAAAGGTTTTGTAAAAAGCAAGAAGGTACTCCTTTGGAGTGTGCTTTGGCACGTGGGATTTTGTGTGAATAAGCTCAAACTCTACCTGTAAAGGAGAGTTACCTAAAAGCCTTGAAAGCTGTGTTTCAGTTTCGGTTTTATTAGGCATTAAATTCAACACAAGAATTTTAAGAGGACGAATATCCTGCGTTATGGCTCTTGTATCGGTCATAACAAATATATTCTCTGCTTCAAGAGTTTTTACTGCAGGTAATTCATCAGGTAATTTAATTGGCATTTTCACACCTCTTTTTTGTATGAATTAGAAATAAGGAATTTTGGGGAAGCTTCGCTTCCAAACATTATAAGCTTCGCTTCTGATTTAGTGAAGAATAATGGAAAGGATACAGGTATGTACCACCCACCACCTTCGGTGGTCCCCCCTCCTCCGAAACTTTCGTTTCGCAAGAGGGATAGGCTTCGCAACATTCCGTTTTTCTGTAAGCTTAATTTCTGCGATAGCTATCATTCCTATGCTCACACACAGGGATATAAGGCTTCGCATCACCGCTTTTGCCGGCAGCTAACTCTTACATATCACTAAAGCCTGCACCACCAAAGAAGGCATAGAGAATTGTGGAAAGCACCTCAAAGAGCTGTGCAAGCAGTCCGCTGAAATCCAAATAAGCGGAGTTTTCTTTTTCTTCAGGCTCTACATCTTTATTCTTAATATAGTCATAAACCGAATAGAAGTTGCGCTCTGCTTCATTGTAGGCATCAATATCAACATTGGTTTCTTCAAGCTGAGCCTCCGCCTGAGCAATAGCATCCTCAAGAAGCGCTATTTCTTCTTCGGTAAGGTTGCTTTTGTCGTACTCCTTCATTTCAGCTATATCCTGCATAAGCCACTTTGAATTTCTGCCCACATTAAACTGCGGGAATTTATCAGGCTTTGAAAAAACGTCAACAAAGGTTTCGTCAACAAGGAGCTCTGTAACAAGCTTCATAATAACATCGTTAGAACCTGTTTTTTCGTGATCCTGATTATAGAAATAGAAGGTTGTTTCGGGAAGAAGACCTGTGCAGGCATCGACAATGCCGTTAGGGTCTGTGTGGTTATGGTTTTCGGGGTCTGTACAGTTTGTGTGAGCAGGAACGTAATCCTCACCAAGCTTAACATCAACACCATAGCTGAAAGCACCCATTGATGTAGAATCAAGCTGAATAATACCATCTGCATTCACGTCATCCCAAGAATCAACAAGCTGGTAAAGAGGATAGTTGTAGTCAACTATATCGAAAACCTCAACTCCGTCTGCAATTGCATTTTCAATATTTTTATATCGATTGCACTGAGCATTGTAATACCAATCTGTCTGCCTGCGAATTTCTTCGAGGCCCTCGTCCATAAGGTACATTTCACGACAGGGCTCATAGTTACCCGATGGGCAAAGTCCCCAGAAAAGAGTTGAATATCTTGTGTAATCAATTATAAGTGTATGAACAGCGGTATCAAGAATATTGTTAACATCTGCATTAGGCATAATGCGCAGAATTACATTTAGAAGGTAGCTGAGCATATCACCCTCACCCATAAGGGCAGGGAACATTGTAGTATAAAGCTCTTTGCCATCGAGAAGGCCATACTGATAAATTTCACCAATAAGAATTGACCCATCAAGAGCAGGAACAACATAAATAATCCTGTTGATATCTTCTGCTACAGAACGACCATTATCTGCATAAATCTGCATAAGCCCGTTTGCAACAGAACCACCCTGACTGATTGGAACTATGTTAACCTTATCGGAGCCTGAGTCTTTTTTCACAAATTGAATGAAATTATAAAGCTCCTCTGCAGTATCATACATATTGCCAAATGATGCATAAGAGAAGAAATAGAGGTTTTCGCCACCTGCAATGTCAATATATTTCTGCAACGGAATCTGGTCGAGAATATATTCCTGATCGTACGCACTAAGGTCTGCAAAGCAGTCGTTATACTTTGTTGCACGAACATCGTGAACAAACTTACCGTTTTCATCACAACGGTTTTTTTCCATAAGAGCTTCACCAAGAAGGTCTGCAACTGCCTGCGCCGCCTGACTATCTTTATCCTCCTGAGTAACAAGAAGCTTTGAAATAGGAATAAGGGCATCCGTAAGAGCTGCTCCTACAATTTCAATAGTTGAATCCATAAAGAACGGAGGCTCTGCATTTGTAGGCACACCATTTTCATAATATTTTGTTTCACTCTGAAAAATACCGGGAATTACGATAGAAGGAGTATATGCCTCTTTAACAGCAAAAGCTGTAGAGGAGAAGCAACCAACTAACATAACTACCGAAAGAACAAGAGAGAGAACCTTCTTTGTTGTTTTCATATTATCATTCCTTTCAGAAATGTAAATTTACTCACGTTTAAGTATACCACAAAAAAATAATTTGTAAATTATTTTTTACCTTTTCTATAAAACCAAAAACACGTTATCTTAGTAGATAGCCGTAATTCATTACACCTTGACCATACAATTAAAATACTGTATAATCTCGTATAGTATAGTAAAAAGGGGGGTATAATTTGGACTTTTTAGAAAAAGCTAAAAGGAAAACCTTTAACACAATAGGTCTTTTAATTAACCGACTTTCGCAAAACGAAAGTGGTGATACAACAGATTTAGAAAAAACCGTTACTGAGGGGATGCCCCAGCTTTTACGTCAGGCAGGTGCAGAGGGCACAGTGCTCCTTAGAAACGATGACGTTTTGCCACTTTCTAAGAATACCGTAATTTCCGTATTTGGCAAAGTGCAAAACGACTATATGTACGTTGGCTACGGCTCCGGTGGTGACGTTATAAAGCCATACACCGTAAGCCTTATGGAGGGCTTAAGAAACCTTGGCGCAAAGCTTAACAAGGAGCTTGCCGAAAGCTATGCCAAGTGGTGCAAAGCTAACCCACCCGACCACGGCTTTTGGGGTCATTGGCCCCACTACTACCAAGAGATGCCTGTTGATGATGCAACAATTTTAAAGGCTTCTCAAAACAGCGATTGTGCTGTAATTGTTATTGGCCGTTCTGCCGGTGAGGATAGAGAAAACCAACTTACAAAGGGCAGTTATTTTTTAACAGACGATGAAAGCTCCCTTATAAAAAGAGTTTCAAAAGCCTTTAGTAAAACTGTTATTGTTATGAACATTGGCAGTATTATGGATATGGCTTGGGAGCAGGATTTACTTACAAACAACAGCGCAATACTTATCCCCTACCAAGGTGGTATGGAAAGCGGCAACTCTGTTGCAAGCGTGCTTTTCG
Organism: Acutalibacteraceae bacterium; assembly: GCA_045591945.1. GTDB lineage: Bacteria > Bacillota > Clostridia > Oscillospirales > Acutalibacteraceae > DTU089. The sequence goes on along the minus strand of JAZNTU010000030.1, from coordinate 8,130 downwards.
GCATTGAAGAGCCATCAGGCAGACTTACAGATACTATTGCCACAAGCTATCAGGACTACCCTTGCGCAAATCACTTTGGCGAAAAAGAGTACAACAATTTCCGCGAGGATATTTACGTTGGCTACCGTTACTTTGAAACCTTTGCAAAGGATAAGGTTTTGTACCCCTTTGGCTTTGGCCTTTCCTACACAAGCTTTGAAACACAGGTAATCAGCAAAAACAATGATAACAACACAGTTTCAATAACGGCTACTGTTAAAAACACAGGCGCATTAAGTGGTAAAGAGGTTATTCAGGTTTATGCCCAAGCCCCACAAGGCAAATTAGGCAAAGCAGCAAGGGTATTATGTGGCTTTGTAAAAACCCCTACCCTTGCACCAAACGAGGAATACACGGCAGAGATTAACATTCCATACTACTCATTTGCAAGCTTTGATGACAACGGTGCAACAGGCTACAAAAACGCCTATGTGCTTGAAGATGGTGAATACAGCTTTTTCGTAGGCGAAAACGTGCGTGATGCTCAAAAAGCATTTTCGTTTAACATTGATGAGCTTATTGTTGTAGAACAGCTTACAGAGGTTTGCGCCCCTACTCACCAGTTCAACGTTTTTGCAAAGGATTATAAATCAACCCCTGTTGCCACATCTACTATAGATTTAAAATCTACAATATTAAATAATCTCCCAAAAGATTACGGCTACAACGGCGATTTAGGCATTACGCTTGACGACGTAATTTCGGGTAAGGAAACAATGGAAAGGTTCATTTCACAGCTTTCACCTAAAGAGCTTGAAGCCATCAGCCGTGGTGATTATACTATGGACAGCCCACTTGGCAACAAGGGTAATGCAGGTGTAATGGGTGGTGTGCTACCTTCCTTAAGGGAAAAGGGTATAAAGCCAATTACAACAACTGACGGCCCTTCGGGTATACGTATTCGCTCCTGCTGTTCACTTATTCCCATCGGCACAAGCCTTGCCTCTATGTGGAATTTAGATTTACTGGAGCAAATCTACACAAAGATTGGCGCCGAAATGAAAGAAAAAGGCTCCGACGTGTTGCTTGCTCCGGGTATGAATATACACCGTAGTCCCCTTTGCGGCAGAAACTTTGAATACTATTCCGAGGACCCATTCCTCACAGGCAAAACTGCTGCTGCAGTTGTTAAGGGTGTGCAGAAAAACGGCGTAGGTGCTTGTCCCAAGCACTTCGCCTGCAACAGCCAGGAAACAAACCGAAACAAAACAGACTCTCGCCTTTCTCAAAGAGCTTTGCGAGAGATTTACCTTAAAGGCTTTGAAATCTGTGTAAAGGAAGCAGAACCGTACACAATAATGACCTCTTATAATAAAATAAACGGTGTTTGGGGACATTACCACTACGACCTTTGCACAAGAATTCTAAGAAATGAATGGGGCTTCCAAGGTCTTGTAATGACGGACTGGTGGATGCAAAGCTCAAGCAGCCCTGAATTTCCTCAAATGAAGGATAACGCCTACAGAGTAAGAGCAGGTGTAGACGTACTTATGCCCGGTGGAAACCGAGCAGGCAAAAGAAAGCCTGATGGTACACTTTTAAAGACCTACGGCAAGCCTGAGGGCATAACACTTGGAGAAATGCAGCAAACTGCAAGAAGAGTTATAGAGCTCTCAATGAAAGTAAAATAATATATTAACGGTCAACACGGAAATCCGTGTTGACCGTTATTTTATAAAACAAAAAAATACCGAGTGCTCATACGAGCACTCGGTTAATATCTATTGGTATTTGATTAGCAAGGAAGGTCTGCTGCGATACAGAGAACTGAACGAGCATCCTCTACTGAAAACTTACCGTCTTCATCAATATCGCCGATGATGTAGTCAGCATCTGCAGGAGTAATCTGACCGGAAGCCATCTTAAGAGCAATCATAGCATCGTTTGTTCTAACCTTACCACTGTGGTCAAGGTCACCTAAAACATCGTCTGCTACCATAGGCTTTGTTGTTCTCTTGTATGTGTTATAGAGCCAGAACTGAGGATAGTTTACAGGGTCTGTAGTAACTGTCATCTGTTTATCTGACTCAAGAAGCCACATAACAATTTCCATTGTGCCGTTTTCGGACTTGTAGTTGTTGTGCTGCTGATTCTTAATGAACCAAGTCTGCTCAGGGAACATACATGTAGAAGCATCAACCTTGTAATCCCATGAAACGTGATTGTGGTCGTCGTCTATCTTCTGGCTGTAAAGTCTACCCCAGTCGTTGTGTGCCTGGAGGTACTTTGCACAAGTAGCGCCACCTGACATATAGTATGTTTCAATAACAGCGTCGCTTGAATCATAGCCTGTTGAGATAGGTGGCATCTGGCAGTTATAACCACAAACAATACCGAATGTTGCGCCGTCTGCCATTGCCTGTTCAACAATGCTCTTAGCGTTAACCTGCATATCGTGGTATGCATCAATCTTTGCCTCGTAAGCCTTATCGATTTCTTCGCCGTGAGAATCAAAGATAAATTCTTTACCGGCTGCGTAATCTTCTGCAGGGCAAAGGCTCCAAATACCGGGCATACCTGCGAAGTATGGAAGGAAGCTATCTATATACGTACGAGGGAGAATACCTGTAACAAAAGCATTAAGGTCGCCAAAATATTCTCTTGAAAGACCGTCGTAGCTATCAATAAATGATATAATGTATGCTGCAATGTGAGTTGTTGCACTACCGTTAGCAAGCTGAACAAGGTAGTTGTGAACTGCGAAAACATCGAGCTCAACGTTATCTGTAACAACGTCGCCAACTGTGCTTGTGCCCTGCCATGCAGGTGCAGCAAATACAATATTCTTAAGGTGATGGCCACCAAACTGTGCAAGGTATGCAAGTGCAACGGTTGAGCCCTGGCTCATAGCAACCATATTAACACGCTTGCAGTTTGTTTTAGCCTTAACAGCTGAAATAAACTCGTTAAGCTCTGCAGCATTCTTTATTGGGTCATCACGCCAGTCATATGTAAAGTTGTAAACGTTCTCTTCGCCGTGCTTCTCTGCATATGCAAGGGCAAACGTGCTTAAGCCTGCTTTTTCCTCTTCGGTAAACGTTGAGATAGGCTCTGTTGTTCTGTAGAAACCTACTGTAGGGTCAACAGGTGTACCGTCCGGATTAAAGCCGAGTGGCTTAAGGTACTCGTTAACTGCAGGAAGAAGATTATCTGCAAGAGCATCGAAATCCTTGTTGCCGATACCGAAGCTTATAAGGCCACCAAGGAAAGCGCCACCAATATCTTCAATAAGTGCTTTAATAAATTCTTCATCGCCGGAGAAAACTAATTCCTCCTCTTCTGTACCGAAATTTTTGTACAGCTTTGTTGAGCCTATACCGTCTATCATAACAAGTGGAGTTGGCGCTGCAGCCGAAACAGGCATAACAAACGCAAGTGCTGTCATGATGAGAGCAAGTGTAAGGCAAACAATTCTTTTAGTTGCTTTCATACTAATCCTCCTAATTCAGATACCAATAGCAGAATACACTACTATATATACAAATCGATTTTATCACAAATTAATTTGAATTGCAATAGAAAAGTATAAATTTAAGTCATTTACTTTGACAATTTATAAGTATATTTATTGTTAAAGGTGAACAAGATTTATTTTAATCTTACAGATATTTCACCTGTACCTATTACTCCCTTTTCTCCATTTGTGTATTCAACCAAAAGATTGCAGTTTTCGTCAATATCTAATGCAGTAGCTTCAACACGGCTTTCACCGTTGTGCACAACAATTTTTTTGCCTAAAACGAAGCATTTTTCTCTGTAAACAGGGATATGTTTTCGCTGTAAAAGGCTGCCGTAAAGCTCAAAAAAGCTGTTGATAAAGCTACCTATAAGCTTATTTCTTAAATTCTCTTGCTTTTCCTCAAAAACAGCGCCTGCAATATTTTTTATTTCATCGGGGAAGCCGCCTTCGGGAGCATACACGTTTACGCCTACGCCGAGAACTGCATAATCCAAGCCTGCGCCACCAACACCAAAGCCTGCCTCGGTAAGTATGCCACAAACCTTTTTATTATTTATGTAAATATCGTTCACCCATTTTATTTGGGCGCCTTCTGCACCACAAAGTTCAATAGCTTCACACATTGCCACGGCAGCTGCTGAGGTTATAAGAGTAGCTTCCTCAGGCAAGCAGGTCGGTCTTAAAAGAATGCTCATATACACGCCGTTACCATTAGGTGAAAAAAAAGCTCTGCCCATTCTGCCACGGCCCTTTGTTTGCTCCAAAGCAACGACAACACAGCCCTCCTGAGCGCCATTCACAGCAAGGCTTTTTACCTCACTGTTTGTAGATTCAACCACACCATAAACAAATATATTAATTTTATTTTTTAAATCTTCATTAAGAAACTCTTTTATTGATAATGGTGAAACAATATCCATTATTTTATTCCTTTCAAGAGTAAAAAACACCGTCCGAGGACGGTGTTTTAATTATTGGTTTAATATTAATACTCGATTGTATACTCTGTGTAAACACCGATACCAACCTTAGCATTATCGATACTGCCAAGAAGCGGAACCTTTGCTGAAAGGCCAAGAATACACGGAGCCTCAACTGTGAGAGCTACAAGGTTACCTGTTGATTTTTCAATCTTTACTGTTGTAACAACGTTTTCGTATGCAATTGAAATATTGTTAAGCTCAAGGCCAGGAACAGAACTGATTGAGCCTGTGATTGTTTCTTCCTGGATAACACCACAAAGAGAGCCTACACCAGGGCCACCTGACTTAGGATTAACCTCATCCTTACCTGCAACGGTAACTATGTAGTAGTCGCCTTCCTCTTTGCACTCTGCAGACTTAATACCATCTACTGTAAGAGCTGCCTGAGCATTTTCAGGTGGAAGCTTCGCTTTATCCCACTCTTCGTTTTTAGCCTGAATTTCATCCTTTGAGCTAACCATAAACATACCCATAAGTGAGGATGCAATGCTTGAAAGACCACCGGCTTCAACTATACCGTTGTAGTTTGTAGCACCGTCTTTAACACGGATAACCTTAGTTGCATTTGCCTTTGCATTGTTTACTGCCTTGTTGTACATTTCAACAATTTCTGCAGTTGATTTTTCGCCTGCAGGCTTTGAATCGCTTGGCTTTGAATCAGCAGGCTTGTTTGCATCTGTATTTGTATTTGTGTTTGTGTTAGTGCTTGTGTTGCTGTTTGTGTTTGTATTTGTGTTAGTGTTAGTATTTGTATTTGTGTTAACACTCTGGCTGTTGTTTTGCTGTGCATTGTTTTGAGGAGCAACCTGCTGCTCAACAGCTGCATTATTACGGTTATTGTTCTTTGCTGCAATCATCATCATAACAGATGAAAGATTGTTTGCAGTAATGATTGAAATAACAATACACATAGCTGCAAGACCAAGAACAACTTTTTTAACAGGTGATAAGTTTGACAACATAACTGTCCACTCCGTTTCCTTTTCGCATATTTAATCTACATTATTATAACGATTATAGTTAGTCGAAACAGTGTGAAATCACGCTGTTTCGATACCAAATGTATGATTTGGTATCGAATTTTCTTTGAAAATTCGACTATAATCCTTTCAATGAATGTAATGCAAAATTGTTTTTATAAAAAACGATTTTGCTAAAAGCCGATAAATTCGGCTTTTGCGAAATGCAAATGCATTTCGGCAGATTACAATCATTATAGATTAACTTACCAAAAAAGTCAACAACTTTAGAATAATATAGCTAAGATATTTTTTGCTTTTCTTATTGTTTATTTTAAAAAAATATTGTAAAATTATTTTCAATGATAAAAAAGCGAGCGTTTTATATGAATTTTAAGGCAAAAGACACCAATTTAATTCAGCAGGTCGGTTACGGACTTTCTGCATTTTTGCTTATTGCCTCTTTAGCCGTATGCTTTTCGGCTACTACGGGGCAAGGGCTTATATATGCATTAGTCTGTACGGTAAGCTGCGCTCTTTTTTCCTTGCTTCTAAACAACAAGGTTTTAGCACCACACCCTCTTTTTGCCGTACCGTTCATGTATGTGTGTGTTAGCTCATCAATACCAACGGCAGCGCTTTCGGTTTCTTTAGGAGCTTGCCTTTATATGCTGTTAAACAAAACACTTAACAAGGTGCGCATTCCGAGCTATGTATTGGCAGGTGGTGCTTTAGGTCTTTGCCTTGGCGCTACAATACTTTTAACAAACTCTTATTTTGGCATTGGTGCATCCGGAGCAACACCTTTGGAAATGCTTAAAAGCTACCGTTACCTGGGCTTTCACCCTCATTTTATGGGATTGCTTACAGGTACAATTACACTTTTTACAATGATTACCTATCCTTTTAAATTTAAAAAGCTTAGCAAAATTATTCCCACACCTTTTATAACAGTTGCCATTCCTTATGTTTTAAATTTATTTTTAAATCCCAGTAAAGAATACACGGCTATAAATGAGGCAGTAAATTTCACAGCAATAGATAACATAAGCATATTCAAGTTTTTGGGTGAACACAGCTATGCGTATATTCCTGTAGCTTTAAAGGCGAGCCTTGTTTTTTGCTTACTGTTTTGGGCTTTTTCAAAGGCCACCGATTCACAATATTTAGGTTTTTTCGGAAACATTATTTCTCCAACACCTGCAGCACCCCATTTAGTAAACGGCTACGGGGTAATTTCTGCAGCTACAGTAATTGCTCTTTCGATATTTACAATGCTGGTATTCCCACAGATTTTTGCAAGGCTTCCCATTCACTGCGCAGGCGCTATGCTTATTGTTTACGCTTGGCAAAGTGTACCCTATAGGCTTATTGCAGATTGCTTCAAGAAAAAAGGCAACAGAATAATTTCAATTATCTGTATGATTATTTGCGCCACAGCTTTTGTGGTAACAAACGTTTTTACTGCAACGCTCATTTGCCTTGTTGCTTCACTTTTAGCAGAAAGGAGCAACAGCAATGGCAATTAAAGATAAAAAGAAATTGGCAAGAGTAATTGCAACCTGGGTTGTAACAGCCGTTATGCTGAGTGTGTTTGTTTTAGATATAGCCGTTGTTGCTCTTTCAAACAAAAACGTTAACGAAACTCCCATATCCACACAGCTCCCCGATAAAGAAAACGGAGATGACAGAATACACTTCCTCAACACTGCAAACTCCGATTGCATAATAATTGAAAGCAACGGACATTTTGCTCTTGTTGACTCAGGCGAGGGCAACAACAATCCTCGCAGAAAAATCGAATATAAGGGCTACGAAAAAGAGGTGCTCTCTTATATAAAAAACCACTGCATTACGGAAAACGGCGAGGTTTACCTTGATTTTATTGTGGCAACCCATATGCACTATGACCATTCGGGTAACTTTGAGCCCATTTTAAAGGATACAAAAATCAACGTCGACAAAGCCTTTATAAAGGAATACGATAGCTCACAGGTAACTAAAATGGATTCGGAGTTTTGGGGTAACCTTGAAACCTACGAAAAAATTATAAGTGCCTTAAACGAAAGAAAAATACCTATAATTTCAGATATTCCTACTGAAAGCTTTACCTTTGGTGATTTTACTGTTGAGTTTATAAATACAGGAACAAATGAATTTGTAGAAAAAGCAGGCGAAAACGCAAACAGCATAGGCATTAAACTGACCAAAGGCACCAAGAAGGCTTTTCTTGCTGCTGATTTCACCAACGATGCAGGCTTCGAAACAGCCTTTGCAAAACAAATTGGCGATATTGACCTATTAAAAATCGGGCATCACGGATATTTTGGCTCCTCCTCCCCCGAATTTTTAAGGGTGCTTACACCTGAAATTGCTGTTTGCACCAATTATTTAGGAAAAATTTACCCTAACGTTAAATGGAATTTAACTATGGTGGCAAAGGCTCCCATTTTTTCAACAGCCCACAGAAATGGTATTATAGCCACCTTTACAGATTCCGATGAAATTCTTTTAACTGAAAATATAATGTGATAAAAAGCGAAGGGGATGTAAAAAAAGCGCAGACCGTATAAAACCGGATATAGCAAGGGGTTCTGTAGGTTTAATAAGCCTATAGAACCCTTTAAAAATACAAGAAATATAAAATTGTTGAAAAAAGTATGTTTTATACTACGAACAAACTTCGCCA
>JAZNTU010000029.1:0-80850 GCA_045591945.1 Acutalibacteraceae bacterium | reverse complement strand
CTTTATACATGTTCTTCTCCAATTAATCAATTATTTATTCTTTTTCTTGTCAGCCATAGCTTTTACCTGAATCGGAAGACCGAAGAGGTTGATAAAGCCGCCTGCATCATTCTGATTATATACGTTATCTTCATCAAATGTTGCAATTTCTTCGTTGTAGAGTGAATATTTACTCCAAACACCTGCATTTATGATGTTACCTTTATAAATCTTGAGTTTAACATCACCTGTAACAGTTTCCTGTGTTGAATCAACAAATGCGAGGATTGCCTTTGTGAGAGGTGTGTACCACTGAGCATTATAAATAAGCTCTGCAAGCTTCTGTGCAACAAGTGCTTTGTAGTGAGCTGTTTCTTTATCGAGGCAGATGCTTTCAAGAACAGAGTGTGCCTTGTAAAGGATTGCTCCACCCGGTGTTTCGTAAACGCCACGGCATTTCATACCAACAAGTCTGTTTTCAACAATATCGAGAAGGCCGATACCGTTTGCGCCACCAAGCTCGTTAAGCTTTGTAACAAGCTCAACTGCACCCATCTCTACTCCGTCAACTGCTGTAGGAACGCCTTTTTCAAAGTGGATTGTAACGTAGGTTGGCTTGTCAGGTGCCATTTCAGGAGAAACACCCATTTCAAGGAAGCCTTCTTTGTTGTAAAGTGGCTCGTTCATTGGGTCCTCAAGGTCAAGACCCTCATGTGAAAGGTGCCAGATGTTTTTGTCCTTTGAGTAGTTTGTTTCTCTGTTTATCTTAAGAGGAACGTTGTGTGCCTCTGCGTAAGCAATTTCTTCTTCACGAGATTTAATATCCCACTCTCTCCAAGGAGCGATGATTGGCATATCAGGAGCAAATGCCTTGATAGCAAGCTCAAATCTTACCTGGTCATTACCCTTACCTGTACAGCCGTGGCAGATAGCGTCTGCGCCCTCAGCAATAGCAATTTCAGCAATTCTTTTTGCGATTGGTGGACGAGCAAAAGCTGTACCGAGAAGATACTCTTCGTAAATAGCACCTGCTTTAAGGCCCGGGAATACGTAATCCTCAAGAAATTCCTTTGTAAGGTCCTCTATATAAATTTTAGAAGCGCCTGTTGCAATTGCTTTTTCTTCAAGGCCTTCAAGCTCACTTGCCTGGCCAACGTTACCTGATACTGCGATAACCTCGCAATTGTTATAATTCTCTTTAAGCCAAGGGATGATGATTGACGTATCAAGACCGCCTGAGTAAGCGAGAACTACCTTTTTGATGTTTTTCTTATCCATAACTGATTTCCTCCAAAAAAGAAATTTGAAAAAATATTCATTCGATATGCATAGTTATACACCTTTATACAGAAATTGTCAATACTTTTATCCAAATATTTTTATTTTGGCGATTTTTCTATAAAATGCCATAAAGTAGCAATAAATCTACACATTTTTTAGTAAAATTGTGGCATACAACACAAAAATATGCGTTGCATGATTTTTATATTAAAATTGTATATATGCAAAATTTATGCATAAAAAATGCATATATGCAGAAAACATACATTCTGCATATATGCACAAGATTAATCATTCAATTAATAAATCGGCTTACTTACAATTCCACCAATCATATTTCTGAATATATCGAGAATAAAGCTGAAAATCTTTTCGAAATAGAAGTTAAAGTTATAGCTAAACTCTGTTCTGCCACCATCGTGATGACCGAGGTTTGACTCAGGATTCTGTGCTAATTCGTTTGAAGTGAGCAAGTATGTTGAATACTCTTTAGTGTTGCTTTCATCAAGCTCAATTACACGAGCACCCTGAATAAAGTTATCGTAATATGAGTCGTATGTACAGCCGGGAGCCATAATCATATCGATACCGTTGCAGTTAGCAATAAAGCCGTTAACGTGGTCATGACCACAAACAACACCGAGAACGTCGCCACCTGCTACCATAGCATCCCACTGACCGTCGTTACCGTAGCTTGGGCAGCATCTCTCAAAGAGATAACCCTCGTACTGTGTAATATCAGGAATAAATGAATATATAGAGCCATCCTGGAAATTCATTGTAGCTTCACCAAGCTTAATTTCTGATGGAAGGAAAATCTTTTCGCAAGGCTCCTGAGGGATAATGTGCTGGAACACAAGTGAAGGAACAACCTCGCCACCGTTAGCAGCTGTCATTTCGTCACGAACATTGTTGTACCACTCAATTTGGTCTTCACGAACCCAGTCATAACCGAGCCATGCACCGTCTGACGTGTACACATAGTCACCACAGTCGAACATCCAAAGGTTAAATGCAACCTTTGAGCCATCTTTTGAAAGAATAGGAAGGTTGTGAGTACCTGCACCGTGAATAGAAGGGTCAGCATCGTAACCGAGGAAGCCCTCATATTTCTGGTACTCTGCAACAATTTCTTCTCTTGTCATACCGCCGGAGCTTTCCTGGTCATGGTTTCCTAAAACCATTGTATAAGGAACACCTGCTTCTATACAAGGAGCGAGCATTTGCGCATAGGTTCTCTTGTCATCGTTATTAACGTTATCACCTGTAAAAATAACAAGGTCAGCTTCAGATGCACGGATTGCCTCTTCCATAAAGAAAACCATATCTTTCTGCAAGGGGTAATCTGTTTGTACGTCAGCTAAAACAAGAATTTTAAACTTGCCGTTTTCATCAAACTTAAGAGTTGTGTTGCCGTTTGCAGCAAAGCCAACGCTTGCAAGAGAGAAAACGAGCACAACAGATAAAAGAACTGCTAAAAGCTTTTTCATAAAAATCTCCTCTTTTGATTAACAAAATTTGTAAATTATATTATACACTTTATAAATTATTTTGTCAATTTTTTCATTTTAAAGAATTAACAAGTGCTTTAAAATGCTTGCCTTTTTCTTCAAAATTCTTGTAAAAATTATAGCTTGCAGCTGCAGGTGAAAACAAGCAGGACTTACCTGCCGCAGTAAGCTTATGGCAATTAGCAACAGCATCCTGCATATCTGCCGCACACACCATATTTTTTGCACAGCCCATTTCTTTGAGTCTGTCAATTATTATATGACCTGTTTCCGGCAAGCCTACAAGATTAGTTATATTTGATGAGTAAAGAAAATCTACAAACTCATCATAATCTATTCCCCTATCAAGGCCACCGAAAAGAAGCGTATCTACATTACCAAGGGCTTTAACTGCACCCATAACTGCTGTAGGGATTGTTGCAATACTGTCGTTATAGTAAGAAACGCCGTCTATAACACCAACAAACTCCATTCTGTGCTCAATTCCACCAAAACCCTCTATCGCAACCCTTACTGCATCATCGCTTACACCAAAAACACGGGCAGCAGCAAGTGCATAGGCAATATCCTGCCTGTTGTGCTCACCCTTAAGGTGCTGGGTAGAGTGCCACAGCTCGTTTACAAAAGCATCATTTTGAGCATAGGTAAAGGTTATGGGGCATCCGTTGCCGTCAACAATTACCTTTTTCCAATCCACAACGCCGTCAAGCTCCTGCTCAGGGTTGTAAATCACTGTATCTCCACTCTTTTGAAATCTTGCAATATTAAGCTTTGAATTAACGTACCCCTCAAAGCCTGTTTTATAGTGGTCAAGGTGCTCTTGATAAATATTAACAATCACTGCCACCTTAGGACTTGCAGTTGTAAATTCAAGCTGATGTGAGGACATTTCAATAACAGCAACCAAATCCTCACTCTCATCAGCCTTTTCAAAAACAGGTACGCCTATGTTACCTATAAGGCAGGTGTTTACTCCACCTGCTTTAAGCATTTCGTAAATAAGGGTTGAGGTTGTAGTTTTACCCTTTGAGCCTGTAACACCCACAACCGTAGGCTTACAAAAGCGCAAAAACATATCTGTCTGGCAGGTGATTTCAGTAGTTTCCGGGTACATATTGTCCTCCAAAAACGCAATACCGGGGCTCTTGAAAACAATATCAAAATCCCCAAGGCATTTTAAATAATCATCGCCGTAAATAAGTGAAATGTTTTCATCATCAACCTCAGGCTTCTTCATATCACCTATAGTCAGGTGCTTTTCAGGTAGGTGCTTTCTTATATAGCTAAGGGTGGATTTACCCTCTCTGCCAAAGCCTAAAACAAGAATTTTTTTATCTTTAATATAGTCTATTATCTGTGACAAAATCTACATCTCCATTGAAGCTTGTAATTCATTTTATTCAGCAAAACGGTAATTGTTTTTACCACTTTTCTTTACCGAATACATAGCTCTATCAGCACTTTCGTACAGCGCTGTGTACGTGGTACCGTTCACGTTTCTTAAGGATATACCTATACTACAGGAAAACTCTATGCCTGGCACGTTTTCAAGCTTTATTCCGTGGCAAATTTTCAAAATATCCTCTGCAGTTTTCTTTGCTCGTGCCACCAATGCATCCTGTGTAAGGTCTGCACCGTCAATAAAGAGCACAAATTCCTCGCCACCTACTCTGCCAAGCACATCGTGTGCGCCGAAGCGAATAGAAAGCTTATCGGCAAACTGCTTAAGAAAGATGTCGCCTTCGTGGTGCCCGTACGTATCGTTAAGCTTTTTAAAATCATCAATATCCATAAAGAGTAACGCTCCCGGAGCACTTGAATTTTCTTTAAGAATTTCGGAAATTCTCATACTTACGGAAAGCTTATTCAAAAATCCTGTAAGCTGGTCTGTTTCAGCCTGAGAAATAAGACGTGTTCTTTCTTTTTTCTCTTTATCAACGTCTGTAAGCGTACCTATAAATTTCAAAGCGTTTCCATCATCACCGTAAATAACGGCAAACTTTATTCTGTGCCAAACACCATCACCCTTTTCGTTAATAATACGGGCATCAAAAACATTGATTTTTTTACCCGCAAGGGCATTGCTGAGCGCCTCTATAAATGCAGAAACGTCTCTGTGGTCAATAATATCACCATACGTAAGAGTTTCTATAGCGTTTTCAATTCGAGTTCTTGTTTTCGGTCCTCGCATAGTTTTCGCAGCACATTCAAAAACATCTGCCACAACGTCGTAATTGAAAAGTATGTTATCGGATATTTCCTCAACTATTTCGTAACGCTCCTTCTCCTCTTGAATTTGCATTTGGAGCTTTTTCATATCGGTAATATCCGTAATGTTACAAATAAAAACAAGGTCCTCCTTTGAAGCGTTACGAGGCTTACGTGTTGAAATAAGCGCCCACGCCTTTTCTCCACCTTTTTTATTAATCTTTATTTCAAACTGAATTATCTCGCCCGGCTCATACTGAGTATTAACCTTAGCAACAATATCAATAAAATCGGCTTGGTTAAAAAGGTTCATACGCACGTCTGCGCTAAGCTCCTCGTACTCATCCCTCGTATAGCCAAAAATAGCGAAAAACGCATCGTTTGTATAATCAAGGCGTATACCATCAGGGTGAGGTGAAACTATAGCGATACCTGTTACAGCTTCTCTTAAAACTGTTTCCAAGGACTCTCTTGACAAATCCTTTTCGTAATCTCCACCAATTCTTCTCATAGCTGCCTCCGAATTAAGAATATAGTTATCTATCATCAATATATCACAAAAATTAAGCTTCAGCAAGGATTTTTCAAAAAGACTTGAATAAATACTGTTAATTGTATATAATTTACAATGAGTAAATATGTTAATTAAAAAACGCAAACAGCTTTACTTAAAATTCTAAATTCATCGGAGATACTTATGTTAGAGTTAAAAAACATTTCATTTTACGTTGCCGACGAAAAGGGTGAAAAAGATATTATAAAAGACGTTTCACTCACCGTTGAAGACGGCAAATTTGTAGTAATAACAGGCCCAAACGGTGGTGGTAAATCTACCCTGGCAAAGCTTATAATGGGTATAGAAAAACCAACGGGTGGCCAAATTATTTGGAATGGACAGGATATAACAGACCTTTCCATCACAGAGAGAGCAAAGTTGGGTATCGGTTATGCATTTCAGCATCCCCCTCGCTTCAAGGGACTTTCCGTACGTGACCTTTTAAGCATTGCACACGGAAGTGACCTCCCCGAGGACCAATGCTGCGCATACCTCACACAAGTAGGCCTTTGCTCAAAGGATTACCTTAACAGGCAGGTTGACTCCTCCCTTTCAGGTGGCGAAATTAAAAGAATTGAAATTGCAACGCTTATGGCAAGAGACCTTCAGCTTGCAATATACGATGAGCCCGAGGCAGGTATTGACCTTTGGAGCTTTAATATGCTTGTTGAGAGCTTTAAGGGTATTTCAAAAACTCGCAAGGAGAGTATGGTAATTATCTCTCACCAGGAAAGAATTATGAAAATAGCAGATGAAATTATTATCATTGCAGACGGCGTAGTAAGTAAGCAAGGCCCTGCTGATAAAATTTTCCCTCAGCTTATGGCAGAATTCAACAACAACGGATGTACATTTAGATAAGGATTAAAATATGGATAAAGTAACACGTGAAATGCTCCAGGCTGTTGCAGACCTTCACGGCACACCACAGGGAGCTTACAATATACGAAAAAACGGTGAAGGAATAGATCGCCAATCAAGCGCCAATATCACTATTGAGCCAAAAGCAGACAAGCCCGGCATTGATATTACAGTTAAGCCGGGCACTAAAAACGAAAGCGTTCACATCCCTGTTATTATTACCGAAACAGGTGTGGATGACGTAACCTACAATGATTTTTACATTGGTGATGACGCCGACGTTGTTATTGTTGCAGGCTGTGGCATACACAATGCAGGCGATAAAAAGAGTGAGCACGACGGAATACACAGATTTTTCATAGGCAAAAACGCCCGTATAAAATATGTGGAAAAGCACTACGGCCAAGGCGAAGGCACAGGCGAAAGAATACTCAACCCTGTGACTGAAATATATATGGATGAAAACTCCTACTGCGAAATGGAAACAGTTCAAATCAAGGGAGTTGACTCCACAAAAAGAGATACTGTAGCAAAGCTCGAAAAGGGCGCAACCCTTGTTATTTTAGAAAAGCTTATGACTCACGGCAGTCAAATTGCCCATTCCGATATGGTAGTCGAGCTTAACGGTGAGGGCGCATCTGCACAAATTATATCTCGCTCTGTTGCAAAGGATTCCTCAGAGCAGGTTTTCTACCCTCGTGCGGTAGGTAATGCAAGTTGCCGTGCCCACGTGCAGTGTGATTCTATTATTATGGGCGATGCAAGAATACGCTCTATCCCCGAAATTGCCGCAAACCATTGCGAGGCAAACATTGTACACGAGGCAGCTATAGGCAGAATTAACAACGACCAGCTTTTGAAGCTTCAAACAATGGGCAAAACAGCAGAAGAGGCTGAAGAAATAATTATCAACTGCTTCCTTAAATAATCTACAACTTTATTTGGAGTGATAAAAATGGCAAAAAGAGTTTTAGCATTTGACTTTGGCGCATCAAGTGGCAGAGCTATTATAGGTGAATTTGACGGTGAAAAAATCACTCTCAGGGAGGTGCACCGTTTTTCAAATGACCCTGTTACAATAAATGGCACCGTTTACTGGGATGTTCAAAGGCTTTTCTTTGAAATTAAGCAGGGCATCCTCAAGGCGAAGGAGGACGGTGGCTTTGATTCCATCGGCATTGATACCTGGGGTGTTGACTTTGGTCTTTTAAGAAAAGACGGTACCCTTATAGAAAACCCTATCCACTACCGTGATAAAAGAAACGACGGTATGGTTGAAAAAGCAAAGCAATACATCTCTCACGAAAGAATGTATGATATTACAGGTATTCAGTTTATGGATTTTAACACTGTTTTCCAGCTTCTTTCACTTAAAGAAAACAGACCGTATATCCTTGAAGAGGCAGAAACACTTTTATTTATGCCTGACCTTCTTGCATATATGCTTTCAGGTGTAAAATCCACCGAATACTCTATTGCTACAACCTCTCAAATGGTTGATTTGCAAACAAAAACCTGGTCCGACGAAATACTTGATGCCTTTGGAATTAAAAAGCGTATTCTTACAGATATTGTACCAACAGGTACGGTAATCGGTCAGTTAAGCGATGAAATCTGTGAGGAGTTAGGTGTGCCTAAGGCAGATATTATTAGCGTTGCCTCTCACGATACACAAAGTGCAATTTCTGCTGCACCTTGCGAATACGAGGACTTTGCCTTCATAAGCAGTGGTACCTGGTCACTTTTTGGCACCGAGGTAAAGGAGCCTGTACTTAACGAAGCATCTAAAAAGCTTAACGTTACAAACGAAGGTGGCTACGGCTATTCAATCGCCTTCCTTAAAAATATTTGTGGCTTGTGGCTTATTCAAGAAAGTCGCCGTCAGTGGATTCGTGAGGGCACAGAATATTCTTACGCAGAGCTTGAAAGACTTGCCCTTGAATGCGAACCTCTTAAGTGCTTTATTGACCCTGATGCACCTGAATTTGGTGTTATGGGTAACATACCGAAAAGAGTTAAGGAGTACTGCCAAAGAACAGGTCAATACGTGCCTCAAACAGTAGGCGAAATTATGCGCTGTATCTACGAAAGCCTTGCTCTTAAATACAGACTCACCTTTGACGGAATTATGGAATGTACAGGCAAAGTCTACGACCGTATACACGTTATGGGTGGTGGCACAAAGGATAAGCTTTTACTTAATATGACTGCACAAAGCTGTAACGTAGACGTTTACGGTGGTCCTATTGAAGCAACTGCTTTAGGAAATATTGCAATTCAGCTTATTTCATCAGGTGATATTGCCGATATAAAGGCTGCAAGAAAAATTATTGCACAGGGTGAAAGCCTTAAACACCACAAGCCTGAAAACAGAGACGTGTGGGAAGAGGCCTATGCAAGATTTGTAAAAATCACAGGCTGATATGACTACTCAACCACAGCTTGATGATAAAAGCATAAGCTACGTGCTTGAAACCGTTCAAATAGTAACCGAATCCACCGAAAACAGGCGTGCAGGTGGCAAGGGTGAAGAGCAGGCACAGCACATTTTTCTTAATGAGCTTATGAAATATTGCGATGATACGGTAGAGCAGCATTTTCTCACCCACCCGGGTGCAGGCACACTTGCCCACAAAATACTGTGCACGTTGTTAATCATTTCCGTAATACTATTCAGCGTTGCTGTTTCAGGTGGCTATGCAGGAGCATCTATTATATCTATTTTGCTTAATTTAGGTATTTTTGCTGCCTTTGCTTATAAGTTTATTTTTGATGGCACGAGGCTTGACGTAATCAGGCCTAAACGTTCTTCAACGAATATTTTAGGAAGACGTTTTCCACAAGGCTCAGCACAGTCAAGAGTTGTTTTTGTAACACGCTCCGATTCACCACTCAGCTTCAGAACCTTTATTTTCGGAAATATGGCGCCGGCTATAATCAGCCTATGCTCCGTAGTGGGTAACACGCTGCTGTTTTGCTCTCAATTAGCATTTCTTTTTAGTGGCGCACCTATTGCAGACCCTCGCTTTGAGGCGTTGAGAGTTGCTTGCTTGGTATTTTTACCCTTCTATGCTTTTGGGCTTATTATAATAAACCCACAAAAAACTGCATCGGGAATAAGCTCCAGCTTAATTCCGTCATCAATTATTTTGAGCATATTAAAGCAATTCTCCGAGGATAGCTTTAGGTACGAAAAAACAGAGGTTTGCCTTCTTGTTACAGGCTCGGAATATTCGGGCAGAGCAGGCTCCTACGCCTTTGCTAAAAAGTATCGCAGACTGTTTTCTGACGTTCCTACGTATTTTATCCCGATTGAGGAAATAACCTCCTCCGATAACCTCTCCGTTTTCTTTAAAGATGGTAGTGGCAACAACGGCTCTGTAGAAATCGCCTCAATAATCGGACAAGCGGCAGAAAACCTTGAGCTTCCGCTTACAAAAGAAAACACTCTGCTGGGCACGGCAGCCTTTACACCGTTTGCCCTCAACCACTTCCCTGCCTGCTCATTAGGCACGTCTAAAAAGCATATATCAAAAAGTGTTTCACCCACTGCAGATAAAATTACAGCTATAAAGCGTAAAACTATAGGCGACGTTGGTGCACTTATTATAGAAACCTTAAATTACTACGATAGTTAGGAGCTAATATTATGGCAAAAATAATTAACTCAACAGTAAAAAATATTCCTTGGCAGGATAAGCCTGCAGGCTGCACAGACCCTGTTTGGAGATATACAGAAAACCCAATTATCGACCGTTCCTTTGTTAAGGATGCAAACAGCATTTTCAATTCAGCTGTTGTTCCTTATAAAGGTGGCTTTGCAGGTGTTTTCAGAATGGATGACGTTACACGTGAGCAGTACCTTGTTACAGGCTTCAGCGATGACGGTATCCACTGGAAATTAAACGATGAAAAAATATTCGGTGGCTACGACCCTCGCCTTTGTGAGATGGATGGCGTATACTATCTTTCTTGGGTTTGCCACACAGTTTGTGGTACATCTATCGGTATTGCCACAACAGAGGATTTCGAAACCTGGACACGCTATGAGGATGCTGTTCTCCCCGTTTCAAGAAACGGCGTGCTTTTCCCACGAAAGGTTAACGGAGAATATATGCTTTTCTCCCGTCCTTGCGACAAGGGTCACACACCATACGGCGAAATCTTTTTGAGCCATTCAAAGGATTTAACGTATTGGGGTAAGCACCGTTTTGTTATTCGCCCCGAAATGAATTGGGAAATGACAAAGGTTGGCGCAGGCCCCACACCTATTGAAACAGACGAGGGTTGGCTTTGCTTCTATCACGGCGTGCTTACAAGCTGCAACGGCTTCACCTACAGTATGGGCGCTATGATAGTAGACAAGGATGAGCCTTGGAAGGTGCTTCACAGAGCAGACCGTTACCTTCTTTCACCAAGAGAGCAATATGAATTTGTTGGTGACGTACCAAACGTATGCTTCCCTTGTGCTGCCCTTGCTGACAGTGAAACAGGCAGAATAGCAATTTACTATGGTGGTGCTGACACAGTTGTTGGCCTTGCCTTTACAACAGTAGACGAAACAATAAACTATATTAAGGCACACGATTTAATTAAATAAATTACTATGTTTTTAAAGAAATTCTTTGGCGACAGGGCGTTTTACAAAATGACGCTCTCTGTCGCCATACCAATAATGATACAAAATATAATTACAAACTTTGTAAACCTGCTTGATAATATTATGGTTGGTGCATTAGGCACAGAGCAAATGTCGGGTGTATCCATAGTAAACCAGCTATTATTTGTTTTTAACCTTGCCGTTTTCGGAGCTTTAAGTGGAGCAGGTATTTTTACAGCACAGTTTTTTGGAAAAAACGACCCCAACGGTATTCGATACACCGTAAGGTACAAGGTTTATATTACTATTGCACTTTTTGCTGCAGGGCTAATTGTTTTTAACATATTTAAAACACCACTTATAAATATGTTTTTGCACGAATCTGCAGATGCAGGCGATATTGCTTTAACCTTAGGCTTTGCTAAAGAATATTTAGACGTTATGCTATGGAGCCTTCTCCCCTTCTGTATAACACAAATAATATCAGGCTCCTTAAGAGAAACCGGCGAAACCGTTGCCCCTATGGTATCAAGCCTTATAGCTGTAGTTGCAAACTGCTGCTTAAACTGGGTGCTTATTTTTGGTAAGCTTGGTGCACCTGCATTAGGCGTGGTGGGTGCCGCAATCGCAACAACAATATCCCGATATGCAGAGTGCGTAATAATTACAATTTACGCTATTAAAAAGAAAGACCGTTTTTCATACTTCAAGGGTCTTTTCAAGGGTGTTAAAATACCACTTAAAATTTGCAAGGATATTACAATTAAGGGTATGCCCCTATTATTTAACGAGTTTTTCTGGTCCTTGGGTATGTCCCTTTTAAGCGTTGCCTACAGCCTTCACGGTATTTCCGTTGTTGCAGGCTACAGCATTTCCTCAACGGTTATGAATCTTGCTAATATTTCGTTTATTTCTCTTGGCGCAAGCATAGGCATTATAATAGGCAAGCTGTTAGGTGCAAACGAGTTTGAAAAAGCATACGACACAGACAGAAAGCTTATCACCTTCTCTGTTTTATTAAGCTTAGGTGTTTCGGTTGTAGTTGTTGCTTTAAGTGATAAAATACCACTTTTATATAACACAACCCAAGCAGCCAAGGATTATGCGGCATATTTCATTAAGGTAGCCGCCCTGTTTTCTGTAGTACACGCTTTTGCAAATGCTGCATACTTCACCATACGAAGTGGTGGCAAAACACTTATCACCTTCTTAATGGATAGCGTTTTTGTTATGTGTATAAGCGTACCTGTTGCCTTTAGCCTTTATTATATATTCCACCTGGATATACTTGTGGCCTTTCCTATAGTACAGGCTGTTGATATTATAAAGGTCATAATCGGTATGGTTCTTATTAAAAAGAGAGTATGGCTCAATAACATTGTAGAATAAAGCAAAAACAAACTCCACAGGCAAGCCTGTGGAGTTTATTTTATAAAATAATTTAATTATTTTACAGCGTTCTTAAGAGCTGCGCCAGCCTTGAATGCAGGAACCTTAGATGCAGCGATTTTGATTGTTTCGCCTGTCTTAGGATTACGACCTTCCTTAGCTGCTCTCTCACGTACCTCGAAAGTACCGAAGCCGATAAGCTGAACCTTTTCGCCCTTAGCAAGTGCGCCTTCGATTGCACCGAAAACTGCTGCTACTGCCTTATCTGCGTCTTTCTTTGAGAAACCTGCAGCTGCTACTGCATTTACGAGATCTGTCTTGTTCATTTTAGAATCCTCCAAAAATTTTTTATTTCCAAATCGATATACGATTTAAAATGGACTTATTTCTTATCGAGACGCTTTGCTTCATCCCACAAAGCGTCTAACACCTCAAGGGGTGAGTTTTTCATATCTATACCCTTTTCTGTGGCCAACCGCTCTACTATTGTAAAGCGCCTCATAAACTTTTGTGTAGCCTTTTCAAGGGCCGTTTCCGCATCGCAATTACAAAATCTTGCAACATTAACAGCAGAGAAAAGAAGGTCGCCAAGCTCATCCTCAATAGCGATACTGTCGCCTGATGCTAAAGCCTCTTGAAGCTCTGCAGCTTCTTCGCCGACCTTTGCGAAGGCACCCTGTGGGTCACTCCAATCGAAGCCTGCTTTTTTAGCCTTGGATTGAACCTTTTGCGCTTTCATAAGAGCAGGATATGTGGCAGGTATAGATGCCATAGCCTCGCTTTGAGTGCCCTGCTTTTTAGTTTGGCGCTTTATTTCATCCCAGTTTTTAAGCACGTCGTCAGTAGAGCTGACGGCTACATCGCCAAAAACGTGTGGGTGACGAATAATCAGCTTTTGGCAAATATCGTTACAAACGTTGTTTATTGTAAACCAATCTTCATCTCGTGCCATATCTGCGTGGAGCACCACCTGCAGAAGCACATCACCTAACTCCTCCTGCATAAGTGCAGGGTTAAGTGTATCTATAGCCTCAAGCACCTCGTAGGTTTCCTCAAGAAAGTTTTCGCGTATGGATTGGTGTGTTTGCTCTCTATCCCAAGGGCAACCACCGGGCTCACGCAAAAGCTTGACTATTATGACAAGGTCCTCAAAGGTGTAGCTATCTTTAAATTGAAAATCAATTGCCATAGTTTTGCCACTCCTATATTTTATACGATAAGTTTATATTTTTCAAGTATTTCAGCCAATTTTTCTCCTTTTGGGAGCAATAAAATGTCATTTTTTACCAAAGTTTTTAATAATAATGCCGAAATAGCATATACAATCACTGCAACACCTATAGAAATAAGGCAAGCAAGGGAATTTCCGTTAAGCCTTGAATTCATATCACCGAAGGTTAAAACAGAGCTTAAAAGGGTGTATGAGCCCCAAGCAGATACACCACAAAGCACTGCAGCAATAAGTGGCTTTACTATAACAGTTTTAATATCTATTCTTACGCCTGTTTCCTTACGAAGCACCGCATAGTTAATAAATATGCAAAGCAAATAGAAGAAGGCTGTGCCGAAAACTGCACCCTTAATATTAATTTCAGGAATACCAATAAGTATATAGTTTAAGCCTACCTTAAACACACAACCGATAGCAAGAGCCTTTGCGGGTACGTCTGCCCTGCCTATAGCCTGAAGCATATTTGTAAGTGGTGAGGAAAGTGTAAGAATTGCCATCATAAGACCGTACAGAGCCAGAACAGGTGCGGCAATAGCAATACCACTTTGATTTTCCGTGCCGTTATAAAGGAGTGATAATATAGGCTCACTTAACGCAAAGAAGCCCATACCGGCAGGAAGTGCAATAAGCATTGTTGTTCTGAAAACAGTGTTAACAGTATCGTTTACGGTTTTTTTATCGTTTTTAGCTTTAGCGCCCGAAATAATTGGAATTGCGCTAACGCCCAACGTCATCATAATTGTAGGAATAAGATTTCTGAAATCCAGTGTAGTATCGTATGCGCCATAAAGGAAGGTGTGAATAGCATCGGCACCTATATTTGCAGAATTTATAGATTCGCCGTAGATATTCATAATAACGTCGTAGCTACCCTCTACCACACTTTTAAGGCGATTTTGAATCATCCAGGTATCAATAAAGTTTGTAATATTAAGCACAAGGGAGCTTACTGCCGTAGGAACGGCAATTTTAATAATTTCGTTAAGTGTATCCTTTTTAGGTGATGCAAGTGGAGAATTCACAAGCATTTCCTTTGATATGCCATCCTTTTTTATTTTATGGAACAGCATTGTGTAAATGTTTGCAAAAACGGTACCGAGGGTAACGCCTAAAACTGCACCGGCAGCAGCCATTGCATATGCAATAGAGGGCAACGCACCGTTTTCGGCCTCGTAACCCATAAAGCTACCTGTTGAAGCGACCTGAGCTGTGGCATAGTTAATAACTGCATAAGATAACGCAAGGCCAAAAATCAACTTACCTAAAGACTCTATAACCTGGGATATTGCTGTAGGGTACATATTATTAAGACCCTCATAGTAGCCTCTGTAGGTACTCATAACACAGCAGAAAAGCACAGATGGCGCAATTGCCAAAACGCTGTAAATAGCATACTGTGATCCAACGGAATTAACGTAAGGCTTAGCAGCAGCAAACAGCACACCTGTACCCACAAGGCCTAAAGCCAAAAATAGTGGGAAAGTAATTTTCAAAACCTGCTTTACGTCTCGGTATTTGCCCAATGCAGCATTTTTAGAAACTATTGTTGAAACAGCAACAGGCAAGCCTGCCATTGAAATAGCATATATCGGCGTGTAAATATTGTAGGCTGAAGCAAAGTAGCCTCTACCCAAAGAGCCGATAATACCTGTTAAAGGTATTTTATAGATAGCACCAATAACCTTAACAAGTGCCGTTGCTACAACAAGCACCATAGCGCCACCTAAAACGTTTTGTTTTTTTGCTGTTTTATCAGCCACTCTTAATCACTCCTTTGGTCCAATAAACTCTCGCATAAGTGAATTATCCGGCACTGCCGAAGCATCAATAACGGGGAATTTCTGTAAGTTTCTTATAAGCCTTTGGGATTCTGCATAAAATTCTGATTCCTTACTAACCTCTGAAAGGAGAGTTATTGCCCTTTCTTTAAATATACAGGTTTCATAAAGATGAATTGTATTAATCTTTATATCGGCATTATCCCTAAAGGGGAAAAGATACGTATCCTCGCCGTAACGTACGGTTATCCAAAGCTTATAGGTTTTCTCTACAGAGCTTCCACGGAATTTATAATCTCTCACCATACGTCTTATAAATCTCATATTGCGCTTATTAAGAAGAATATTTCCGTTTTCATCGTAAATTCTTGATGAAAGATTTATATAAATCTTCATAAGCCTCTCCTGTGGGAGGTCTGCCGTTATAACAGGGTTAAGAGCGTGAAGGCCTTCTACTATAATAACGTCTGTAGGCTTAATTGAAATCCTCTTATATTCAGGCTTTCTTGCCCCTGTAAGAAAATCAAATTCAGGAAGGTCTGCCTCCCCTGTTTCCAAAAGCTGCTTCATTGTTTTATGAAAACACTTTATATCGAGGCAATCAACAGTTTCAAAATCCGGTGTGCCATCAGGAAAGCGAGGTGCATCCTTATTATCGAGGTAAAAATCATCAAGAGAAACAGTATAGGAATCTATACCCATACCCTTTAAGCACTCTCTCAATTTTTTTGCAGTTGTGGTTTTACCTGCAGAGCTGGGCCCTGCAATCATTACAATTTCGGAAACCTCTCTATCATAAATTTGCTGAGCAATTTTTTCTATTTTTTTGTTGTAGCGCTCTTCACAGGCAGCAATAAATTCAACAGGATTTTGCGCTTGAAGCGAAATATATTCCAAGGTGTTATTAATATTTGACATAAGAAAAAGCTCCTTCAGTTAATATTCAGCATTTAATTATACTGTTCCAAAAAGGTGGTTATCCCCTCTTTTTTTTGCAGTAAGGAATCAAATCTAGAAATATACTCAAACGGAAATTTGTAATTAAAAATTCTTTCGATTTTGTCTATATTAGGTGATAAAAGCTTTGTCACTGCACCTGCGCCTACAGAAAGAATGTGCTGATATTCCTCCATCATAAGAATATTATATTCACACTCTTTACCGTTTTTGCACCAGCCTACGTTTTCAAAATTGCCCAACGCCTTGCTTTGACGGTACATATAATACGGCCTGTAGCCTGCATTCATAAGCGCTTCAAAGGAGTAATCAAGCATAGCCTCAATATTCTTTTCGGTAACGCTACCCTTCTCATTTTCTGTAACAAGGGTAGATGAGCGCTTAAGGGCAAGGGTGTGCACGGTTATGTTTTCTGCACCTAATTCTATAGCCCTGTTCACGCTGCCTTTAAAGCTCTCTAAAGTATCGGTAGGCAGGCCTGCAATTAAATCCATATTAATAAAATCAAAGCCCATTTCCCTCGCAAGCAAAAACATCTCCTCTGTTAATGCAGAGGTATGGCACCTGCCTATTTCCCTTAAAACAGAATCGTTAAAGGTTTGTGGGTTTATGCTTATTCTGTTTACGCCGTGCCTTTTAAGCACCATAAGCTTTTCTTTTGTAATTGTATCGGGTCTGCCTGCTTCAACGGTATATTCCCTGCAGGACGATAAATCGAAGCTATTTTCTATTGCAGTCATTACTGTATCTAACTGCTCTGCAGAAAGGGTTGTAGGTGTACCTCCACCCCAATAAACAGTAGTTAACTGCAAATTGTTTTCCCTTGCCTTTTTAGCAGTAAACTCAATTTCCATACACAGCTTTTCCACATACTCAGGCACTAATTTCTTTGCAGACTCTGTACCTATAGAGTGTGAAACAAAGGAGCAATAGCTACACCTTGTAGGACAAAACGGAATGCTTATGTAAAGGCTAAAGGAGTTTTTGGGGGAATTATTAATAACAGGCTGTTCAATTTTCGCCACCATATATGCAAGCTGTGTTTTTTTATCGTCCACAAAAAAACGGTGCCTGAAATACTCAATGGCAGCCTTTTCGCCCCCTGCCTCCATTTTGTTTAAAAGCAGCTTTGAAGGTCTTACCCCTGTAAGCATACCCCACTTAGGGGCAAAGCCACACGTATTTTTAAGAAGTGGATACGCCCTTGAAAGCAGCTCATATTCTTCATCCAAGCCATCCACAGCAGGTAAAGTATCTTGATTTTCTTCTGTTTTACCGTCTACACAAAGCCTTACACTAAACAAAACGGCACCGTCTGCTTTAGCAATTTCTGTATACAAATAGTTACCGTCATCCTCAGCAAACTCCCTTAAAACAGTATTCTTTTCAAAAGGGAAAAACAAAAACAACAGCTTTTCTGTTTCGTATGTGTAGTTGTGATTTATGCAATAAATATTCATAGATAAGGATTATGCTCCATCTCAATTTCTACCGTTGAGCTTGCGCCGTGGCCACACAGCAATGCTGTTTCCAAGGGAAGCTTTGCTATTTTTTTCAAGGAAGACATCAGCTGTACATAGCTACCACCGTAAAGGTCTGTTCTGCCAATGCTACCCCTAAAAATAGTATCTCCCGTAAAGGCAACCCTTTCACTTTCACAATATAGCACCATACCACCTATTGTGTGGCCGGGGGTAGCTATAGCCTTAATAAGTGTATTACCTACCGAAAGCGCATCGCCATCCTTAAGCGTCACGTCTGCATAGCAGGGGTAAAAGGGCAAGCCGAAGGCCTGTGCACCCGAAAGGGTAGCATCGCTCAAGGCAGGAGCATCGCCCTCACCTATTACCACCTTGGCGTTTGGATATTTCTCTTTAAGCCTTGCAACACCTGAGGTGTGGTCAAAATGACCGTGGGTACAAATTATATAGTCCAGGCTTTGCATACCACTTTCTTTAATGGCTACCTCGAGGGCAGGGGTATAATCTCCCACGTCAACAACTGCGCCACACTTACTATCATCGCAAAGTATGTAGCAATTAGCGGCAACGGGGCCTAAAGGCAATGCTTTAACGTACATATTAAACACTCCAAGTATCTGTATCAAAGCAAATAGTTACAGGTCCATCGTTAATAAGAGAAACCTTCATATCTGCACCGAAAACACCTTTTTCAACTCTTTTAACACCGTATTCTGCAAGCTTTTTACAGTAAAGCTCATACAGTTCGTTTGCCCTTACAGGCTCCTCGCTGGGAGTAAAGGATGGTCTGTTGCCCTTTTTACAATCGGCACACAGGGTGAACTGTGAAATTGCAAGAATATCTCCGTCAATATCAAGCACAGATAAATTCATTTTACCATTTTCATCCTCAAAAACTCTGAGAGCTGCTGTTTTACGTGCAAGTAAATCTGCGTGCTTTTCAGTGTCGCCCTTGCAGACTCCTACAAGAATCATATAGCCTTTCCCCGAAGCACCTACAACCTTGCCGTCTACACTGACACTGCTTTCTAAAACTCTTTGAATAACAGCCTTCATTAGCTACTACTCCTTGTTACATTTATAATTCCGCTTATATTTTTAAGCTTTGAAATAACCACGTTAAGGAAATCTGTGCTCTTTACCGTGATGGTTATATAGATATAATATCTGCCATCCTTCATTTCTCTTGTGTTAATGGCGTTTATCATAACCTTCATTTCTGCAAGCAGAGTTGCCACGTCTGCCATAAGAGCAGTACGGTTTTCGCAATAAATTGCAAGACCTGCCTTAAACTCTTGGTTAGCCGTGCTTGAAAGCCACCTTGCGCTGACCCATCTTTCAGGCTCCTCGCAGGTAGTAATATCTACAGGCACGTTAGGGCAATCACGTTTGTGCACGGAAACGCCGTGGCCCCTTGTAATAAAGCCGATAATTTCATCACCTGGGATAGGAGCACAGCATTTTGAAAGCTTGATAAGGCAGTTATCTATACCTTCAATAGAAACACCCTCGCCTACAGCCTTTCGTGTAGACTTGCTTTCCTGCACCTTAATTTTTTCGGGCTGGTGAGCACCGGAAAGCCTGTGGTACTCATCTCTAATAAACGGAAGCAAGCGTGACATTGGTATGCCACCATAGCCAATTGCCGCATAGAAATCATCCACCGAGGCACAGTGCTGACGCTCTGCAAGTGTTTCAACGAGGGCTGTAAGCTCCTCATCGGTAAAGCGCATTTTATTTCGCTTGATTTCTCTTTCAAGCTCTGTCTTGCCCTCAATAATATTTTCTTCTCTACGTTCTTTTTTGAACCAAGCTCTGATTTTTGTTCTTGCACTGCTTGTTTTTACAATATTGAGCCAATCTCTGCTTGGACCCTTGCCCGGCTGTGAGGAGGTTAAAATTTCAACAATATCGCCTGTTTGCACCTTGTAGTCAAGGGGTACAATTCTGCCGCCCACCTTGGCACCTACCATTTTAGTACCAACCTGTGTGTGAATAGCATAGGCAAAGTCTATAACCGTAGAGCCTGCAGGAAGGTTAATAACATCACCCTTAGGAGTGAATACGAAAACCTCTTCGCTTACAAGGTCGCTTTTAATTGTTCTTACAAGGTCCTTAACGTCATCTGCATCGTTTTGAGCATCAAGCAGCTGACGAATCCACTGAAGCCTCTCCTCAAAGCGCTGAGTACCACTAAGACCAAGCTTATATTTCCAGTGAGCAGCAATACCAAATTCTGCTGTGTGGTGCATTTCCCAGGTACGGATTTGCACCTCAAAGGGAATACCTGCTTTACCTATAAGTGTTGTATGCAGTGACTGGTACATATTAGGCTTAGGTGTGGAAATATAATCCTTAAATCTACCCGGAATAGGTGTAAACATATCGTGAATTATACCTAAACAGTCATAGCACTCAATTGTAGTATTAACAATAATTCTAACAGCATATATATCATATATTTCGTCAAAATTTTTGTTTTGCATATACATTTTTCTGTAAATGCCGTGAACGCTTTTAATTCTCGCCTCAAGGGCAGCCTCAGGCACAACTGTATGCACACGCTCTGCTATCTGCTTTTTTATAGATTCAAGAAACTCTTTATGGGATTTACCCTGCTTTGCAAGCTCATCCTCAATTTCCTTATAGCCAATAGGGTCAAGGAAGCTGATTGCTCTGTCCTCAAGCTCCTCCTTCATTGCTCTGATACCTAAACGGTGAGCAATAGGTGCATAGATTTCAAGGGTTTCCAGCGCCTTATCACGCCTTTTTTGCGGCGCAACAAAATTAAGTGTACGCACGTTATGAAGACGGTCTGCAAGCTTAATAATAATAACCCTTATATCCTCTGACATAGCAAGAAGCATTTTTCTTACGTTTTCAGCCTGCTGCTCCTCTTTATCTTTAATATCGAGAGGCACCTTACCTAACTTTGTAAGACCGTCTACAAGGTAAGCTATTTCTCCACCAAAGGCCTTTTCCACCTCATCAAGAGTAAGCTCGGTATCCTCAACGGTATCGTGGAGCATAGCAGCACATACGGACTGGTAATCCATTCCGTAATCTATAACTATTTTAGCAACAGCAATAGGATGAATGATATAAGGCTCACCTGAGGAGCGCATTTGCCCATCGTGATATTTACAAGCTATCTTAAATGCCTTATCTATTATCTCCGTTTGCTCAATACCAAAAAGCTCCAATGCCTGCTGACGCAGTTCATTGTACATAAGCTCTACGTTTGTATTCCCACTCAATCCTATCACCTCCGATTATTTATTGATTGTATTTCTGTGCCTTATTAAAAACAACAGAATTTTCTATAGGATTCTTAACTCTTTCTACAGGGAGAGTATAGCAGCCGTTTGCATAGTTCAATATACCAAGCTCTGTTAAAACGTCAAGAGCGATAGAGCAATCAGCAATTCTATCGGCAGAAAGGCCCAACCTGTAGCAAAGCACCTCTGCAGAGTAGCGCCAGCTGTTGTGTATTCGCATAAATCTGTATATTTCGCCACAAAGCTCCCTTGTAACGTTAAGGGCTGCGCCGTTTAATGCATCGCCACAAAAGTCATCGTACACCTGATTTGAAAGAATAACCTTATCGTCCTCAAGTGCGCTGAATTTAATATCCTTAATTTGAACGTTGATTCTTGCTTTACCCATATATTCGCCTATAGAAAGTCTTACGGCAGCGTCAACCTTATCGCCCTGCGTAAATGGAAATTCCATAGGCGTAACAGAAAACATAACAGCATTTACAGAGTAACCCTTTTTCTGTAACGTCATACGCATATGCTTACCGTTACCTATAGGCTGTAAGCCGGTAATCTCCATATTGTAAAGTCCAAAAACAGGCTGTGGATTTTCTGCCCCGAATGGAGCAAGCTGCTCCATTGATGAAAAAACATCTAAATTGATAGATGCAGGATTCAGCTTACAATCTATGCGAAGCTCTGCAACAGGTCTTGGAATACTCTCTGCGTACTCGTTTATTTTATCTCTAAACTCATTAATTCTTTCATTTTCAACGCTAAGGCCTGCAGCAAGCGTGTGGCCACCATACTGCACAAGTGTATCCTTACAATACGAAAGGGCATCGTAAAGAGAAAAGCCGTCTATACTTCTGCAGCTACCCTTTGCACACTCATCGTTTTCACAAACAACTATACAGGGCTTGCCGTATTTTTCAACAAGCCTTGATGCAACTATACCTATAACGCCCTGGTGCCAATCCTTACCACTTACAACTATGACTCTGCGATATTTAATAGCAGGGTCATTTTCTATTATCTCCACAGCAGACTGAGTAATTCGGCTCTCTATCTCTTGTCGCTGAGAATTTGCCTGTGAAATTTCTTCAGCAAGAGACTTTGCGTCCTCAGCATTATCAGCAAGAAGCAGCTTAATTGCTCTTTCTGCAGAGCCCATACGACCTGCAGCATTTATCCTTGGGGCAACCCTGAAGGCAAGTGAGGAAGCATCCAACGGACCTGTGCTGCCGCTTTCCTCAAGCAAAGCAGCAATACCCTTGCGAAGGCTTCTGGTTTCTTTTGCAAAGTTCATAAATGCCACACCGGCTCTCACAATTATTCTGTTTTCACCCTTAAGTGAAACAATATCGGCTACTGTTCCCAAAGCAATAATATCAGCATATTGCTCCAAAAGCTCGTAGCCCTCGTTTCCATCGAGAGCTGAAATAAGCTTAAAGGCAACGCCAACACCTGCCCACTCAGAAAATTCGCAACAGGAATCCTCTCTGTGTGGGTCAACAACTGCAACTGCAGCCGGCAACACCTCACCAACCTTGTGGTGGTCGGTAACAACTGTATCAATGCCAAGTGTTTTTGCATATTCAATTTCTTCAATAGCACTTATGCCGTTATCTACTGTAACAATAAGGCGTGTGCCTCGCTGTGCAAGGCGGTCAATCGCCTCGCAGTTCATACCGTAGCCCTCACCTGCTCTGTCGGGAATATAGTAATTCACGTTTGCTCCCTTTGAGGATAAATAGGAATAAAGAAGTGCAGTTGACGTAACACCATCTGCATCGTAATCACCAAAAACGGTTATAGACTCACCGTTTTCAACGGCCTCAAGTATTCTCTCACAGGCCTTATCCATATCAGGCAGAGTAAAGGGGTCAACTAAGTCGGTATCGAACAAAAAGCTTTCAACCTCAAATTCATCTGTCATTCCACGAGCACATAAAAGGTAGGCTGTAAATGGCTCAATACCACAGCTTTCTGCAATGGCAGCCGCACAGTCCTTATCGCAGGTGGAAACGACCCATTTTTTTCGACTCAAAATATCACCCAATTAAATTTTTACAGTATATTATATCATAATATATACTATATTTCAATAAAATAATGCTATCCCACAGCTCGGGATAGCATTATTTTATAAGCTTTTTAGTTATTTCTCAATTCGTTTTTGTTCCACGCCCAAAAATCTTTTTACAACAGGCAAAATCAAAAAATCTGTTTTCCTAAAGGCTGTGCTGTGGCCACCATTTAAAACCATAATTTCCTCTGCGCCTTCAACAGCCTTTGTAATTTTACGAGAGTGGCTTCTTTTAATCATATCAAACTCACCGAAGCAGTTCAAAAAAGGTATTTTCAAGGCAGAAAGCTTTTTGTAATTAAGGTGTGGCTGACCCACCATAAGACCTTCAATTTCTCTGCGTCTTATCCACTCGGGGTCCTTTGTAAAAAACGCTTTAATGGCGTATATACGGTGGTCTTTTATTATGCCTAACTGGTCAAGGGTTTTTGTGCCCCTTGTATTAAGATTTGAGCCGAATACTGCGAGCCTTTTTACATAATCGGGGTACGTAACTGCAAACACCATACCAAGGTTACCACCATCGGAAAAGCCACATACGTTAACAGGCCTTGTGCCAAGGTAATCTAAAAGTGCCTTCAAATCATCACAAAACAGCTCAAAGGTCAGCTTTTTTTCACCTAAAGGCGTTTTGCCTGTACCTCGTGTAGAAAACCTTATGATTTTAAAATACTTTGAAAGCGGCACGTATAAATCACCCTCAAAGCAACGGTAATCCCCACCATTGCCATTAAGCATTACAAGTGGCTCGCCGTTTTCATTACCACTTACGTGGTACTCAAAATCGAGCCCATCGTGATTAAAAAAGCCGTAGTCAATTACTTTAACCTGAGAATCCATTTTACACCTCAATAATATCTATGCTTTCGAAATTTAAATCTATTATTTTAAAGTTACCCTCTTCAAGCGCCCTGTAAGCGAGCTTGGTATCCTCAAAAACGTAGCCTGTCGGAAGCTTTATTTCTCCGTACACACCCTGTGCAACGTTTGTTTCAAGGGTTATTACCCCTCTGTTTCGCTCCCAATAAACGCCCACCTTACCACAAACAGTGTTATGGTAAGCCTTTGCATTTGTAAGCTGTGGCACAAAGCAGGGTTCAATATTTACCTCCTTACAGCTGTCTCCGTAGGGGTTAACCCTTATGCCCGCAAAATACTCAATAAATATTGCCGATATTTCACCAAAGCAATGGTGGTTGAGAGAATCGGGAAATTCACCGTCCGGATGGAAGTTTTCTGCCAATGCAGTGTAGCCACGCTTCACCCAACAGCCAAAGGAGGGATAATCCTCTCTCGCTATCATTTTAAAAGCAAGGTCTGCCCTGCCGTTTTCGCAAAGCACGCGGAAAATTGACATAATACCCACAAAGCCAAAATCTATGTAATCACCGTTTTCCTCGATTATATCCTCCAGCACCTTAAAGGCACCCTGCTTTTCAGCAGTATTAAACACGCCGTAGTAAATTGCCATAGACTGTGCAGTTTGGCATCTACCCTTTGCAGTAAGGGTATTTAAATCTACAAGGTACTTTCTTGAAGCCTGTAAAAGCTCGATATACAAGCTATTGCAAAAGCCTCTCTGCTTTTCCATACCAAGCACATCAAAAATAAGGCTCGCCTTTTTCATACTATCCATTGCTATAACGGTGCTTGTAAACTCCACAGGTGTTTTCACAACCGTAACAGGACACCAATCACCAAGGCCGTAATCTATGGTGCCACGCTGTGTGCGTTTTTTATCTAAATAATTAGCATATTGGAAAATGGCATCTGCATTTTCCTTTAAAATTTCCGTATCCCCTCTGTAGATGTACGTATAATACGGAAGATTAATAAGCACAGCATCCCAAGCAGGGCCCATACGGTAGCCCCAGCTGCCTGTAGGCACAACTCCGGGTATTTCTCCGTTTTCACGCTGTGCCTTGCGAAGGTTGTGCAGCCATTCTCTAAAGCTGTTTTCAGGGTTAAGGTTAAGAAGCATCTGTCTGCAGGACATATTTGCATCCCCTGTCCAGCCATTCTTTTCTCTATGTGGACAATCTGTAGGGAAATAGTAAAAATTAGAAACAGTTGCATTCCTTGTCATAGCCTGCAGTCTGTTTACCGTATCGTTAGAGCACCTGAAGTTGCCCATCTCCTTAAGGGCAGAGCTACACACAATATAGGTAAGCAAATCAGGGGTTGCCTGTGCTTCATCTATTCCCAGCACAACCACGTACCTG
Source organism: Acutalibacteraceae bacterium (assembly GCA_045591945.1). Lineage (GTDB taxonomy): Bacteria > Bacillota > Clostridia > Oscillospirales > Acutalibacteraceae > DTU089. Next base: position 55,450 of record JAZNTU010000029.1, on the reverse strand, counting down.
AAGCCGTGGTAGGTAAATTGTGGTTCAAAAATCTCCTCTCCCTCGCCCTTGCAAATATAAATATCTCGCTGAGCATAGCCCTCGGGGTAAAACTGACAGTTGCTAATATCGGGGTTGCCGTTTTCATCAAGGTATTCACCAAACTGCAAATCTATTTGCTGACCGGGTGCACCCTTTACCTTTAGCCTTACAATGCCTGCCGTATCAATACCAAAATCATAAAGATAGCCAACCTTCTCCTTAGAGGGTAATGGGTTTGTATCCTTACAAACTCGTTTTTCAGGCCTAAAATCCACCATACGGCACTTTTTTATGCTCACAGGCTTAAGGTGCCTAATTGCAGTAATAGGCTCTGCTCTACAAAGCCTTTTTTCTCCACGGGGAGTCTCTGCAGTAAGAACAGCTGTCCAAAGGTTATCGTTAAAATTCGGCTCAGACCAGCCATCAATTTCCTTACGGGCATCGTAAAAGCAACCATTTCGCAAATCATCAAATATAACGGGTGACGGTGCAGTTTTCACGCTACTATCTGCCTCAATAATTTCTGTTGCGCCCTCTGCAGATAATATTTCTATACTAAAGGCAACTCTTGGCGCACCACGAAAAGCCTCTTTATCAAAATCCCAAATTTCGCCACCGGGTGCATTTTGCATACCGTTACCAAGCTGAATACCTAAAACGTTTTTGCCCTCGTTTACATATTCGGTAATATCATATTCATCATAGTACACCATATGGTCAGGGTTAGAAATATACGGTGCAAGAATACCCTTTGTGATTTTGTTGCCGTTTATATAAATATCATAAAAGCCTGCACAGCCTATTGTTACCTTGCAGGCTTCGGGAAATGCATAGGTAAAAAAGGTTTTTCTGAAATACGGAGCAGGCACAAAAGCCTTATAGGTTGAATACTTATAGCTTGCACAAATAAATTTTTCGGAAAGCATAATAACACCTCTCAAAAATACTAATATCATTATAAATATTTTGACACTTTTCTTCAATAGTCAAGCTGCCAATAAACAGCGTTAATTTTCACTAATATTGACGAAAAACAAAATTTTTAGTAATATATTTATCATATTATTTATTATGTTTTTTATCAAATCACAAAAAAGGATTGTTTATGGAATTATTTGAATATTTCACCCAAAAAAGCCGTGAGCTTGGCATACAGCTTAATGCCGAGGGCTTCAGGGAAAGAAAAATGGTTAACCCCAGAAAAGAAAAACAGCAAACAGGCATTTTTACAAGGCTTGATTTTGAAGGCTTTAAAGTAATAGTTACCTTTATAGAGCAAGGACGTACAGCCTACGCTCCACAAACTATATGGGTTAATATTTCTATAGACGCCTGCTCGGAAATACCTTTTTCTCTGTACGATGTTTTATCCTTCACCCAGCCCGAAAACTTTAATTGCTACACGTATACTTACGTAGACTCCTTCCAGCTTATGGATAAATGCTTTGCAGAATTAAAAGAGATTTTACTGGCAACCGTTAGCGATTTAACTGTTCTTTTAGCAGACGGCGTTTCTAAAAACAAGCTTATAGCTGCGCAAAAGCAAAACATAATCAATTGTTTTGGCGATAACATTTTTGAAAGCAGCGAAATGATAGGTAGTGCTGCCGACAAAATAATTGCTATGATGCTTGAAAACTTTTACGAGGCAGAAATTGAAACAGCCGTTATAGGAGCACAAGCAGTTTTTTACACAGGTAACAACGAAAAGGCAATCAAAATTCTTAAAAAATCAAAGCAAAAAACCGTTTACCTAAGCAATTTACTTGCATATATGGAAAACGGTGGCAAGTACACTAACCCATCTACTGCCGTAAGGGAGGCATCCTCGCAAAAAGGCACTCTGCGACACGGTGGAGGATTAAAAAACGGTGTAAAGCTTGCCGGTACAGGTCTTTTGCTTATGGTCCCCGTATCTGTAGTGCTGGTGCTTTTATACATGTTGCTTGCTTTTATTTTCTTTAAAGACAGCGTCTTCACCACAGGGCATATTGAAAACATATTTATGCTACCCTGCTTTAGCTACCCACTCGCCTGTGCCCTTGCTCTTAACATTACAAAGAAAAGGGCAGAAAAAAAGAAAACCAAAGGCAGTACCGATATTCACGCACCAAGAGCCTCCAAGGCTACAAATGAGATACTAAAATATTTCACCATAATAGCAGAAACCCTTGCAATTATAGGCTGTGTAATGTGTGCTTTTTCCATTACAGCCTTTAATGATACAGGCTTTAGCTATGCCGAAAGCGATTTCCCTCTCTCCCAAGCAGAGTGCGACTACTCGGGTGTTGAATTTATTGGAATTATTGAAGGCTACTACGTAGAAAAGGAATATATCAAGGAAAACTATGTGGTAGTACGAACAATAAGTGGCCGTACAATAGATTTATACAATTCCACCTGGTACTCCAGTAAGGAAATAACAAAGAATAAAAAGCTTTTTGAAAAGCAGGGTATCGAAATTAAAACATTCAAAACCTTTGAGGAGTACGAGCAATATAAATCTACTCAACAATAAATATATAAAAAACACTGTCTAAACGACAGTGTTTTTTATATATCATTTGCACTTTTTGTTATTTTATACCACCAAAATGCTTCTCAACTGCACTAAAATATTCCTCAGGAGAGGTGTAGTATGCCCTTGCGTGCTCTGCTCTCTCTATTGTTAGCATTGTTTTTTCGCTCGCACACGCATCATACAATTCACTCATCATATGGTAAGGCACAAAATCATCTGCCGAGCCGTGAATAAATAAAATTGGTACGCTTGCTTTTTTTACGTATTCAACAGGTGCAGCAGCCTTAAAGCCATACCCTGCAAAAATTCGGCAATACATATCTGCTATGTGCATAATAGGGAATTCAGGCAAATGAAAGCCCTTGCAAAGGTGGTAAGAAAATTCGTTCCATGCAGAGGTGTAGGCACAGTCTGCCACAATTGCTTTTATGCCTGCTTCCTTTGCCTTTGGACTCATCATAAGAACAGTTGCTCCACCCATAGAAACACCTAAAAGGTAAATATCCAAATCGGGAAAATGCTCTTTAGCATAATCCACCCATAGGTACGTATCTACGCTTTCGTGAGTACCGTAGCCTAAAAATTTACCATCACTTTCGCCACAGCCTCGGTGATCGGGCATAACAAGTGTATAGCCCTCATCGTATAGCCTTTTGCCTAAAAAAACAAACTCGCCCAAGCCCGAGCTCCTTGCTCCGTGGCAGGCAACAATTAGCTTGCCATTGCTTTTTTCGGGCACAAGCACGTGTCCTACAAGTCTTGCTCCATCGGGAGCTGTCAGCACCTCTTTTTTATGGTTAAGCTTTGTAAATACACTGTGTGCTCTGCAATAATCTTTTTCATAATTGCTGATTTCAGGCTCACCAACGATTTTTTTCATAATAAAATCAGGCATTTTTATCTGCTTACGCCACACAGTATTGTTAAAGGCAAAAAAGCAGCTGAGAAACAGCAATATGACAAGTATTGCCAATATTATTAAAACGGGAATCATTCAACTATCACCTTAATCATAATTTGTTATGCTCTGCTGTCTTTTTTCGGAAAGCTCTGCATACATCCACTCACGCTTTTGGCGAGATATAGGCCAAAGGAATTTTGGCACAATTCTCAAAATACCTGTTACTGTAGGAACAATTGTGCAAAGTGCAAACTCCCAGAATTTTGTTCTGTCGTTTTGAGTACCGATTTCAAGGCCCTGCACGTAACCGATTTTTTTCATAATAAGGCTTGTAACGGAGCCGAGCAAGGCGCTTTGCACCTTTAAAATCAAGCCCTTTGCAACACCTGTGGTGGCCTCCATACGGTAGCCGTTTTTCCACTCGCAGTAGTCCATAGCCTCATTCCAAAGGTCTGTATTAATAACCTTTGAAATACCCCACGACCACTTTACAAACCACTCTTTAAGGCCGAAGGCAATACACATAGGCACGGTTTTCATAAACATTGTTTTCTTTTTGGTCATACCGAAAAGGAAAAGTGCTATGGAAATTACACTATTGTACACATCGTTAAAAATCCACAAGGATTTTGATGAAAAGCGCCTTCTTAACGGAGCAACAAAGGCGTAGCTTATGCTTCCATTCATAGATGACGGAATATTAAGCAATGTAATAAGCGAATAGCTACCTAAAACATCAATAAAATAGTTAGTTTCACTCTTACTGATGGAGAAGTTACCCAAAAACTCCGATAAGCACATTAATAGCACAGGGTAGTTGGAAAAAATGGCTTTCATACCTGCCCTTACATCGGGCTTTTCAATAGACTGCGGTACCCTTTCCTTAGATTCCATAAAGAACCAAAAGGTGCACAGGGATGAAATAAGCGCCGTTGAGCCACCCATAACCATAAATACTGAGCTGAGCTTCCACTTAACAACCTTATTATTTACAAGGTCAATCAGCACACCCATTATGTAACGGGGTAAATCCTCACCCATATAGCCTGTAAGAAGCTCTGCAAGGGTAATAAGGCGTATTCGCTCATTAGGGTTTGGTGTTATCGTAGACATATATCCACTTTTTGCCACGTTTGTAAAGGTACCTGCAGTTTCGTTAATAATGGCAAAAAAGTAGTAATAAATAAGCTTTGGCAGGTGTGTGCCACCTGTTGTGCCAAAGAAAAGTGGCAAAAGCCAGGTGAAAACACCCATTATTGTTAAAGGAATTTGCATACCCACAAGGTAAGGCCTAAATTTACCCAGCCTTGTACGGGTGCCGTCAACAATAACAGAAATAAACGTATCGTTTACAATATCCCAAGCAGCTGTAACAAGGTTCATCACAGCGCTTACCGTAAAGTCAATGTTTACAACGTCCCAAATATACCTTTCAGAGAAGGAGTTAATATTAAAGGTGTTTGACCAGTCGTTAAAAAGGTAGGCTACGGTTTCACGCACACCAACGTAGTTGTGCCCTTCGTAATACCTTACGCCTTCTCTTTCGGGCGCTTCTTGTACTTCGGGGGTGTTTAATTTTTCATTATCACTCACAAAAGCACCCCCTTAATTCTCTGCAGACGGTGCATTTATGTAGCACACGTCTGTGAACGTTTGACCAAGATAGCTAAGCTCTACAGTAATAGTAACAGGCTCTGCCTTATGCACCTGCACGTAGCCCATTTCATCTACTGTAGCAATGCTTTCATCAGATGAAATAAACGTAACCTTATAATCGCTTTCATCCTCAATTACGGCATTAACAGTAAGGCTAAGCTCATCTCCTGCCTCTGTCTTAAAGCTGTTTTCGGAGAAGCTAATACCTGCATATTTATAATCGTAAATTTCCTTTACAGTGTAAGTAAACTCAACGTTCTTTTTACCAAAAACAGATAAATTGTTTAAAAGCTCCACGTCTGCATTTACGTTAAAATTACGCTGAATTTCTACAAAAACTAATTCATCGGTAAAACGGTTAACCTTTGCGCTAATCACGTATTCTAACGGCTTGATTTCGTTAAAATTAATATTGCAATCAGGTAAAAGAGCTTCCTTTACGTTCTTTTCAATCTCAAGACCCTCGTTAGCGTAAAAGGCTTTTTTACCTTTAGCCTCGGTTACGGCGCCGCCGTCAACCGTAAAGGTTAAAAAGTAATAATCACTATCAATTAGGTTACCCTCATCGTCTAACACAGGGTTGCCGTTTTCATCTGCCTGACCTTGCGAATATTTGCAGTTAAGAGTGTTGAACTCACTTAAATCTATTAATGGCATATTATCGCTTACCGTACCGAAAACACCTTTTGCATCTTCACCGTATATAGCATCATCTATTGATGAAATAACCTTGTTTTTTACATACACAAAAAGTGTTGTGCTTGAGGTATCACCATCAATTTTTACCGAGCCGTCATCTATGCTTACCTCTGTACGAAAATCTGCTTTAACAAACTTATTTTTATTGCTGTATTGCGCAAGCTTTAAAATGTATTCTGTTAAATTTTCGCTATCGTTTTGCAAAAGGGTTTTACTGCTTTGCTCCTGAGCTTCTGCTGTTTTATCAGCCTTTTCCACTCTATCTACAGTAATAATGAGAGTTACCAGGCAAAGCACAAGAGCAATAAAGCTACAAAGACCGAATACAATAAACTGTCTTTTCTTATTATCCTTTTTACTCATGAGCCTCACCGCCCTTCGCTTTTTCTACAAGCGCTTTGCTTTGAGCCTCTGCCTCAAGGCGCTTTTGCCTTTCTTCCTCTGTTTCAAAAACAGGCAACGGCAAATCATCAAGGGAAACCTCGCCTGCTTTTACCTTTTTGTTAAGCTCAACTCTTTTAATATCAACCTCTTTAATTTGTGGCTGAATGTTTTTCTTTATAACAAGGTGATTAAGAACTGCTATAAGCACAAGCACCAAAAAGCACACAAATGCTCCTGCACCCGTTGATGCTGCAAGGAGTCCACCCTTACCCAGCACAAATGGAATTGCAACACAAAGACCTGCACTAACAAGGCAAAGCACAGCACCTGCAACAGAAAGGCCTCGCATTATTTTTGCTGACCTTTGAATATTAATGAATGACAACAAAAGCGCCACAAACACACCAAGCCCTGAAAGAAAAATTAAAACAATAAGTGCTAAAAGAGCAAGGCTCATGAATGCGCCCACAGGCTCATATGCTGTAAGGCTTAAAAGAGCCTGCAAGGTACCATCTGCAAAGGCGCTGTAAATACCCCACGCACCAAAGCTGAAGCGAGCATCAAAAAGCTGTGTATTTGCCCACACGTTTGCAAAGGGCACAAAAATTGCACCTATTGCCATAACCATTGCAACTATGCGAAAAATTTGTATTTTACCCTTAATAAAGGCAGTTTTAAGCTTTTCTACAAGTATACGAAAGGATGCATATTCAAGCTCACATTTTTTTGCATCTCTTGTGAGCAAGGTTTTTTGCTGAGCATAAAAAATATTAACACCACAATGCTTACAGTTGGGCGCAAGCTCAAAACGCTTTATTTCGCCACCACAAACAGGACACTTCATAGCTCTACCTCCCTTGATTGTACTTTATCATTTTAATTTTACCATAATATAGGGACATTTACAATGTAACACTTATATAAAACAAGCACCATTTTTTTAGATATTTATCTTATTATTAAATGTTCATACTTGTATTTGTAAAATATTAGTTATATAATAGTGTTAATAATGCGTAAATATTGCCAAAAATAATTTATGTTTTCGAAAGGGAGCTGTCCACTTGAATATTACAGTCAACGGAATAGCAACAAATTATATAACAGAGGGCAACGGTGAGCCCTTGCTTATACTCCCCGGTTGGGGTGCAACCTCTGCTGTTTACAACCTTATTGTTAAACAGCTTGCAGAAAAATTTAAAGTAATTGTTCTTGATTTACCCGGTTTCGGCATTACCCCTGAGCCAAATGAGCCTTGGGCAATAGATGACTATGCCGAGTTTGTTATAGACTTTGTAAAAGCAATGGGTATAAAAAGCCTTGCTATTGCAGGCCATTCCTACGGTGGCAGAATAATTATAAACCTTTGCAGCAGAGAAATCCCCTTTGAAATTAACAGGGTTGTGCTTATAGATAGCGCAGGTATCAAAAACCCACTTTCAAAAGAGGCTCAAAAACGACAGGCAAAGTACAAAAAGCTTAAAAAGATGTTTGGTAAAAAGCCGTTCATAACGCTTTTCCCCGGTATGGTAGAAAAGCTTCAAAAAAAGTACGGCTCGTCAGACTATGCAAATGCCTCCCCTGTTATGAGACAAACGCTTGTGAAATCTGTTTCACAGGATTATACCGACAAAATACCCAACATCACTCAAGAAACCCTGCTTATATGGGGCGAGCTTGATACTGCCACACCTTTGAGCGATGCTTTGACAATGAATAAGCTTATAAAGAACTCAAAGCTTGAGGTTATTAAGGGCGCAGGTCATTTTCCGTTTATTGATGCTCCCTTTGAATTCAGAAAAATTCTTAAGAACTATTTTGGTCTATCACAATAAGAGGTGATTCCGTATGTCAGAAATTATAAGACACTATATATTTAGTACTAGCTTTTGGATTTTGTTTGCTGTGGTTTATGCTTTAAGAATAATCCACTACACACATATGTTCCAACTCAACTCCTATAAGCCAAAGGTACAGCTAAAGTGGTTATTAAATAACAAAAAAGATTTTTTCAAGGGCGCTCTGCCTCTTATACTTCTTGCTGTTTTTTCTCTTTTTACATCACCATTAAACGGACTGTTAAACGATAGCTTGCATTGTGGCACTATATTCACCGATCATTGGTTAATTCATGCAATATTTTTTGCAGGCTTGATTGTTGCTATCGTGCTTAATCTCCCAAAGAAAGCAAAAAAACCACTTGTTTACACAAACAGAGTGAAAAGGCTTTTAATCACCTGCACTATAGTTGCTATTCTTATAGGAATTCTTGCCGGTCAGTTTGATACAGGTATAAGAGCACTTATTGTCGCAGTAGCCCTTATCCTCGCACCGTTCATACTTCTTCTTTGCAACCTTATTAATAAGCCTATTGAGCTTTCCATTAACAAGTACTACATCAACGATGCAAAAAGAATGTTAAAGGAGCACACCTCACTTACAGTTATAGGTGTTACCGGCAGCTACGGTAAAACAAGCGTAAAATACATTTTGGGCACACTCCTTGAAGCAAAGTTCAACGTGCTTATTACCCCCGAAAGCTTTAACACTCCTTTAGGTGTTACAAAAACAATTCGTTCATCACTCCGTGCAACCCACGATATTTTTGTGTGCGAAATGGGTGCAAAAAACGTGGGTGATATTAAAGAAATTTGCGAAATTGTTTACCCACAGCACGGAATTATAACCTCTGTAGGTCCACAGCATTTAGAGTCCTTTAAATCTCTGGAAAATGTTAAGAAAACTAAATTTGAGCTTGCAGATGCACTCCCTGCTTACGGAAAGCTTTTCTTAAACGGTGAGGATGAAAATATAAAATCACACTCACACCCACACGGCGCTATTACCTACGGCCTTAACCCCTCTTGTGATTACTATGCAGATGAAATTACAGTTACCTCTGCAGGCACAAGCTTTGTAGTTAAGCACGGTGATGAAGCAGTACCGTTTACAGTTGCACTTATTGGTGCACACAATGTTATAAACCTTGTTGGCGCAATTGCAATATGCTGTGAAATGGGCATAGACCTTAAAAAGCTGCCACCGTATGCACGTAAAATAAAGGCTGTTGAGCATAGATTACAGCTCACAAAACGTGGCAAAACAACTGTTGTAGATGATGCCTACAACTCAAACCCTTCCGGTGCAAAGGCAGCCCTTGATGCAATCAGCCTTTTCCAAGGTAAAAAGATTATTGTTACCCCTGGTATGATTGAGCTGGGCTCCGTACAATATGAAGAAAACCATAAATTCGGTATGAATATTGCAAAGGTTTGCGACTTTGCAGTTTTAGTTGGTCAAAAGCAGGCAGAGCCTATTAAGCAAGGTCTTTTAGATGCAGGCTTCCCTGAGGATTGCATTTATGTTGCCGATGAGCTGACCGACGGAGCAAACAAGGCATTCAGCCTGTTCCCTGATGAAGAAAAGGTTGTTCTTTTTGAAAACGACCTTCCCGATAACTATTAATGAGGAGAGTTACACCACAATGAAAGTACAGTTAATGGTAATTTTTGGTGGTAAAAGCGTTGAGCACGAAATATCAATTATTTCTGCATTACAGGCTATTAACCACATAAATAAGGATATGTACGACGTTATACCTGTTTACCTTACAAAGGAGCAGGAAATGTACACAGGCAAGGATATTGCATCTATTGAAGCATACCAAAACCTACCTGCACTGCTTAAAAGCTCACAAAGAGTTGTGTTTGCAAAGGAAAACGGCAGAGTTTACTTAACAGACCACCCATCTGTAAGAAAATTCAAAAAAATGAAAAAGCCTATAGATATTGCATTCCCTATTGTACACGGCTGTAATGTAGAGGACGGCACTCTTCAGGGCTTCTTAAAAACTCTTGATATTCCGTTTATAGGCTGCGATGTTATATCATCTGCAGTTGGTATGGATAAGCACGTTTGCAAAACTGTACTTAAGGATTACGGCATTCCTGTGCTTGATTGCCTTGTTTACACAAAGTACGATTATGAGCAGGACTCAAACGCTGTAATGACTAAAATTAAAGGAACCTACACCTACCCTGTTATTGTTAAGCCTGCAACACTTGGCTCAAGCATAGGTATTGCAAAGGTAAACAATGATGAGGAATTAGAGGAAGCATTAGATACTGCCTTCTCATTTGCTATTAAAATTTTAGTTGAGCCTGCTGTAACAGCGCTTCGTGAAATCAACTGCTCTGTAGTTGGTGATATTGAAGAGGCAGAGGCATCCGAATGTGAAGAGCCACTTAACGCTACAACAATTCTCAGCTATGAGGATAAATATATGGGCAACTCCTCAAAGAATTCTGATGCGCAGGGTATGGCAAGCCTTGCAAGGCAAATACCTGCAAATATTACCCCCGAAATGCGCACATACATTAGAGAGCTGGCAGTTAAAACCTTTAAGGCATTAGGCTGCAACGGCGTTGTACGAATTGACTTTTTGTACGATACAGAAGCCGACAAGATTTATGTAAACGAAATCAATACCATCCCCGGCTCACTTTCATTCTATTTATGGGAGCCTTTGGGTATACCTTACGAAAAGCTTATAGACAGACTTGTTGAATTAAGCCTTAAGCGTGTACGTGATGAAAGAGGCCTTCTTTCCTCCTTCGACACAAATGTGCTTTCGCTTTGCTCAAGTGGTTCACTTGGTGGCGCAAAAGGCTCAAAGGGTAAGCTTAAAGTGTAAAGATTTAATTATATCAATATAAAAATCACGCCCTGCTCATTAGAGCCGGGCGTGATTTGTTTTGCCTTAAAAAATTAAATTTTGTTATGAAACAGCCTTGTTAACAATAGCCTGATAATCGTTTACGTCAACAATATCATCAGCATTGCTGTCGGCTGCAAGGTCATAAGCACCATAGAGAGGGCTGAGCCCGTTTGACGCAAGGCCAACCTGCATAGCATCAAGTGCATCAACAATACTATCGCCATTTACGTCACCTTCAACAACGAGAGTGAATTCACCTATAAACAGCGCTCCGTCGTACACTGTAACCTTAGAGTCTGTGCCATAAAGCACGGTATCACCATAATTATAGCTAGCCTCAACTGTTACAACAATTGTCGATACACCTTGAATAATATCTTCTATATTTTCACAATTTTGAACATTAGTTCTGATTATAAAATCGGTAAAATCTATCGTTGTATTTTCAACGCCTTGAATTGGCATATTTTCGCCGTAAATACAATGAATACAATCATCAAATGATGTAGTGTCCTCTTCTATGTCATAACAAAGTGAACATTTATATAAAACTCTGTGAGGATGCTCTGCTTCTGCAGAAGCAAACACATAATTGTGACCAAGTGGTTTTACAACATCAGGAGTAACCTCGGCAACAATTGAATCAAAAGAAAAGCCATATCCTACATAATCATAATCTGAAGTTAATTTTATAGTAAAAGAATCGCCTTCAAGGGTTATGGTTTCTTTTGCAAGACTTAAACCTGTATACTTACCGTATTGTGTACCGGTTTTAGTATAAATATAAAGGTAGTCGTTTGATACAATATATGTAGAAGAAGAGAATGTAAGTGTTAATGTATCTGCACCCGGAAAACTAAAATTATATGTTTCGGAAATATTATTTCTATAATTATGAGTTGACTCAGGATACAAGTTTGAATCAATAGTAGTTTTACCCGAATATAAGGTATAGTTACAAACACTACAAACCTTCTTGGCTTCACCTGCTTTAGTACATGTGGGCTCTGTGATTATAATCCAATCGCCATAATTATGGGTGATTGGAGGAATTTCCTCTGTAACCAACTTTCCACAATCTAAACAAGTATTGTGCTTTGAACCTGCTTCAGTACAAGTTGGTTCAACATCAACAATCCATTCACTATAGCTATGCTCGTGATAATGAATTGTTGCGTCTGTAAGATAACTATTATTTGAGTCTATATTTGTCCAATCAACTTCTGTGCCACCATAGTAAACATCGCTTAAGCTTATACAGTTATAGAAAGCAGAATTACCTATACTTGTTACAGTACCGGGGATGGTAATAGAGGTAAGACTGCTACAATCATAGAAAGCTTTATTAACAATAGTTTTCGTACCCTCTTTTATTGCATATTCTCCCGATAAAGTTGTTTTTGCTTCTATAAGATGGTTTCCTATATACAAAACATCGTTTTCCCAATTACTGCTATCATTATAGTATCCTGTGTTATAGAAAGCAGAAACCTCTATACTTGTTGCACTATCGGGGATGGTGATTGAGGTAAGGCTTGTGCAACCATTGAAAGCAGAAGAACCTATACTTGTTACACCATCAGGGATTGTGATTGAGGTCAGACTGCTACAACCACGGAAAGCATAATTACCAATACTTGTTACACTATCGGGAATTGTTACCGTTTCAAGATTTGAACAGCCATAAAAAGCATAATTACCAATACTTGTTACACCATTATCAATAATAACTGATGTTATATTAGTCTTTTGGCTACGCCAAGGTATGCTTGATGTATTAAAATTCTTCATATCCCCCGTACCACTAATAGTAATAGCACCATCATCAAGTGTCCATGTAACATTGTCACCACAAGTACCACTACTTGCCGCATTCGCCTTAACGACAAAAAGCCCATCAAAATCAACCTCACTAAGCCCTACGTACATAGAGCCAAAGATGATTGTGATAGCCAAAAGTAACGATAAGCTTCTTTTTAATGCTTTTTTCATACATACATCCCCTAAATATAATTGTATAAAAACAATAATACATTTTATATTACCATAATTTTACAGAATATTCAATAACCTCAAAAAACACATATAGCAAAGCAAACGCCCCACTCCAAGGAGTGGGGCGTGGTTATTTTAATTCATCCAAAGCAGATTACAACACATTTTCGCTTTCATCAGCCTGCTGTGCCACTTGTAATTTTTCACGAATTGCTTCTCTCATAGCTTCATCTACTGCCTCGAAAGCTTCTACCTTTTCACGGCAGGCGCTACAAGCTAAAATATGCTCATTTACTTTTGCAATAAAAGCAAGTGTTTCTGCATCCACCTTTTTTGCATTAATGTAATCAAGAATATTTTCTGTTGAAAGATGTGTCATTTTTCATACCTCAAATCAATCTAATTTTTTAAATATTTGGCTATTTGTTCGTGTAAACCATTCACTTATAGTAGCACGTCCGCCCTTTTTCTGATAAAAATCGCAGAATTTCATTTCGCCTACCGGCTTATGTGCTTCAGCGTGTATTTCATCAAGCTTTGCTCTTTGCTCGGCAAGCTCTGCATCGGAAAGATCAAACCAAGAAAACTGCTTCAAGCAAGGAATTAAGAAATCAAACATTTCGTACAAGGTTTTTTCTTTAAAAAAGATATCTACCACCTTGCCTATTTCGTGGCGATAATAATTACCTGCTACCATAGCAACAGCTGAAGCAAGCCAGGCCAAAACCATATGTGGCTCTGTTCTCAAATCAAAGACTATTCTTGCAGCCTTTGAAAGATTCAGCTTAAAGTAATCCTTTTCAATGAAATCTGCAAAGTCATCGGTTGTATCCGCTGCCTCATGGAAGCTACCTTCATCTTCACCCTCGAGAGGATTTTCCGAAAAGCCTAACGGATTGTCATAAAGAAGGTTTTCCCAAAAACCGTAATCCTCAACAAAACTATTTTTCTCATTTTGGGCTACTGTTTTTGTCCAGCTATGAAAGTCCTTCAATGTTTTATGCGTATCAAAGGGAGTATCGTCTTTGCAAAAAAAGTTTCTTTTAGTTGTTTTGCAGAGCTTGAGAAAAATTGTATTAAACAAATCCTCTGCCAGACCACCGCCAACCTTTTGCTGCATACCGTATGCCCAATTATTTGCAGTTCGTCTGAACTTTTTTTCCGTAAAATAATATAACGATGTAAAATCCTCGGGACTTTGTTGAAGCTCAACCTTTATTGCCGCAAAAAGCTCCTCGTACGTTGCCATATCCTTACCACCCAATCTCACATATTTGTATTTGGATTATAGCACATGGTCAAAGTCTATGTCAACAAAACTAATTTTAGCATTTTATGTTTCTTATTTTTCGTTTAAACTCTTCCTCGCTAAGCTCGTGAACGCCCTCTATAAGCTCTATGCCCATATCTGCCGCCCTTTGAGCAAAGTAACCACGAGAATCGGGGTTAGATTGGCCGTAGTAGGTGGATACAAGTACCTTTCTTGCATACGGTCCGCCAAAGCGGTATGCTACGGTGTTAAGCTTATACAGCTCGTTTTCATTGTAAAATCCATTTTTACAAGAAATGAATACAGGCACCAGACCTCGCATGAGAATTATATCAATCTCATTTTCTGTATCCTTTTTCTCGTCATCATCATCGTGAATGGTAGCATCCCAATCAATAAAAACGCCTGTTTGAGCATCGTTATATATTGGGTTACCCTTTTTATCAGTCGCTTGCTGTGAAAACCAAAAAACCATAAGCTCAAGCAATGTACCCGCTTTAGTGAGGCAACGTTTAATTTGCTCATTTTTAAAACGGATAGTTACGTCACCGTTTTCTTCTTTAGCGCAAATCTTTATAATGCCGTTAAGCATTAGCCTGCGCATAATGGTGTCGCTCCACACAAACTTGCTTCCGTCTTCCGTAAAGTCTTTTTCTATTTCCTTAAGGTTAGCCTTAACCTCAAGCCTTGTTGAGCTATCTCTATCCCTTTTAACAACCTCGCCTACAATCTTAAGCATAAGATTCCAGGTGCCCGGATGCTCCTTGCAAATTTCCCACATTGCGCTTAGGTCTTTTTGAAAATCCTCGTTTAAATCCCAGGTATAGGTACCGTCCTCATCCTCAAGGCAGGAGATAATTTTGCCACCGTAAAGGGTAATATTATCTTCAACAGTCAAGGTTGGGATTTGGGAAACAGGAATAATTCCGTCGCTATCGCAATCGGCGACAGAGCGGGTATTCACGTTTACCCTATGCATTTGAATTTTCTTTTTGTCCTTGTATGTATGGTAAACAATTCCCATAGCTACAAGCACCAGGTCCTCGCCACCTGTTAAATCGAAAATGCAATCCTCCTCTGTTTCAACTATATCCGTTAAAACGTTGATTATTGCTTCAATTCTGTTTCTGTCAATTGACCTAAATTCAAATTCTACGTTAAGACCGTGCTTTTCTATAAATCTTTTATATACCTCTTCTTGCTTTTTCATAGGGCTTTTATCTCCAATGAAAATAACCTTTTCAGGCTTTGTAGCAAGGCAGGTAATCATATTGCATATAGAAACGCCGTCAAAAAACTCTACAACTGTCATTTATCCTTCACTTCCCCATCCCTTGATTTTTTGAGCCTTAAAGCTGTACGCTCTCAAAGCGCTTAAGAATATACTCGTTAAGCGTAAGCCCTGTATCCACAATCTCGTTGTTACCATCCAGAAAATTGTAAACTCTATCCTCGCTATCAACAAGGTAGTAGTCACCGTCACCCTGGTCTTCAAAGGCAATCAAGCCTTGTGTTTTGGGGAATTGCTTGTGAAGGAAAAGAGTTCTCTTTATCATATCAGAGGCTTCGCCTTGAACTGTGTTTATGCCAAAAAACTCAATATATTCATAGCCCAAATAGCCATAGTCAACAATATAAGTTTGCAGCTGTGGCCCTATTTTTGTGCCAAACACCACTTCGTAACGTGGTATCTCTTCCTGCTTAATACGGTTAAATGTGAAATCAACGTCATTATTTGCTATAAACTCTGAAATTGTCATAATATCTACTCCTTATAACCTTGCCTTCCAATGGTTGGGGCGCTGAGTGCCATTATAGTGATTCTCTTTCTTTGAATCATTACGCCAGCTTTCGCCCTCTTTTGTATGAAGGGTTGAATAGCTATCTCCATGCTGAGAATCCTCGGTTAATTCAGCAAGTGGCGAATCATATTCCTGGCCAATATGGTGAAGTTCTAATCTTTCACCGGTAGTTTTATCGTAAGGTGCTCTGCCTTTTTCCATAAGCTCACGATTTGATTTGCCTGATTTTGGGTCAATGTAATCTAAATCTATATCTTCTCTTATAAGGCAGGTTCGTCCGTCAACCTCTCCCTCTACCAAGCCTGCGTTTTTGTAAACGTCAAGCTCTTCAACAGAGGATATATGGTCGTTAACCTCTTGTGAGTACGGGCTGTTTTCGTTTATTTCAATTCTTACAGCATCCGCCTCGCCACTTTCCTGGTCCTCGTCGTCCTCGTTTTCTTCGTCTTCCTCGACGCCTTCTTCATCCTCAACCTCTTGAGTAGCTTTACCTTCGTCTGTTTCTTTAACCTCGGTAGGTTTATCCTCCGTTGGCTCCAACTCTTTTTCGAAGTCAGGCTCACCCTCTTCAGAGTACAGCTCAGTCGACTCATTCCCTTTTGTTGAATCGGTGTTTTCGTAAAGCTCACTTTCAGAAGTAGCATCTGTAGTTTCTACCGAGGAGTTTTCGGTTGATTCAGAAACCTCTGATGATGAATAATCTGAACCTTCATCATACATAACAGTTACCTCCTATGTAATCTTTCGTTGATATAAATGCGCTCTGCCTCTTCAAGCATAGCTACATCCTTTTGTGATTTTAAATCCCATTGTTTAATTAAACATTTAAATAAACAATTTTTCGCATAAAATTCATCAAAAAATCTGCAATCCACCTGGCTTTTCACAAAATTATCTATTCCGTTGCTAATAACGCTCACCTTACAGCTCTTAACAATAGCAGGATTAAGGCTATTTGCAAATCTTACAAATGCTTCTCTGTCAGCTATAAGGGAAAGCACATCCTCAGGTTTTCTTCTGCAATACGCCTTACAAGCTCTACAAAAATCACTTCTTGTATCGGTAAGCATACAGTAATCTGCATTGTCCTTTATATCAATACAATTACCTGATATTCGCATTAACACCTCTTCACGTGAAAGGTGCCTGCGCTCGGCAACGGTATGTACGCCGGCATAAGGTGGCTTAACAAGCTTGGGTCTGTTATCACCCTCAGAATAAATTGCGGCAACACCCTGCTTAAAGGTTGAAACTGCCTCAATCTGCTCTTCAGTCATATTCATAGCGCCACCCATAAGCTCACGCTCATCACGAGCCACTGTTCTGTGAAGAATTTTAAGGTTTGTATTTTTTATTAAATCAGGAGCAAGCTTAGATGGTATTTGGTCTGCAACCACAAAGCCCTGACCCTTACTGCGCATTTCTGCCAGCATATTACAGAAAAATTCAACTGCAGCTCCCCGAGGGTCGGCGCTTTCACCAGTACCACTTTGAACGTTTTTGAGCAAGCGGTGAGCCTCCTCAATAAACAGAAGGTGTCTTACCTCAAGCTGACAATCCTCCTGCTGACGGCGATATTCAAGCACCTTAATAAGCAACAGGCTAATGATAAATGCCTTAACGTCGTCATCACCAATATCTTCTATTTCGATAATCGTATTCCCCTCAAGCAAATGCTCCATAGGGAATGATTTTGTAACGTTCAAGGCAGCACCTTTGCTGCCCATACGCAGGGAGTTTATTCTTGCCTGCAAGGAGCCGATAAGGTCATTACGCATTTTTGCATCATAGCCCATATCGGTTACTATTTTGGGAATTTTATAGTACAGGTCCTCTATAGTGGGGTATACCTCTTCGCCGTTTTTATTGAAGTTACCTCCAATATCCCAGCCATAATCCTCATAAATGCTGTAGATTGCTTTTTCAAGCACATACGGCATTGGAGTGTACATAATAAAGCTTGCCTTAAAAGCCGCATAAACAAAATCTATGTGAGTCTGAATAGAAACACATTTTTCCACACCGTTTGCATCGGTATACTTAACCCTTTCAAAAGGATTAATACACAAAGGATGGGCATACGGCTCATTTGAGCCGATGCTATATATTCTTAAGTCATTAAAGCCCAGCTTATATAGCTCCCAATACTCTTTTTTGGCAGGCTCTATTATCATAAACGGTCTTTTCTTCGCCGCATCCTTGCCAACGCTGCAAATAAGACTTTTTATGGTATTTGTTTTACCGGAGCCTGTTAAGCCTATTACAAGGCAATGCCTATTTAATTCATTTAAATCTATGGAATACGTATTTGCTGACTCTACAGAGTTTTCAATTATTCTGCCCAAAACGGTATCGCCTGACACGTGCCTGTTAACGTCAAAGTTAACGTATTGCTTAACCGACAAGCCGGCTGTATCCCTTACAGGTGGAGTTGCAAGCACTGCAAGCTCATTGCTTGTAAGAATTGTGCCGTATACAGGGTACGGAAAATCGCAAAAGCTGGTATGAGTTTGATTCATACAATTAACAACTCTGCGTACACAGCCCTTTTGGTGATAAACAGGGTGAATAGGCTCAGGTACAGACTCTTCTCCAAAAAATGCAGAGGTCATAAGGCCACCGAGAAGGTATGCATCCTCATTTTTTGTAGTGGCAAAATTCACCGTAACGCACCATTCACCACAGGCAACGCCCTCCTCTGCCTTTCGGCAGAACTCCATAACCTTTTTACAGTATTGGTCACTGTGGGAATAATTTTTCTTATACGTAGTAGTTTCAAGGTTATCGTTATCGGTATAACTGATTTCCGAAAGCTCACTACACTCTGTTGCACAGGCTAACCAAGTATGCTGCTTAGTTATTGATTCTCGCCTTTTAAGAGGCAAAGCAAATATAGAAATCTGCCAACGCTTATTATGCATACCGTTAATTACCTTTTCAATTTCGTTTGAGAAGGTAAAGCTTTCACTACCTGTTGGATTGCCCTTTAAAAAGCCACCATCTGTCCATATAGTAGAATCAAGCACAGCTTTTGCCGAAAGAATATCGTCATTATTTTCAGAATTTTTGGCAAACCGAACCTGTGGCAAAACACCAACAAGGGTGTTTTTAAGCACCTCAATACAATCAAAGGTAGCTCCTGCAAATATTTTAAGCTTAGTATCGTCCTTTGAAAAAACTATAGAAACAGGAAAGCCTAAGGAATGCAAGGCAACAAACACCTCTGAAACCAACCTGCAAAACGGTGTTTCTTGAAGCTCCCAAACGTTGCTGACCTCGGTTATTTGTACATATACGTAGGATGAGGTGTCCTCATTAAACAGGTTATCGTCAACAGAAGCTGCGCTCATAACATTGAGCATATCAACGTATCTGTTTATTATAATCTTGCTTTTTTCTTCAAATTGAATTCTTTTCACCTTATTACACTCCTATAAGCGCTTTTAGTAAGAAAAATGCTGCTATAATCAGAATTACTACAGGCAAAATTGACATAGCAAGTCCACTTAAATACGAACCGAAGCCTGCTATAGAGCCAAATGCTGCAATAAACAAAAAGGCACAGGCAAAGGAAACCACTAAAATTCCCATAAGAGGGAACTTTTTCTCTTTTTTAGACATTAAATTAATGAGAAGTCCTATTTTTGTAAGGTTTGCTATTAAATACAAAACTAAAAATATAACGGCCGCAATGCCCCAAACCTTGCAAAATTGACCTATGCTTTCAAAAAAGCCTGCATCTGACGCTATACCAATATAGCATAAAATACACGCCATTATAGCAAGCAAAATACTGTTTACTATGGCACTTACGCTATGCTGAAAACGAACCTTACTGCTGTAGCCGTTGTTTATTATGTAAATTTCACTTGCCATAAGCACGCCGTTACGATACTTACCACGCACCTCTACCTCAGCATTATCTGTAAGCTGTATACCACCTGCAACCGTACCGTGCACATTTACAGGTACGTCCGTATAAGCATCGTAGCCCAAAGCATCTCTACCTTGGTCAACTCTTACGGTAAACCTATGCAAAACGTCCTCAAGACGTTGGTTGTAAACAAGCGCTTGAAAAATTCTTGCAGGCAAAAGTCGTCTGTACTGACCATCCTCTTTACCACTGCTGCTATACTGTAAAATTTTACCACGTATAGTTTTTTCGGGGACGTAAGCTTCTCTGCTTTGCGAATTTCCTTTTTGCGTGGTCGGGATTACAACGCCTTCATCTACAGGCGTTAACGCTCCACCTCGCTCACGCTGTGGAACAGGTGGATTATTCTCCCACGTGCCGTTCCTCTCATTATTGCGTGGATGCTCTTCGTTATTTTCACGAGCATCATTATTTGCAGGTATATTAAGCTGCGGTCTGCCCTCAAGCTCGCTTTCATCAACAGACTCCATACTTAATTCGCTGCCACATCTGGGACATTTTTCCACCTGAAAATTATTTGTATATGGCCTTCCGGGGCATTTTCTGCAATATTTTATTATCATACCTAAGCCTCCATAAATAACACCTTGAAGCAACCTGTTGCCAGATTGCTTCGTTGTTATTACTCTATTACGCTTATATTTCTTTCAGGTTCTTGTTTCTTTGCTTCAAGATTATCGGGGTCACCCAAATCATAATCCGTAGCCTCGAACTCGTCATCAACCCTTCTTCTTGGTGGTGTGCCCACTATTACCTCAACAATAGTTATGGCAATAAGGATACACATCACTACTCGCATAACGTTATCATTCCAGAAAAGGACCTCAAGTCCAATCTCAGGCAACAGCGCTGCAGCTACACAGCAAATAGCCGATATCACAACGTTAGGTGTGTAGTATTTTCCGTAAGAATATATTTTTAATATGTAAATCAAGCCTACAATAATAAGCATGAATACTATTCTTAACACGGCGTGAAGGGTGTTTGTTCTGCAAAAGCCTCTATAACCAAGCAGATTTCTTGAAGCCCTGCCTACAGATGCATCAACCATAGCTGTATCAAGCTGTTCTGCATCATCAACCTGTACGTATACACCACCTGTGTACTCGGCAATTTGCTCCATTGTTTCAACATCAACGTATTCGCCAAGGCCAATTGTACTGATAACCATATTTTTGTTAACAAACTGTCTAAGCAGCTTACCTTTGCTAAGTGGAGAGTCGCCTGCTTCACCATCACTTAAAAGTAAAACTCGTGTGGAGTCTGTCATTTTGAGCTTACCTGTTGAAATATCATTAATAACGGTTTCAAGCGAGCCGAATAATGCTGTTCCACCCTCTGATTTTAATTCTACAGGATTAAAGCCATTGGATTTAGGCTGCATGCCTCTAATCATATCCACGTTGCCGGAAAATGTGTAAACAGCATATTCAAAATTGGAAGGCTTACCGCTTACAAGCTTACTCACTGCTGATAAACGCTTATTTTCCGGGTCACTAACCTCCATAGAACCTGAATCATCCAATAAGATTATGTATGAATCCGGCTCTTTGATTTCAACCTCAGGCTCGATTTCATAAAGCACCTCAAACAGCATTGTAGCTAAAAACAGCACTACTAACACTATTGCCATATCTCGCACAAGAAGCTTTCTTTCAATCTTGTTCCCAAGCTTTTTTACAACAATAATTGTGATAACAGAAAGCAACAGGGCGAAAATCAACACGTACAAGGCTATTGCCAATGGTGTCCACATTACGTTTACAAGGTAATCAAAAAAACTGGTCGTTATTATACCGTACAGCGCACCAAAAGCAATAAAAACTGCTAATGCAATACCCGTTGAACCTAATTTTTTCATTTATACTATCTCCTTTATTCATTTCGGATTATTTGTATATATAAACATCCTTGAAATGAAATTTTCGCATACCTAACAAAAATTAAGCAAAATCAGGGCAGTCATATACATACTGCCCTGACACCTAATTTATTCATTCATTGCTATATTCGGCAGTGAATTTATGGTAATTTTAGTTTTTTGGCGTGCCGCAACCCGGACAGAAATTCACATCAGGTCCGTTTTCTTTACCACACTTTGTGCAATACCAAACTGTTGGAGCAGTGGTAACAGCAGGTGCATCCTTTGGTTTACCACACTTAGCACAGAAGTTGCCATCATTACCTTGAGCACCACATGACGTACATGTCCATGTAGTAATAGGTGGATTACCACAGTTAGAACAGAACTTACCTGTGTTACCTTGGGCGCCACATGATGTACAAGTCCATGTAGTAATAGGTGGTTTGCCACAGTTGGCACAGAAATTACCTCTGTTTCCCTGGGCACCACATGATGCACAAGTCCATGAATTACCGGGAACAACGTTGCCGCCGTTGCCATCTGTTCCGTTTGAGGTACCACTCTGTCCGGAGGTTCCTTGTTCACCTAAAAGCTTAATGTTATCTTCAAAGTTCTTTCTGATACCTTTATAGAAATCATTAATATTTTCAATAACAACAGCAATATCCTTACCACCGTTTGATGTTTTTGGTAATGAATACTGGTACTTTGAGTACACAATCAACTCTGCAAAAATCTTATTTTTTGCTTTAACATCATAATGATTAAGATATTCAGGATTTGTAATAACCTCATTCGCATTATCCAAGAACCATCTCATATTATCTATGCTAGCTTGCGAACGGTCTACTCTGTTATCAAAATCGTGTGCAACAAGAATGTTCATTGCTTCATATTTATCAGAATCAAGCTTCATATATGATTCAGTAAAGCAAAGGTACACAAGATTCATGTTATCGAGTAACTCTAAGCCGTTATTAGTAAAGGCTATATCATCCTCCGGCTTATCTGTAACTTTAATTTTAAAGCCTGCAAATGCTCCTGTTGCATCATTAAACGGAACAATTCTGCCAACTCTAATTGCTCTGGTAAAGTCATTGATTCTTGCTTTGTATACATCTGCTGCATCAAACTCAGCGCAAACAGAATCGTATATTTCATGAAGCTTACCAAACAACTCTATACCACTTCTGAGAGATGCTTCCCAATAAGGGTTACTACGAAGAAGAACGATAAAGTTACCAATCTCGATTTCATCGCCCATATTTGTGCGATTTTTCATCACACGCAGTCGGTTATGCGTGAAAACCCACTGAATAGATATAGGGTCTGCAGGCTTATAACCACTCTTTTCGAGGATTGGGAAGAAACTAATTTCACGACCTTCATTCTTAAATGTACTTATAGCTTTGCGAATATTTGAAGTAATGGTGCGTTTTTGACCATCAAAATCTTTGATATTTGTGAGAAGCCTCCATATTATTTTATAGTACGCCTGTCCTACTTCTGGATTATTCCCCTTATTTTCGTTGGGTTTATCTACAATTATGTCTGAAATCAACAATCCAAGAGCTTTTGCCTTTCTTGCAAGCTCTAAAATTTCATACATTCTGTTTTTGTCCACCTCGGCAATATCACTTCCGCCCTCTTGGTAGTTACCAAGATATTTAGCCACCATATAGTTATATGGTTCTGGAAGAGAATAACGCCAATCGCCAAAAACATCATCCTTGCCATGGACTTCATCAAGATGAATACCGGGAACATGGCTTCTTAAATCATACTCCTTTTTGCAATCATCAAGGTCAGCAAGGAAGCTAATTGGGAAACCGAAAATTCTTGTATAACCAATAAATTCAGACCAATCCGCCTCAAGTAAAAATGTATGATTAAGATAATCGTTAATTCCCTTTGTTTTTGGTAATGCAGCAAATACATCATATGAAGAGAAATTCTTAAGATCTTTTGTAACATCTGCGCAAGAAAGCATAATATTTCTTTGGCTAACTACCTTCGCAGTAATAGCATCAGCCGCTCTATTGAGCGCTAAAGCACGTTTCTTAGGGTCATCCCAAACCTCTGTAAGCTTTTCAGGAGTAACATCAATATCAGAATATGCAACAACACAGAATTTTTCGATAACCTCTTCAGTATACCCTGCAAAGCTTGATTTAAAGAACTCACGAATAATTTCAATAACCATCTCCGGTCTTACTTCACTATTTTCTGTGCCACCCTCTGCAGGGTCAAGAAGCTGTTTAAGCTGACCGAAAATAATGCTTACAAACTCTTTGGCTTCTTTACTAATTGTTTTTGTATCAACAAGAGTTTTAAAGAAATCCTTGAAGCGCTTGCTATTCTTTTCGTTTTCCTGGAAATCGGTTAAATCAAAGCTAAATACAGTTGTTTGACCTTCACGGTGTCTGTTTGTATCACCAACGTATGCGGAGTCTTTTTTAAGTGTTTCTACAAGGTACTCAAAAGCATATGTGTAAATTTGGAACACTCTGTCATTCTTATCAATAAGCTTATTTAATATCTCTATAAGGTACTCTGCAGATTCTTTCAAAAGATTACATTTGAGTAAATCCTCACCATATTGACGGCAATCATTTGTAAATGTATTAAGTACACTCGCATCAATTGACAACTGACCATCATAAGCGTCGGCTTTCTTTCTAAGTTCATTATACAACTGTGAGAGTTCGAAGTCCCAAACTCTAACATCTTCAGCAAGTCTGCCGATAAGCTCTCTTATTGTTGCTATAAAGCCGTAGCAATCTCCATATTTTCTGGCTGCATCAGCTGAAAGAAGTCTAATAGCATAAACCGGGCCCTTATCGCCATCTGCAAATGCCTGGTCAACAAGTGAGATAATTGGATTAACAAATACAGCATCCTGTTTCAATTTTGCTTGATTTAAAAGAAGTTTTGCTCGCTGTGTGCTACCCTCGGTTTCAGCTGTTTCGCGCATCAAATCAAGATACATGCCGCAGTTTTTAACCTTACCGGGACCGAAGCCATCTACAGGCAGCATTGCTTTTTGAACCTCAAAGAAGCCGTCACAGCCTAAAATATCGAAAATTGTGCTTGCAAATGACCTGTTTGAGCCAAGGTGATGCCTGTTTAAAACAGCCTTAATTTCTTCCGGAGAAATAGCCATCTTTTTCCAGTGCTTAGCCAATTCCTCCATAAGAAGCTCTGCACAGTATGCAACAAGCTCATCACGAGGAATGTAGAAGGATGAATATGCAATTGCACTATATCTTGAAGGTGCCCAGTCAGGCATATCAAGACCTTTGCCCTCGGTATTATCCGGCCACCACAAAGAGAAATTATCATACACATTGCTGAAATATGACGAAAATGGTTGAGCCACTTCTGTAGCAGTATCACCTTTAATTCCTGAAAGCTCAAAAGCCAAAGCATCAGCAAGCTTTTTAACAACACCATTTGAATTGTTTGCGATACTTACACCCTGCGCTCTTCTTGATACAAGTGTACAAAAATCAAAAATATCTTCTTTGTATGCTTCACATGGGGGACCGTAAGGACACTCATAAGCGGAACCTCTTGCTTTATTATTAAAGAAAAAGTCAACCTCTTTAATGGCTGCATAGAAATTAGCTTTCAAACCTTTGCGTTTCTTTTCATCAATGCCCTTATCGTTAAACTGAACATCAGGTGTAAACAAAATTGCGTCAACTTTTCTTTGTCTAAGAGGGAACTCAGAAATCACCTTTCTTACCATATATGTAAAGTCAACAACGGTTCCACTACCAGTACCACCACTAATACCGGCAACAATATAAATTTTCATTTCTACATTTCTTAATTCCGCAATTGATTTCGCTTCATTAAGAATTCCAGATAATCTCTCACAAACATCTTCATAATTTCCGTTAGCCATAAGCATAAGACGGCCTATTTGGCGAACACCCTGCGCACCCTTGTCATTAACCTCGGTTTCAGCAAACACTTCTCTATCCATCCAAGAATCAATATCATGACCAAGAGTTTTTACCTTATATGTATCTTTGTAAAGTGGAAATTTCTCTTGTTCATCGATGCATCCACGAACACGGAAATCGTCATCATCGGAACCTTTTACATCATCTTTAGTAACTGCAGAAATTAAACCCATATCCTCTGCGCAGGTATCAACGCAAATAAAGAATCTACGGTCCGGGTTATTAAGCTTTTCTGTTGTAGCCGCTTTAATAGCATTTACTGCACGTCCGCCCAAGCCGCCAAGACCAATAAAAACTACTACTTCATCTTGATTGAGAAGCTTTTTCTCGTGTAAAAGGCTTCCACCGTATCTTGTTGAAAGAGCTTCAAAACTCTTTCTTAACTCTTCACTATTGATAGGCATAAATTTTTCCTCCGTTTATTTGCATATTTAAATTTAATTTATCTTCTTTTTGCCGGTTTTTTAACTCGAACATGGGAAATAAAATGGTATTGTATCTTAAGATACTTTCTGCTTCTTCTTGAAGCTCCGTCGGCCTTAACCTTAAATAAAAGCTCAAAATCCTTACCACTTTCAACTATAGCCATCGAACCCTTGTTAACTGTAAGGCCAAAAGTCTTTTTGTGTACCTTTATTTTAAATGGTGTACCAAATGGTGTACCAACAACCTTTGATTTTTCTGCGCCGGTCATAAGTTCTCTTGCAGTGTTACTATTCAAAAGAGTTTTAGCTTGGAACTGTGGAGTACCTGCTTCGTAGCCTCTGAACAAATCTAAGGTTTCCTCAATCAAGCCGGCAACGTTTCTTCTCTCTTTCTTTCTGTAGAAGCGTTCTCCGTTTATGAACATAGCGTCAGGGTCGCCCTCAATACCGTTTGTTCCGTCAAGACCCGTAAACACGAGAGTTTCAGGCAAACCGTACTCATCATTGCCATCAGAAAGCTCTATCTGTGTAAGATATATTTTTCCTTTAATTTTAAGGCTCTTTAAATATCCCATATAAGGTATCAAGAGAGCGGCTGCAATACATGCAATGATGAAAAGAACAATAAGTGCCCAGAAAAGTGGGTCATTTACCTTAACCTTGAAGGTATCCTCAATAACATTGCCGTGACTGTCTGTAAATTGAACTGTAACAAGTGATGAGCTCATCTTTTTACCTGTTATGTCTATTTTATCGCCATTTAATGCAACGTCTACAACGTCAGGAGAACCAACAGAAGCAATGCTTGCTGTTATTTCATCATTTTCATCATCAATAACGTACTGATAAATATTATCTAACGAAACGGTTTTTCTTTTATTAACTTTAACAACCTCAGGGAATCCGTCAGCATCCTTAAAATAAGCAGGCTTGTTGCTGGAGCGTACCTCTAATGTATTCTCTCTGTAAACAGTATCCCAATCAATACGAATAGTTATATCGTAATAGCAATCCTGAGGAATTACAAAGCTACCCACAAAAGCCATTCCTTCACGTGTAAGGTCTACTGCAATTTTATCCTTTGGATTAGCACGAGGTACACAAATAGCAGTAGCACTATTTACTGCATTGTACAAATCCTCATTATTAAGTTGTTTACCTTCGTACGTAAGCCAGGTTTTAATTCCAATTGTATCTCCGTTATAGGCCACACCCTCAGGGTTACCTTCAGGGAAAATAAGCTGGCTTGTAAGGTCCATTTTGAAGTGCTCAAGAAGGCCGATATGAATATCTTCGCCTTTAATTCCTTCAACTCTTAAACGCCAAGTACCGGACATAGGCATTGTTATTTTAATACTACCTGCAGTAGCGTCAACATCGTACCTAATATTGCCGGCATTTCTAAGCTGCACCTTATTCCCGTTAGGGTCAACAAGCTCAACCTTACCCTTAGCAATTGCATCCTTATCGCCGCCGGCAATACGAATATTTGCCTCAACAACGCTTGGGCTTATTTCGATTGGACATTCGTGTATGCCACCATCACCAGGAATGGTTGTAACTGTTGTATAGTTAAGGTCACATACATCCGCAAGAAATTCCACAAGGAGCTGTTCAATCTCTTTTATATTATTAATTGCCTTAAAGGTTCCGTTAGTGCTCTTGGAGATATTCTCCAATTTTTTCATACCTTCGGCACCTAATGATTGGCTACCGTTTGAAAGTGTATAATCGTAAGCAACACAGTATACCGGGCAGTTATTTTTCTTTGCCCACATAATAGCGTTAGCTTCATTTTCATCACATTTTGCTGCCTTGCTTTTTTGATTTGCCGCAGTTCCGGTAAATTCGTTAACACCGTCAGTAAAAAGGATAATTGCCCTTTGCCTATCAGCATTAACATCTTGATTAAGCAATTCGGTAGCAGCGTGCAAACCATTACCTACGCCCGTGTATCCATTATATACAACTTTTTTAACAAGAGATTTAATCGATTCAACGTCGTTTATTTCTTGTAACGAGAATAAAGTGGCGTTACCACTAGCATCTTTTGTTATGTACGTAGCGTTTTCATTAAAGCTTACAATACCTACACGGCTATCCTTAGCCGGCATCATATTCACAAGCATTCTAACAGCCGCCAAAGCACTTTGCTCTGGGTCCGACCTGTTCATAGAGCCACTGGCATCCATAACAATTACTAAGTCAAGCGGCTTATATGCCCTCTCGCTCTCGATGCTTGCACCTGCAGATAATACAGATAAGCACGAGCACGTGAGAATCACACACAGCAACACACTTATAAGCTTTTTAATTTTCAACCATATCTCCCCTTTTAAGAGTGGATAGCAGCACGTTTTGATAGGTAATCACGGCTGCTTCATCCTTATTTAGTTATTTAAACACGGTTTTGAAGTGTTTTTCGCATTTCTTCTTAAAAGTTTTTAGAATATGCCCTGCAGATAGCAAGGCATATTCACTTAAAAGACTTTGTACTTTTATGCGTTTTCTTTTTTAGAATAGGCAGAGAAAATAGCGTCTATTTCCTCGCCTTTAAGGTGAGTTTTAATCATAAGCTCTTCAACGATTCTGTCAATAGCAGCCTTGTTTGCTGAAAGAATTGCCTTTGCATTTTCCAGCTCTGTTTTAAGCATTGCATTTACTGCAACCCTTACCTCTGCTGCAAGTGGGCTGTTTGCAGATACGTTATCAGGAATAACTGCAAGACCCATAGAATCATCCATACCATAGCGGCAAATAATGCTCTGTGCAACTGAGGTTGCTGTTCTGAGATCACCGCTTGCACCTGTTGTTAAGCCATCCTCGTCACCGAAGAAAACAAGCTCTGCTGCTCTACCACCTAAAGCTGTACGAACACGGTTGAGAAGCATTCTCTTTGTGTAGCTACCAATATTTTCTGTATCACCGTGCTGCATATAGCCACCGTGATTTCCTCTTGCTACAATTGTAAGGTAGGATGGAGTTTCGCCGCCGTACCAGCAAAGGAAGGCGTGACCTGCCTCGTGGTAAGCAGTTTTTCTAAGCTCCTTAGCATCCCACTGCTTTTCATCGCCATAGTTATATGTTTCAAATGCCTCTTCGATGATAGCATCATCAACAACGCTCTTAAACTGGCGCATTGCAATACGAAGAGCCATATTAAATACGAGCTCTAAGTTAGCAAGGCTTGAGCCTGTTGAACGAACTGCAATGTTTTCAACCTCTTCATCCGAAAGGTCAAACAGCTTTCTGTCGCCAACCTTTCTTCTGATAAACTCAATTCTTGACTCTTTGTCCGGAAGGTCGACGTAAATGCTTCTGTCGAAACGTCTTACAAAAGCACTGTCAATACACTTTGATGAACCGGGCTCTACATCGTAGTTAGTAGCGGCCAAAACAAATACCGGCTTCTTTGGATTTGTTTTAAAGCCATCCATTTCGGAAAGGAAGGTTGTGAGAAGTCTTTGAGCCAACGGGTCATTGTCGCTTCCTGTTCTTTCCTTTGCGAAAGCATCTACCTCATCAATGAATATAATTGATGGAGCATACTTTCTTGCAGTTGCAAAGAGCTGTCTTACTGAGGCTTCGCCTTCACCGTAATACTTTGTGAAGAATTGGTTACCTGCAGCACTGATGAAGGTAACGTCAGATTCACCTGCAACGGCCTTTGCAAGCATTGTTTTACCTGTACCTGGAGGGCCGTAGAAAAGAACACCCTTAGGTATTGCTAAGCCCTTTTCTGCATATTCTTTAGGATTCTTTAAGTACTGCACAAAGAACTGTAACTCTTCTTTTGCATCTGTTGCGCCTAAAACGTCTGCAAATTTAACGTCCGGCTTAGAAGTTGCGCTAAGAATGCTTGAAGCATCCTCTGCATCAACAGCTGTATCGAGAACAACGTCGTAGATTTCGATATCTGCAACCTTATTATCTGCAGAAACAACCTGAGATGTCTGGTATGTAACAATCTTGTTTGCTCTTGCCAAAGCATCCATGCTTGCCTGCTGATGTGATTGGCTGAATATATTTTTCATTGTGGCAACGAAGTTTTCTGTGTCGGAAACGTTTATGCCACCCCTTGCTCCCTCTTTGAATAATGAGAAGAACTCTTCCTCTGTATAATCGTTTTCTTTTTCGTGTACGATGTAAAGAGGTGTACTTGTTTTGGAGCAAACGTATGTAAAGAGGTCTTTACCTTCAGAATCATTATCCTCAATATTAAGGGTTTCCTCGTTATTCTTTTTGCCTACAGCCAAATCGCAAAGAACAACGTCATAATCCTTATCCTCAACTAACTTGACTGCCTCATCATAGGAAGAAGCAAAATCAACCGCACTAAGGGTCTGAAGCTGACCCTTTACAGCATCAGTAATACCCGGATTTGCAAATACTAAAACTCGAGGTGTTTTATCGTTACGGAAAAGCTCCACTGTTTTTTCCTCGCACTCAGAAAGGTCAACCGTAATATTGATTTGCTCCATCTGAGTAAGGTCTCCGTTGTGTTTTGCTGTGGAAATAAGTCTGAAAAGCTCGTAGAGCTCAGTGCTGAAGAAAGCTGTTGCCCTGCTCTTAACTGTTCTCGCATCGGCGTGTCCACCCTCAGCAAAAAGAATGCAAGAATAAACGTCATCGGAAATATTGCACTTAATGCCTGTTTCTGCCTCAAACTGAGTTACGTTACGAACAATTTCCTTTTTAACGATGTCGTGAAGCACATGAGCCTCCATATGGTTAAACATAACCACGTTACCTGTTGCAAATCTTGAACAGAGTGCTGCAGGGAAAGCGCTTGTACCTGTTTTAGGGTCAACGTCCTTTTCCAATGCTTTAAGTATTGTTTTACGTGGAATGTATGAGAGGTTAGGTGTTTCTGAACCTTCGTATATAGACCTACCTGCATTTGTTGTAAAGATAATAGTTGTCTGTGAGAAGTCAACCTCTTCATCGGAGTTAATATCACGAAGTCGACCCGCATCGAGCACCTGAAGGAACAGGTGAATTGCTGAAATGTGAGCCTTTTCAATTTCGTCGAAAAGCAATACACATTTTGGATTTTTATTAACAAAGCCTGTAAGGTTACCCTCTTTGTCGCCTTTGAAGGACTTATTTGTGCCACAAAGCTCCATTACAGCATCGTGCTCAGAATATTCACTCATATCGAAGCGCATATATGGTAAACCGAGAAGCTCTGCAACGTTTTCAGCAAGGAAGGTTTTACCTACACCGGGAGGGCCTGCAAAAAGGAACGTTGCGCCCGGCTTTTTGCTGTTTTTATCTGTAAAACGGCGAAGCTGTGATTGGAAATAGCCTGCTGCAAATACGCTTATAGCATTATCCTGACCGAAAATAATTTCGCTCAATTTTTTCTGCATTTCCTTTACCTTTTTGGTAAGCTCAACAATCTGCTCTTTAGGTGTACCCTGTTGCTCCGGCTCTTGAGCAGATGGTTGTGAAGCATCGCTAAGACTGCCCGCATTGCCTGAAAAGCCCTTTGAAAATACGCTTTCACCTATTTCGGAGCCGCCTTGATTACCACCTGCAGGAGCGCTTGCGCCATCCTCCATACGCTTTTGTGGCATCGGCTTGCTTGAAAGTATTTCTCTAACACCATTTGGTGCATTGTTTAAAGCACAGTTAAAAATTATGTCTGCAGAAACTGTAGCTTTTCCTGCGTTTTGGGCAGCTACTTCAGAATCTGAAATAATCTTTCTGTATGCGGCATCCTCCTGAAGTGAACCAAGTCTGCCTGTGAGGATTTTAAGTGTGTCTTCTATTTCTTCTCTATTAACAAGCTTATCGAGAGCATCGTAAACTGCCCTCACCTCGTTCTGGTCACAGTTAGGTGGCATTGCACCGTCTGAATAAAACTTCAAGAATGCTGCAATCAAATAGCTGGCCGACTGCATTCTTGTGACCTTTTGAGACTTAATATCTTCATAGATATTAAGAATGTGCTGGGATAAATTACTATAGTTCATTCTAACACTCCTCTTTTTCTTTCTCTATTATACTAAACCCTGAAAAAATTATAGCCTTCAAAGTTTGCTCTGCCGTTAATCTATCATAGTTTTTTTCAATTTCGGAAAGCTCTTCGTATGGCACAAGACACGGTGTGATTTTTTTTGCATCGTCACGAGTCTCGCCGTACGTCCACCCCTCGCTCATTCTTTGCTGAGCCCAATTTTCATGAACATTCTTTGCAATTATCTCCATCAAATCCTCTAATGATTCGGGTAGAGAGATATTTTTCAAATCCAGCGGATTAGGTTTGTACATAAAAACAAGCCTCCAAAACTAAAAAATAGCAATATTTGTAGATACTACACGACAATAAATTAATTATACATTTAAAATATATAAAATGTCAACAATTATCGACTCTATTTTCAAGCCATTTTTTAAAAATGTATGAATGACCAAAAGATTAAAGTTTTTTTGTGCAAAATTAAAATGCAGGCCTTTATTATCGACATTCATCTATTAATATGACAATATTTTTAAAAGAAAAGAGCATTCAAATACGAGATTTGAACACTCTTACGTATTATTCTTTATTTTTACTGCCCAGGCCGTGAACAAAACCTTCAAGCACCGAAGCTACTGCTGTTACAGCAACCATTTTCACCACAAGGCCAACAGCCTTACTGAAATCTGTTGAGAAGCCCGCAGAAACCAAAAACAGAGTTGAAACATAGCAGGAAATTATTATAGCATACACGCCATCGGCAACAAATTTCAAAAGCTGTATAAGTGAAAATGCTTTTGAGAAAAACTTTCCGCCAAGAAGCATTCTGATGCCGATTAGCATTATGATTATAACGGCTATTTCAGAAATAATAACAACGGCTTGATTTTTAAACAGTTCTATCAGGTTAACAATGACCATAGAAGCAAAAATGCCTAAAAAGGTTGGCAAAATAGGTAGAACCCAAAGCTGCCGTTTTTCTGTTTTACGAAGCCTCATTAATAATGCATTTTGTGCATCCCATTCTCTTGAAAAAACCTTAACAAAAAAATGCACGCATATTGCAACAAGCACGGTTTCAGGAAACGCCTTAAGTAGCACCGTTAACGTCAGCTCTGTAATATTAGAGGCAGAAAAACCATCTATGTATTGAGCCATCAGCCCACACACAAGCTTGAAAAGTGGTATCTCACTAAGCATTGAAAATATGCTGCTCCACAAAGCCGAGCCCGGATTATCCGCCGAGAAAGCGTAGCAGACAATAGAAAATACAGGAAATAAAAAGCCTACAATAATAATCTGCGACAGATTCATTATGATGTTTTTAAGTCCTCTAAAAAAACGCATAGTTAAACTCCCTGTTTCTGTTTTTATTTTTTTGGTGCGGGACGATGCTTTGCAGTATAGGACTCAACGTCTATTTTAATTATACTTACAACCGTTGTAAGCCTATCCTCAAAAGTAAAATCCTTACCTGTCTGTGTTTTCATTAAACACGAAAGCGCATATTTTTTCGCATCAACATCCTCAATTATTTGTGCAGTTCCCTTGCCCATAATAGAAGAATAGCTTATACCGTACTTGCAGGCAACATCCCCCTCAAAGGGTGTTATACCACACTCCATGGAGAAGAAAACCTTTGGATTTTTTCTCATAACGTCAAGCTTTCTGCCCTGCGTAGCACCGTGAAGCCACAGGGTAAGCTTATCATTTTCATCAAGAGTATAGCCGTAATTCATTGGTACAACGTATGGCTCATCGCCATCCACAAGGCCCAAATGAAGCACCTTAGAGGTATCAAGTATTTTTACAATTTCCTCTTTATCGGTAATAAACTTTTCTCTTCTTGTTAAACCATTCATTTTCCCACTCCTCACCATATTAAAACAAACACCCGTATCACATATGCAATACAGGCGTTAGTTTTAGTTGATTATTAAAATATTTAACTATTAGATTTTTGTAAAAAGTACAAAGAATTTTAAACCATCAATGTTGCTTTATGTTCTCTAACCACGCCTTGTTGCGCTGAAGATTGATATTATATTTTTCCAAATATTGTATGTTTTGTTTATATTTACTACCACGGGCAACTAGGTTTATTTGCACATCATCCCCAAAGGATTGACTAAGAATACAATCAACAACGCCATCATCAAGAAAGCTGCAAGAGAAAATATCAATGTTAGCTGTTCTTTCTTTAATAGAATAATGAAATGCAATATGGCTCTGCGCAACAACTAATATACCCGAAATAAAGTTAGGATTATCCATTTTATCGAATATAACGTATGGTCTGCTTATAGGCTGCATATTAATTTTAGGTGCAACACAGTCGAGCCACTTGTACATCTGCTCCATAGTAACATCGAAATTTTCAACGGATATCATGTAATGAGGTCCAAAATCATCGTTGCTATCTATCTCGCTTGATTTTCCATTGCATATTCTTCGGTCAACAACATTGGAAATCATATTTTTTGCATAAATGTGTCTATTAATTAAATCAATAACATCTGCTTCAGCAAAAAAATTATCGGCAAGAACATCCACAAAATAACAATATCTGTACGGGAAAGTGTGTATTGTTATGTGTGAGCCGTTTTCGCATATAATGAATGCGCTTATACCGCCATCCTCTGTTTCCTCACAGTAGTAGTAAGGCAATACAAATGGAGGCATAACTGGTCTCATTTCCAGCTTATTAGCCATAGCAACAAGCAAAGAATTAACAACCATTATATTATTTGCTTGTTCAAAGTTACAGTCATATGCATCAAGCATAAGGTGTCTTGTTGCTTGCATTTTATATTTCCTTTCCGTTATTTGGGAAAATATCATTAAAATCCCTAAAACTGATAAGCACGGGGTCTATCCACCACTTGTAATTAGACCTTAACACGTGTGGTAAGCAATAGTATACATCACTTTCATACTCAAATTCAGAAAGTACATTAACATCCATAGAATGATCCGTATTATTATCTTCATCCACATCGATATTAAGTGAAAATGTTACTGTTTTGTAGCCATCGGGATTCTCTTTACCCCTATTAAAAACCGCAGTAAACGGATACACCGCATTAAATAAATCGCTATCTATAGGTGTATCAAAGGTACTACCTGTTTTCAAAAACTCGAGCACCTCAAGGACAGTATTAATCCACAAATCTACATCACATTCACAATCATTGATAATACCCGATTTAAGCATATTCATATACATTTTTAAAACATCGACATCGGTTATTTCGTATTTACCGATTACCCTGTATAATGCCTTTGACTCTATAGTAATTTTGCTAGAGGAATTGCACCTTTCACAAAATTCTATAAAGCACTCCATAAGCTCTATTGCTTTTTCAGGCTTAGTTGGGTAATCATCGGTGAATTGATTTGCGGCTTCAACTGCAGCAGTAATAAAAGCCTCCTCTAAATCTGTTTTAAAACGCTTAACCGTATCATCGCTCAAGCACACATCACAAGATGCCTCATCGTACTTTGCTTTTATATTTCCATAAGCAAAAAGACCTGAGTAAAAGCAAATCATATGCTTAAAGGTTTCACCAAGAATCAAGCTTGCATATCTGATACATTTATCTTTTTCTTCGTTATCCTTGGCATTTTGAAGCCAAGTGATATTGCTTCGTAAATTACCGGTATACACTAGCTTTTTCTTGTAGTCAGTTTCCTGCACTTCGCTTAGCTTTGAAAGTATTAAAATTGCCGCTGCTCGAGGGAACAATTTATCACTTTTTCGAGATTTTTTATTAAACCCATAGCACTCTGATTCACCTGGGATAATCGTATCTATAATATCACGTATTGCCTCATTAATTTTTTCGGATGTTGCACCTTCAAAATTAAACAACTCTAAACTTTCCACGTTATATGCGCGTTCATACAAATTCCTTGCCACAACATGAACAAGTGTTTTAGCGTGAGAGAATAAAAATTCAAGAACTTTAGTTGGGCTTTCTTCAATAAGAAGCATTACTACAATAGTATCCCAATCAAGCTTAGGGTTGTTATATGGGTCCGATTTATATTTTTCCGAATTGGTTTTTTCATCACGAAAAACATATGAATACTTGTTTTTGTATTTATCATACAATGCCATTTTAGCATCCGCACTACCACTTATTGCATCGGCAATAGCAAGGGCAAGATTTTTTATATATTTGTAATTTATGGTATGAATGCGTTCAATTACCTCGTTGCTTTTGGTTCGTTCTTTTTTGTTTTCCCAATCACAACAGGTAATTTCATAATAAATTTCATCTGGTTTCTGACCTGCGAGGTGCAATGCCTCCTCATCGACGGAATGAACAAAAGAAATCCTTGTACTGGACGCCGGCGATAAATAAACCAATTTAATGGCTTGGTTTTTTCCCTCGGTCTTATCCACACATTGAACCTTAAACAGTATATAGAAACCACCAGCATACTGAGAATCATCACGATAGATTACATGACGTAAAACCATTTCTTTTGATGACTTATTATCAATAAAGGTTACAACATCAACATCATCTCGCCTGAGGCTACATTTTTCAAGAAATTCTAATTTCTCAAGGAGTGTGTAAAACGCATCAAATAGCAATTCATCATCGAACTGATATTTCCCCGGATTGGTATCATACTTTTTAATGATATTAAAATACCTGTAGAATGAAAATCCATCATCCATGTCTACCATTTTTCCGAAAATACCTTTCAGTTCACTATCCCTACCTAATTCCAAATCGAACTGAATATCTAAAAGTACATACTGCACAAGCTCTTGTGTAACAGGTGTTTTCGCATATGCTTCACTAAGATTTTTTATAACACGCTTGGCATTGCTTCCTGACACCTTATCAGATTTTTCACCATTCGCCAAATCATACTTATAGCATGCGTAGGCATAAAAGAATGATAAATTCAATACTCTTTTGATATATTCTATATAATTGGATGTAGTGCATATTGCATTCCAGGATAAGCCTCGTTTACCAAAGATAAACTGGCGTATACCCTCATCTGTAATATTTCGCTCAACATAATTGAATATCTTTTCTATTATGTCATCCTGGTTTGCTATTTCGTTATCGATTATATCGCTCATTCTTTTTCTCCAAACAATCAAGCTTCACTAATAAGTTTAGCAAGCTTTTTATATCTCTCTAACACATCTTTTTCCTGTTCACCAAGGTCTTCCATTGTAAAAAGCTGACACTCCAACCACATAAAGAGAGTTAATGCTGGAATACCAAAATTGTTTCTACCAAGCATATCTCGCACATAAGTGTTGCCACTCCTGCTATTTTTCTCGGCAAGCTTAGCTGTCATATTGATAATTTTGTTTATAGCTGTTGTTGGGTATGACTGGTCATCAATTTCTAACTCTTCACGTGGTACTACATTAGGAACAAAAATAACTTTTCTAGGCTTCTTACCCCAAGGAGAGTTTGTTGACTCAACTGCATCAAAAAATCTCTTTGTACCCTCTACAAACTGGGTTGTAGGTCTCATACAACTAACAACCACATCGGCAACCTGGTTAGAAGCATTTGCTGTTGCATTGTTACCAACAGCAGAATCCAATATAACCGCAGGAATTTCATACTCTCTACAAGCCTCAATAAGCTGTGTCAATCCATCTCTAAATGGATTGTTTGCATCGTTATAGTTAGGCGCACCAGAAGCATCTACGTTTTTTACATCCTTTGCTGGTAAGAAGAGTATAGCATTATTTTCTGCATAACCAAACTTGTTACCAACAGGAATCAGCTTTCCAAAAAACGGATGGTCGCTAATAGGTCTTACTATTCTTTGGTCGCAACCCTTACTCAAAAGATTTTGAACACAGTTTTCTTCTGTATCCTCTTTTGGTATTTCAAGTATGTACGACATACCACAGCTATCAATGTCCATATCAACTAGTATGATAGGTGCTGTTTTGGTAGGGCGAAAATGATATTCTGCAAGAATTGGAATTACATTATAAGCAAGCGTTGTTCTACCTGCACCACCCTTGTAAGAAAAAAACGAAATTACCTTTGTATCCATATAAAAAGCCTCCAAATCAAAATTACATATCTATATATAATTGTTTAATTACCCTTCTTACGACCCTGTGCATCTGTAATGACACTTAGAATTTTATCATATAAAAAGCTCTTGCCTTTTTTAACTGCATCATTATATCCGGACGCATCGACTGTTTCGCCTTCCTTATAATCAATATCGTTTGTATAGAATTTTGTTACACCGTTGGCAGTCACCATAGACATAAAGGCATCAAGCATATTGCTATACTTACCATCCTCGTCTTTTGTTGAATCCACAAAATCCAATGTAAACGCACCTGCCGCAGTATAAAATACATCTGTAAGGATTGATACAATATTCTGTTCAAGCTCTTGAGCAATAACTGCCTTAACCGCATCTTCAACAGGCCTCTCAAGATTTTCCAGTTCTAATATACGAGCTTCCTTTTCTTTAAGCTTTGCTTCGTACTCAGCGCTCAAAGTCTTTATGGCGGCCTCATGACCAGTTTTCAAAACAGATATTCTTCCGGTATCCTTTTCAAGCCCCTCAATTATATCCTTTTCAAGAGCTTCTCTGCCACCAGCGATAGGAATATACTTCTTTTCATAGGTTTCGTAATATTTGTAAAAACCAATTAACGCAACAATATAATAAGCATTACTACCGCTAAAATAACCGTCACTTTCCCAAACCCAATGTGATTCCTTTTCACCCTTTGCATTCAATGAAACATATCTGTTTTGAAGAATGTACTTGAGATATTTAACCATATTATACTGTGGATATTTAATGAGATACTCACTGATAACGTTGTTAGTGTGAATAAGCATAGGCAAAAGTGAGAAGGTTTTCATACGGAGTTTTCTTAACTCACCAACCAACGCTTTGTGTTCATCAAACCTTTCATTAAAACCAATAAGGAATTGGTCAACAATATAATCCTTGGACTGATTTTTTAATTTTTCGTATGTACGGAAGGCCTTTTGAATAGCAAGCATACAGCTTTCAAGAAGGTTATCCTTTTCACGTTGAGCAATACTTGCAACCTTGTAATTCCTTGTCTGGCTTGCTGATTTTACTTTCAACTCGAAATATTCATCAATACCACCAGCAAGCATAATGTTAACGATATACACTGTGTTAAACAAGGCGTCACTTGTAGTACTCATCATAATGTCTTTTTCGCTGAGAGTTGCAGCTAAGTCGTTATAGAAGAAGTTATCTGCAAATTTAGTTCTTATGCGTTTCCATATTTCTATACCTGTTTTTCTGAGATTCTCGTTCAATTTATCAAACTCAGTACCCTCAATAACCAGCTCCTCTTCAACAGAAAACTCTACCTGTGTTTGAATTGAAGGAGCGCCAGGCATACAAATCATCTTCAAAATACGAGCAAGCTTTTTATTGGAATCAGCTCGTTCAGTTCTCTTTTCATCAAAGAGAGCCTCATAATTTTCATCAGCATTCTCAGCAAGTGGCAGCATAAATTCTTCACTTAAGCTATACTTTTTAGCGTATAAATGCTCAAGAATATCTTCAAAAGCTCTATACATATCAAGGTAACACTCACCTACAGCAAATGTATAGTACAAGGATGGCTCTTTACAGTTTTTAGTAAAATTCCAACCTGTTTTTAATTTTGAATTTTCTTCCTCATCAACATCAGCAAATGCACTTACAAAATCAGTTTTTGCGGGGCTAAAATCAATAAAGGAATCATTAATATATTTTAAACCATATCTGATTATTTCAATAAGCTTTGACTCATAGATACAATTTTCATTTTTATCTGCATGAAGCTTTAAGATTGTAATAAAGGTAGGGATAACCCAAGTAATTGCATCTATATTTGCAATCTTTTCATTGAAAAAATATCTTTTTTCATCGGCTATATAAGGAGAGGCTCCGAAAATATATTTTTTCTCTCCATCTTCAGTAACAATTATTCTTGAAATTAAATCCTTAATTACAAAGTCCATTATTTGTCTGATAGAATATTTTTGACCTTTAATGATATTGGTTTTGTCAAAAGGAAGTTCAAAATCAAGTGAAAGCGACACCCATGACTGCAGACACTGGCATTGAGAAAGAATACCAATGCTATCGGGCGACACATCATCCATTCTAAAACCATGAAGCTCTGTATCGAAGCGCTGGTAAAGCTCTGCAAAAATCTTCTCACCTATTTTATCACGGTCTACATATTCGTAAAAAACAGTTGAACCATTATCAGTGATTTCTGTTCCTTCTTCATCTGTTTTTTTGCCTTTTTTTGGTTTTTTTCTTTTAACAATTATCTCGTCAAGACATGAATCATCAGAAACAAATTCACCCTCACCAAAATCATTATATACAGTTGATAGGGTTGTTGGGGTTGTTGAGGTTGTTGTGTTATTAAACTTCGTCTTGTCGGAAGCTGCATCGGCAGAATTTGCGGCGCCAGTTTTAGTGGAAAATTGTTCGTTTAAGTCAACCTTCATTTTTTCATCAATCATATTTATAACTCCCCTTGTAAATTGTTTTTTATTAATAGCTGAGCATCTTCTCTTTTTATCAAAAGCACAGGTCGTACACCTTTTTCAACCTTGCCGCTATGGAAGCCAACCTTATAAATGGTACCATCCGGTCTTACTGTAGCCTGCATATTGCCGCTCGCATCAGAAATCCACCAATGGTCATCCTTTTCAAGATAAACAAACGATATTTTCTCTATCTCAGCTAGATTTAGTAATCTAATTGGCTTACTCAACAGGTCTTTTTCGGTTTGAGAAAAGGCATCCTCCTTAAAATCATTGTTGAGCCACTCAATCAACATCTCTCCGCCAATCCTTTTACAAAGAATTGAATCCAAAAGAAATATCCAATCATCATCAAAATAACCAACATATCGCCAAACCAATGGTGACCCGTTCCAGCTTCCCAGCTTTATTTTGAACTTGCTGTTATCCATTTCTGCAACAGCATCATGAATTTCATCAAGCGCTATAACACTTTTATCAATAACCTCTTTAGCTGTATCTGTTTTATCTATATCTGAATAAAATAATTTTAAATATTCCCCTGTGCTTTCAGCAAAGCTGTATATCACCTCTTGTGGAAATAATTCTATTATTCGAGAAAGTCGTGTTGTGCCCATCTTTGCTTCAATCGCTTTTGAATCATCAGGTAAATCATCTAAAACCTGCCTGATAATTTGCATTGTAGATGGTTTTCCAATATTGATCACAAAAATATTAAAAACCTTATCTCTTTTTTCCCACTTTTTTTGCTTATTTATAGCTATTTCTCTTTCGCAGTCAACAGCATCACTCACAAAAGAAGCCTTACTATTAAAGAAGATTGCCCCAATGCATTCTTCCTTTTCAAGAATGGCTCTTGCTTTTTTCACCCAGTTTTGGCCGTTATGCAGCTCGATATCATACCATATCTGGACACCCTCGTCGATTAAATAACTAACCGCCTCTTGAACAATACTATCATCCTCGTGACTGTAGCTTACAAACAGATACTTTCTGCCCTTAAGCTCTTCTTCAGTATAGTGCGTAATCAAAATAAATTCTCCTTATAATTCAAACACTTTTTAAAACACTAAAAGCTGTTTTATGAATAAAAATCCATCCAGAATTTGTACATTTTTCTTGTATTTTCCAAGAAGGAATCAATCTCTTTAATATCAACCCAATTATCATCCGAAAAGCCCTCGCAGGAAATTGCGCAAAGACCTGAAAAAATATCAAAATAAAACGGAAACGCCTTGCAAAGAGTTGGGCTGTGCTTGTAAATACTGCATTTACCATCTACAAACGCCTTGCAGGTGCCGTCTGCTTCAAGAGCCATTTTATAGTATTTTTTACCGTTAAAGGGTGAAACGCTCTCTTCAACAAGGTGTTCAAGACCGTTTGCACATAATTCCTGGTAATCCTCAGCTGTTAAAACAATTTCATCAAACGGACGCCTATCAATATTCATAAGCTCGTTGCTTATACCTGCAAACGGGCCACAGCAGGTGTGCTGACATTGGTTCATTTTACAACGAAAATTAATCTTTCCGTCTTTTATTTTCATTTCGTTTTGACTCATAGACGCCTCTCCCAAAATATAATTGTTGAATTTTTACAGAAATATTTGTACAATAACCCATAATTACAACTATTATATAACAACATCTTTTATTTTTCAAGTTTTTTCATTTATATTCAACAAAAAACAGCAAAAAATAAACCGTTCAAGGTTTAACCCTTAAACGGTTTATGTAAAAACTAATTTTTAGTTGCCGCCCCACATTGCCTTCATGAAGATTGGGTATACAGTATCTGTAATGTTAACCATTCTTCTTACAAGTCTAAGGCACTCGTCACCACAAGTATCTGCACTGATGTATGCGTCTATTGATGCAACAACGTCTGCGTCATCATCGATACAATAGGTAATCCAACGATATTCCTTGTTAGCCTTGTTACAAGCAGCAATACCTACGCCTTCTTTACCCTTGAAGTTAGCGATGTTCCAGCATTTTAACTGAACGATTGGGTCGCCATCTTCATCGAAGAAAACATAAATCGGAATTGTCTGTAAGTTATCGCCGTTGTAAACGATTTTAACAACAAACTCTTTAAGGTCTGTATACTTAATATCGTTTGCATCGAGATACTGCATAAACAACTGCTTATATGTTGCCATGTCTATCCCTCCAAAATAATAGTGTTCTACCCAATTATAACACACACGCTAAAAATTTCAATAGATTATTTTATAAAAATTTAAAATAGATTTATTTCCTCAACGTTTGGCATAGATTCAGCTGCGCCCATTCTGCTTACTGCAATTGCCCCTGCTTTATTACCCAAGTCACAAGAGCTATAAATATCGCCTGTGCGCACGTACTCAAGCGCCATAGCAGCTGTAAAGCAATCACCTGCAGCAGTAGTATCTACTACGTTGCTTTTGTATGCAGGTAAAAGCGTAAGCCTTTCACCGTCCCACACGCTGCAGCCTCTTTCACCAAGCTTTAATACAATATATTTTGCCTTACTTCTTTCAAAAAGGATTTTTGACGATTCAAGAATAGACTTTTCATCCTCAGGCAAAATACCTGTAAGCGCTTTTGTTTCGCTCTCGTTAGGTGAAAGTATTGTTGCACCTTGCATTTTTTCAAGAGCAAAGCTTTTTGCAGGACCACAATCCACAACGACTGTAATACCATTTTTAACAGCGTAGTTAACAGCTGAAATAACAGCCTCTTCATTTGTTTCAAATTGCACGAGAAGAAGCTGTGTATCCTCCCCTACGCTTTCGACTGCTGCTTTAGGAGA
This sequence comes from Acutalibacteraceae bacterium, assembly GCA_045591945.1. Classification (GTDB taxonomy): domain Bacteria; phylum Bacillota; class Clostridia; order Oscillospirales; family Acutalibacteraceae; genus DTU089. Next base: position 11,980 of record JAZNTU010000029.1, on the reverse strand, counting down.
TATTTCTGCGTTTGCGCCCTCGTAAACAATAATTCTGTTTTTACCTTGCCCATCTATTAGTATAGCAGCAAGGCCTGTTGCTGTACCATCGGTTGCAACACCCAAAGTATCTATGCCGTTACTTTTAAGGTTTTCAATAAGAGCCTTTCCGTTATCATCATCGGCAACCTTGCCAATCATTTTAACGTTTGCGCCAAGCCGTGCAAGTGCAGTTGCCTGATTTGCACCCTTGCCACCGTGGGAGTAGCCGTAGGCTGTGCCTAACACGTTTTCACCCACCTCGGGAAGCCTTTGGGCACTTAAAATAATATCCATATTTATGCTGCCTACTACGGCAGCCTTTATATTTTTATACATACTACAAAACCGCCCTTACAGCCTCTGCTGCTTGTGTAAGCGACTTTTCCTTAACAAACAGTGAGCTTGTACCTAAAACGAAAATATTTGCGCCCTTTTTACTTAGCTTTGCGCCGTTTTCAAGGCTGATGTTTCCATCTACCTCAACAAGCATTTCAGGGTGTCCCCACTCCTCTAAAAGAGCAACAGCCTTTTCCACCTTTTTCTCTGCACCCTTAAAAAGCTTTTGCCCTGCAAAGCCGGGGCTGACTGTCATAACAAGGAGCATATCCATATAGTCTACAAGACATTCAATGCTCTCAACGGGGGTTTGCGGGTTTATGGCAAGACCTGTCCTGCATCCTTTATTTTTAATCATTTCCAAGGTACGGTGAATGTGAATATCCGACTCATAATGCACGCAGAAAATGTCGTTTTCATCAAGGCATAAGCCATCAAGAAATCTGCCCGGCTCATTTACCATCATATGCACGTCTAAAGGAATTTTTGTAGCCTTTTTAATTGCATTTATAAGGTCAAAGCCAAGTGTGATATTAGGCACGAATGCGCCATCCATAATGTCTATGTGTATATAATCAATACCTGCATTTTCAAGCTCCTTTAACCCTTTTTCAAGGTTTAAAAGGTCTGCGCACATTATTGATGCCGATAAATATTTTTTCATACGGTCAAATCCTTTTTACGCTTTCTTTTTTATTTTAGCAGAAAGCTTATTTACGCCTTTATCCACAACAGGGAAAAGGAACTTTACAATAAGCACTGCAATGAGGGCGCATATAGCACCTGAAACAACACCTGCTAAAACGTCTGTGCAATAATGCACCTCCACGTAAATTCGTGAAAAGCCCATAAGTGCAGCAAATATTGTAACGGGTATACCCCATTTTCTGTTACAGCAAAGCAAGGCTATAGCTGCAGCAAATGCCGATGATGTGTGGCCTGACGGGAAGGAGTAGCTTGATGGCCTGTGCACAAGCTCAGGGAAAACGTACGTATCACCCCAATGAGCATATTTTTCGGGGTCTGTATCAAAAAGATTAAACGGCCTTGGTCTTGCAAAAAACTCTTTAAGGAACAGGTCGTTACAAATGAGCATAACAATTAATGCAACAATAATCGCAAGACCTGCCTTACGGTATTTTTTTGTAAAGAACAGACCTAAGCCAAGCACAATAAAAATTGCACCTGCATTGCCCAGGGTAGTTATGCCCACCATAAGAGCGTCAAGAAAGCTGTTTTGAATACCCTGTATCCACTCAAAAACCATTAAATCGAAACCTAAAAAAGAATCAAACATACTTTGCATAATTTCACCTTTTACTTAATTTCTTCAAGGTTTACACCTTTAGTTTCTTTTACCTTAAGTGTAAATATAACTGCCGCAACGACTACCGTAGGCACAGCCACAGCAAGGCAAGCCCACCAAATAGACATAGCCGTCATACCAATTATTGTGCTTACGTAACCAACTGCAAGGCCTATAATAACAAGCAGGCCCTCTGCACCTACAACAGATGCACGAATATCTGTAGGCACCTTTTCGGTCATCATAACGTTCATATAATCTCTGCCTATCCAATAGGAGCCCTGATAAAGACCTGCAAGAGAGCCCACAAGATAGGGGTTCCAGCCCTTAAGAATACCTGCAACAAAAAGAATATAGCCTGTTACACAAAGGGTTGAGAAAAGTGTAACGGTGGTTTTTCTGCCGAATCTGTCTGCAATAAAGCCCGACAGAAACGTAATAGTTGCATATATTACAGGCACCATAAACAACGCCTTTGTAATTTCGCTTGTGCTCATACCTGCACGGTGCATTGCGGATTCAAAATACAAAGCAATTGCAGGCATTGCGGCATCAAATATTATGTGGGCGATAATAAGCATTTTAGTATCTTTATTACTAAATATATACTTTACGCCGTTAAACACGCCTGATTGATTTCGTTGAGCCTCTTTTTTCTGCTTTTTTTGAAGCTTTTCCTGTTGCCTTTGCTCGTACGGGCGAGAAAGGTATTCTATTCTTTCACTTATAAATACCTTTGTATCCTTGGCAAACAAAAGCACAAGGCAAACTGCCACAAAGCCGATTAATGCAGGCACAAGGAAGATATCACGCCACTTTGTAGGGTCGTTACCCATAAGCAAATCACGAAGTGTGGGTATAAGAATAACACCTAAAATACCAAAACTTTTAAGGAAGCTGTATATTTTTGCCCTATGCTTTTGGGGAGCCTCTTCAAGGATATAAATAATTTGAATATCGTGACCCATAAAAAAGCTGATTACTGCAAAGCCAACAAGGAACATTATGTAGCTTGAGGACAAGTGAATAATTAAAAGGCCCGCAGCCATACCAAGGGTTGAAAGTACAAAAAGTGGCTTTCTGCCCCATTTATCAGCAAGGGCTTTGTAAAATGGAGTGAATATGCCTAAAACATATGTAAAAACGCCTATTCCCGAGTGAAAGGCCAAGCCATCCTCATAAGAGTAATACTTGCCCATAAATGGGTTATTTACAAAAAACTCCGTTACAAAGGAGGATTGCACGGTAACCGTAAGGTTACTTGTAACCTCATCGAGAATATTTACAACAGCAATAAGCACTAAAAGAATAAAGAAATATTTACTGCCTGTGCTTCTGCTTTGCATTTTTGAAAGACGAGAAAGCTCACGCCTTTCGCTGTTAAGAATTTTTTCAGTAGTTTTCATAGGCTACCGTCCTTTTTATTTGATAATGAAATTATAATATAAGAATACGCTTTTTGCAAATGTTTTAAAAAGTGTGTTGGGATACCCACACAAATAAGGCGATATGGGCTTTTGTACCACCCACCACCTACGGTGGTCCCCAGCCCTCTTGTGGTACCCAAAATTGTTTGCTCGTTGCTCACTTCGCACAATTTTGACCACTGCGCCAACAAACACTCCCTGCATCGCCCACCGGGCGCAGTCGTGTGTGTTGCCTCCGAGCTAAAGCAGTTCCTCAATTCCTTATTTTCAAAATCTCTTCCAAAAATTAACTCCCCAAGGGTGGGACTGCTCCTCCCACTCATCTCGGTGCTTGAGAATTTTTGCTCTCAATTCTGCCACCAACGGCTGATATTCATCACGCAAGGCAAGGTTATTTGTTTCCCAAGGGTCATTTTTTATATCATACAGGAAAGTCCACTTATCGCTCTGTTCATCGCCGTTTCGGTACTCAATAAGCTTGTAGCGTTCATTTTTCACACCACGCACAAACTCATCAAAAATCAAGTATAGCTCATCTCTGAATTCCTCGCCGTGCGCGCCATCAAGGAGCGCTGCAAAGCTTTTGCCGTCAACAGATTCAGGTATTTCTATGCCTGCCATTTCGCAAAGAGTGGGGAAAATATCGTAAAGATAAACGTAAGCATCGTTTCTTACGTTCTCTTTAATTCCCGGGCCTGCCAAAATAAGAGGCACCCTTATGCCGTGCTCGTAAATATCCTCTTTGCCCAGCCAGCCGTGCTGACCTACTGCAAGACCGTTATCACCTGTAAAAACAATAATCGTGTTTTCCTCCTCACCCGATTGGTGCAAAGCTTCAAGAAGCCTGCCGATTTCAAAATCAAGGTGAGTAATCATAGCATAGTATTCTGCTATGTGGCGTTTAATTTCATCCTCTTTACGAGGGTATGCCGCAAGGTGCTCATCCCTGTGCACCATTAAGGGGTAATTTGTATCTATAATTTCTTGGAAATTAGGTGGCAAGGTGATTTTTTCGGGGTCGTACATTCCCCTAAATTCATCGGGCATTGTGCGTGGGTCGTGGGGAGCTAAAAACGCAAGGTACATAAAGAATGGGTTTTCTCCACCTGCATTTTTATTGAGCAGCTCAATAGCGGCATCAGTAAGCAAGGTGCTTGAGTGCTTGCCCGGGTCAAATTCATCACAATGCTGTGCAAGTGGCTGATTATCCTTAAAGAAATCTACCACAAAGTTGATTACGTTATCGTACTCCCCTGTAGGGTCATACCTGCAGGTAGGCACGTTCCAATGGTCCCACATACCACCAAAAAATATTTTTGCACCCTGTGTAAAGCTACGGGCATAGGCAGGGCAGCCGTTGTGCCACTTGCCAAGGCCAATAGTTTCATAACCGTTATTTTTGAATGTTTCTGCAACGGTTTTGTGCTGTGCCGGAATATTGCCACCAAGCTCCTCAAGGTGGAATGGATTTCTGCCGGATAAAACCATTGCTCGGCTTGGCATACACACAGCACCACAGGTGCCACCTGCAATGTGAGCACGCACAAAGGCCATACCACGAGCAGCTAGCTTATCTAAATTAGGTGTAATAATTTCGCTATTACCAAGCGCACGTATTGTATCAAAGCGCTGGTCATCAGTTATAATAAATAAAACGTTAGGCTTCTTTTTCATAGCAACACCTCAGGCGAAAAATTTAATTAAATAAAGCACCAGCATATGCACAGGGTAGAAGGCATAAAAGCTGTATTGCATAATTTTATTTGAACAACCCTTTTTGCCATTGTAAAGCCAAATAGGTATAAGCGCTAAAACTGCAAAGCCCTGCACAGGGAATTCTATGCTGAAATTAAACACATCAAAAACTATGTTTTGCCCCTCATAAAGGAACACATTTATAATAACCATAGCTAAAAGCTGTAGCAATTTAGCGTGCTTGTGCCTTCTTGTAAGATAAAACATAACAACTGTTAAAACTCCTAAAAAGCCGTAATCTGCAAAGCCGAGTATGCCTGCAAGGCTTATAAGGAGCAGCCACAAAACGGATAAGCCTTTGTTTATTTCTTCCGTGCCTTTGCGCATTTTTTCTATTACAGAAACAGCAAGCAAGCCTAACAAAAGGGTGAATAAAACGTTTTGGTGGTATGGATAAAACCACCAGCTACTACAAAAAAGGTTAAATGGAATTTCCGTAATTACAGCAAAAACTAAAAGCCTTAAAATATATTTTTTAAGGTTTGAGGTATGCACAAACCCTTCTACAATTTGAAAGGCAAATATAGGGAAAGCAAGTCTGCCTATACAGGTCATCCAATCACCAAAAACCAAAAAGGTTGCCCATATATGGTCGGTGAGCATAAGCACAATTGCAAGAAGACGCAGTACGTTTGCAGATATGCCGAATTTTCGATTTTCAATCATAGCTTATATCTCTTTCTCAAAAACTAAATCTAATTCCTGCGTGTGGCCTGTACCCCTCTGCTTTGCGGGTATAGCAGCAACAAAGCGCCAGCCTTGCTCTGCTCTTTTATTTATTATTGAACGGTAATCTTCAATGGAGTAAACGTTGCCACCGAATGCACCCCAACCACCAAAATCACAGCAAACCGTTTCGTATTCGTATTTGAACATTAGCAGACCTCCGTTGCGCATTATTTTTGTTATTTAATATATGATACCATAACCCAAGCAATAAAAACAAGAGCAAGGACACATGCTACATTCAGATTTTAATTACAATGAAATTAAAAAATTGGAACAGGTAGTGAAAAAATAAACTTATTTGTTGTGTTGCCTTCCAAGGCGCGCAAGGATAAAAAAAACTTTTTCTTGACAACTCAAAAAACTTGTGTTATAGTGTGCGAAATACAAAAATGAGGTAAAGGTTATGAATACATATCGTTTTACAAAACATGATATGCAGAATTCCTGGCTTGCAAAGTATGATTATGATACTTGCAGGTCTATGCCTCTATACTCACATCGCCAAAAGTAAACTATTTTTTTAACGATATGATTATACCGGTGTAGGCTTACTGCAGAAGCTTACACCGGTTATTTTTTATTATGCAACCACCGATTAATCGTTGGCTGCCTTTAGGAGTGAAGGATATGAAACTATTTGATTTACTAAAAAAGAAACTTTTAAAAAAGCAATCCAAAGTAACAGGGGATTTTCTTGTTGATTACTACAACACCCACGACGAAGACGTACGTCTTTCGTCCAAGCACGGCAGAGTTGAATTTCTCACAACTGTTAAATACATTGAGCAATATTTAAAAGACGGAATGAAGATTATGGAAATCGGAGCCGCAACAGGCAGATACTCGCATTATCTGGCTCAAAAAGGCTTTGAGGTTGATGCAGTTGAACTTATTGAACACAATATTGAGGTTTTCAAAACCAAAACATTGCCCGGTGAAAACGTCAGAATCAAACAAGGCAATGCTCTTGATTTATCAGAATATCCTGATAACAGCTACGATGTAACTCTATTGCTTGGACCTATGTATCACTTATACACAGCCGAAGAACAACAGAAAGCTCTTTCAGAGGCAATACGCATAACGAAGCCTACCGGTATAGTTTTCGTGGCATACTGTATGCTTGAACCTGCTATATACAACAGTTTCAAGGGTAACAGAATAAACCGACTAATTGAAGGCGGAGAATTAGACTTTGTTACTTTGGAAACACATTTTCCACCGTCAGGTATTTTTAAAGTATATACAAAGGATGAAATTTTTGATTTAACAAAGATTTTTGATGTGGAAAGGTTGCATTTTGTTGCTACTGACGGTTATACTTGCCATATGAAAGAGTCTGTTGACCAAATGGATGATGAAACCTATGATTTATATCTCAGATACCATTTCAAGACCTGTGAAAGGCAGGATTTAGTCGGCATATCACACCACACACTTGATGTGCTGAGAAAGGAGTAGACACTATGATTAAATATCCAAACTACGACAGAAGCATACTTTCAATTGCTTCCTCTGTTTTAAACCATTTTGGCGTTAAAGACTGCCAACATAAAACCTTACCCGAATTTGATAAATTACTTGAGAAAGACTACAAAAATATTATAGTAATTCTTTTTGACGGATTGGGAACTTCAGCACTTAACTACCATCTCGAAGAAAATGACTTTTTAAGAAAGCACTATGTAACCGATATTTCTTCCGTTTTTCCGTCAACAACTGTTGCGGCAACTACATCAATTTTGAGTGGCTACTCCCCTTTAGAATGTGGGTGGCTCGGCTGGGACTTGTACTTTGAAGAAATCGGAGAAAACGTTGCAGTTTTCAAAAACACTTTACAGAGGAATGGTGAACCTGCTGCAAAATACAACGCGGCTCACAGATACATTCCTTACAAAAATGTTATGCAAAGAATTGAAAAAGTCAGAGGCAGAAAAAGCGCTTACTGTGTAGCTTTCTTTTCAAAATATCGTGTCAAAAGTGTTGAAGATATTTGTAAAACTATATATAAGCTTTCTAAAAAAAGAAAGAAGAAATACATATATGCATATTGGCATCAGCCTGACGGAGCAATGCACGGACACGGTGTAACAAGCCCAGAAGCACACAAAGAGATTCTGCATATCAACAGCGAGGTTGAAAAGCTTTGCAGTAAATTAAAGGATTCACTTATAATCATAACTGCAGACCACGGACTGTGTGACAGTGTAAACTTATTCCTTGAGGATTATCCCGAGCTTTACGATATGCTAAAAATCCCATCATCTATTGAGCCCGGCAGAGCTTTGAGCTTATTTGTAAAAGACGGATTGCAGGAAAAATTTAAAAATGAGTTTAACCGTCATTTCCGTGATTCTTTCAGACTTATGACGAAGGAAGAGGTGTTCTCTGAAAACATCCTCGGCTATGGCAAACCACACCCGAGAACATCTGGTTTTGTCGGTGATTTTCTTGCTATAGCAACAACTGAAAAAACATTGTTTACTGCAAGAGAAGAACACGAATTCGTTGGTGTTCACGCAGGTCTTACGGAAGAAGAAATGACTGTTCCGTTTATAGCAATAGAAACAGAAAAGAGGAAAAGACGATGAATATAATACAAAAAATAAAACAGATAAAATACATAAAAACCACACCCATACTTGAAACAGAAAGGCTGATTTTACGTCCTATTACACCAAAGGATGCAGACGCAGCTTTCGTATGGTTGAGTGATGAAAAGGTTAATAAATTTATGCCTTATAACCTTTACAAAAACACAGATGAGGTACTGCATTGGATAAATGAAATAATCCCCAAAGACAAGAATTGCCACTGGGGAATTGTGGTTAAAGAAAACAACCTTTTAATAGGTAGCTGTAGCATTGGTCCCGACAAGAAACAGCCTGATGCTTGGGGCTTCGGCTACAATATCCGTTCTGACTATTGGAACAAAGGTATAACCACAGAAGCCACCAAAAAGATGATTGAATTTGCCAATAAAAAATACGGCATAAAAAACTTCGTTGCAAGCCACGCTGTTGATAACCCCGCTTCGGGCAAGGTTATGGAAAAGTGTGGTTTAACCTTCGACCATTACGGAGAATACAGCACCTTTGACGGCACTCAAACCTTCAAAGCGAAATTTTATAAAATGCATTTGGAGTGATGAAATTGAAATTCAAAAATATAGACCACGGAAACGAATTTGATTTTGGAAAAACCTCTGTAGAATATGCAAAGTTCAGAGATATTTATCCGAAAGCTCTTTACGAAAAATTATATAATCTTGGTATTGGTATTGAAAACTCATCTTGGCTTGATATAGGTACAGGAACGGGAGTTTTACCATTTAACCTTTACAACTACGGAGCTAATATAACCGGAGTTGATATTTCCGAAAGTCAGATTGAGGTTGCAAATGCATTAGCAATTGAAAAAGGCTCAAATAATGTACATTTTCTTGTATCGCCTGCAGAAACGCTCCCATTTCCCGATAACAATTTCGACAGTATAACTGCAGCACAGTGTTTTTGGTACTTTGACCGAGAAAGTGTTACAAAAGAAATAAAAAGAGTTTTAAAACCCGGTGGAATTTTTGTGAAGATTTATATGAGTTATACACTCACAGATGAAATTGCACGAAAATCCCATACTCTTGTTAAGGAAATGAATACAAGTTGGACACCCGGTGCTTCAGGTTCAAAGGACATATACAATCATCCATTCCCAAACGAAAATGTAGAAACCTTTGAATGTAAGATACCATTCACTCGTGAAAGCTGGCACGGGCGCATGTTGGCTTGCCGTGGAACAATGGCATCTATGGATGAAGATACTTTAAAGATATGGAACGAAGCACACCTCAATATGCTTTCAGAATATCCTGATAGTTTCGAAATCAACCATAAGGTTTACATAGCTTGGTATATAATAGATTAATACGACACAATGAGGACAGGGATAACACCCTGCCCTCGTTTTATCTTTTAGGCAACTTACCACACTCGTAAAGCCTGTTTATTTTTTTATAATGACTGCAGGCTCTTCCACCATCAACTGAGCAGACAACTTTTTCATACTCTGATTTCTCAGCGTTGTAGTCAAACAATCGTGTGTACTTTTTACCGTCTTCACCCTCACAGGCAATGAACTTATCGCCCTCACCCATATAAAAAGGACATTCGATAAGTCTTTCAATGAATTTTGCCATAAGTATCACCATCAACTTAATTACGCTACATAATCGTAATTCTTACATACGGCAGTAGCGTTTCCACTATCGTCAAAAACAAGGTCAACAACACCGATTGCTTTTGAACCGTCAGTATATTCAACTGTAAAGGTGATTGTATCATTGAAGGTTGAAAACGGAATATTTATATTTTTATCAAATGCTTTTTCCAATTCTTCTGTATGATCCCAATAGAAGCTACCACCTTCAAAATTATATTCATCCGCAGTAATTGTAAAATCATTTCCGTGTTGTGGAGCATCAAAGGTTGGTTTATTTGTGTTATACACCATTTGACCATACTTTGATGTGTTTTTTACATTTATGGATTTGATATTTTCAGTATCTTCTAAATTGAGTTTAAAGCTGTTTAATGCACATTGAGCTAAAACAATATTTGGGGTTGAACAAACCATTGCTCTGCCTGTATAAAAATCCCTTTTCACACAATAACTGTTGAAGGCCTCACTCATTTCCTTAACCGTTTCTGAAATCTTTGCATCAGAAAGACCTCTTACATCTCTGACTTTTAAATACACTTCATAAGGGTATTCTTCATTGAGCTCCAAGGTTTTGTTTACGGTTGCAGTTTCGGTTTCAGTGCTTTCTGAACCGGCTGCACTTGCAACCATTATAAAAGGCTTCACCTTTTTATTTTGTATTGCTATGTGCCCTGTTGTGATGGGTTGTTTAGTGGTGTTCTCGTCAGGCTGTGGCACTAAAAAACCTACACCGAAAATAATAGCAAACGCAAGACAAAGGGCTGTAACACCTACGGTTATCTTTCTATAGCTTTTAAAAGGCACGGTATTTGTAGTGATTTTTGCTTTTAATCTGTTGCCCATATAAGCATCGGGGTTAATATTATCTATAGATTTTTTGAAATCGTCTTTTTTCATAATGCATAATCCTCCAATTCTAATTTAAGAATATCTCTGCCTCGTTGCAATCGTTTTTTTACGGCTGATTTGCTTATTTTCAAGGTTTTGGAGATTTCTTCAACAGTATAATCGTTGTAATAAAACAGAATTATGGCTGATTTATATTTTTCGGGTAATGCAATAACCTTTGCGATAACATCCTGCTCCATATCGTTGTTTTTGTATGTAGCAGTAGCAGGAATATCATCAATACACTCATTCTTACGACCTGATTTTTTCAGGTAATCAAGGCACTTGTTCTGCGTTACTCTAATAAACCAGGCTTTTTCGTGTTCAGCGTTTTTGAATTTATATTTACCACAAAGATATTTTGTGAAAACATCCTGCAAAACATCTTCAGTGTCTGTTGCATTACCTAAATATAAAAATGCAATTTTATAAAGCATATTGCCATATTCGTTATATTTCGCTTCAAATTCGTTTTCGAGATCTCGTTTGCTCATAACGTCCTCCTTTCACTAGGGTGAAATGAGTTATCCAAACCTGCCTAAAAGCTAATCTTTTTAAGTCTTTTCGGTGTTTCGGTCTTGAAAGGCGCCAGCCTATCTTCACCCTCAACACCAAAAATACAATAAAAATCTTTTGCTTTTAGGTCAAAGATTTTTTATAGTGCAGATTTTTGGTCACTCAAGGCAAAAACGGAGTTAATCCTTACGGATTGACGAGTATTTTAACGATGAGTGGGCGGAAATTTGCCTATAAAAAACACGGCTCGGATAACTCATTTCACCCTAATTACGATTTCAGAAAAAAGTAAAAACCGCTGAAACCTAATGGTATCAACGGTTTTCGATGGTCCGAGTAGCGGGACTTGAACCCACGGCCTCTTGACCCCCAGCTACGACATATAGACGGTAAATAGTGACAAATACTACATATAGTGGTTTTTATTCCACTAAAAAGTCCATTTAAGAGTGTTTAATACATATATTCCATACAGTTTATTTCCAGAAGTGGCGTGGCATGTGGTCGTGAAAAGGTTCTGAATTAACCCAACAAATTGGAATTTGTTGGGTTAATTCAGTAATGAATGGTTCAATATATTTTTGTATAAACTGAACTCTGTCAAATACTAATGGTTTAAATGTTGCCGTAAAGTATATAACAATATGTTTATCCGCATTAACATATATCACATTTCCACTATCACCTATGGCAGAGTTGATATTCTTTTTTTATCAATAACTCACCATAAGAATCCGTATTGCATAAAGGCAAACTTTTCATCGCATTTGATATATGGTGTAGTCAT
>JAZNTU010000028.1:0-6778 GCA_045591945.1 Acutalibacteraceae bacterium | reverse complement strand
AAAGATGCTATTGCTTACGATTGCATAGACGACGCAGATTTAACATATCAACAGGTATCAACACTTGCTCTTGACTTAGTCGATAATGACTTACTCGCCGGAATGGACACAATTGACCTTTCCATCATCGGTGAGCTCAGACTCGACAAGATTGACCATATCCTTGCTGATATCCACTCTTTGCGTACAGGCTTGATTTGGAGTTTATTGTAGAAAATGTTCAAACGGTTATGTAAAGGTATTCAACTTTACATACATCACCTTGACTTATAAACAACTTAAACCTTTATTTTTCAAGGTTTTTTCAACATTCTTTGTGTTTTTCTGTTCATTTTTTCATTAGCATAAAAAGAAAGTGTAAAGTTTTTTGACTTTACGTTACACCCCACAAACCATTGCTGTTCATCTTATAAATAAACTTGTAATTGTGCAAAATTAACAATGCTCAAAAACAGTTTAATAAATATCGTCAGTTTCTAAAAAAGAACCTGTTTTTTTAGACATTCCGACGAAAAAGCAAATATCCTGCCAATAAATCAAATTTGCTATTGAAAATTATTCCGTTGATATTGTATAATCATATTGCATTTTTATATTTACATACTATGGAGCGTTACCAATGAAACTTTTAGAAGAAAAAATCAAAAGCGAAGGTATTGCCATCGGCACCGATATCCTTAAGGTAGATATGTTTTTAAATCATCAAATGGATGTTGAACTTCTCGATGAAATGGGCAAAGAATTCAAAAGGCTTTTTGAGGACTGTGGCGCCACAAAGGTTGTTACCATTGAATCCTCAGGCATTGCAATTGCTGTTTTTGCTGCAAAGTACTTAGGTCTGCCTGCCCTCTTTGCAAAAAAGGCAAAGCACAAAAACGTTGGCGACGACGTTTACACAGCAAGCAGCTACTCCTTCACCCACGGGCGTGAATACACTATGGTAGTATCTAAAAAATACCTCACCAAGGGTGACAAGGTGCTTATTATTGACGACTTCCTCGCAGGCGGCAACGCTTGTAACGCTCTTATAGATATCATTGACCAGGCAGGTGCCGAAGTTGTAGGCATTGGTATAGCTATAGAAAAAGGCTTTCAGCCCGGTGGTAAAGCTCTCAGAGAAAAGGGCTACAAGGTTAGGTCTTTAGCAATCATCGATGAAATGAAGGATGGTAACATATCCTTCAGGAGTGATGAGTGCTGAAAATAAATAATTTCCAATATGGAGGTAATGACAATGAAAAAGTTCGCAAAAGTTCTCGCTCTCTGTCTTGCTCTCATTATGGTTGTTGGCTGCTTCGCAGCTTGCGGCAACAAAGAGCCTGACACTAACGACGACGCAAACAAGCCTGCTGAGTTGAAGGTTGGTTTCATCTATCTTCACGACGAGCAGTCAACCTACGACAAGAACTTCATGGATGCTGCTAAGGCTGCATGTGATGAAATGGGCGTAGAGCGTATTCAGAAGGTAGGCATTCCTGAGTCTAAGGACTGCTACGACGCTGCTGTTGAGCTTATCGAGGTTAATGGTTGTGATATCATTTTCGCAGATAGCTTCGGCCACGAATCATTCCTTATTGACGCTGCTAAGAAGTATCCTGACGTTCAGTTCTGCCACGCAACAGGTACACAGGCTCACACTGCCGGTGTTGCTAACTTCCACAATGCATTCGCATCTATCTACCAGGGTAGATACCTTGCTGGTGTTGCTGCAGGTCTTAAGCTCAACGAAATGATTGAGGCTGGCAAGATTACTGCTGACCAGGCTAAAATGGGTTACGTTGGTGCATTCACATTCGCAGAGGTTATGTCAGGCTACACATCCTTCTACCTTGGCGCAAAGTCAGTTTGCCCAAGTGTAACAATGGACGTTAAGTTCACAGGCTCTTGGTACGATGAGCAGCTCGAAAAAGAAGCAGCACAGGCTCTTATCGCTGGTGGTTGCGTTCTTATTTCACAGCACGCTGACTCAATGGGTGCTCCTACAGCTTGCGAAACAGCAGGTGTTCCAAACGTTTCCTACAACGGTTCAACTCTCGCTGCTTGCCCTAACACATTCATCGTTTCTTCAAGAATCGACTGGACTCCTTACTTCAAGTATATGATTAAGTGCGTTCAGGATGGCAAGGCTATCGACACAGACTGGACAGGTACTATCGAAACAGGCTCTGTTGTTCTTACAGACATTAACGAAAAGGTTGCTGCTCCAGGCACAGCTGAAAAGCTCGCTGAGGTTAAGGGCAAGCTCCTTGACGGTTCTCTCGAAGTATTTGATACAGCTAACTTCACAATCGATGGCAAGCCTGTAACAAGCTACATGGCTGACGTTGATACAGATGCTAACTTTGAGAAGGATACAGAGGTTGTTGAAAACGGCGTATTCTATGAATCAAAGTTCCGTTCAGCTCCTTACTTCGATGCAAGAATCGATGGCATCACTCTTCTTGACGAGAAGTATTAATCTTAACTAATTAACTTATCCGAGGAGGGACAAGCTCCCCCACGGAACCGAGTGGGTCAAGGGTATCCAAGCAGGTAATACTTGGCCCACTCCAATTAATTTTGAACAAGCAATTATATTTTTGTAGTTGCTTTTTGAGAATTAATTGATATTAATTACAATTCAGGAATGGAGGTTTATTGTGGATAAACAACCTGCTATTGAGCTAAGAAATATTACCAAAACCTTCGGTAAGGTTGTAGCCAACAAAAACGTTAATCTTACTGCATACCGTGGTGAGATTCTCTCAATCTTAGGCGAAAACGGTAGTGGTAAAACAACGCTTATGAATATGATTTCGGGTATTTATTTCCCCGATGAGGGTGAAATATTCATAGACGGCAGCAAAGCCCACATCGCTTCACCTAAGGATGCCTTTACATACAAAATTGGCATGATTCACCAGCATTTTAAGCTTGTTGACGTTTTCAGCGCCGCAGAAAATATTGTTTTAGGCATCGAGGATGGCAAGTACAACCTTAAAAACTCTATGGTTGAAATCAAGAGCATCAGCGAGCGCTACGGCTTTGAGCTTGTACCCGAAAAGAAAATTTATACAATGTCTGTTTCCGAAAAGCAGACAGTTGAAATAATAAAGGTTCTTTACAGAGGCGCAGATATACTCATTCTTGATGAGCCTACTGCCGTGCTTACCCCACAGGAAACCGAAAAGCTTTTCAAAATACTTCGCCGTATGCGTGATGACGGAAAATGTATTATCATCATCACCCACAAGCTTCACGAGGTGCTTTCCCTTTCCGACAGAGTTTCTGTTCTCAGAAAGGGTGAATACGTAGGCACAGTAAATACTGCCGAAACTAATGAAGCACAGCTTACTGAAATGATGGTGGGCAAAAAGGTTGACCTTAACATTCAACGTAACGAGCCACAAAACACACAAGACAGACTCGTTGTTAACAGCATTACCTGTGTTGACAGAACAGGCACCACAATGCTTGATAACGTTTCATTTACTGCAAAAAGTGGTGAAATACTTGGTATTGCAGGTATTGCAGGCTCCGGCCAGCGTGAGCTGTTAGAAAGTATTGCAGGTCTTCAAAGGCTTGAATACGGCGATATATTCTACTTTGACCCTAAAACAGGCAAAAAAGAGAGCCTTCGTGATAAAACACCTGTTCAAATCAGGCAAATGGGTGTACGCCTCTCCTTCGTACCTGAAGACAGACTCGGTATGGGTCTTGTAGGTAATATGGATATTGTTGATAATATGATGCTTCGTAGCTACACAAAGGGCCACTCCTTCTTCCTTAAGCGTAAAAAGCCTAAGGATTTAGCTATGAAAATCATTAACGACCTTGAGGTTGTTACACCAAGCGCAAGCACACCTGTACGCCGCCTTTCAGGTGGTAACGTTCAAAAGGTGCTTGTAGGCCGTGAGATTGCTGCTTCACCTACAGTGCTTATGGTTGCCTACCCTGTTCGTGGTCTTGATATCAACTCATCGTATATGATTTACAACCTTCTTAACGAGCAAAAGGAAAAGGGCGTTGCAATCATCTTTGTTGGTGAGGACCTTGACGTGCTCCTTGAGCTTTGCGACAGAATTATGGTTATAGGCTCAGGCAAAATTACAGGTGTTGTTGATGCACGCACAACCACTAAAGAAGAAATTGGTCTGCTTATGACCAAGCCTAAAGATGAATGAAAGGAGAATTGCAATGGCTAAAAATGCTGAAATTAAACATCATGAGCCGTTTTTCCACATAGTTAAGCGCGATGATATGCCTGCAGGCAAAGCCTGGCTCATTCGTGGCGCAACAGTTGTAATCGGCTTCTTTATTGTAGGTCTCCTTTCAATGGCAATCACCGAAAAACCTCTTGGTGAAACGTACGAAATTATGTTCCAGGGTGTTTTCGGTCGACTCTTTGAAGGACGTACCACAATGCTTTGGAAATATTTGCAGGAAATCGCAATCCTTTTATGCCTTGCACTTGCACTTACCCCTGCTTTTAAAATGAAGTTTTGGAACTGTGGTGCCGAGGGTCAAGCTCTTATGGGTGGTCTTGCCGCCATATTCTGTATGATACAGTTTGGCGAAACGCTCAGCTACCCCGTGCTTATTGTTGTAATTGTTATTACAAGTATTATTGCAGGTGCTGTTTGGGGTGTAATTCCTGCCATATTCAAAGCGCTTTTCAATACAAATGAAACACTTTTTACTCTTATGATGAACTACATTGCAACTCAAATTATTGCATACTACGTTTACATAGAGGGTGGTGGCTCAAACGTTATAAACCCTGTAAGATACGGAAACTTCCCTGCTGTAGGTAACAACGATTACTTTGTAAATATCGTAACAGTTGCAGTTATTACCGTGCTTATGTTTATATACCTTAAGTACAGTAAGCAGGGCTACGAAATATCTGTTGTAGGCGAAAGCCAAAACACAGCTCGCTACGTAGGTATTAACGTTAAAAAGGTTATAATTCGCACAATGGTTATTTCAGGTGCTCTTTGTGGTGTTGCAGGTATGCTCCTTGTTGCAGGTAAGGACCACAGCATAAATACAAACCTTGTTGGCGGACAGGGCTTTACAGCTATCCTCATGTCATGGCTCGGTCAGTTCAACCCATTTATTATGGTTGTTATGACCTCTATCGTTATATTCCTCAGAATAGGCGTTGCAAAGGTTGCAGATACTTACTTCCTTAGCTCCTCCTTCTCTGAAATTGCTGTTGGTATAGTAATCCTTATGCTTGTTGGCTGCGAATTTTTTATTCAATACTCCATCAAGTTCCGTAAAAACAAAAAGGAGGTTAACGCATGATTATTCAATTTATTTGCCGTGCAATTCTCCTTGGTGTTCCCCTTCTTTACGGCTCAACCGGTGAAATTGTTACAGAAAAATCAGGTCACCTTAACTTAGGTATTCCCGGTATTATGTACGTTGGCGCCATTAGTGGCGTTGTAGGCTCCTTCCTTTACGAAAATGCCTGTGGCAACGATATTGCTAATATGAACGCCTTCCTCGCTGTTATAATCCCTCTGCTTTGCTCTATTGCAGGCTCCGTTATAATGGGACTTCTTTACAGCTTCCTTACAGTAACACTTCACGCAAACCAAAACGTTACAGGTCTTGCACTTACCACACTTGGCATAGGCCTCGGTAACTTCCTCGGTGCATCACTTATTAACCTTACAGATAGTGAGCTCCCTTCAATTGTTCTTACCAAAACAAGCTCCTTCTTCTCTGCAGAGCTTCCTATCGCTCAAAAATTAGGCTGGTTTGGTGAGCTGTTTTTATCACATGATTTCCTTACGTACCTTGCTATTGTAATTGCCGTTATAGTTGCAATTGTGCTTAATCGCACACGTACAGGCCTTAACCTTCGCTCCGTTGGTGAAAACCCTGCTACTGCAGACGCTGCAGGTATCAACGTTATTAAATACCGTTACGTTGCCACCTGCATCGGTAGTGCTATTGCAGGCCTTGGTGGCTTACAGTACGTTATGTCCTACGCAAGTGGTGTTTGGTCAAACAACGCCTTCGGTGACCGTGGCTGGATGGCTATTGCACTTGTTATATTCGCCCTTTGGAAGCCATCTGCAGCTATTGTAGGCTCCTTCCTTTTCGGTGCGCTTTGCAATGCAAACAACTACATTCAAGGCCTTGGTACAGAAACACAAGAGCTTTTCAAAATGCTTCCCTACGTTGTTACAATTATTGTTCTTGTTATTACAAGCGCACGTAAAAAGAGAGAGCACCAGCCTCCACAGAGCCTTGGTCTTAACTACTTCCGTGAGGAACGCTGATTGTAAACAATTATTTAAGCAAACAAAAAACCGACTTCCTTTAGTGGGTGGTCTTAGGGATTAACTTCCCTGGAAAATTTCGGCATAGTCGTTTTTATAGCGGCTATGCCGTTTTTTCGTTTGTTGATGCGTCCGGCAAGGTGAACTCACCGATGCAGTTGTATATGATTTTGATGCGTTGCACTCGATGCCCATCGACCTTTTCCGCTTTGTACACATAAACCTTCTCCACGAACTCTCGGATGATTTCCGCTGTGAGTTCAGGGATTTCGGTGTATTTTCGTACCAAGTTGAGGAAGTGATCGGCGTTGAGTGCTGTTTCTTTTTCCGCAGAAATGGCTGCCCGCAATTCGGCCACCCTCTGCTCAAGGGTATGTTGCTCCGCTTCGTAGTTAGCGGTCATCTTGGCAAAACGCTCGTCCGTGATTTTTCCCTCAAGGTTATCCTCGTAGAGCCTTTGGATGATTTCGTCCAGTTTGCGGATACGCTGTGTGGCTTGTTCC
>JAZNTU010000027.1:0-55578 GCA_045591945.1 Acutalibacteraceae bacterium | reverse complement strand
CTTTGACCTAAAAGCGAAAGATTTTTATTGGATTTTTGGTGTTGAGGGCGAAGATAGGCTGGCGCCTTTCAAGACCGAAACGCCGAAAAGACTTGAAAATACTCGCTTTTAGGCAGGTTCGGATAACTCATTTCACCCTATGTTGATTTTAGTATAAAATATCAATCTTAATTTTAGGTGACTTTAATCTTAAGATTTCGTAAGATTATAAAAACTCTCTCTTTGCAAAATCAAAGAGAGAGTTTTTTCTTGTGCCGTAAGGCACATATCGCACCGAAGGTATATCGCATCGTCAGATATATCGCAAATCCGCCAGGTTTTATATCGCCATACTATTTATTTTTGATTATTTTTTGCAGTCGTTATTGATGCTATAAGCTTTCTGCGAATTGTACCACATTTACTATTAAGATTCTTATATACTTCAGCATCTAACGATTTAACTTTATAAAGTACTTCAAGCCAATACTCAGTTTCATATGTTTCTTTTAAAGCAATTTCCATTTTATGTATGAAATCAGCACGGCTTTGAGCGTATTTGGCTTCGTGAGAATTTGCACCTATAGATGAACACGCCCTTAAAAGCTGATTAACATACACACTTCGTCCTTTTATGTTATCGCAAACAGTAGTTATTTCAACTGTTAACTCTATTGCTAATTCCTTGATTGTTTTGTTATTCATAAATTTCCCTTTCTGCGATATATTTTGTTTACACAAAATGCGATATAATCGACATATTGCCGATTGCGATATATTTGCCTTGCAAATGCGATATGATATAAATCCTTATCTCTCGTGCCGTAAGGCACATATCGCACCGAAGGTATATCGCATCGTCAGATATATCGCAAATCCGCCAGGATTTATATCGCTGCCAAGTTATACTTGGCAATCAAATAGCTTGGTATCCGTCAATATGCGGAAAGCACATTATAATATCAAGCCCTGTTGCAGTATTTACGGCACTAATTGTTCCGTGGTGCTTTTCTACAATTGCCTTGGTAATTGCTAGACCGATACCTGCGCTTTGTGGCTTGGCGTTTTTAGTTCTGTGAAACCTTTTAAAAAGCACTCCCACATCCTCGCTGTCCACACCACCACCGTTATCTGAAACCGTAACAATTGTAGAGCGTTCGTTTTCCTCAACGGTTATATTAATTTTGCCACAATCATCAGTATGCTCGCAAGCGTTTTTTATTACGTTAAGCAGAGCCTCTGTCAACCATTCCTTATCGCACCTCATTTTTCCTTTACCAAAAACAGCTATCTGCTTTTGGGGGAAAATGTGCTTCATATCTACAACTATACTGTTTATAATTTCACTAATTTCAAAAAGCTGAAAATCCATTACGTATGTATCGCTTTTTATCTTTTCAAGGCGCAACAGCTTTGCTACAAGCTCTTCCATTTTACCTACAAGCTGAATTTCTTTTTCGGTATGCTCTGTAGGGTTTTGGGCATAATCCATTTCAAGGTATAGCCTAAGCCCTGCAAGGGGAGTTTTTAATTGGTGAGATACGTCTGCAATAAAATCTGCATTCTTTTTAGCTTCAAGCTCGGTGTTTTGTTTTTGCACCTCAAGGGCATTTTCTAAATCACACACTACGTTTTGAAGAGGTGCAAAGCTATCATCCTCTGTACTAAATTTTGTAAGCTCGCCTTTTTCGAGATAATTATTTATGCTTTCAGTAAGCCTTTTCACCTTTCTTTTGTTCAAAAAAAGCGAAATCACTAAAGCAACCGCCAAAACAAACAGCAAGCACACAGCAACAATTAAGCAAATTTCAAGTGGACTCATTTAGAATCCTCCCATCTATAGCCGATGCCTCTGACTGTAACTATGTGCTCTGCACCTATTTTTTCACGGAGTCGGCTAATATGCACTGAAAGAGTGTTGTCATCAATAAATGAGCCACCCTCATCCCAAATATTTTCCAGCAAAATTGCTCTTGTAACAATAACTCCGTTATTCCTTATAAGCATTGAAAGAATCTGAAATTCTGTAGGTGTAACAAAAATATTTACTCCGTCCTTTTTGACAGTCATAGTGTTTATATCAATAACAATACCATCACAGCTGTACACCGTCGATTTGCTCCTTCTTAAAAGAGCACGTATCCTCGATAAAAGCTCAAGCAGCTTAAACGGCTTTGTAACGTAATCGTCTGCACCTGCATCAAGACCTCTTACAACCTGCACCTCATCATCGCAAGCAGTTAAAAACAGAATTGGTACACCTTCATTTTTTGAACGAATAAATTCACACATATCAAAGCCGTTGCCGTCAGGGAGCATAACGTCAAGAATTATTAAATTAAAGTTTTCTTCTAAAAACTTCTCTTTTGCAGTTGCTAAATCACCTGCGCTGAAAACCTCATATCCTTCTTTTTGAAGCACCTCGCAAAGGCCATCTCGTAAAAAAGCATCGTCCTCTAAAACAAGAATTTTAGTTGACATCGCACCGCCTCCTTATATAAATAATGCACCGAGGGAGTGCCACGGTGCAAATTATTTAATATTATTTATCGTCTTCCTCATCCTCTGCAGGCTCTTCCTCAGGGGTGATTTCAACTTTAATTTTACCGATTCTTCTATCTTCAACATTAAGAACGGTAAACTTTACGTTTTCGAACACAACCTCGTTCATTTCGCCGTCTTTGGGAATACATTGAAGCTCATCCATAATAAAGCCTGCAAGGGTTTCGTAATCCCCATCGGGAAGCTTTTTGCCGATAAGCTCTTCAATCTCTTCAATATCAATAGTACCGTCAACAGTAAATGTGTTATCGTCGATTTGTGAGATTTCCTCATCCTCTTGGTCATACTCATCCTGAATATTACCCATAACAGCCTCAACCATATCCTCAAGTGTAATAATACCTGCTGTGCCACCGTATTCATCAACAACAACAGCAAGCTGTATTTTCTTTGCGCACATTTCCTTGAAAAGCTCGCCACAGGATTTAGTTTCAGGTATAAAGTAAGGCTCACGCATTATGTTTTTAAGAGTGCCCTTTGCTTTAACCTCTTTACCAACGTACTTAAGCAGGTCTTTTACGTAAACAATACCAACAATATTGTCTATATCCTCATCGTAAAGAGGAATTCTTGACCTACCGTGCTCAATTGCAAGAGCCATAAATTCATCAAGAGTTGTATCATTCACATCGGCTGCAACAACGTCTGTACGGTGTGTCATTATATCGCCTGCATCAATATCATCAAATTCGAAGATATTGTTAATCATTTCCTTTTGAGTATCTTCAATAACGCCTTTTTCGCCACCAACATCAACCATCATTCTGATTTCTTCCTCGGTAACGGTTTCCTCGTCGGCATTTGGGTCAAAACCACAAAGCCTTACAACAGCATTTGTTGAAAGAGAAAGGAATTTAACAAAAGGCGCTGTAATTTTCGAAATAACAATAAGTGGCTTTACCACTGCAAAGGCTACCTTTTCGGATGCCTGCATACCGATTCTTTTAGGAGCAAGCTCGCCTAAAACAAGTGAAAAATAGGATGTAATTAAGGTAATTACAACAACCGATACACCTGAAATAAGTGATGTTGGCACACTTGGAATTGCCTTTGTAATTGCGCTTGTAAGCATTGATGCAAAGGCTGTAGAAGCAGATGCTGATGACAAAAAGCCTGCAAGAGTTACGCCAATTTGTATAGTTGACAAAAACCTGGTTGAATTGCTTGTAAGCTTTAACACCATTTTAGCCTTTTTGTGGCCTTCCTCTGCCATTTTTTCCATTTTTGCATCGTTAAGAGAAATAATTGCAATTTCGCTCATTGCAAAAAATGCGTTTATAAAAATAAGAATAACAAGAAGAATTATTTTGAACACTAACCCATCTGCAGCAGAGCCGCCACCTGCAAGGTTAATAAATTGATTCAAAATAAAACTAGGTCCGGGATTATCCATAATTCGGATAAAACTCCTTTCAAAATTTAGTTATGGTATAGCATACCACATTAGCATATATTATTGCAAAATTTTCATATTTTGTCAATAGCAGCAAAAAATCATACAGCTATATATCCATTTTTCCACAAAAAGCTATTTTTTCCAAAAATACTTTGAATAATACTTTAAAAATCGTGAATATTTTAACATTTTTATGTTTACAACTGAGCAAATAAGTGATAATATAATTGTTGGTGTTTTAATAATACTTATAATTACATTTTTTATAGGAGGAAAAAAACTATGGCTAGAAAAATGAAAACCATGGACGGTAACAATGCCGCTGCTTATGTGTCATACGCTTTCACAGAAGTTGCAGGTATTTACCCAATCACACCTTCAAGCCCAATGGCAGACTATGTTGACCAGTGGTCAGCACAGGGCCAGAAAAACATTTTCGGTACAACTGTAAAGGTTTCCGAAATGCAGTCCGAGGCAGGTGCCGCAGGTACTGTTCACGGTTCACTTGCAGCCGGTGCGCTTACAACAACCTACACAGCTTCACAGGGTCTTCTTCTTATGATTCCTAACATGTACAAAATCGCTGGTGAGCTTCTCCCAAGCGTTTTCCATGTATCAGCTCGTTGCGTTGCTTCACACGCACTTAACATTTTCGGCGACCATTCAGACGTTTACGCTTGCCGTCAGACAGGCTTTGCTATGCTCGCTGAAACAAACACACAGGAGGTTATGGACCTTGGTGCAGTTGCTCACCTTGCAACAATCAAGAGCCGTGTTCCTTTCATCAACTTCTTCGACGGTTTCCGTACATCTCACGAGCTTCAGAAAATCCAAATTTGGGATTATGAAGACCTTAAAGAAATGTGCGATATGGATGCTGTTGATGCTTTCAGAAAGAGAGCTCTCAACCCAGAGCACCCTGTAATGCGTGGTTCACACGAAAACGGCGACATTTTCTTCCAGCACAGAGAAGCTTGTAACACTTACTACGATGCTGTTCCTGCAATTGTTGAGGAATACATGGGTAAGGTTAATGCAAAGCTTGGCACAGACTACCAGCTCTTCAACTACTACGGCGCTGCAGATGCAGAGCACGTAATCGTTGCTATGGGTTCAATCTGCGACGTTGGTGAAGAGGTTATTGACTACCTTGTAGCACAGGGCAAAAAGGTTGGTCTTCTTAAGGTTCGTCTTTACAGACCATTTGCATCAGAGAAATTCGTTGCAGCTCTTCCTGCAACTGTTAAAAAGATTGCTGTTCTTGACAGAACAAAAGAGCCAGGTTCAATCGGTGAGCCTCTCTACCTTGACGTTGTTGCTGGTCTCGATGCTTGCAACAAGACAGGTATCTTTGTATCAGGTGGCCGTTACGGTCTTGGTTCAAAGGATACTCCTCCATCATCAATCTTTGCAGTATACACAGACCTTGCAAAGGCTGACTCAAAGAAGCACTTCACACTCGGCATCAACGACGACGTTACCTACCTTTCACTCCCAGAAGAGGAAGCTCCAAACACAGCTGCTGAAGGTACAATCGAGTGCAAGTTCTGGGGTCTCGGCGGCGACGGTACTGTTGGTGCTAACAAAGACTCTATCAAGATTATCGGTGACCACACCGACAAGTACGTACAGGCATACTTCCAGTACGACTCAAAGAAAACAGGTGGCGTTACAATTTCTCACCTTCGTTTCGGTGACAAGCCAATCAAGAGCCCATACTATGTAAACAAGGCTGACTTCGTTGCTTGCCACACACCTGCATACATCGAAAAGGGCTACAGAATCGTTAACGACGTTAAGCCAGGCGGTGTATTCCTTATCAACTGCCAGTGGGATGAGGCTGAGCTTGCTGAAAAGCTTAACGCAGAAACAAAGCGTTACATTGCTAACAACAACATTCAGCTTTACACTGTTAACGCTATTGACCTTGCTGCACAAATCGGTCTTGGTAAGAGAACAAACACAATCCTTCAGGCTTCATTCTTCGCACTTGCAGAGGTTCTTCCAAAGGACGAAGCTATTGAATATATGAAGAAGGCTGCTCTTAAGTTCCTTAAGAAGGGCCAGGATATTGTTGATATGAACCATGCAGCTATTGATGCAGGTTTCGGCGCATTCAAGAAGATTGACGTTCCTGCTGACTGGGCAAACGCTGCTGACGATACAGCTGCTGTTGCTTCTGAAGGTCCAGCAAAGCTCGTTAAGATGGTTGACGGCATCATGAGACCTGTTGGCTCAATGAACGGTGACTCTCTTCCTGTTTCTGCATTCACAGACCATGCTGATGGTACATTCGAGCAGGGTGCATCTGCATATGAGAAGCGTGGCGTTGCAGTTATGGTTCCTGAGTGGGATCCAACAACTTGTGCAAAGTGTAACAAGTGTGCTTATGTTTGTCCTCATGCAACAATCCGTCCATTCGCTCTTGATGAGGCTGAAGTAGCAGGCGCTCCTGCAGTGCTTAAGCTTGCTGAAAAGCCAATCGTTAAAACAGAGTACAAGTACACACTTGCAGTTTCTCCTATGGACTGTATGGGTTGTGGCGTATGTATCGGTGTTTGTCCTACAAACTCTCTTAAGATGGTATCTCGTGAGAGCCAGGATGCACAGCAGGCAGCATTCGATTACTGTGTAGCAAACGTTACTGAGAAGGAAGGCGTTGCATCTTCTGCAACAATCATTTCCAGCCAGTACAAGAAGCCTCTCCTTGAGTTCTCAGGCTCTTGCGCAGGTTGTGCTGAAACAGCTTATGCTCGTCTCGTAACACAGCTCTTCGGTGACAGAATGTATATCTCTAACGCAACAGGCTGTTCTTCAATCTGGGGTGGTCCTGCTGCAACATCACCATATACAACAAATGCAAAGGGTCAGGGTCCTGCATGGGGCAACTCACTCTTTGAAGATAACGCAGAGCACGGCTTTGGTATGCTCCTCGGTCAGGCAGCTCTCAGAAACAGCCTTATTGCTAAGGTTGAAACTCTTCTTGAGTCTGACAAGGCTTCTGATGAGGTTAAGGCTGCTGCTAAGGCTTACCTTGACACTGTTAACGACGGTGAAAAGAACGGCGCTGCTACAGAGGCTCTTGTTGCTGCTATCGGCGACGGCGCTTGCTGTGAAACATGTAAGTCAATCATCGCAAACAAAGAATTCCTTTCAAAGAAATCTGTTTGGATCTTCGGTGGCGACGGTTGGGCATACGATATCGGCTTCGGTGGTGTTGACCACGTTCTTGCTTCCGGCGAAGACGTAAACATCATGGTATTCGATACTGAGGTTTACTCAAACACAGGTGGACAGGCTTCTAAGGCTTCTAACATCGGTCAGGTTGCTCAGTTCGCAGCTGCAGGTAAGGCAATTGCAAAGAAGAGCCTTGCTGAAATCGCTATGAGCTATGGCTATGTTTACGTTGCACAGATTGCTATGGGTGCTGACAACAACCAGACACTTAAGGCTATTAAGGAAGCTGAAGCTTACCACGGTCCTTCACTTATCATTGCTTACTCACCTTGCGAAATGCACTCAATTAAGGGTGGTATGGTTAACTGCCAGAACGAAATGAAGAAGGCTGTTGACTGCGGTTACTGGAATATGTTCCGTTACAACCCTGCTCTCAAGGCAGAAGGCAAGAATCCATTCACAATTGATTCTAAGCCTGCAACAGGCAACTACAGAGAATTCCTTCTCAACGAGGCTCGTTATTCATCTCTTACTCGCTCATTCCCTGCAAGAGCTGAAGAACTCTTCGCTCAGTCAGAGAAGACAGCACAGGAAAGATATGCTCACCTCCTCAGACTTAAGGAACTCTATGCTCCTGATGCTGAATAATTAATATTCACACCTTCCCCTATGCAGTTAACCCTGCATAGGGGTTTTTATTTGAAATATACTATTATATATGGTATACTAAAAAAAGACAGGTGGTGATAAGGTGGCAGACGAAAAGGATATATTAAAAAAACGATTCCGTGAGCTTTACAACCGTTCACAGAATCGAGGTATATACGTTTATAGTGATTTTTTAAATGCTTACGAGCAAGCCCTTTTAGAGGAAGATGTCAGGTACGGCTACACTCTACTTGGTGGCTACCCCGATGCAGAGCGAAAAATTGCCTGCTTTGGTAATGAAAATGAATTTGGCTACGCACCTTGTCCACCAATTGAAATTATTTGCATATCTCCCCTCTCGGAGAAGTTTGCAGATGACCTTAGTCACCGTGATTTTTTAGGCTCCCTTATGGGACTTGGCATAAAAAGAGAAACCTTAGGTGATATTGTAATAAGCAAAAACAAAGGCTACCTTATTTGCCTTGAAACCATAGCACAATATATAATAGATAACCTTACAAAGGTACGCCACACAAGTGTAAGCTGTGAATTGTGCAATGAAATACCACTTGAGGATTTACCACAGCCTAAAGAAAAAATGGTAACAGTTTCTTCATTACGCCTTGATGGCATTATATCTGCAGTTTATAACTTATCACGTAGCAAGAGTTCTGCCCTTATTGACGGAGAGAAGGTTTTTATAAACGGTAAACTGATAAAAAGCAACTCTGCAATCCTTAAGGAATATGATATTATCTCCGTAAGAGGCTACGGCAGATTCCGTTACACAGAGGTTTTGGGCACAACGAAGAAGGATAGAATTAGAATTATTTGTGAAGTGTATTAAGCAAGAACAAAAAACACATATTTTAAATAAATGCTACGAAATAGGCAAAATGATTAATGACCTTTTAAAAAAACTTGGTTAGTTGTCAATCTGCCAACAGCTATTTGTTCTCACAGTTTTATTGCTGTAAACTGGAAACTGAAGACTGGTGGCTGGTGGCTGGCAGCTATCCTGAAAGGATGATATTATGAAAACAATGAAGCTTGGAAAAAGTGGTGTAGAGGTACCTGTTATTGCTGTAGGCTGTATGCGTATGGCAGACAAAACCGTAGACGAAGCGAAGGCACTTATTGACACTGCAATGGGTGCAGGGCTTAACTTTTTTGACCACGCCGATTTATACGGTGGTGGCAAAAGCGAAGAGGTATTCGCCCAAGCCATAGGTATGAATGATGATATCAGAGAGAAGATTTTTCTTCAATCCAAATGTGGCATCTGCCCCGGTAAGGTAATGTTTGATTTTTCAAAGGAGCACATTATAAAATCAACTGAGGGTTGCCTTAAAAGGCTTAATACAGATTACCTTGATTTTTTACTTTTGCACAGACCCGATACCCTTTATGAGCCTGAAGAGGTTGCAGAGGCATTTGCTTACCTTAAGGAGAGTGGAAAGGTAAAGCACTTTGGTGTTTCAAACCAAAACCCTATGCAGATGCGCCTTTTACAGAAATATTTAGGTGATGAGCCTATTTGCGTAGACCAGCTTCAATTCAGCATTACAGACTGCCACATTGTAAAGCAAGGCCTTTACGTAAATATGCGTGAGGATAATGCTATAGACAGAGATGGTGGTGTGCTTGAATACTGCCGTTATGAGGATATTACAATACAAGCCTGGTCCCCATTCCAATACGGCTTTTTTGAGGGTGTGTACGTAGACAACCCTGATTTCCCTGAAATAAATGCAAAGCTTCAGGAATTAGCAGATAAATACGGCGTTACAAAATCAACTATTGTTATTGCCTGGATTTTACGCCACCCTGCAAAAATGCAGCCACTTACAGGCACAATGAACCCTCAAAGACTGCTTGAATGTGCTGCAGCAACAGATATAACTCTTACAAAGCAGGAATGGTACGAAATCTTTTCAAGTGCAGGTAACGTTATTCCGTGATTTAAGCAGAGCTTAAATCAACTAAGTTTGCCAGACGGCAAGTGAAGTCCACTAAAGTGAGTGAAGTTATCTTCGATAGTGAAGTTGCACATTACGATGCAGTGGGAAAACTCAACTTCACCTAAATCATATCGCAGCACACGAGGAGGATTAAGTATGAAGAACATCAAAACAAAAAGTATTGTTATTATCTTTCAAATCATCGCAATCATCTTTTTGCTTTTGGGTATTGCAGGGTGCATTTTACTATACCAAGATTACGATTTACTGTTATTTGGAAGACCACTTATTATTCCTATATATATGACCGGTTTTCTTTTATTCTACTTAACCGAAATTTTAGTCATACTACTGTTGTCGGTGAAAACAAACAGGAAATTATTTTTTCTTGCATATATTGTTTTAATACCTTTAGTTTTAATCCATATGTATTTTATGCTTATTACATCATCCTCAGATGTATCCGTAAAAAAGAATACATATCCCGAATTTGATACAACAATAATAATTGAAAGTGGCGATGATCTTTTTGGTGGTTATTCACGAATTTATGAAACCAAAAATGATATCCTAATTAAACATATTACTGATGTATACGATGCGCCTTATCTGCTGGGAAACGATGTAAAAATTGAAAAAAATCGAATAATTTACACTTACGAGGATAATTTTTCTGAAACAAATAAAAGACAACTTATTCTTCAATACGAAAACGGACATTTTAAAGAAGTAACCAACTAACAAAAAGAGCTGTAAAGGCTTTCGCATAATATAGGATTTATACAGCAAAGGCAATAAACATCGCACTTTTATCATCAAACAAGGAGAATTAAATATGAAGAACATCAAAACAAAAAGTATTGTTATTATCTTTCAAATTGTATCACTTGTATTTCTTTTGTTCTCTGTTATCAGTGCTCTGCTTATAAAAAACGGGTATGAGATTTTTATTTTTGGCAATATCTGCTTATATATTGTGGAAGATATAGGGCTTTTATTATTCCTTTTAAGTGAATTTATAATGTTTATTGTTATAGCAGTAAAAAAGAAAAAGCCCTTATTTATAATTGCCAACGTGATTTTATTACCGTTGCTGCTGTTACAGCTTGCCGCAATAGATTTTACTTTAACCTGCAAGCCGGATGCAAAGCTTTACTCCTACGAGGAATTTAACAAGGATATCGTTATTGTAAACAGAAGCTTTCTTTTAAGTGGTGATTCATATATACTCGAAAAAGACGGCGTTTTAGTAAAATTACTTGCGAGTGCATCAGGTGATGACGGTTACTGCCCTCTAAGGGAAGAAGATGATTTTCAAGTAAAAATTGATGGCAACACAATTACATACACCTACCACTTTGACGGCTACTCACCAAACGATGAGAATAAACGAGAAATTATTATTGAGTACAAAAACGGACACTTTGAGTGCATTAAGGAAGAGTATGATTATTAAATAAAACAAGCTCGGTCTTTCGACCGAGCTTTTTGTTATATCTTTCTAACCTTAATTATATCTTCATTAGCTGCAAGCTTAGCAATTACGCTTTCGGGGATTTTTTCTGCAGCAACAAGTGTGTATGCAAAATCGCCCTTTGCTTTTGAAGAGAAGCCTGTTGTTTCAATACCTGCGCTTGTGAAAGCACCGAGAATATCGTTCATAACAGTTAAAACGTTGTGGTGAATAATTGAAACCCTTTCTCCCTGTGCATCAAGCTCCACGTTAGGGAAGTTAACAGAGTTTTTAATGTTACCCTTTTCAAGGAATTCTCTGATTTCAACTGCTGCCATATATGCACAGTTTTCTTCACTTTCAGGTGTAGATGCGCCAAGGTGTGGAAGTGCTGTAACACCGACTACACCAATAACCTCATCACTTGGGAAGTCTGTTACATAAGCTGCAACCTTGCCTGCCTCCATAGCTGCTACAAGGTCTGCACCGTTTACAAGCTCACCACGTGCAAAGTTAAGGATTCTTACTCCATCCTTCATTTTTGCAATTGAGTCTGCACTAATCATACCCTTTGTGTCCTTTGTGCAAGGAAGGTGAAGTGTTATGTAATCTGCCTTTTCGTAAAGAGCATCAAGTGAATCAACGTATTCTGTATCTGCAGGGAGCTGCTCCTTAAGTGCATCGTTAAAGAATGGGTCGTAGCCTACAATTTTCATACCTAAGCCGTTTGCTGCAACAGCAACAAGTCTGCCTATTGCGCCAAGGCCTACAACACCAAGTGTTTTACCGAGAATTTCAGGTCCTGCAAACTGTGATTTACCTTTTTCAACAAGCTTACCTACGTTTTCGCCCTCGCCCTTAAGAGTTTTGCACCAGTCATATGCTGCTGCAACCTTTCTTGAAGAAAGCATAAGACCTGCAATAACAAGCTCCTTAACTGCGTTTGCATTTGCACCGGGTGTGTTGAAAACTACAATACCTTTTTTTGTGCACTCCTCAACAGGAATATTGTTAACGCCTGCGCCTGCACGGGCAACTGCAACAGTTTTTTCGCTGAAGGCATACTCGTGCATAGCTGCTGAACGAACAATGATACCATCAGGACAATCACAGCAATCTGTAATTGTATATTTCTCATCAAGCTCCTTAAGGCCTATCTGAGAAATTTTATTTAAAGTTAAAATATCGTACATTAAAATCAAACCTTTATGTAAAATTATGAATTTGCTTTTTCGAAATCAGCCATAAACTCAACTAATTTCTCAACGCCCTCAATAGGCATTGCATTGTAAATAGAAGCTCTCATACCACCAACTGTTCTGTGGCCCTTAATATTAACAAAGCCTGCAGCGGTTGCCTCTTTAACAAACTTTGCATCAAGCTCTTCATCACCTGTGATGAAAGGAACATTCATAAGTGAACGGTCCTCAGGAACTACTGTACCCTTGAACATTTTGCTGTTATCGAGGAAGCTATAGAGAATTTCTGCCTTTTTACGGTTACGCTCTGCAACAGCAGTAAGGCCACCGAGAGATTTAATCCAATCAAGCACAAGCTTGCAGATGTAAATTGTGTAGCAAGGTGGTGTGTTGTAAAGTGAAGCGTTATCAGCGTGGATTTGATAGTTAAGCATTGTTGGAGTAATATCTCTTGCCTTACCTAACATATCCTCACGGATGATTGCAATTGTAAGACCTGCAGGAGCAACGTTCTTTTGTGCACCACCGTAAACCATTGCAAATTTTGAAATATCAAGTGGCTCTGAAAGGAAGCAGCTTGAAATATCTGCAATAAGTGGAATATCGCCTGTGTCAGGAATATCCTTATAAATTGTGCCGTAGATTGTGTTGTTAAGGCAGATATAAACATAGTCTGCATCTGCTCTGAAATCTTCTTTTGTAGTTTTGGGAATGTAAGAGAAGGTTTTATCTGCAGAGGATGCAACAGCCTTAACATCGCCATACCTCTGAGCTTCTGCAAATGCCTTTTTTGCCCACTGACCTGTAATGATATAATCAGCCTTACCTGAGCCATTCATAAAGTTAAGTGGAATTGCTGCAAACTGTGTAGATGCGCCACCCTGAAGGAAAAGCACCTTGTAGTTTTCAGGAATATCCATAAGCTCTCTTAAAAGTGCCTCTGCTGATTTAATGATGCCCTCAAACACCTTTGAACGGTGAGACATCTCCATAACTGATTGACCTGAACCTTCATAGTCAAGCATCTCTGCTGCTGCCTTTTTAAGCACCTCTTCAGGGAGCATTGAAGGACCTGCAGAGAAATTGTAAACTCGTGCCATAACACGATACCCCTTTCGTATATACCAATAATAAAATAAAAATACAAAAAAAATTATATACCATTATATTTTATTTATATTTTCAAAATGGAACAATAGTGCAAATTTTTTAACAATCTTTCTAAATATATTCAAAAAATTAGGAATTATGAAAAAATTGGATGGCCACACCTAAAAGGTGTGACCACCACATATTTGAAGGGGGTTGTTTTTTATTTATCTGCATCAGGTGAAATAAGGCCATAGCCTGTTGCATTCCTTTTATATACAACATTTATTTCATCTGTTTCTGCATTTAGGAACATATAAAACTGATGCCCTAAAAGATTCATTTGTAAAATTGCTTCTTCAACGCTTTGTGGTTTAAGAGGAATACTTTTTTCTCTTATAACGGCAAACTCCTCTTCCTCTTCTATTTCATCTGCAAAGTAATCATCCAAAACAGCAGAATGCAGCTTTTTATCTAACCTTGTTTTATTTTTTCTAATCTGCCTTATGAGGGAATCTACACATTCATCGAGAGCATCAAGCATATTTTCTGCCTGCTCCTCTGCCCTAAAAAGCATACCACCCTTTGTTACCGTGATTTCCACTATATGGCAGGTTTTTTCAACCGTTGCAGTAATTTTAGCAGCAGCCTCTTCACCGAAAAGCTTATCAACCTTTTCAAGGCGTTTTTCTGCACGCAGACGAAAATCTTCACGAGGATTACATTTACGACCAACGATAGTAATATTCATAGTAACACCCTTTCGGACTTTAGTTTGGCTATATTTAATTATCTTAAATATGCCGAAAAGGAGAACAGGCTAAATTTCTTTAACCGGCTCTCCTTTCACCTTTATATTAACACCAAAAAACAAAATTGTCAATAACTTTTGTGCAAAGTTAATATAATTTTCATTTTAAGTTAATTTTATGTTGACATTTTGACAAAATGTGGCATATTCAGACAAAAACAAACCGAGAGCAAATGCTCTCGGCTCAAATGGTAAAAAGCTATTACGAAACTACCTCGTACATATTAGCAGCATCGTCTTTTTTTGCAAACTCATTTATGGATAAAACCTTATACTTTGTAAGGCTTGCACCCATTTGTATTGCAATTATATCCCCTACCTTTACATCGTAAGAGGCGCGGGCAATTTTGCCGTTTACCTCAACGTGCTTTGCATCGCAAACCTCGTTTGCAACTGTACGGCGCTTAATAATACGGGATACCTTTAAAAATTTATCTAATCTCATATAATTCAATCCTTTATATTATGTCCAGAAAAGATGATCCTTAACAAGCACCGCTCTGCAGGGGGCAGCCTCTACACCCGAAACCTTAATTGGCTGTGCCATAAGAAAATACCTGCCGGGTTCAACGTTTGAAAGGTCAAGCCCCTCAATAATAGGGATATCTGCCCCTAAAATAGCCTTGTGAATAACTGCATTGGAGCTGCTGTTGCCTATAGTTTGTGAATCTGTACCTAAAAGCTTTATACCTGAATCTACAATATAGTATGCGCTGCTCTCCATAAAATAAGCAAGGCCATTGCCCTTTATAAGAAGCCTTTCGCAGCTTTTCCAAGGAAAGTTATCCTCGGCATATGCACCTGTTATTGGTCCCGGAGGAGCCTCAACAACCATACATTCACCAATAAAAATATCTTGTGGAAATTGGTCAATGCTTTTGCCACCCTCAATAAAATGGAGTGGCGCATCAATATGGGTTGCTGTGTGCAAGCAAGTGTACACCGAATTAAGGTTACACTTATCGCCCCCTCGGATGCTCTGTATAGGGTCTACGTAGCCCTCAGGGTCGCCCGGGTAAACGGGAGTTTTTAATAAATCTCTGGAAATATCTATAATCTCCATACTAACACCTTATTTTAATTATTTTAAAAGATTATCTATATCTGTTTGGGTAAGCTTTGAAAAATCAGCGCCCTCAAATGCAGCTACTGCAAAATCCATATAAGCTCTTTCAAAATCCTCATCAAAGCTTGCAAGGCTGATTACAGTTTCTGTACCATCTTGCATATTTTTAAGCTTTGCTGTGCCACCGTCGAGCTCATCATCACCAAGCACAACCGTAAACTCTGAATTAATTTTGTTTGCATATTTCATTTGAGCCTTAATCGACCTGCCTACGGTATCTACATTTACTGTATAGCCTTGTGCGCGAAGTGCAGATGAAAGCTCTAAAGCCTTAAGCACTGCTCTTTCGCCTGCAGTTACAATTGAAAGGTTGCACTTAGGGGCCTCAGGGAAAGCGATGCCACTTTCTTCCATATGGATTAAAAGTCTTTCAAGACCCATTGCAAAGCCACAAGCAGGGAGTGATGCTCCACCAAGCTCCTCAATAAGACCATCGTAACGGCCACCACCACCAAGAACAAGACCCTTTGTTTTTTCCTCAAGGGAAACAAACTCAAAAACAGTTCTTGTGTAGTAATCAAGTCCTCTTACGATTTGTGGGTTTACAACGTATTCAATATCCATTGCCTTAAGGTACTTTTGAAGTGCTTCAAAGTGTTCACGGCAATCATCACAAATATAATCGAGCACAACAGGTGCACCCTCTGCAATTTCTGAACAAACAGGGCTTTTGCAGTCAAGAATTCTCATAGGGTTTCTATCAAGTCTTGAAAGGCAGGTTTCGCAAAGCTGCTCTTTTTTGCTTTCAAAAAACTCTTTAAGTGCCTGTGAATATTTTTTTCTGCACTCAGGGCAGCCTATGGAGTTAATTTCCACATTAAGACCCTCTATGCCTATAAAATCAAAATATTGCTTTGCAAGTGCAATTATTTCTGCATCTGCAAGGGCTGATGCTGCACCAAAGCACTCTACACCAAACTGGTGAAATTCACGAAGGCGACCTGCCTGAGGCTTTTCGTAACGGTAGCAGGATGTAAGGTAGCACACCTTTTGTGGAAGTGGCTCGTTAAAAAGTCCGTGCTCGAGGAATGCACGTACTGCACCTGCTGTACCCTCAGGGCGAAGTGTAATAGACCTATCACCCTTATCGTTAAAGGTGTACATTTCTTTTTGAACAACGTCTGTAGTTTCGCCAACAGAACGGTCAAAAAGCTCTGTATACTCAAAAACAGGTGTTCTCATTTCGTGGAAGCCAAAGGTTTTTGCAGTATCAAGCGCTGCCTGCTCAATATATTGCAGCTTGTAGCTTTCGTTTGGTAAGGTATCTTTTGTGCCTTTAATTGCTTTAATATTTACAGCCATATTAAGCTCCTTAAAAATATATAGTATTTAATAAAATTACAAAAATCAAAAATCGGGTGAACGCAGCTCACCCGATTCAGATATATTATTGCTTTGGGTTAACAATATCGCGCCAATCCAAATCGCCACGCTCTAAGCTATGTATGAGAGCCTCTGCTGTAGCAATATTAGTTGCCACAGGAATATTGTGAACGTCGCAAAGTCTTAAAAGATTTGCTTCGTTTGGTTCACCCGGCTTCGGATGTGGGTCACGGAACACAAGTAATAAGTCTATCTCGTCGCAAGCTATTCTTGAACCGATTTGCTGTGCGCCACCCTGAGAACCGCTAAGATACTTTTCGATTTCAAGGCCTGTTGCCTCAGCAACCAGCTTACCTGTTGTGCCTGTTGCACAAATTTTATGTTTGCTTAAAATACCGCAGTATGCTATGCAGAACTGTGTCATAAGTTCTTTTTTAGAATCGTGCGCTATCAATGCTATATTCATTCTAACACGCTCCTTTAAGTATACCATTAAATATAACACACTTTAAAAGTAAACTACCTTCTCATTGTAACAGAACAACCTTGTTTTTTCAACAATTATTGTTAATTTTTTGTTTATTTTTTTATGAATTGAGCTTTGCGAAATTCTTTTTGTTTGCAGGGTAAAGATTTTTGTAAACCTCAAAGTACTTATCGTAAACTGCCTTTGCCTCCATATTAGGTGTAAAGGTCTTTGAAACAGGGATAAGGCTCTTTGCTGCAGCAATTGATTCACACTCGCCTATACCCACGGCAATAAGCACGGCTGCACCCATAGCACCAACGTTTTGTGGTGTATCTACAGTTTCAACAACCTTACCTGTGCAGTCTGCAAGAATCTGGCAGGTTACGTCGGAAAGTGCGCCACCACCAACAAAACGAATGTGGTCGGAGGATTTAACCTTTTTCTCTTCCGTTTCGAGGAACCAGCGAAGGTGATAGCATACGCCCTCAAGCACAGCTCTAATCATTTCGCTCTTGCCTGTATCAAGGCTGATGTTAAAAAACATACCACGTGCATTAGGGTCCTCAAAAGGACAACGGTTACCGTGAAGCCAAGGTGTGAAAATAACACCGTTGGAGCCTGCAGGCACTTTGCTTACAACCTCTGTCATATAATCATAAAGGCTTGTGTATTTGCCCTCGTAGCCATCTGTAACGTTTGTTTTTTCGAGGTAAACGCCGATTTCATCAAGCGCAAGGTGGTCTTTTACCCACTCAAGGCACTTAC
Organism: Acutalibacteraceae bacterium; assembly: GCA_045591945.1. GTDB lineage: Bacteria > Bacillota > Clostridia > Oscillospirales > Acutalibacteraceae > DTU089. The sequence goes on along the minus strand of JAZNTU010000027.1, from coordinate 37,620 downwards.
CTGCAGTTTCAAGCTCGCCAAAGTAGTTGTATCTGCCAACCTCTGCACCTAAAACAGCTGCAATCATAGCAGAAGCATCTACAATGCTCTTATCAACAACAGTTGAAACCCAGCCTGACGTACCACTGTAAACGTGAGTATCGCCCATTGCAACACTACCTGCACCTACACCGATAAGTGAAGCATCGCCGCCACCACCGAAAACAGGTGTACCCGGCGCAAGGCCAAGCTCTGACGCAGGTGTAGGAAGAAGTTCACCGATTTTTTCTGCAGAATTTTTAATATCGGGAAGGTGCTTCATATTTACACCAAGCATTTTGCACATTGCAGGGCTAAATTCATTTTTCTTAATATCGTAAAGAAGGGTTGCAAAGGCAGAGTCGTGAGTCATACAGAACTCACCTGTCATTCTTGCAATGAAATACTCCTTAACGTCAAGCCATTTATGTACTCTTTTGAAATTTTCAGGTTCATTATTTTCTACCCATTTGTATTTCCAAACAGGGTCTTTAACAGATGCTGCAACAGCGCCTGTAATCATAAGTGATTTTAAAAGCTTTGGAATAAATGCGCCTGCGATTTGTGGACCGTAGGCAATACCCTCTTTAAGCTCTTTTCGTGCACGCTGATCCATATAGCTCATGGCTCTTCTTACAGGCTGAGCGTTTTCATCAACAAGCACAAGGCCCTGCATTTGTGAACAGAAGGATATACCACAAATATCTTTAACATCTACGTCGCATTTATCTAAAACCTTTTTTGTTGTGGAGCACATTGCTGACCACCACTCCTGAGGGTCCTGCTCTGCACCACCATCAGGAAAAACATAAAGGTTATAGCCCTCTGATGCTGCTGAAATAAGCTTTATTGATTTACCTAATTCAAATATACAGGTTTTAACGCCTGTAGTACCTATATCATATGTAATTGCATATTTACTCATATCTGTTCCTCCGTTATATTTCCATACATTTTAATTATGCACTATTTTATAGTAATAATCAACATTAAATTATTGAAAAGTTGCACAAATTTTAGTAGTATGTATTGAACTTTTTACAAACTAATAAAAACTCAAAAAATTTTCAAAAAAAGTGTTGACTTTATTTTTTATTGTGCTATAATGATACCTGTTCGACAGAGGACTAACAGTTCTTTGTAGTCGGTGTTGATGGCGTTGAGGGTCCACCCGTTCCCATCCCGAACACGGTAGTTAAGCTCAACCGCGCCGAAGATACTTAGTGGGAAGCCGCTTGGGAAAATAGGACGATGCCGACACAAACAAAGTAACCACCCAATAGGGTGGCTATTTTTTTTGCCATTTTTCAATACACAAAAAGCGCACTTGAATCACTGATTCAAGTGCGCTTTTTTAATCGAAATAACACTCCACCCTATTAATAGGCACGCCCATAGATGAAAAGCGCTTTTCATATTCGGTCATAACGTTACCCTCATTATACTCTGAATTATGAAGGTCAAACGTAAGCTTTTCTGTTCTTATACCAAAGGCTGCAAATTCCTCAAGAGAAAAATCGAAAAGTGGTCTGTTATCTGTTTTAAAGTAAATAGCACCACCCGGTCTTAAAATTTGCTTATATATTGCCAAGAAGGTTCTGTAGGTAAGCCTTCTTTTTTCGTGGCGGGATTTTGGCCATGGGTCAGAAAAGTTAAGGTAAATTCTGTCTATACTGCCGGGGGCAAAAATCTCTGTAAGCTCCTTTGCATCTACACAGCAAACCCTTACGTTTGTAAGTCCACTTTCTTTAACCTTTTCTGCTGCTGTTACAAGCACGTCGGAAACCTTTTCAATAGCAAGGAAATTAACGTTAGGCTCTTTTGCAGCCGTACCAACAATAAAATCACCCTTACCACAGCCTATTTCAAGCCTAAGTGGGTTACTATTGCCGAAAAGCTGCTCAGAGGTGCTACCCTCTACCCTTAAATCTTTTATAACTATGTTTCCACAGGCTTCTAATCGCTCCGTGCCGTGTTTTTTCTTATGTACTCTCATTTTACACCTCAACAGTCAGTTTTCCAATGGATATTATAGTTTTTATTGTTTATTTTGTCAATGAATTCACACTTGTATTTCACAAAAGATATGTGTATAATCTATGTATTATTTTCAAATCACGAAAGCGATGTGACTAAGTGAATAAAGACGTTAAAAAAGGCTCTCCTGTTTCAGAGAACGTAGCCGTAGCAGAAAAAACGCACGAAACAGAATCAGCCTTAAAGCTAGATGGCAAAACTGTTTCTGCAATTATAGGCTTACTTGTAATAATACTTGGTATTGTTGGTGTGCTCACACAAACAGTTACCCCCGGTGAATATGATGTTGTTGACGGCAAAATCATAGACGGCACCTACCACATATTAGAGGACTACAGACTGCCTGTTTGGAAAATCCTGTTTTCCCCTATAATGTGCTTACTTAGCAGCTACGCAGGTACAGGTATACTTATTATATTATTAATAGTACTTATTGGTGGCTCCTTCCTAATATTAGAAAAGTGTGGCGTTTTAAAATTTATAATGGCAACCCTCATAAAAAAATACAGCCACAAAAAATACACCCTTATGGCCATTGTTACGTTTGTTTTAATGGCACTGAGCTCCACAGCAGGTGTGCTTGAGGAATCACTCACACTTATACCTATTGCTGTTGCAGTTTCCCTTGCCCTTGGGTGGGACTCCCTTGTCGGCTTAGGAATGAGTATTGTTTCTATTGCCTGGGGCTTTACAGCGGCAACCTTTAACCCATTCAACGTAGTAACAGTGCAAAAGCTTTCAGGCCTTGAAATTTTTTCGGGCACTTGGCTTAGATTTATAGTATTTATCGGTGTATACCTTATACTGTTTCTCTTCCTTTTCTTCTATGCAAGAAAAATCGAGAAAAATCCAAAAGCATCACTTGTTTACGAAAGTGATTTGGAGCTAAGAAAAAAATACTCTTTGCACGACGCTGAGGCTATTTTAGCAGACGAAAAGGTAAGAAAAGGCACAAAAGCATACCTTATTTGTATGCTTATTGACATTGGCTTTATAGTGCTGGACTTTGTTTTAAGCACAGGTGGCGCACTCTCATTACCTGCCATGGCAATACTTTTTACAACAGGTGGCTTACTTGCAGGCCACTACACAGGCTTTGACCGTAAGAAAATTATAAAAACCTTTGTTAACGGTGTTAAATCAATTTCCCCTGCTGTGCTGCTTATACTTTTTGTTATAGCAATATCCTACGTGCTCAACGAAGGGAAAATAATGCACACTATGCTTTACCACTTTTCAAATATGATGCAGGGCATCTCCCCGTATGCAGCTATATTCCTTATACTCGGAATTATTGCATTATTGGAATTTGTTGTAAGCAGTGGTACAGCAAAAGCGTTTTTGATTATACCCCTTATAGCGCCCTTAGCTGACCTTATAGGCCTTACAAAGCAAAGCGTTGTAACAACCTTCTGCCTTGCAGATGGCTTTACAAACCTTTTATACCCCACAAACGGACTTATGATTATCGCAATAGGTCTTATTAACGTTTCCTACGGAAAGTGGCTCAAATGGACGTGGAAGCTATTCTTAGGTGAATTTATTTTCTCGGCAATTATAATGCTGATTATGGTAGCAATAAATTATCAATAAAATAAAAATCTCAGTTCGTTAAGAACTGAGATTTTTTTATTATTCATCGTCAACAGGAATATCGTCATCTTCCTCGGGCACGTAGTTCCCTATAAACCTTTCGCCACCAACGAAGCCGTCGGAAACAACTATTGATTCATCCACCCAGGATTTATCACTATCATCCTCTATAATAGTTCCGTTCTCATCTATTTCATCCTCAGAGAAGCTATCACGACGTCTTAATGCAATAATTACAACAACAATAATTATAGCGATAAGGAGAATTATACCACCAATAATAAATGGAATAAGAGTACTTCCCTCCTCTTCAACCTCTACAATTTCAGGCATTACCTCAAACGAACCTCTTACCACAACCTCACAATTAGGCATTGTAAAGTTAGAAACATCAATTCGCTTACCGTTCACTGTTAAGCTACCTGAAACAAGTCGCATACCCTTATCGGGCTTAACTGTAATTCTTACAAGCTCACCTGTGCTTGCAGAATCAGGGTTAACGCTTATAAAGCCACCCTCAGACTGTTCTACTGTAATGCTGTTTACAACTGCATTGGGGTCAGGTATCCACTTAGCGTAAATAATCGTACCCTCATCTGCTAAATCTGTGTAGAAATCCCATCGCTTTTCAAACTTTGGGTCTGCATACCAACCATCAAAAATAAAGCCTTTTCTAACAGGTAAACCAGGCTCACCAATTAACGACGGTTTATCCAAAACAAGCTTCAATGGGTCTGTACCATTGTTCTTTTCAGCAAAAACATAAAAATGTCCGTCAGGAAGGTCAGCAGCAAACGTAGCCTGCTCTAATGTTTCGTTATTTACGGCAGGCTTTGTAGTTTTTGGTGCAGTGCCTTGATTATTATTTGGTCTGCGTGTAGTTGTTGTATTACCATTATTTGGCCTGCGTGTGGTTGTTGCATTTGTATTAACAGGTTTACGTGTAGTATCGGGAGCTTTAGTTGTAGCCTCTTCTGTTTCTTCAGAGGAGGTATAATCAGAAGGAATAAGATTATCCTCCTGCGTTGTTGCCTCCTGAGTAGTAGGCGGTGCAGTTGTTATCTCCTGAGTTGTTTGCTCCGGCTCCGTAACAGCCTCTGTAAAATCGCCAAAATCTATTTCCGGCTCTGCAAACACTGTAATAGAGCAGCATGTTAAACACATCACCACCACAAAACCTAAAATAATTTTAAAATTCTTTTTCATTTTTTTACACCTTAAAATTAATTTTAATATGTTGAATCCATATCCTCGTTTACTACTTCCTTAACCACCTTTGTGTAGGTAGAGTTAGCAATTTTTTCTTGAAGAAGCTTGTAGAAAAGCTCCTCATCAATAGGAAGGGTTACTGTTTCGCCAAGCCAAGAGGAAAGGAATGCAGCGTTTGAAAGAGTAAGTCCGTTTATGCCCTCTTGACCTGCTGCTGTCATTGGCTCATCTCTGAGAATAGCAGCAGCAAACTTATTCATAACCTCAATATGCTGGTCATTTCTGCCGTCAAGCTCTGCTTCATAAACCTTATATTCAATAGAGCCGAAGCCATCCTCTGCAGTTTTTGTATACTCTTCTGTACCAACTGAAAGCTCGTATACTGTAAGCTTACCATTTTCGCAAATAAGCTTTGCCCTATCAAGAGTAATTTCCAATCTGTTTGTACCCGGATAATCACCGGTAGTGGTAATAAACGTACCTGTTGCGCCGTTAGGATACTGAGCGTAAATCATAACGTCGTCCTCAACCTCAATATCGTGCCACTTACCCTCGTGACATACTGCAGTAATTTTCTCAGGCATACCACAAATCCACTGCCAAAGGTCTAACTGATGTGGACACTGGTTAAGGAGCACGCCACCACCTTCGCCTGACCAAGTTGCTCTCCATCCACCTGAGTTATAATATGCTTGGGTTCTGTACCAATCGGTAATAATCCAGGTTACTCTTTTTATTTCGCCAAACTCCTTGCTGTCCACAAGCTCTTTAGCCTTTCTGTAAAGGCAGTTTGTACGCTGGTTAAACATAATACCGAATTTTTTATCGCTTTTATCAGCAGCCTCATTCATTTCACGAACCTGCTTTGTATAAACACCTGCAGGCTTTTCGCTCATTGCGTGAAGGCCTTTCTCTAAAGCCTCAATTACAAGTGGTGGGTGGTCATAGTGTGGTGTAGCAATAAGCACTGCCTCAACGTCACCTGAATCCATAAGCTCACTTGCTGTTGCATAAGTGTGAACCTCCGGAAGCTGCTGCTTTGCCCACTCCAATCTGTCAGGCTTTATATCTGCAACTGCAACAATATCTATTTCCGGCATAGTGCCTTTAAGATAATTTTTAATATGACTTGAACCCATATTACCTACACCGATAATACCTAAACGAACCTTTTGCATATAGAACTTCCTTTCTTAAATCGGTTTGTAATTTGTATATCACACCTAAAATTATAAAGAATAATGTAGAGGTGATATTATGAATAATAAAAATAAAAGCAAAAAAGAAACAATCTGTTCGCCATTGATAACTGATGAAAACATACCAAGCGATATTGATGGCTCTTATACAGGCGTACCCCTTGACGGTGGCGAGCCTGTGCAGGATGCCGATGATTTATAATTACTTCTTTTTTCTCTTTTTATTTCTTGTTTTAAAGGCGTGGCTGCCTGATACTGCTAACACAGAAATTACTGTGAAAAAGCCCTGAAGTATTAAAAGGCTTACTGCGTTTAAGCTTGACAGCCCCGAAACGAAGGATAAGACTGCCACTATTGCAATACCTACGCCCATAGCGCATGCCTGGAAGGTTTTAAGCATATGCTTGAAATCACCAAGTGAAAGCGCACTTTTTACAGCATAAAGGAAGCTGTGAGCCGTGCCATCGTGAATAAGCGTAGCATCAGCTGCCGTGGTAGTTTCCTTTACATAGGTTTTATAAATATCACCTGAAACAGCAGAAAGAATCTTAACACCGCTTTGGTGCACACCAACCTTGGCTGACACCATTTCATCAGTGATATTTGCATCATCCGACCTTACGAGAAGGCTGATACTGTTTTTCTCTATAACTCTTAAAAGAGGGGCATTTTGAGGGTCTGCATCGTAAGAAACAATAAACACTGCAGCAGCCTTACCGTCTATAGCAAGGTACAACGGATATCTACCCGACTTAAGGTGCTTTGCAATTAATGCAGTATCCGGTATTTCAACGTTGTGGTTTCTTAACAAATCCTCATTACCAACAAGAATTCTTCTGTTAAAAATCCAAGCAGAAAGACCTAACTTTTCCTCATATGCCAAGGAGTCAACAGGTGGCAAAAGCGAGGTTTCGCCAACTATAACCCTTTTAAACAGGTTACCGAGAGGGCCACCTGAAGCAATCGCAAGCGTTGCTGTATAAATAATAGCCTCATCTATTTGTATATCGTAAAACGGGTGTATACCGTAAACGTTGCCACCACTTGAATCAAAAATATTAGCAGAATCAACGGCAACGGCATTTGCTTCCTCGCAAACCTTGTTTGCCTGCCAGCCTGAAAGCATTGCACCCTTTGAAAGCATTTTTTTAGAAACCTTTGCAATTGAAACACAATTTGCAAGATATGAAAAATACGGCACAGAAACACATACCGAGCCTGTAAAGGCTGTTATTGTATTTCTTATATCCTTTGTAATAAGTAATGTCAGCGCACCTACTATTACAGAGGCTATTACACTTATTGGCACAAGCTTTTTATTCATATCATCCGATGGATAATGCTTACGAGAAAGCTCTATAAAGCGCCTTGGAAAAAGTGTTTTTTGTGAAGAAAGCACTGACGGGTCCTCTAAAAGCAACCCTCTGCCAATTTCAAAGGCTGTTTCTTCTTTTTCTATATAGCCTATAGAATAAACATTTTCGCTTGAGGATAAATACTCGAAATTTTCTATTATCCTTTTAAGCTCAATAACCTCGCCTACCATATTTAATGCAAGCGACAGCACTGCAGAGCAAGCAAAAAGACCTGCGCCTGTTTCAAACGGAGCATCGCTCACAAGCAAAACAATATCTTGAATAAGCGTTGCCACAAGTGCAATAACGCTACCTGTATTCCGGTTGAATTTAAAGCCCTTTATGGCCTTTATGCCCTCTAACACAAAGCTAAAGCTTACTACAACAGGAATGAGTGTAAACAATATTGTAAATATAATTGAACCTACACCTCTGCCTGTGCTACCCTGTGAATAAAGAGATATTGCCATAAGCACGGCAACACTGACTGCACTTACTATTGCACCTGCAAGAGCTGAAGTCTTTTTCTTTTTTAAATAGTATTTAACCTTAAATTTATCATCAGCAGTACGGTATTCATCCGTACCGTAGCGTTTAACCTCTTCCTCTTCTTTAGGCTGGGTTACCTCACTTGCAATTGTAAAGCCACTCACCTTGGCTTTACGGCGCCTTGCAAGGTCCTCCTCCACCTGCTGTTCATCAACAATTTCAACCTCAGGGGTGTGAAAGCCCTCAAAGGAAAGCTGTGCGTCATCCTCCTCATCCGGCAAAGCAACGTCGTGTGCATCGCCATCGGTAACGGCAAGGGAGCGCAGTGCAATTGTTTTTGTTTTTGGAGACGTATCTCCAAAAACTACCGTACGGTCAGTAGGTGCATCACCCTCGCTACCGTCAGCTCCTTCATCTGCCCTGTCATCGGGCACAAGATTTGGCACAGGTGTAAACTCTGCTGTAGGAGTGAAATTGCTTTTCTTTCTGACAAAGCCGCCTCTTTCGTACCTTTGGTCCTCCGGAGGTACAGGTGCGTGGTCGGCTGTTCTGCCTAAGTTTTGAGCAGGTCTGTTAAAAAACTTATCTCTATACTTATCGCTGACAAAGCTACCGTACACCTGTGGCTCTGCATCACCGTCAGACCGCTCTACAGGGTCTGTTATGATTTTATGGTCGATGCCATCATTATGACCGGCTCTCGGATTAAAGCTTGGTGCCTTAGGCGTAGGGGCAGCATCCTCAACATCCTCCTGAGAGTTATCCTCACGAGGGAGCATACCACTATCCTGCAACAGCTCGTCTATTTCTTCAAGAGTCCATTTTCTTGGTGGTTTTTTTTCATCCATTTATTATCTACCTTTATAAATCTCTTTGTTTAGAAATTTCATACATAAGAATACCTGCGGCAACTGAAGCATTAAGTGAATTAATTTTACCCTTCATAGGCATTGATAAAACAACGTCGCATTTTTCCTTAACGAGTCTGCCAACGCCCTTGCCCTCGGAGCCTATAACAAGCGCCACAGCGCCCTTCAGGTTTGCATTATAGAACGGCTCGCCATCCATATCTGCACAGTATACCCACAAGCCTTTTTCTTTAAGTTCATCAAGAGCTTGGGGAATATTTGTAACTCGTGCAACGTGCATAAACTCAACTGCACCTGCAGAGGTTTTTGCAACTGTAAAGCTTAAGGATGCGCTGCGCCTTTTAGGAACAATAACTCCGTGTGCACCTGCAGCCTCTGCTGTACGAATAATTGCACCTAAGTTGTGTGGGTCCTCAATTTCATCGCAAACGATAATGAAGGGCTGCTCGCCTCTTTCCTGGGCTGTTGCAAAAATATCATCAACAGTAGAATACGCCTTAACTGCACCTACAGCAATAATACCCTGGTGGTTGCCATGGCCACACATAAAGTCAAGCTTTTTACGGTCGACCTCTTTAATTGGGAGCCCTGCATCCTTAGCATCGGCAAGTATTTTTGGTATTGAGCCTGAGCGCTCGCCACGGGCTACCATTACGCAGTCAATCGGTCTGCCTGCCTTGATTGCCTCGGCAACAGAGTTTCTGCCAAAAATTATATCCTTATCTCTTTCAGCTTCATCCTCTGTTCTTTTTTTACCATCAAAATCCCCACGAGGCTTTGAGCGAAAATTATCGTTTCTTGGTTTTCTATCTCTATCTTTATACATAACTATCCTGTTTTAATTAGATGCATAGCATCTTTAATTTTTTATTTATTTGCTTGGTACAAGCTTTTCCTTACCACCCATATATGGTCTTAATGCTTCAGGAATATTTACAGTACCATCTGCATTAAGGTTATTTTCAAGGAATGCAATAAGCATTCTTGGTGGAGCAACAACCGTGTTATTAAGTGTATGTGGGAAGTACTTTTTATCCTTACCACCTGCACGGATTTTAAGTCTGCGAGCCTGCGCATCGGAAAGGTTTGAGCAAGAGCCAACCTCAAAATATTTCTGCTGACGTGGACTCCAAGCCTCAACGTCAATTGACTTAACTTTAAGGTCTGCAAGGTCACCTGAGCAGCACTCAAGCGTTCTTACAGGGATATCCAGGGAACGGAAAAGGTCAACAGTATTTTTCCAAAGCTGGTCAAACCAATATGGGCTATCCTCAGGCTTACAAACAACTATCATTTCCTGCTTTTCAAACTGGTGAATTCTGTAAACACCACGCTCCTCAATACCGTGAGCGCCCTTTTCCTTACGGAAACAAGGTGAGTAGCTTGTAAGTGTCTGTGGAAGTTTTTCTTCAGGAATGATTGTATCAATAAACTTACCAATCATTGAATGCTCGCTTGTACCGATAAGGTAAAGGTCCTCGCCCTCAATTTTATACATCATAGCGTCCATTTCTGCAAAGCTCATAACACCTGTTACAACGTTTGAGCGAATCATAAATGGTGGAATGTAATATGTGAAGCCTCTGTCAATCATAAAATCTCTTGCATAAGAGATAACTGCAGAGTGGAGCCTTGCAATATCACCACAAAGGTAATAGAAGCCGTTACCTGCCACACGAGCAGCGCTGTCAAGGTCGATACCGTCAAAGCTTTCCATAATTTCTCTGTGGTATGGTATTTCAAAATCAGGCACAACAGGGTCACCGTAGCGCTCAACCTCAACGTTTTCGGAATCATCCTTACCGATAGGCACAGATGGGTCAATAATATTAGGAATAATCATCATAATATCGTTAACCTTTTTTGAAAGCTCTGCTTCAAGTGCTTCAAGCTCTGCAAGGCGCTTTGCATCTGCAGCAACCTGAGCCTTCATAGCCTCTGCCTCTTCTTTTTTGCCCTGTGCCATAAGAGCACCAATCATTTTGCTGTTTTTATTTCTCTGTGCACGGAGGTTGTCTGCCTCGCCCTTAACCTTACGGCTTTCTGCATCAAGTGCTATAACCTCATCTACAAGAGGGAGCTTGCTGTCTTGAAATTTATTTCTGATATTTTGTTTTACAGCCTCAGGATTTTCTCTTAAAAATTTAATATCTATCATTTTAACTATCTCCTATCAGTAATTATCATTCATTATCAAATAGCTTTAAAAGCTTTTTAAGGTCGGCATCATCAAAAAATTCGATTTCAAGTGTACCCTTTTTGCTTGATTTTGTAACCTTAACTTTTCTTTTAAGCACATCGGAAAGAGCAAGCTCAACCTCATCGTAGTACGGATTTCTTTTCTTTGCTCTTTTGCCCTTAGCAGAATCAGTACTTGATTTTCTTGCAAGCCTTTCGGTTTCTCTTACGGAAAGACCTTCTTTAACAACAAGCCTTGCAAGCTCTACTCTGTAATCATCATCGGTAGCTGTAAGTATTGCCCTGGCATGTCCTGCAGAAAGCTTGTTTTCAAGAAGCATATCCTGAATCTCCTCAGGCAAGGCAAGAAGCCTTAATGCATTTGCAACTGCTGAACGTGAGCAACCGATTATTTCTGAAATTTGCTCTTGCGTGTAGCCGTACTTATCTGCAAGCTCCTTAAAGCCCCTGGCAGTTTCCATAGGGTTAAGGTTCTCTCTTTGCAGGTTTTCAACAAGGGCAATTTCTGCCACCTCGGCATCAGTTAACTCCCTTATAATAACGGGAACCTCTGTAAGCCCTGCTATGCGAGATGCTCTCCAACGGCGCTCACCTGCAACAAGCTGATACGTACCATCGTTAAGAGGTCTTACTAAAAGGGGCTGCAATACGCCGTGCTGTGCGATGCTGCTTGCAAGCTCGTTAAGCGCTTCTTCATCAAACTGCTTACGTGGCTGGTCCCTGTTAGGCTCTATATCTACAAGCTTAACCTTAGTAACACCCGAGGAGGTAAATTCATCGGTAGAATTATCCTCAAAAATATTACCAAGGCCTCTGCCCATACCTTTTTTTGTTGCCATTTATTTCACCTTATTTCTGCATTTTTAAAAATTCTTCTGCTAAAGCAGTGTAGCTTTCCGAGCCCCTTGAGCCACGGTCATAATAGATAACAGGCTCACCGAAGGAGGGTGCCTCTGAAAGCCTTACGTTACGTGGAATGACTGTTGCATACACCTTATTAGGGAAAAAGTTTTTAACCTCTGCTACAACCTGCTGTGTAAGGTTAAGTCTGCCATCGTACATTGTAAGGAGCACACCCTCAAGCTCAATGTAAGGGTTGTACATTCTTTTTATTGTTCTTACCGTTGCCATAAGCTGTGCAAGTCCTTCAAGAGCGTAGTATTCGCACTGAATGGGAACTATAAAGCTATCGGACGCTGTAAGAGCATTGAGGGTAATAAGCCCTAATGAGGGTGGACAGTCGAAGAAAATAAAATCGTAATCGTTTTGCACAATGGCAAGAGCATTTTTTAAAAGTGCTTCTCTCTTATCCATTGCTGCCATTTCTATTTCTGCACCTGCAAGATTTATGTTAGAGGGAATAATATCTACACCCTTAAATTTAGTTTTTATAATAGCCTGGCGAGCAGAGCAGGTGCCTATAAGCAGCTCGTAGGAGGTTGCGCTTAAGCCTTTTCTTGCTATGCCGTAGCCACTGGTGGTGTTGCCCTGCGGGTCAATATCCACAAGCAAAATCTTTTTGCCCATTTCGCCAAGGCAGGCCACAAGGTTAACGGCGCTTGTAGTTTTGCCTACGCCACCCTTTTGGTTTACAACTGAAATTACCTTTGCCATTTAGCTTTTTCCTTTCACTATACTTTTACGAAATCTGTTGTATTATGTCAAAAACAAGTACAAAATTACCCTATTTTCCTATTTTATATATATTTATTAAAGTATATCATATATATAGAAAAAATGAAATAGTTTAAAAAGAAAAAAATAAAAAAACGGCGTAGGTAATTTAACTAAAAACACCTTGACAAGAAAAGAGCAAAAATGTATAATAGCATTTGTTCATTGCTGATATAGCTCAGTAGGTAGAGTGCATCCTTGGTAAGGATGAGGTCACCGGTTCAAATCCGGTTATCAGCTCCAAAACCCGAATGCTTTTGCATTCGGGTTTTTACTTTTTCACTATTCACTTTTCACTCTTCACTAAAACTTCTCACAAAAACCCGCAGTCCTGAATAAATTTTTCAAGGCGTGCGGGTTAATTTTCTGTTTCGTTTTTTATTTCATCAGGTATATATTCCATTATATCTTCAACCCTACAACCAAGAATTTTACAAAATATTTCTATGGTGTGAGTACTGACGCTTTCGTTTCGTTTTAATCTGGTGATTTGAGCAGGACTTATCCTATATTTTTTTATCAGCGCATACTGTGTTACACCTTTTTCTTGCATAACCTTCCACAAATTATCGTAGGAAATCATTTTTATCACTCCCTACTTGAATATTAACCGAAAATGGTATATAATCATATTAACCAATATCGGTTAATATATAAATTCAGTTAAAAAGGAGAAGTACAAAAATGAAATACTGTGGAAATTGTGGTAAAGAAACTACTAAAAAAATCTGTTCACATTGCGGGGTTAAAGCCGGAAAAGAACATAATTACTGTGGTTGGTGCGGTAATGAAGTTGATAAAAACGCGGTTGAATGTCCTAATTGTTATGAAAAGTTGAACGAAGGAACTATAAATAAAATCGGCAAAATTTTAGGGGCATTTGTTGCAATTTTTCTTTTGTTTATGGCATTCGGATATGCTTCAGATGGTGATATTGCAACAACAATTTTGTTTGGTGTTAGCGGCTTATTACTGTTACCTTTTGTTGGCAGTATCATCAAGAAACTTACATTTAAGAAAAAAACTCAAAGAAAAATATTCTCGATTATTAGAGTGCTTGTTATTGTAGGCTTTGTTATCGGCGGATTCAATATGATAGACATGACGGGCACTGATGTTTATGCAGCCGAAGCAACTGAAGCAGCACTTGAGGTATTCCATGACGAAGTTTCTTTAAAAAATGAGGACTCATTTGTATTAAACGATTCTTCTGTTACATATGAAACGCCTTACGAAGGAGACGAAAATTTAGCATATGTAAAGGTTATTCTTGACTATTCAGCTCAGAACGGTTTTGGCGGAATGAATCGTGATACATACACAGTTGAATTGATTTTTAACTATTCCGATGGTTCATACAGACCTGCATAATTGCCCAACAAAAAATTGTTTATAATTGCATAAAATAAGAGGCGGGAAATCCCGCCTCTTATTTCTTTGCTCTAATTAGTGTGCTTTTGCTGTACAGTACCACCCACCACCTTCGGTGGTCCCCCCCTCCTCCGAAACTATCGTTTCGCAAGAGGGATACTCTTTGCGAAGCTTTATAATAGCGTCGCAAACACAAGGTGAAGATTCTATATAGTCTTTCCAATCAATGAAACAATTTTAATCAAAAGACATACGAGCATACACACCGAAACTATCATAGCTGTTTTGTAATTTTCTTTACCTTTTTTCTTAAATGAAAAATACAAAACCAAACCTACAATAAACAGGATAAGATAAAAGCAAATGTCAAATACATCCCAAAAATCAATCATTAACTTCATCTCCGTAATCAAAAAACATTTCATAAAAACTCAATGAATTGCGAAGCTCTGGCATTTGGCGACTATCAACTATTTGCTATTTACTATTTGCTATTTGCTATTTGCTATTTGCCATTTGCTATTTGCTATTTGCTATTTGCTATTTGCTATTTGCTATTTGCCATTTGCTATTTGCTATTTGCTATTTGCTATTTGCCATTTGCTATTTGCTATTTGCTAATCGCTATTTGCTTCTCATTCAAGAGCCTGTTTCAAATCATTTATAAGATCCTCTGCGCTTTCAAGTCCACAAGAAAGTCTTACAAGGTTGTTTGTAATACCACAAGCGATTAATTCTTCGTCATTCATTTGGCGATGTGTTGCGCTTGCAGGGTGCAAGCAGCAGCTACGAGCATCAGCAACGTGAGTTTCAATTGCAATAAGCTTAAGCTTTTTCATAAACTCCTCAGCTGCTTTTCTGCCACCCTTAACACCAAAGGAAACAACACCACAAGTACCCTTAGGGCAATATTTTTTTGCAAGCTCGTGGTATTTATCACCCGGAAGGTCTGCATATGTTACCCACTCAATTTTATCATTATCCTGCAAGAATTTTGCAACTGCAAGACCATTTTCGCAATGCTTTGCCATTCTTACATGGAGGCTTTCAAGACCTAAGTTAAGGTAGAAAGCGTTTTGTGGAGATTGAATTGAGCCAAAATCTCTCATAAGCTGAGCAGTACATTTTGTAATAAATGCACCCTCTTTGCCGAATTTTTCAGCGTAAGTGATTCCGTGGTAGCTATCATCAGGAGTGCAAAGTCCAGGAAATTTTTCTGCATTTGCCATCCAATCAAACTTACCTGAATCTACAATACAACCACCAACGGCTGCGCCGTGGCCATCCATATACTTTGTTGTAGAGTGTGTAACAATATCTGCACCCCACTCAAAAGGTCTGCAGCCAACAGGTGTAGCAAAGGTGTTATCTATAATAAGAGGTACGTTGTGGGCGTGTGCAGCCTTTGCAAATCTTTCGATATCAAGCACAGTAAGCGCAGGGTTTGCAATTGTTTCGCCAAAAACAGCCTTTGTGTTTGGTCTGAATGCTGCTTCAAGCTCCTCATCTGTACAATCAGGTGAAACGAATGTAAATTCAATACCCATCTTTTTCATTGTAACAGCAAAGAGGTTGTACGTACCACCGTAAATTGTTGAGGATGAAACGATGTGGTCACCACAGTTTGCTATATTGAAAACTGCATAGAAGTTTGCTGCCTGACCTGAAGATGTAAGCATTGCTGCTGTACCACCCTCCATTTCGGCAATTTTTGCTGCAACGTAATCGTTAGTTGGGTTTTGGAGCCTTGTGTAGAAATAGCCGCTTGCTTCAAGGTCAAAAAGCTTACCCATATCTTCACTTGTTGCATATTTAAAGGTTGTGCTTTGCACTATAGGAATTTGGCGAGGCTCGCCATTGCCCGGTGTATAGCCACCCTGTACACATTTAGTATCTATTTTGTAATCACTCATATTAGTAACCCCTTTCGAGTATCATTTCAAATTAATTTATCTCATAACAAACACACACCAATAGAAGGTGCGATTATCTAAAGAAAATGCGCCAACACCAATTTTGGAGAAGTTGCTGCTTAAAAGCATTTTATTACCATGCATATCTGCAAGCATTTCTTCTGCAGCCTGCTGGTAGCCGTAGCCTGTATAAATAACCATTTTATCTACACAGGAGTACGTTATACCCTTTTCGTCTAAAAGCTTATAGAACAGTGAGCCGTCCTTACGCACAAAGGCATTGCCTGTAATTGCATATTCCTCTGCTGCCATTCGGGCAACTTCACAAAGCTCGTTTGAAAGCTCAAGCTTAACTGATTTATGGTCATTATCAAAGCGTTCATCGTTTATAATTTTAACAAAATCCTCATGATTTTCGCTAAACTCATAGCCTGTCATAAGTACCTCGGCAATATGACCTGCTGCTGTTTTCAAGCAAAGTCGAGCATCCGTTGTAGTAATTTCGCCATCGTTTTCTAAATCGGCAGCAACAAAATCCATACCTGCAAGGGTTCGGTTATATATACCTGCGCTAATCATAAGTAAAATTCGTGCATCAGAGGTTGTAACGTAGCCATCGTTATCAACATCTCCATAATAGCGGTTTATTTGGATTGCACTTGTAGGCG
This sequence comes from Acutalibacteraceae bacterium, assembly GCA_045591945.1. Lineage (GTDB taxonomy): Bacteria > Bacillota > Clostridia > Oscillospirales > Acutalibacteraceae > DTU089. Next base: position 21,026 of record JAZNTU010000027.1, on the reverse strand, counting down.
CAATAGTAGAGCAAAGCACAGCTACAACAACAAGCACAGCTATTATAATTTTTAGTTTTTTGCTCATAAAACCACCTCTGAAAATGAACATACGTACCTATTATCTATTGATATTTCATTATACAACACTGCTTTTAAAATTGCAATAGATTAGAAATTTATTAACACTTATTTAATTATATAAAAAGCAAGGGAGCTCATTTAAGCCCCCTTGCACAGCATCAATTAAATTTTGTATCAGTTATTCTTTCAACCTGAAGCGATTCGGTATAAAGCTTGCGTGGATTATTTTCATCAAGCACAATAAGTCTGCCTCCACGCTCAAGACCATACGTAAAGTAGCCTGCGCCAAGTGTTTGGTATAGGTCTATACCCTCAACGTTCATACGAAAATCATTTACATGGTCGTGACCGAAGAAGGCTGCAAAAATATCACCCATCCTTTTCCAGGATTCAAGCTGATTTGTGTAGTCCTTTTCCATATTGGGTGGGCAAGGCACCTCACGGATTCTGCCCTCACAGATTTTGTTTTTAATATAGAAGCGCCTGCCATCACGCTCGGTAAAGCTATATTCCCCGTCGTCCGTTACTTCTCTAAAACCGTCAAGCTCCTGCTGAACAGGAATGTGCTGAAAAAGAATTGCAGGAAGTGGCTCCCCACCATTTGCCTCACGGAGCTGGGCTGAACGGCTTTCGTACCAGGCAATTTGGTCATCGTGAACATGGTCGTAGCCAAAGTTTTCGCCATCAACTTTTCTTTCATAATCGTTAGAGTCCATAAGCCAAATGGCAAAGACATCCTTTTCGCCCTTGCTATCCTTAATAGTTACACAGCAGTTACCACAGCCGTAAACATCCTCATCATTAAGGTTTGAACGGCAGTTCGGATATTCCATATACATAAGCATTTGAAACTCCGTGTGGAAGCCCACCTCACCATCGTGATTACCGAAGCAAACACAAAGTGGAATATTTCTTTCTCTTATGGGAGCTGTAATTCTCTCAATTGTGCTTTTCACGTAATCGTATGTAAATTCCTCCCAATAGCCACTGACGTTATCGCCACCGAAAACAACAAGGTCGGGATTTGTTTGAGCAACAAGAGTTTCAATAACGTTGATTGTTTCTTTATCCTTGTTTATGGGGATTTCACGATTTTCATCGTCATCCATTATAGGCTCAACGTCGTGTATATCGGTTAAGTGAAGAATTTTAAACTTGCCGTCTGCACCGAATTTTAGCGGTGCAGGGGCTTCTCTTTTAAATTTGTCGGTTTTCCATTTCCTTGGATATCCCTTTGCCATAAAGCTACCTCCTAAAACGCCCAGTTGCCATTTTCAAAAATTTTGTAAGCAACGCCATCCTTGTAGCCTGTAATTTGTAAATCAGGAGTGCCAATCATAAAGTCAACGTGTATCATACTGTCATTAACACCAAGAGCCTGACATTCCTCAAGAGTTTTATTTTCAAAGTCATCAATAGTATCGCAAAAGCCTCTACCGAGAGCTAAATGACAGCTTGCATTTTCATCAAAAAGAGTATTGTAAAAAAGAATACCTGTATTTGCAATAGGGCTGTTGTGTGGAATAAGAGCAAGCTCGCCCAAATACTTTGCGCCTTCATCCATTGAGAGCATTTTATCGAGAAGCTCTTTACCCTGCTGTGCCCCCCACTCTACTGCCATACCGTCCTTGAAAACGATATAAAAATTATCGATAATCTGACCTTGATATGAAAGAGGCTTTGTAGAAACAACCTTGCCCTCTGCAAAGCCTTTTTTAGGAGAAATGAATACCTCCTGTGTAGGCAGGTTAGGATTAAAGAAATTACCTGAAAGTGTAGTTTCGCCACCACCACACCAATGGCTCTCGGGGATAAGTGATGCTCTGAAATCTGTACCGTTTGAGCTTTTATACTCAATATAATCGAATTTTTTATCGGTAAGATATTTTGTTCTTGCCTTCAAATTGGCGTTATGCTCTGCCCAAGCCTTTTCAGGGTCGTTATCCTTAGTAACGTAAACGGTTTGAAGAATTGCATCCCAAAGCATATTGTAGGCCTTTGTTTTAGTTTCACCGGGGAACACCTTCTTTGCCCAAGCATATGAAGGCACAGCGGCGATACACCACTGGTCTTTATTTTCTAAAGCATCACTGTATTTTTTAGTGATTTTATAGCGAGCCATTTGCGATTTTTGCATTTTTTCTCTATCAACACCTGCTAAGCCGTCAGGGTCCTCGCTCTCAATATAAATACGGCAAGGCACCTCTTCAACCATTTGCTTAAGGCGCTCCTCCTGCCAAGCAGGAACCTGGCTTAAGGATTTAAGACTTCTATAACGATAGTTGAGCTTTGTTATGCTTTGGAAGCCAAAGTCAACCTCTACCCTTGAAGCACCTGCTTTATAGCACTCTGCCACAAGTATAGTTACAAATTCGTGCTGGTCAGCCTCTGCATATATTCTCACAGGCTGGCCCTTTTTTATATTTGCGCCCACCCTTGCAATAAGGCGAGCATATTTTTTCTGCATAGTTTTATTCATAAAAAAACCTCCAAACATTTACATTTTAGCACACAGTTACCTCAAATACAAGGCAATATAATTCAAAAATTGTTAACACTTATTACATTGACAAACACAGCTTTTCGTGATAAATTTTAACCATGATGGATTATATAAAAAATAATAAGCGAAACATAGCTATATACGGTGCAATTGCTTTATTTATAGCTGTGCTTTATTTAACAATAGGCTGTCCCTTCAGGTATTTTATGGGGGTTTGCTGCCCCGGCTGTGGTATGACGAGAGCCTTGCTCGCCTGCTTAAGATTAGATTTTAAAGCTGCTGTTCATATGCATCCGTTAATTATAATTATGCCGATTGTGGCAGTCATTTACCTGTTAAAAAGCAAAATACCAAAATGGCTTTTGAACACACTTGCAGTTGTATTCATAGCGCTAATGGTAGCAGTTTATTTATATAGGCTTTTAAACGGCAGCGACGTAGTATATATTAATCCCGAAAGTGGATTATTTTCAAAAATATTTAATTATATTTCAGGAGGACTTTAAATGTCATTAGTTAAGACTATCAGAACCTACCCGGGAGCAAGCTTAGCCACAATTATTGACGCTGCAACGCAAAACCTTTCAATGCAGTGCTACGACGTAAAATCACAGATTATGGGACCTTCTGCCGCAGAGATAATTGTAACCAGAGACAGAACAGGCTTAAAAAACGCCTTTTTAGGTCTTGGCCTTGAGTGCCGTGTGGCTATTACTGTGGAAAACGATATACTTACACTTATGATAAGCAACGAATGGGCAAATAAAATTGTTGCCCTGCTTATTGGCTGGATTTTCTGTTGGGTACCGTTTGTTACCGGTATTATGGGTACAATCAATCAGTATAATTTACCCGAAAAAATCACAACAGCCTTTACCCTTGCTTGTAACAGCTGCTATACCCCACGCTCTGCAGAGGAAGCAACACCTGTTGATTTTATATCTGTTGACCCCGAGGAATAAAAGCTATTAACTTTTATAATTTACGCAAAAAGGAGGATGCCCTAATCGGCCTCCTCCTTTTCGTTGCTTAAAGAGATTTATTTGTTACCCTCTTCATAAGCCTGAACCATTTTCTTTACCATCTGGCCACCAATACTACCAGCTTCACGAGATGTGAGGTCACCGTTGTAGCCCTGCTTAAGGTCAACACCTACTTCAGAAGCAGCTTCCATCTTAATCTTGTTAAGATTAGCCTTAGCTGTAGACTTTGATGTTGCTTTGCTATTGTTTGACATACTGTTTCCACTCCTTCGCAAACATATCTTTTTGCGTTTGCTTTATTATTATGGAGTGCTATGCAATAAATATTTCTTGAAAAATTTGACAAAAAAGAGGATGTAAAAAAGCATAAACCGTGTAAAACCGAATACAGCAAAGGGTTCTGTAGGTTAAATTACCTATAGAACCCTTTAAACTATATTATTTATTTTTTATTTTTGCTCCACTCTTCAAACTTATCTGCCCAGAATTTATAGGTTTCTTCAGGGATATCAGGATTGCCCTTTGAATAGCTTGGAATGAGCATATCACCTGCAACGGTTGGGTCAGTACACTCTGTGTTATTTCTCCAAAAATCTCTCTCATCTTTATTTTTAAGGTTTGGTAAATCCATAGGAGCGCCACCTGCTGCTGCGCTCTTAAGAGCAAAGATTCCCGGAAGACCCATATCGAGCGCCTCGTAAACGTCAATGATATCTGCATTCTTGTTACCACGAACAGCATCTACAAAGTGGTACATTGTGTAGAAATCTGAACCACTGTGTCCGTTATCTGCACTCATTTCTGTTAAATCGTCGCTTGTATCTGCCTCATATGGCTTTGAGTCGTTTTGACCCTCGTACTCATCGCAGTTTACGTAAAGGTGGCTTACGCCGTCATCGGAAGCATCCTCACGGGCACTTTCCATTCTGCCCTTTGAGCCGTAAACAGAATACCATACAGAGTTCTTTGAAACACCTACACCGTGAACACTCTTAATAACAGCACCGTTTTCAAGTGTTACCATTTCAACGCCGATAGGACCTGCCTTTGCACCCATACGAGCCATTCTGTCGTTAAATGGAATTTCGAAGCCTGTTACCTTAACCGGACGAAGGCCACACATATGAAGCACGGGGCCTAATGAGTGTGTGCAGTAATAGAAGGCTGACATATTGTTACGCCAGTGGTTTGGCTCACCACGTGTAATTTCGTGCCAGATTGGCTCACAGTTGTGCATATATTCGCCTTCGCCGTATTCAAACTTACCAAGCACGCCATCCTCGTAAAGTCTTTTCATTTCCTTTGGAGCAGGCATATAGCAATAGTTTTCTGCATAAGCGTAAAGAGTGCCTGTTTCCTCAACTGCTTCAACAAGTGCAACTGCCTCTGCCATTGTTTGAACAGGTAAAACCTCGCTAAGGACTGCCTTGCCTGCTTTGAGCGCTTTAATTGCAAATGGAACGTGAGCGTTTGCATAGTTAGCAAGCACAACACCGTCCATATCGTGCTTTAAAAATTCATCGTAATCTGTATAGTATGCTACCTTATCGCCATATCTTTCCTTTGCAATATTAAGGTTATACTCCCAATTATCGCAAATAGCAACAAGCTCTGCATTACCTGCAGTAACGCAATAGTCCATCATACCTCTGCCACGGCCTGCGCCAAGCACACCGATTTTAACCTTTGGAGCAATACTGTTTTTGTAGATTTTTTTGTAGAGGCTACCATCCTCATAAACCATATCTACGCTTTCAATATTAAATTCTTCAAGCAGCTTTTCCCATCGCTCCTGCATACCGATATCATACTGTACAGGAAGGAAGCCTGATGAAAGATAGCTCTTTACTGCTGCCTTGCGCCAATCATCGGTAGTAAGGTAAATAAACTTAACATCGTTTTTAAGTATTCTTACAAGAGCAAGATTATTAAGGTATTTGCTTAAGCCTTTACCTCTAAAATCGGAGCGCACACCAACCATATGTACCTCGCCGATTTTCTTTTCCGAATGGTAAATAGCTGTAACCGTACCAACGTGCTCGCCGTTATAATCAATAAAAATTATATCGTCTGTGCTTGTATCCTTGTGGTCGTAAATTCTGCCGTTGAATTCTGCTTCGCCGGCATCATCACCAACAAGACCGTTACGGCAGCAAGCAAGCCAACCCTCAATATCGCTTTTATCGTTATAGCCTGAAACACTGTAGCCCTCAGGGAGCTTTAACTCCTCTACAGGTTCAGACGGAAAATAATACATTTTTAATTGACTCATAGATATCACCTTTTAGAACTATTTGTGATATTTTTATATACCACAAAGGATAATTTATCATTTTGCCACACCTTTGTCAAGGCAAACGCATATAGATTTGCTATAGTATTTTTGCACAAGATAATCGTTTTATATTTGTAAAAATTATATAATAGATAGAACTTTGTTTTTTCCAAATATTTTTTGTTGCCAATTGACATTCGTTTTGATAATATATATTGGTATTAAAAGCGTTTATTTCCCCAATCAATATATTAGGAGAATGAATATTATGGTAAAAGTTCTTAAATTCGGTGGCAGCTCTCTTGCAGATGCAGAGCAATTTAAAAAGGTTGCCGCAATAATCAAGGCAGAGCCTGAGCGCAGATACGTTGTAGCATCTGCTCCCGGCAAAAGGTTTTCTGAAGATATCAAGGTTACAGATATGCTTTACGATTGCTTTAAGCTTGTAAAGGCAAATCAGCCTATTGATGATGCATTCAAGCTTATTGAAGACCGTTACAACGGCATTATTAAAGACCTGGGCATTAAGCTTTGGCTCCAGCCTGAGTTTGACAGAATAAAAAATGCTATTGTACACCACGCAGGTCGTGACTACATTGCTTCCCGTGGCGAATACCTTAACTCAATGGTGCTTGCAAGCTTCCTTGGTTATGATTTTATTGATGCAGAGGATGGCATTTTCTTCAGAGAAAATGGTACGCTTGACGAAGAAAAAACAAACGAAGAGCTTACAAAAATTCTTGCAGAGCACGAGCATGCAGTTATTCCCGGCTTTTACGGTGTTATGCCAAACGGTACAATAAAGACCTTCTCTCGTGGAGGTAGTGATATTACAGGCTCAATTGTTGCAAGAGCAATTAAGGCTGATATCTACGAAAACTGGACAGACGTTTCAGGTATGCTTATGGCTGACCCAAGATGCGTTAACAACCCAAAGGTTATTGAAACAATCACCTATGCAGAGCTTCGTGAGCTTTCATATATGGGTGCAACCGTTATGCACGAGGATGCTATTTTCCCTGTTCGTGAAATGGGTATTCCGATAAACATTCGTAACACAAATGCCCCTGCAGACAATGGCACAATGATTGTTCCTACTGTTGAATCAAACAAGGTAGATACAATCATCACTGGTGTTGCAGGTAAAAAAGGCTTCTCTGTTATTTGCATTGAAAAGGATATGATGAATTCAGAGGTTGGCTTTGGCAGAACAGTACTTGAGGTACTCGAAAACCATAACCTTTGCTTTGAGCACCTTCCATCAGGTATTGATACAATGTCTGTTGTTGTTAACGATGCAGATTTCCTTAAGAGTAAGGATGCTATTCTTAACGATATTCAGAGAAGAACAAAGGCAGACAGCGTAACTGTTAATGGTGGTATTGCTCTTATTGCTGTTGTTGGAAGAGGTATGGCTGGCTCAAAGGGCACTGCAAGCAGACTCTTTAAAGCAATCGCAGAAGGTGACATCAACATCCGTATGATTGACCAGGGCTCAAGTGAGCTTAACATTATTGTTGGTATTGATGAGGCTGATTATGAAAAGGCACTCAATGCAATTTACCACGAATTTGTAAAATAATTTAATATATACAAAAACGCTTGGAAGGTTTCTTCCAAGCGTTTTTTATTATTTTTGTATACCGATTGTTATTATCTCAAATGGCTTGTATTTAATTACGTCTGCTTCGCCTTCAACATCTTCAAGCATATTAAGCAGCTTAACCTTTTTAGAAAGCCTGATTTCACCACGCTTGCCATCCTGCTCACAAAGCCTTATAACAGTCATTTGACCATCCTCGCTTTGCTTGACTGCTTGTAAATACAAAGGCTCAAAGGTATCAAAGCACCATGAGCAATCTGCTTTTACGAGTGGTGTATTGTACTGAAGGGCAATTCTGTTAACATCTGCCTTAAGGTGGTCATCTGCGTGAGGCAAAATCATATACGAAAAGCTGTGCTTGCCTATATCCGAAACAACGTCGGGCCTTTCCGTTGCCCTTAAAAGAGAAATGCTCATTCTGTTATTGTGGAAGCCTACGCCGTATTTACCGTCGTTAATAAGGGCTATGCCACCACCACTTTCACCAATATCGCACCACTTATGATGACAGCACTCAAACCTCGCTTGCTGCCAGGTGGTGTTACGGTGTGTTTCCCTTTCAATAAAGCCTGCAGAGGTGTCGCAATATGCTTTTCTTGTAAGGATATTTGGCACGAACTCTACCTTAAGAAGCTTGTGCTTTTCATTCCAATCTACGTTACACTCAACCTCAATACCACGGCTCCTTCTAAAGAAGCGTATATTAAGATGTATTGTTGATTTTTCTGTGCAAAGCCTTGCTGAAAGTGTAAGGCTTTCGTTATCACTTTCTGCAAGTGTCAAATTACCCGTTGCAGAAAGCTCTGCCTCTTTTTCACGGTAGTTAGGTAAAATATCCCAAGCATCGTAATTACCGGGGCAATCTACAAACAAGCGAAGCTTATTAAAGTCGCCCTCTACCCATTCCCTTTCAAGCTCTTTATCGTACAAAGCAGAAATAGAACCATCTGCCTTTAGCGTTGCTTTATAAAACGGAGTTTCTACACATTCGCCATCAAAGCTAAACCATTCACCGTTAAAGGTGCTTTTTCTTAAAGACGCGCTTGAAAGAGCAGGCATTTCAGGAATAATCCAATTACCTTTTTTGCCGTAACGAGTTGCCGTACCTTTTTTATTTTCAACGAATGTAATTGCATTACGCTTAAAGTTAAGTGTATTAAAGTATTTGCCGTTGTTACCGATTATTGCATCAAGCGCTTTTTCAACAGCCTCGTAATCTGCCATTGCATCGCAATAAACAGGGTGAATATGAGAGCCGGGAAGAATATCGTGGAACTGATTAATAAGGAAGGTTTTGTAAAGCTCTGTAAGCTTTTCTTTGTTATTATCACCACGCAGAACAGAAAGCATCTCTGCTGTTCTGAATTTTTCCTCTAATCTACGGTTTGCCCTTTTTATATTATTTTTTGTAGTAAACGTGCCTCGGTGCATTTCAAGGTACAGTTCACCGTCCCAAACCTGCAAATCCTGATTACCTGCAAGGTTTTTCTCCAAAAATTCTGCACCTGACATATGCTCGCACCTTGGCATAATAGAAAGCTTTTCGAAACGATTCATAAGCTCAATCATTTCTTCAGTACAGCCCGAGCCACCATCGCCGTAGCCAAACATATTAAGGGTTTGCCCACCACTATCCTTGTCAATATATGCTTCCCAGTTTTCTTGAATTTGGCTTGGCATATTCCAGGTTATAAAGTGGGTTGGTGGCACACAGGCATAAACGTCGCTGCCATCTATACCACGCCAAATAAAGTTATTGTGTGGGAATCGGTTTGTATCGTTCCAGGTTGACATTTTGTTGGAAACAAAATAATCAACACCACTCTTTTTAAGGATTTGGGGAAGAATCCAGGAATTGCCGAATACATCCGGCAACCAAGCATTATTTACCCTTTTACCAAACATTCTCTCGTATGTTTTTTGACCGTAAAGGCATTGCCTTATAAGGCTCTCTGCATTCGGCACATTACAATCGGGCTCAACGTACATTGCGCCCACAGGCTCAAACTGTCCGTTTGCAACCTTCTCCTTAAGCTCCTCAAAAACATCGGGATAATATTTTTCAAGTGTTTCGTAGGTATATGGCTGTGTGTGGGCATACTTAAAGTGAGGGTATCTATCCATCAGCCTTAACTGAATAAGCACCGTACGAAGATTCTTTTGCACAGCGTGTATTCTGCGCCAATAATATGCAATATCAAGGTGTGAGTGGGCAACAAGGGCAACGTCACCTGTGCCGTTATAGGTTTTATTTGCGAATATAACGTCCTCGATATACTGCTTTGCCTGTGCAACACCTGTTAATTCCTCTGCATCAAAATCAATAAGGTTCATTGCGTTATTAAGCTCTTTATTAAGGAATGCTCTGTAATCCTCATTAAAAAGCTCACTTTTGGCAATATCTAAAAGCAGCTCAAAATCATACACAAGGCTTTGCACGTCTTGATTTATTGTGCAAATATATGCGCCTTCAAAAATCTGACGGCAGCCACGCACAGAAAGGCTTTCGGGGTTTCTTTCATCATCAGGCTTACTGCGATTATAGCCCATCATATCAAAATGAAGTGTTGAATTTACATCAACATATGGTGAAAGGAGCATTCTATCTCGGTTAGGGTCAACGCCACCTATGTATTTACCGTTTACCTTAACGCAAATTTCTGCTGCAGTTTTAAGTGAAAACCACAGCTCCTCACCCTTAAGCTCCTCAGGGATATTCACCGCTGCTTTTATAAACGCAGTACCATCAGGAGTAAAAAACATATCACCTTTATTTAAAGGCCTGTAATCTTTCGAATAGTACTCAAACTCCATTTCGCTAACCTGGCGAGCATCACGAATTTGAAGATTTGTAATTTCCCATTTATCCTTATAAATGTGCCTTTTGAGCCAACCAAAGCGCAAATCCGTCCATTCCTCGGGGCGCATTGAACGCCTAACAACCTTTATATGTGCCATAATACACCAACTCAATTTTAAAATTTATTTATTATATTCCTATCAGAATCTTGTTTTATAAGTTTGAAAGAAAATTGTTCACCGTGCCTTTATGGTGCGAGCGGTGCTGTATATAGATACTGCCCCGAGCCCAAAAGTGTGCGGTGGGCAATTTTACTCAAACTTACACATCTTGAAAATAAGGTCTTTTGCGTATTGCAATTACCCTAACCTGTTTTTTCAAATCTCTTTTTATTTCCTGCTCAATCCACTCCGTGCAACGGTGCAGAATAAGACATTTTGAGCACTCGCCTTTGAAAAGAAGTGTAAGCTCACCGTTTTCTAAAGAAACAAACTCTACCCAGCCACCATCGCCCTGGAGCTTAGGAGCAAGTATATTTTCTACATAATTTTTCACAAAATCGCCTCTTTCGGCTTTTAATTATATAAAATGTTACCATAATAAAAAAGTATTTGTCAACCTTCTGTATTGACAAAATATAAAATAAAGTATATCATTTCAATATACCCCCTACGGGTATATTGGAGGTGTTTAGTTTGGAAGAAAAGAATTGCTGTACACACAAAAAGAAGCAACGCTCACCCGATGAATACAGAAGCTTATTAAACCGCCTTAGCAGAATTGAAGGGCAGGTTAGAGGCATTTATAAAATGGTTGAAGCCGATGCATATTGTACAGATATTCTTATTCAAGTAAGCGCAGTAAACGCAGCGCTAAACGCTTTTAACAAGGAGCTTTTAGCAAACCACATAAAGACCTGCGTGGCAAATGATATAAAAAAAGGCAAGGAGGATACTGTTGATGAGCTTGTTGCAACATTGCAAAAGCTTATGAAATAAAAAATTATGAAAACAACCAAATTCAAGGTAACGGGTATGACCTGTGCTGCTTGCCAAGCCAACGTAGAAAAGGTGGTAAAAAAGCTTAACGGCACAAAAAAAGCAGAGGTTAACCTGCTTTCAAACTCATTGACTGTAAGCTTTGATGAGTCGGCTCTTACAGAGCAGGATATTATAGCTGCAGTAAACAGCATTGGCTACGGTGCAGCACTTTACACAGAAAATAAAAAAAGCCAATTAAACTCAGAATGGCAGGAGAGAAAAAGCAGCGAAGAAAAAGATATTTCTTCAATGAAAAAAAGACTTACTTCCTCCATTGTTTTTCTCATTATAGTTATGTATATTGCCATGGGGCATATGCTTGGATTACCCCTTCCTGCATCTTTAATAGGCACGCAAAACGCCCTGCTCAATGCAATTATCCAGATGCTTCTCGTAATACCTGTAATGATAATAAACAAAAAGTTTTTTGTTTCGGGCTTTAAGGGACTTATTAAAAGAGCCGCCAATATGGACTCCCTTGTTGCCTTAGGCTCGGCAGCCTCTTTTCTTTACGGTGTTTTTGCCATTATTATGATGGCTTACGCTGCACCTCGTGGCAACATAGATGTGCTTGAACATTATTCACACCAGCTCTATTTTGAATCAAGTGCAATGATTTTAACGCTTGTTACAGTTGGTAAATTCCTTGAGGCTCGTTCAAAGGGCAAAACAAGCGACGCTTTAGGAAAGCTTGTTGCACTTTCGCCAAAAACCGCAAACGTTATAAGAAACGGAAACGAAATTACAATTGATGCAGAGGATATAAAAGAGGGCGATACCCTTATAATACGCCCCGGCGAAAGAATTGCCGTTGACGGTGTTGTTATAAGTGGTAACGGCTATGTGGACCAAGCTGCAGTTACAGGGGAAAGCCTGCCCGTTGAAAAAAGAGAGGGCGACCGGGTTATTTCGGCTACTCTTAACAAAAACGGCACGTTCACAATGACAGCATCAAGAGTTGGCGAAAACACAACGCTTGCACAAATTATTCGCCTTGTTGATGAGGCAGGCTCATCAAAGGCCCCCATTGCCCGACTTGCAGATAAGGTAAGTGGTGTTTTTGTACCCACAGTTATGATTATTTCTGCCTTAACCTTTGCACTATGGCTTATATTTACAAAGGACTTTGAAAACGCCTTATCCTTTGCAGTTACGGTGCTTGTTATTTCTTGCCCGTGCGCTTTGGGCCTTGCAACGCCTGTTGCTATTATGGCAGGCACAGGCAAAGCTGCCGAAAACGGTATTTTAATAAAATCTGCCGAAGCGCTTGAAGCACTTGGTAACGTACACAAAATTGTATTAGATAAAACAGGCACGGTAACAAGTGGTGAAATGAACGTTAGTGATATTTACGTACACCATAAGGGACTTACCGAAAACGAATTTATTGCAATATGCGTTGCGCTTGAAAAAGGCAGCGAGCATCCTTTGGCAAATGCTGTAAGGAAAAAGGGTGAAGGTCTTACCCTGCCTGACGTAGAAAACTTTAAGGCTTTTGAAGGCAAGGGCATAAGTGGTGTAATAAACGGCGAACAATATATTTCGGGTAACGTAAGGTTTTTAAAAGAGAATAATATTGATTATTCCCAAATTGATAGTGTAATAAATAATTTTTCATCACAGGGTAAAACACCTTTGATTTTTTGTAAAGGTAATGAAATATTAGGTATTATTGCCATTACCGATACAATACGTGATGACAGCGTAAAGGCTATTGAAATCTTCAAAGCACTTGGTAAAAGAGTTGTTATGCTCACAGGGGATAATAAAGCTGCTGCCGAATTTATTGGTAACAAAGCAGGAATTGACGAAATCTACTCTGACCTTTTACCTGCAGATAAAGAAAAGATAATTCATTCCCTGCAGGAAAAAGGCGAAAGAATTGCGTTTATTGGCGACGGAATAAACGATGCCCCTGCCCTTACACGAGCAGATGTGGGTATTGCAATAGGAGCAGGTACGGATATTGCCATTGATGCTGCCGACATTGTTCTTATTAAAAGCTCACTTTTAGACGGTGCAAAAGCAGTTGAGCTTAGCAAGGCTGTTATGAGAAATATTAAAATGAATCTGTTTTGGGCGTTTTTCTACAATGTTTTGGGAATACCCCTTGCAGCAGGTGTGCTCTACCCTACCTTTGCTTTAAGGCTGACACCTATGATTGGCTCAGCAGCAATGAGTATGAGCTCACTTTGTGTTGTTACAAATGCTTTAAGACTAAAATTTTTTAAATCGAAGCATATTAAAGCCGATAATAAAAAAACAGCCTCGGATATAATACCTGAGGCTGAAGAGAAAGGATGCTGTATTATGGAAAAAGTAATTAAGGTTGAGGGAATGATGTGCCCACGCTGTGAAGCACACGTTGTAAAAGCACTTACTGCAATAGACGGCGTTGAAGCTGCTACTGCAAGCCACGAAAAAGGCATTGCAACTGTTACCCTCTCAAAGGACGTTGCAGATGACGTTTTAGTTAAAGCAATCGTTGACGAAGGATACGAGGCAAGCATCTGACCGTTAAAGCTATTAATTAGTACAAACTCCCTATGGCGTAAACCATAGGGAGTTTTTGATTTTATTAATTGATTATCTTTTCATCAACCTCTTTATGAGCCATAGCGCAGAAATCTGCAACGCTCATTGTGCCCATATCGCCGGCTTTTCTGCCACGTACTGCAACCTCACCGTTTTCGATTTCCTTGTCACCAAGAACGAGCATATATGGAATCTTCTGAAGCTGTGCTTCACGAATCTTGTAGCCTGTTTTTTCTGCTCTGTCATCAACAGTTACACGGAAGCCCTCTGCCTCAAGCTTAGCCTTAAGCTCAAAGCAAGCATCGTGGTGTCTTTCGGAAATCGGAAGAATTCTGAACTGCTCAGGAGCAAGCCAGAGTGGGAATGCGCCTGCATACTTTTCAATAAGAAGAGCAAGTGTTCTCTCATAGCAACCAATAGATGTTCTGTGAATAATGTATGGATTTTTCTTTGTACCGTCACGGTCAACGTATTCCATACCGAATTTTTCAGCAAGCATCTGGTCAATCTGGATTGTAATAAGAGTATCCTCTTTGCCGTAAACGTTCTTAATCTGAATATCAAGCTTAGGACCGTAGAATGCAGCCTCACCAATACCGATTTTGTAGTCAATACCGATATCATCAAGAATTTCCTTCATAACGCCCTGTGCTTCATCCCATTGCTCCTGTGTACCGATGTACTTTTCTCTGTCATCAGGATCCCACTGTGAGAAACGGTATGAAACATCCTCATAAAGGCCAAGTGTTTTAAGCATAAATATGCAAAGGTCAAGGCAGCGCTTGAACTCGTCTGCAAGCTGCTCAGGAAGGCACATAAGGTGGCCTTCGGAAATTGTGAACTGACGAACACGGATAAGGCCGTGCATTTCACCTGAAGACTCGTTCCTGAAAAGTGTTGATGTTTCAGCAAGTCGCATTGGTAAATCACGGTATGAGCGTGCTCTGTTAAGGTATGCCTGGTACTGGAATGGGCAAGTCATAGGACGAAGTGCAAACACCTCATCATCCTTTTCCTCATCACCTAAAACGAACATACCGTCTTTATAGTGATCCCAGTGGCCTGAGATTTTATAAAGGTCGCTCTTAGCCATAAGAGGTGTTTTTGTTCTTACCCAGCCTCTTCTTGCTTCCTCATCCTCAACAAATCTTTGAAGAGTTTGCACAATAAACGTACCCTTTGGAAGAAGAATAGGAAGACCCTGACCGATTGTATCAACTGTTGTAAATATTTCAAGCTCACGGCCTAATTTGTTGTGGTCGCGCTTTTTAGCCTCTTCAACCCTTGCAAGGTGCTCCTCAAGCTCTGCTGCCTTAGGGAATGCAGTACCATAGATACGCTGAAGCATCTTATTGTTCTGGTCACCACGCCAATAAGCACCTGTACAAGCAGTAAGCTTAAATGCTTTTACCCTGCCTGTTGAAGGAAGGTGTGGACCTGCGCAAACATCTGTAAATTCGCCCTGCTTGTAGAAGCTGATAGGCTCATTTTTGCCTGCGTGCTCTTCGATAAGCTCTACCTTATAGATTTCGCCATTCTCCTGCATAAGGCGTATAGCCTCTTGTGGCTCAACCTCAAATTTTTCGAGAGCAAGGTCTTCTTTAACTATTTTTTTCATTTCAGCTTCAATTTTTTCAAGAATCTCAGGAGTAAATGAAATTTCGCTGTCAATATCATAATAGAAGCCGTTATCAATTGCAGGACCTATTGCAAGCTTTGCATTTGGATAAAGGCGCTTTACAGCCTGTGCAAGAATATGAGATGCTGTGTGCCAGAATGCGTGCTTACCCTCTGCAGCATCAAACGTTACAAACTCCAGCTCACAATCCTCATTAAGCTGTGTACGAATATCTGCAGCAACGCCGTTTACAAGGCAAGCACAAACATTTCTGTAAAGACCCATAGAAATATCCTTACAAACCTCTGCAGCACTTACGCCGTTTTCGTACTCTTTAACATCGTCACGAAGTTTGATTTTAATCATATATATCATCCTTTCACTAAATTACAAATAAAAAAATCCCAAATACCCTAAAAAGGATATTTGGGATGAAGTAAACTCCACGGTTCCACCCAATTTGCAGCACAAAGCAATAGTGCTGCCACTCGAGAAGCCTTAACGCGACTACACGGCTTTGCTTATCTTACGCTTCGCAAAGCACTCGGGAGTGGTTTTGGGGATATACTCTTTTGTGCCTTTCACCAGCCGGCACACTCTCTGAAAAGATTTATATCCTTACTGTCTCCGTCTTAGAGTTAAAATTTTCTGTTAAATGAATAATACTCTTGTTTTACTTTTTTGTCAACAAAAATTATTCTTCTGTTGTTTCCTCAGGCTTTTTCTTTGGCTCAATTCTGCCATAAAGAGATGTGCTAACGTCTACCTTTTTCTCTCTTGGCTCTGCTGAAACCTCAGGTACGTATGGAGCTCTCTTAGGCTTGCCACCACGTCTGTCGTTGCGGCCGTTGCCTCTTCTTTCGCCACCCTCAGGAGTAATTACAACTCTTCTTCTGTCGCCTTCGCCTACAGAGTGAGATGTAACGCCTTCAATCTCTTGAATTGCTGTGTGAATTATTCTTCTCTCATATGGATTCATTGGCTCAAGAGCTGTACTCTTTCTGTACTTAAGCACCTTGTTTGCCTGGCGCTTTGCAAGAGCTCTGAGTGTTTCCTCACGGCGGCTTCTGTAATCGCCAACGTTAAGAGCAACTCTCTTATTGTTATCCTCAAAACGGTTAACAAAAAGTCTTGTAAGGTACTGTAAGGCATCAAGGGTTTCGCCCCTTCTGCCTATGATGTTGCCGTAATCCTCTTCGCAATTGATTTCGAAGAAGATATCTTCATCAGTTTCCTTTGCAGTAACAGTAACACCTGAAAAGCCCATACCCTCAAGTATTGACTTAAGGTAGTTTGTTGCAGGAGTTTCTTTTGCTTCAATTGCAGATAAATCTACTGCAGGAGCTTCTTCCTTTTTAGGAGCTTCCTTTTTAGGCTCTTTTTTTGGAGCGTCCTTTTTAGGCTGCTTCTTTTCGCTTGGAGCCTTGCCACCCTTTGACTTTTCCTGTGGCTGTTTTTTAGGAGCCTTAGGCTCTTCCTTTTTAGGCTCTGCCTTACCGTCATCATAATATGCCTTAACCTGTGCATCTGCACCACCGAAAAGGCCTAAAACCTTCTTTTTAGGGAAGGTAACAATTTCAACCTTTACATCTGCATCTAAAGGAGCGTTTAAGTTAGCAATAGCCATCTTCTGTGCTTCTTCAATAGTTGATGCAACGCCGATTGCTTCTTTTATCATAATTTCACCTTATTTCTTCTCGTTTTCAACACGGCGCTTAACGTTATTCTCTCTTGAACGCCTTGTAACTGTTTCATCTACCATCTGCTGAGCAATAACCTTTTTGGGGCTATAGAGGGTTGTAAGAGCAACCTGCTGTATAAATGAAATGATGTTTGAAATAATCCAATAAACGCCTACACCTGCAGGGAACATGAACGTAAACCACAGTGACATAACAGGCGACATAAATGTCATACAGCCCATTGATGGATTTTTTGCCATTTCAGGGTTTTGCTTGCGTTGCTTAAAGAACATAAACAATGACGAAGCAAGCGCTGTAAGGCAAGCAAGGATTGGGATTAACCACAAAATGTTAAATTCCTTTGGATTAGGAGTCTGTGTAAGGTCAACACCTAAAAACGTAAAGTTTTCTTTAAGGTTTGCAAGTGCATCAACATCCTCTTGTGAGAGAATTTGACCAAGAGAATCCTTAAACTCCGTAAACTTATTAAGAATGTTAAGCTCAAACATTCTTGATGCATTGTTGTTTTTGCCTGTTTCAACAACAATTCCCATAAAATCTCTGATTTTTTCAACCTTTTCAACGCTGAAATTCAACACCTTTGTTATTGGTGTGTAAATAACGCCGTAAAGACCAATCATAACAATCATTTGAATTATGAGTGAGGAACAACCCATATTTGCTGCACCAAAGCCCTCGCGCTGATAGAGAGCCTGAGTTTCCTCTTGAATTTTTTGCTGATTACCAGCATACTTTTGTTTAATTTTGTTAAGCTTTGTGTTAAGACGAACCTGCTTGGCACTATTCTTTTGCTGACTGATTGACGTTGGCAAAAGAAGAAGTCTAACAATTATTGTTAACAAAAGGATTGACAGAACATAGTTATCTGTAAGTGCATAAAAAGCGCTAAGCACCCAACCGAAGGGTATTGCGAGAAAATCTCTCATTACTATAAATTCCTTTCCGTTTTATGAAGGAGCTTATTTTTTCTCCTTTTTCTTTGGAACAGGGTCAACACCACCTGGGAAAAATATGTTGCAGCGCATAAGTCTGCCAATTGTTAAAAGCGTACCCCTAAAGGCGCCCCACTCCTCCAATGCCTCAAGGGCATATTGCGAGCAGGTTGGGTAATACCTGCACTTAGGGCCAAACAGAGGGGATATTCTTTTTTGATAAAACCTTATGATAGACATAAGAGCTTTTTTCATTATTCCTCGCCCTCCGGCTTTAGCATACCCTGGGAATTAAAAATCTCCAGCATTATTTCTGCTAAGCGTGTGCTTTTAACGTATTTTGTTTTAGACCTTGCCACAATTACAATATCATATTGAGGAATTACCCTTGGGCAAACACTTCTGAAAGCCTCTTTAAGTAGCCTTCTTGAACGGTTGCGTTCTACTGCATTACCGATTTTTTTGCTTGTGGTTATACCAATACGGCAAATTCCCGCGCGGTTCTTTGAGTAGTAAATAACCAGCGCAGGATCAGTAATACTTATTCCTCTATTATACAGCCGACGAAAGTCAGGATTGCTTTTAAGTGTGACGAAGTCTGACACATTATTTCCCTCAGGGAGCCCCTAATTAATAAGTGAGCTGCTTTCTGCCTTTTCTACGACGGCGTGCAAGCACCTTGCGGCCGTTTCTGTCTGCCATTCTTTTACGGAAGCCGTGCTCCATCTTTCTGTGTCTTTTCTTTGGCTGATAAGTTCTTTTCATTTTTATTTCTCCTATCTATTATTCAGGTATCATTTACAGAAGTTAGAAGTAGTGTGGTAAATCAAAACCTGTATTTTATTAGTTATATTTGCACCACACAATAGTCGTGCACATAGCATTATATAAAAAATCCAACAAAAAGTCAATAGTTTAGATGTAATAAACTTGTATTGAAAATTTACTGTATATATGTTATTATATTACAGATTTATTGGATAAAATTTTATTATATAAACAACTACTTACAGGAGATGATTTTAATGAGCGAATGTACACACGATTGTAGCACCTGCTCACAAAACTGCGCCTCAAGGCAGCAGCCCGAAAGCTTGGTTGAAAAACCACATCAGCTTTCAAGCATTAAAAAAGTTATTGGCGTTGTAAGCGGTAAAGGTGGCGTTGGTAAATCCCTTGTTACCTCTTTGCTTGCTGTTACAATGCAAAGAAGGGGCTTTAAGTCTGCTATACTTGACGCTGATATAACAGGCCCGTCTATTCCAAAATCCTTTGGCATTAAAGAAAAGGCACTTGGTACAGAAAACGGTATTTTACCTTGCCGTACAAAAACAGGTATAGAGGTTATGTCTGTTAACCTGCTTTTAGAAAACGATACTGACCCTGTTGTTTGGAGAGGCCCTGTTATTGCAGGTGCAGTAAAGCAATTCTGGACAGACGTTATTTGGAACGACGTTGACTTTATGTTTGTTGATATGCCTCCGGGAACAGGCGACGTTCCTCTCACAGTTTTCCAGAGTATTCCTGTTGACGGAATCGTAATTGTAGCCTCGCCACAGGAGCTTGTTGGTATGATTGTTGAAAAGGCAGTTAAAATGGCTAACCTTATGAACATTCCGATTATTGCTCTTGCAGAAAACATGGCTTACTTTGTTTGTAACGATTGTGGCAAAAAACACTTTATTTTTGGTGAAAGCCACATTGAGGAAATTGCAAAAGCACACAATGTTGACACAGTATCACAAATCCCTATTAACAACAAGCTTGCTGCTGCAGTAGATGCAGGTGCAGTTGAGCTTTTTGACGGTGATTGGGTTGACAATATTGCAGATAAGCTTGTAGAATTACTTTAAAATTACGGGGCTGTTTAACAGCCCCTATTTTAAAAGGTGAAACATGAAAAAAATTATACTTTTAGACCTTGATAACACAATAATTGATTTTAACGAATGTGCAAGGCATTCTATAATGAACATCTTTGAGAATTTAGGCTTTCATTATGATGAAAACGTTTTTACCACATTTATTACGGAAAACGTAAAAATATGGAAACGACTTGAGCTTGGAGAGATTGACAAGCCGTTTTTGAGAGCCAACAGGTGGAATATTATATTAGAAAAGCTTGGTATAGAATACGATGGCACTATAATTGAAGAGCGCTTTGAAAACGGTGTTGCTATGGGTGCATACCCTGTTGAGGGTGCCTATGAATTGCTTGATTATTTATTTCCAAAGTATGATTTATACGTAGTTTCCAACGGCTTCCGTTACGTGCAGGAAAGCCGAATTAAAATAGGTAATTACGGCAAATATTTTAAAAACCTGTTTTTATCGGAGGATATCGGCATACAAAAGCCTGATATAAGATTTTTTGATTACTGCTATGAAAACATCGGTTTGCCACCAAAGGAGGATATTATACTTATTGGCGACAGCCTTTCGGCAGATATTAAGGGTGGCAATAATTTTGGCATTGATACTATTTGGTTTAATAAAAACGCAGATCCCATAAGCGAAACAATTAAGCCTACATACACAGTAGATAAATTAAGCGAAATTAAAAACATTTTATAATAAACATCCACCCGCCAAGCGGGTGGTTTTTCATATGCGGGCATAGCCCTATGTTACTGGCATCGCCTCAAGGCGTACCCTACGACTACCAAATGCAAAAGATTGTTACTTGCTACCCGTAAACGGGCCGTATCCACTCATTGTCAACTGGTCACCCATTTGGCCTTCTTTCAGTTGGTTCTGTATATACTCTGCAATTCGGCTTTCATTTTTTCCTACTATATCTACATAGTACCCTTTACACCAAAATTCTCTATTTCGGTATTTGTATTTCAATTCGCCGAATTGCTCATACAGCATTGTACTACTCTTTCCTTTGAGGTAACCCATAAAGCTTGATACTGCCATTTTCGGTGGTATCTCAACCAACATATGTATATGGTCGGGACATACTTCT
>JAZNTU010000026.1:0-11155 GCA_045591945.1 Acutalibacteraceae bacterium | reverse complement strand
TCTGCTTTGCGGAAGAAACATTTCGGGTACACATATGGCACATTCAAATTTCAGGGCAATGCCTATCTGCGTAGGAATCGGTGAAGCTGCAGGTGTTGCGGCTTATATCGCAGTTTTCAATAATTGCAGTCTTAATGATGTTGATGCAAAAGAAATCAGAGAAATTATAGGAATATAAGTATCGATTAAATTCCAATTTATCGGGGCAACAAACATAACTACATAACACAGAAACGCAGGGAGTATTTTGTCACCGGCGATTGAAAAGAAAGGTTACATTGTGCTATAATTATTTCAACAAATCAGAATTCAGGAGGATTTATTTTTATGAAGAAACCCTTGAAAACAATAATTTCCGGAACAATTTGTCTTGTTTTGGGCATAGCTTTTGCAATTGTCGGGTTATATTACTACCACATGCAATATCTCTGTTTTGAATATACACCGCTTCAGTTTATTCTCGGCTTTGTTGTTTGCCTTGGCGGAGCATTGCTTTCGATACCCTTGAGCAAAAAGATAGATAAAAAGAAAACAGTATTGAATGCAGTTTTAACGGCTTTGGCTTTTGCTGCAATTCTTGTTGGTGGTATGTTTTTGATAAATGCCGTAATCGGCAGCGGTGAGCTTGAGTTGGCTGCATTGGTTATTCCCGTGTACCTCACGTTCATAATCACAGCAGTTATGGCTCTGCTTTGTGTGTTCAGAATATTTAACAACAAGGTTTTAAAAGCGGTTCTCTGCGCACTTATTGTTATCGGATTTCTCTTCGGAAGTCATTCGTATATCAAATCGCACATTTACGTTTTGCTTTACGAAGATTACATTGCTCCCACACCTGTTATATCAACAGTACCAAAAGAAAAGAATGATGATAAAATGATTATCGGCGATTTTTATGTAAGCACAACCGGAAATGACAACAACAGCGGTACAAAAGATTCACCGTTTCTGACAATTGAAAAAGCGGTTGAAGCAGTAAGAAATACAGATAAGGCAGGCAAAAAGGGTATTACGGTTTGCATTGAAGCGGGTGAATACCGTGTGTCTTCTCTCGAACTTACCAAAGAGGATTCAGGCACAGAGGAATGTCCGGTAACGTTCTGTTCTTATAACGGTGAGGTTGTTATCAATGGTGGTATAACACTTAATACCGCCGACTTAAAAAATGTAAAGGGTTATCCCGAAATTGCAGAAAGACTTTCTGCCGATGCTCAGGAAAATGTTGAGGTTATTGACCTGACAAAAGCACCCTATTCCCTCACAAGCGATGATTGGGGTAAGATTTATGCAATAGGCTCTTACCATACAGCAGATAACTATGACGGCGATTATACAGGTCCTCTTTATTGCGAGCTTTTCGTGGATGATATAAGACAAACCGTTGCAAGATATCCCGATAACGAATATCTTTATACTGAAGAGGTCGTAAAAACAGGCTTGGGCAAGGAATCCGACGGTGCACTTACAGAGGTTAAGGATTGGTATGAAATCCGTAACCCCGAACCGGATATTTATAAGGTTAATCCTGAGCTTGCAAATAGAATTTCAGGCTGGAAAAATCTTAACGACGTATGGATGTTTGGCTATTGGAAATATGATTGGGCAGATGCTTCAACTCCCATAGGAAGCTTTGATAAAGATACTCGTGAGCTTACTCCCAGGTTTGTTAGTCTTTACGGAACAAAAGAAGATGCACCGTACTATTTTTTCAACGTTCTTGAAGAGCTTTCTGCACCCGGAGAATGGTATCTCGACAGAGAAAAGGGACTTCTTTGTATGTGGGAACCTGAAAACAAGGATAATGCAGAAATTATTCTTTCACTCTCGCTCAATCCCGTAATAAATTCCAAGGCTGATTACATCACCTTTGACGGATTAACCGTAAAAGGAACACGAGGTGACGGCGTAGCTATAACAGGCAATAACAATACCGTTCAGAATTGTCTTATTAAAAACGTTGCAGGTAATGCTCTCATTATGAACGGCAACAACAACTTTGCATATAACAACGAAATTACCCGTACCGGAAAGGGCGGAATTGTTATTACCGGTGGCGATACAGAAACTCTTACTCCCGGTAACAGCAAGGCTGATAACAATTACATTCACGATTGGTCGGAAATTTACCAGACCTATCAGCCTGCCGTTACTCTTGAGGGCGTAGGGAATATTTGCTCTCACAATGAAATGGCGAACTCTCCTCACGAGGCAATTACATATAAAGGTAACAATCATATTATTGAATATAATCTTATCCACGACGTATGCCTTCTTTCTGATGATGCAGGTGCAATTTATTCGGGAAGAAGCTGGGTGTGGTACGGCAACGTTGTAAGATACAATTGTATTTATAACGTCGGTTCGGAAAATCACAGACCCGATGGTATTTATCTTGATGATGCGGTTTCAGGTCATCAGATTTACGGCAATCTTCTTATCAATATTCCCAGTAACTCAATTCACGTGGGCGGTGGCAGAGATAATCTCATAACTAATAACATTATCGTGAATCCCGGCAATAATGCTTTGAGGTTTGATGACAGAGCAAGAGAGGGTGCTCTTGAAAACGGGTGGTTCACTCATGCTTATGTAGATAGCGGTGATATGTGGGAAGCACTGTATAATTCACCCTGGCAGAGTGAAGCCTGGCAAAATGCATTCCCTGAATACAAAAACTGCACAGACGATATTTCAAAATCAGCTTCGCCTGATTATATTCCCAACCCTGCAAGCACCTTTAAAAATAATATTATCATTAATAAAAATATGGATTACGGCGAGATTTACAGCTCCGTTTGGCAGTTTAGCGATATAAGCGAAAACGCAATATATAATGTAGGCAAATGCGATGAAATCTTTGTCGATATTGATAACGGAGATTATAATATCAAGGATATTGATGAAATCAGAAAAGTCGCGCCCGTTTTTAAAGAAATTCCTCTTGATATGATAGGTAGGGTAAACTGATAAAATCCAATTTGTCGAACTAAAAACTACAGGAGCTGACTTTTTTAGTCAGCTCCCTTTCTTTGTATTATGCAGTAAAGTTTTTTATATGTATGTAACTGTAGAAATGTCGTGGAAAATATGGTATAATGTTTTTGCAATAAGGCTTTTATGAAACGAGGGGTGCAAAAATGAAAAAGCTTAAAATCCCGATTATTATAGGTTTAGTGGTTATAATTCTCGTTGTTGTTAATCTAAGATTTGATTTAATCGATAGAATTATAGTGCAATTCAGCAGTGAAAAATATGCTGAATATGTTTCTGAAATGGATTATGAAGAAGCACTGTTAAAAGAGCCTGTATGTATCAAGGATATGGCATCAGAGGACAGGGAGCTTACAGAAACAGAGCTTGATAAAATTATAAAGCCCTATGATTTTCATGCACAGCTTAATGAAAAATATAATTTATCAGATATAGCAACTGCTGACAGTGATTTTGATAAGGCTGTTCAGATTCTTGAATGGCTTACAGAACACACATATTACAGCGGAATGCAAATGAAAATGCTGAATGATGACACCCTTGAAATTTTGGACTATTCCTTTGATAAGCCTTTTAACCGTGCCATAAACTGCCGTTACAGAGCAATAGCCTTTGCAGATTGCCTTGTGGCTGTGGGAATAAAGGCGTTTCCTGTGGCTATGGTATCTTCGGAGTTCACAGGCTCTCATTTCACTTGCTTGGTTTACATATCCGAAGAAAATAAATGGTGCTCCTTTGACCCGTCCTTTGGATGCTGGTTTACTGATGAAGAAGGGGAACTTTTAGATATATTTGAAATAAGAGAGCTGTTTTTAGAGAACAAAGAGCCTGTAGTTAAAGGGTACAGCTTTAACGGTAAACAGGAAAATTTTGATGTTTATATGAACAGTTTTTTGAAATTTTGTGTTTCAAATCTCAGCACCTGGGCAGATAATTCAACTGACAGAAGGTCAGAAAATACCTTTTCGGGAAGAAAGCAGTTTAGTTCTGCTATACCGGAAATAAATATTACACAATGAAAAATAATTGAAATGATAATTAGTTTGACAAATAAGAACTTGGCAGAGCAGTTATGAAAAAGATATTAAACTCGAATACAATAAAATTTATCGCGATTATTGCAATGACGATAGACCATATCGCTTGGTCGGTTTTTCCGGGGTATGACAATGGTATTGTCCCTGTTGCATTGCATATAATCGGCAGACTCACTTGTCCGATTATGTGTTATTTTATAGCAGAGGGATATCATTACACCAAAAATGTAAATAAATACACTTTAAGACTGTTTTTATTCTCTTTTATATCACATTTTGCTTATATATTCGCTTCTTCAAGTTACATTGATTGGAAATCATTTATTCCGTTTTATTACGGAGATATTTTCAATCAGACAAGTGTTATGTGGCCTCTTGCGTGGGGCTTGGTAATGTTACGAATTGTAAACAACCAAAAGATAAAGCCAAGCATAAAAATTGTTCTTATAACACTTATTTGTTTAATTACTTTTCCCAGTGATTGGAGCTGTATTGCAAGCCTTTGTATTCTTGCTATCGGTACCAACAGAGAAAACCTCAAAAAGCAGATGCTATGGATGGTTTTCTTTGTTTCTCTTTATTCAGTTGTATATTTCTTCGCTCTTGACAAACTCTATGGGATTATACAAATGGCGGTTATATTGGCGATACCTGTTATTATGATGTATAACGGAAAGAGAGGACATAATCAACGGATAAACCAAATCACTAAATGGCTATTTTATATATACTATCCTTTACATCTTTTAATCATAGGTTTCATTCAGGTTGTACGATAATTACTAATTTACTACCCTGGTAATATAAGGAGCTGACTTTTTCAGTCAGCTCCCTTTCTTTGTATTATGCAGTAAAGTTTTTTATACGTATGTAACTGTGGAAATGTTGGGGAATGTATGGTATAATAAATTTAATGGATGAGAATTTGTGGAGGTAGTTGTATGTGGTTTGTATTCGCATTACTGTCTGCAATATTTGCAGCACTTACCTCTATACTGGCGAAGGTCGGCATAGACGGAGTCAACTTAAATCTTGCAACAGCAATCAGAACTGTTGTTGTGGTCATTATGTCGTGGGGAATGGTTTTTCTTACCAATGCTCAAAATGGAATCACCGATATAAGTAAAAAGAGCTGGATATTTCTCATTTTGTCAGGATTGGCAACCGGTGCTTCATGGCTATGCTATTACCGAGCCTTGCAAATGGGAGATGCATAAAAGGTTGTTCCTATTGATAAATTTAGTGTTGTAATTACATTAGTTTTAGCTTTTGTATTTCTGCATGAGCAGTTCACAGCTAAATCGCTGATAGGATGCATACTTATAGGAATCGGAACATTAGTAATGGTTCTGTAAAAAATGTAATTTGAGTACATATCGGAGATATATATGCTTATATTTGAACAGACAAATAAATACTCATACCGTGACCCTGCTGCTTATATTGAAAACGGTGTTATATATCTGTTTTTTACATTGGTTGAAAATACTCCTGAAAGGCAGTATTTTTATGTGGCTATGAGTCAAAGCAAAGATTTTATTAATTGGAGTAAACCTGAAATACTTACTGAAAAGGATAATCTAAAAAACTATTCATCACCCGGAAATGTCATTAAATATAATGGCGAATATTTTATTTGTCTGCAAACCTATCCGAGAAAAGACGGTCAAATTTACGGTAATGAAAGCTCAAGAATATTCACGATGAAAAGCAAAGACTTGATTCATTGGGATAAGCCTGTTTTGCTTAAGGTTAAAGGCAATATTCCTGAAAGTGATATGGGACGAATGATAGATCCTTTTCTTTTTGATGACGGTGATAAGTTTATTTGCTTTTTTAAGCAGAACGGAGTTTCTTACAGTACATCAGAAGATTTAGTTAATTGGAAATGTGAAGGCTTTACTGAATGCGGTGAAAATGTATGTGTTATAAAAGAAAATGACGAATATCTAATCTTTAATTCTCCTGACAACGGCATAAACATTATGGCTACCAATGATTTTGAAACATTCACTGATGTCCGGACTTTGTATCTTAACCAGAAAAACAAGCCTTGGGCAAAGGACAGAATTACTGCAGGATTTGTTATTGATGTAAGCAGTATTTCACCGTATAAATACGCTATGTTTTACCACGGAGATAACGAGGATGACTACCTTTTTGGAGCAACTTTAGCAGTAGTGTTCAGTAATGATTTGTGTGTTTGGTATGACTGAATAAAACCTAAATTGCAATATATACAAGAACTCCCACTTGCATTGAGTGAGAGTTCTTGTATTTTATCTGTACTTTAAATATTCAATGAACCGTTTTACTGCAAGAGAAGCAGTTTTCTTATCTCGCAGTGCTAGTCCTATGTTTCGATATGCGGGAACATCAAGTTCCTTTGCTATAATTCTATACGGAACACGCTTTAAAATCAACTCAGGGAGTATGGCGATACCGAGTCCGCTTTCTACCATGGACATTACAGCGTAATCATCCCAAGTAGTAAATTTTACATTTGGTGTTAAATTATTGCGCTCAAAGATTTCTGAGATTTCTGCTTTAGCGCCTTTCTCAAGAAGCATAAAGGGTTCTTTACAAAGAGCGTTTACAGGAAATTTGTCGCAATCTTTCAATGGATGATTTTCAGGAATTATTGCCATAAGTTTGTCTTTTTGGAGGAGTATTGTTTCAAATTCAGGGTGGGTGGGCAATCTTAAAAATCCACAATCAACTCTGCCTGTATGTATCCATTCTTCAATTTCAGTATAATCCCCAAGCAAAAGTTCATAGTCAATGTTCGGATAATCTTTTTGAAATTCCTTGATAATATTCGGAAGCCAATGGGTAGCTACACTCGAAAACGTACCGATGCGAATAAGTCCTGACTGCAATCCGTTCAGTTCATCTACCTGCATTTTCAGTTTATCAAAATCGGTACAAAGATTCTGTGCATACGGCAATAACTTTACTCCATCACTGGTAGGCTTTACACCATTCTTACTTCTTTCAAGAAGTATTACGCCCCATTCTTTTTCAAGGTCAGCAATCATTCTGCTGATACCTGATTGTGTGTAGTTTAGTATTTCTGCAGCCTTTGTAAAACTGCCGTATTCTACAGTTTTAACAAACGAAAGATATTTTTGTAAATTCATATCCATATGCTCACCATTACAAAATGTGATTTTTAGTATAACAAATATTCGCTTTTGTTATATTATGGTTTATGATACAATATTTCTAACCTGAAATCAAGGAGTATAATATGGATAGAAAAGCATTTTTTAAATATATATCTGCATTACTGTTGTTTGGTTTAAATGGCATAGTAGCAAGCCATATTCCTCTGAACAGTTATGAAATTGTATTTTTACGAACACTAATCGGCAGTATCCTTTTGATTATCCTCTTCTTAATTGGTAAGGGTAAATTTCATATAAAAGAATATAAGAAAGACACAGGTTTTATTGCCTTGTCAGGTATTGCAATGGGAACAAGTTGGATGTTCCTATATGAAGCATATCAGCAGATAGGTGTAAGCTTATCGTCCTTACTTTATTATTGTGGTCCTGTTATTGTGATGATATTATCACCGATTATCTTTAGTGAAAAACTGACTACCCCTAAATTATTAGGCTTTACAACGGTGCTTGTTGGTATTTTTCTTGTAAACGGTAATGCAGTTGGTAAGAGCAACCCTTGGGGTCTGTTCTGCGGTGCAATGTCAGCTGTAATGTATTTCTTTATGGTAACACTTAACAAGCAATCAAAAAATATAAGCGGAATGGAAAACTCCGTAATACAACTTGTGGTTAGTTTCTTGACCGTGGCTATATTCACGGGTTTTAAGCAAGGAATTCTTATCAATGCACCTGCAAACGCTTGGGTTTGGATTTTGATACTTGGTATTCTAAACACAGGAATTGGTTGTTATCTCTATTTTTCGCCACTCGCAAAACTACCTGTGCAAACAGTAGCAGTGTGCGGTTATTTGGAACCTTTGTCAGCGGTTGTTTTTGCTGCTCTCTTGCTTGGCGAAAAAATGACTGTAGTTCAGATTGTTGGTGCAATTTGTATCATCGGCGGTGCAATGATAGGAGAATTGATAAAACCTAAAAGAGCATAATATTCCAATTTGTCAAACTAAAATATAAAGAGCCGACTTGTGTAGTCAATTTTTTACATGCTCTGATCTGCTTTCAGCCGTTTTTCTTTTATTGCTTTAGCTGTTGATTGGTGATATAATCAATTCAACAAATAAGGATTTGCAGAGGTGCTTTATGAGAAAAGAAATTGATATAAACACTTGGGATAGAAAAGAACACTTTGAATTTTATTCTGATATTGCAACACCCCATTACTGCGTTGCATTCAATATTGATATAACAAAGCTTCTTGAGTTTACAAGAGAGAACAAAATATCTTTCTATTACTCGCTTATATATCTTTGCACACAGTCGATTAATGAAATTGACGAGTTTTTACTTGAAACTGAGGATAACAAGGTTTATAAGATTGAGCGCCGTGTACCTTGCTTTACGGATTTGAAAAAAGGTGCAACAAGCTTTCATATGGTGTCACTTCCTTGTGATGGTGATATTATTGAATTTGCAACTAACGCCCGTAAGGAAAGCGAAAACAATCCTTTGTCAGTACGTTCTCTTGGTGGCTTGAGAGAGTCGCAGATTGTATTTTCCTGTATCCCTTGGGCGGATATTACAATGTGCTCAAACGAGCGTAATTACACCGACCCAAAGCTCAAAGACGATACTGCCCCTATACTTGTATGGGGAAAATACACCGAGCAAAACGGTAAATATATCATCAATATGACACTTGATGTGAACCACCGTTTTATTGACGGATATTTTGTCGGTCAGTTCGTTCAGAAGCTTGAAGAAAAAATTGCAGAGCTTAAGTGAGAGAGACAAATAAGAATTTGTAGGGATGAATGAGATGATTATTTTAATTACCGGAGCATCGCATACAGGCAAAACGGCGCTTGCTCAAAAATTGCTTGAAAAATATAAATATCCATATCTATCGATAGACCATCTGAAAATGGGCTTAATCCGTAGCGGAAATACTGAACTCACTCCGATTAGCGAGGATAAAGACTTAACAGCATACTTATGGCCCATCATCCGTGAAATGATAAAAACTGCTATTGAGAACAATCAGAACCTAATTGTCGAAGGTTGCTATATTCCTTTTGACTGGTCGAAATATTTTCAACAAGAATATCTCGAAAATATTAGATACTACTGCATTGTAATGAGCGAGAACTATATAAGAAATCATTTTGCTGACATTAAGAAATATGCAAGTGTCATTGAAAATCGTTTGGATGATGAATGGTGCACAATGGAGAGTGTGTTGGCAGATAATGCAGAAATATTAGCCCTCGCACAAAAGCATAATGTGAACTATATACTCATTGAAGATACGTATGAAATCAATATCGATTCAAAATGACAAATCTTAGTTTTGCACTATAAATAAAAGGAGAAAATATGACACAAATCATTTCATTTTTGCTGTCCGTTGTGTTTGCGTTTGATATGTTTTTTGTTGGTTTGTTTCCCGAAAAACAGCTCATTATCACGCAAACAGAAACAGAAACCGAATATTACGTAAACGGTGAAAATGATAACTTGCGTTTCGGTGTCATCGGCAACAGCAATCTGTTTGAGCCTGATGAAGAAATCAGGGTTATTATTGAATGCCTTGATGAATCGCTTGACGGCACAAAAGCAAAAATCTCCGTCAGAAGTGAGCAAACGGACTTTGACAAGCGAGGATATGTCACGCTCAAATCCTCTTTGCCCTACAACACCTTTGCTTTTTCGTCCGATAAAAACGGTGTTTTTACCGTTGCAATCAAACTTTCCGATGCGACCGAATACAGTTTCAACGTCGGTGTTGTTCCCCGAAACAAGCAGGCAAGTGACGGCTTTTACTACGGCATTCAGCCGTATATAACCCGTGCATATACTTGGGGCGAAGGCTTTCAGCTTCCGAATTACAGCGCAGAAGAATCCGTTGACAGAATTCTTGACGTTGCGCAATATCTCGGCATAAACCTCGTCCGTGAGGACAGCGTCGGTTGGGACGCAATGCAGAGCGAATCTTACGGCAACGTTGATTTCTCCGTGCAGGATTTACTTGTCAGCAAAGTCAACGAACGGGGTATGAAATACAACTGGCTTCTCGGCTTCAACGCAGGCAAATGGTCTGCCGCAGATAAATACAAAGAGAATTACGATGAATCAATCGGCTGGACTTACCCTCCCGATGAAAATATCTGGTCTGATTTTGCAAGCAAGGTTGCAGTACATTACGCCGCTAACCCCGACATTCTGTGGGAAATATGGAACGAGCCGAACTATTTTTTCTTTGCAGGCACTCCCGAAGAATATTTTTCACTTCTTGAAAAAACCGCAACAATAATCAAAACAGAAAACCCGTCGGCATACGTTTATTCGGGCGGACTTGCTGTTGCGGAAAAAGAAAGCAACCTTGTTTTTTATCAGAAATCCGCAGAATTGATTAATAAGAATCTGCTTGATAATTACGGTTATCACAACCACGACGGACTTGATAATTACTATGACTATATGGGCAAAATGTTATCGCTTACAAAATCTGCAGGACTTTCAAATGGCGGTTTCAACAGCGAAAGCGGAGTAGGAGGTGCAGATGCGGCTACAATCGCCTGCAAGGCACTTTACACCCGTTCAACAGGAGCAAGCGGATTTGTTTCGTTCGCATTCAGAAAAACCGTTACACCTGAAAACGATATAAATAACTTTGCATTTTTCAACGAGTATCTCCAACCTACCGAAGCTGTGATTTCCTACGCAACCGTTATCCGTTTTCTCGGCAATGCAGAGTTTGTGAAGAATATTTCGGATGAAAAGAATCTTGTGATTGATGAATACGCTGATAACGAAAAGAAAATCGAAGTATATTATAGTATTGGAAATAAAACTAAAATCGACGCACCCGAAGGCGATTATAAAGCCTTTGATATGTACGGCAATGAAATACAAATCGGCAGGAAGCTGACTGTCAGCAATACACCGATATATATTGTTTATTGATGTTAGAGCGATTTTTATGACAAATTCCAATTTGTCGAA
>JAZNTU010000025.1:0-26300 GCA_045591945.1 Acutalibacteraceae bacterium | reverse complement strand
TAAGAATGTTCCCTCAAAGGGCTACAAGGCATTTACAATTACCGACGGCGCATCTGCCGGTGAAAAGAGCGTAAATGCTTCTCTTGAATCGGTCGAAAACGATTTCTATAAACTCACTTTCAACGGCGATATGAACATCAGCTCTCTTTATCACAAGGAAAGCGGCAGATTCGTCGCTCCCGAAGGCGAAGTTCTCAATAACCTCGTCGCTTACGAGGACCGTTCTCATGTTTACGAAGCCTGGGATATCAAGTGCTACTACGATGAAAAATTCTGGAACATCGATAATGTCAAGAGCCGTGAACTCATCGAAGCGGGCCCTGTAAGAACAGTTATCAAGGTTGAGCGCGAGTTCAACACTTCGACAATCACCCAGTATTTCGTATTCTATCCTCACACCTGCCGTATAGATATAAATTACGATGTTGACTGGAAAGAAAGAAACATCGCCCTCAAGGCTCACTATCCCGTTGATGTCAACACAACCAAAGCAACATATGACATTCAATTCGGTAATGTTGAGCGCACAACCCACAACAACACCACCTGGGACTATGCTCAGTTCGAAGCCTGCGGTCATAAGTGGGCTGACCTTTCCGATAACAGCTTCGGTCTTGCTGTTCTCAATGACTGCAAGTACGGTTGGACAATCAAAGAAGGCTCAATTAAGCCCACGCTCCTCCGTTCAGCAACACAACCCAACTATAACCAGGACAGAGAACGCCACGAATTCACCTACGCTATTTATCCTCACTCGGGCGCAGTATGCGATACCGATGTTGTATACGAAGGCTACTGCCTGAATGTTCCGCTTTACTGCAAGCCTCTTGCCGCACAGTGCGGTAACCTCCCTGCTGAATATTCACTCGTTGCCTGCGATAAGAGCAATGTTGTTATCGAAACCGTCAAAAAAGCTGAGGACAGCGAAGCAATCATCGTCAGAGCATACGAAACCTGGAACAGAAAGACTCCCGTTACATTCACATTCGGCGGAGAAATCCTTACCGCAACAGAATGTAACCTTCTTGAAGAAAAGGATGCTCCCGTTAACTTCGGCGCAAACACAATTGCAACCGAATTCAAGCCCTTTGAAATCAAGACTTTCAAAGTTATCCTTAAATAACGCAAAAAGAGCACGGAAATTTCCGTGCTCTCTTTTTATGCATTTAATTATTCGGGGCATCTTTCAAGGTTTTCTTCACCTGTTGAATAGCGTGATTTCCTGACAAAATCATATACGGGGATAAGACTCTTCTTATCAAGCGGATAACCGAATTTGAAGAGGAGAAATACGAGGGTATAGACAATTGCAGGAATTACCGTACAAACAAAAAGTATGCCTTCACCGACTTCGGGGATATAGCCCTTGTCGCCCATTGTTGCACCATCATAACCGGCAATCTTGCTGAGCATAACCATACCGCCGGTGTCGGCAACAGTCTGGCCGAGGTTGCGGCAGAATGTATAAACAGCATAAACAGCGCTTTCGCTTCGTATGCCGGTTTTATATTCCTGATAATCAATAACATCGGTGATAATCGCCCAGTTGGTAATGCTGACGAATGAATAGCCGAAACCGATAACAAATGTTAAAACCATGAATACAACGGGAGCTGTGGTGAGCCTGTCACATCTGGGAACAACGAGGAAAAGAAGAATTGCGGCAATTGCAGAAAAGAAAGTACCGAATCCGCAAAGCTCTTTCTTGCCGAATTTCTTAACAAGCTTCGGTGTTACAAAAATCATAACCGCCATGGGCAGGTAGTTTGCAATTGTTCCGATTACCGAAAGGTCTGTGTTTTCAAAATAGTTCTTGTAAAGATACTGATTGAGAGAACCGAACTGAAGCTGACCGCTGATAAGGATACCGGAAAGGGCGGCAACGATGAACGGACGGCTCTTAAGCATACCGAGGTATGTTTTCTTAACATCAACCTTGGGTTCTTCTTCAGAGGGAACTTTTTCCTTTGAAATGCCGTAGCAAAGGTAGAAGAAAATGATTGAACTGATACCCATGATTGCGCCGAAAAGGAGCATACCGGGGCCGTCAGCAGCCTTAACGGCAACGCCCTGTGCGTTTGTGCCCGTAACCTTATAGATTACAAACGGAGCGATAAGCAGGGGAGCAGCACCGCCGATACCTGCGCCGATGGTTCTGAAAGTTGAAAGCAAAGTTCTGCCTTCGGGGTCATCGGTGATAACGGAAGCGAGTGAACCGTATGGAATGTTGATTGTTGTGTAAAGCATACCGTAGCCGATATATGTAATGTATGCAAACGCAAGAATCAGGTTCTCATTGCTTGTGAAATTCGAGAAATTGATAAAGCACAGAATCGCCGAAATTCCGAGAGGGAGCGCAAACCATTTAAGATAAGGTCTGTACTTACCGTCTTTTGCCGGCCTTCTTTTTGCAACAATGTTGCCCCAGAGTGGGTCGTTGATAGCATCCCAGAGTCTTGCAATCAGGAACAGCGTTGCAATTTTGCTTTCTTTGATTTTAAGAACATCAGTGTAAAAAACTTTCAGAAATGAAGAAATATATGTCAGGATAAACAAGTTACCCGCATCGCCCATAGCATAACCGAGCCCTTCCTTGAAGCCGATTTTGTTGGGATGTTTGAATTCAGCGGCATCAAGCGAACGGTTTTTCTCCATAATCCTACCTCCTTTTCATAATATTATAGATAAAGATACCACCTTGTTTAACAAAATGCAAGTATTTTTAAAAGTGTGATATAAATATTTTAAAAATTTGAAAAAAGCACTTGATTTTTTGAATACAGTCATATATAATAGGAGCGTTGTTTGACAAAGATACGGAGAGTTGTCCGAGCTGGTCGAAGGAGCACGATTGGAAATCGTGTAACGGGCTATAACCTGTTCGAGGGTTCGAATCCCTTGCTCTCCGCCAAAAACAGAATCACCCTTTTGGGTGATTCTGTTTTTTTGTTAGTTCAAAAGCAAGGGATTCGAACAAGGAGGGAGAAAGCCGTATGGCTTTCGGAAGAAAACAGTCCGGTGTGACTGTTTTCGCCGACGTGGCAACGAGCACGGAGCTCATTTGCCATTTCAAGCATTTTTTGAGCACGACCCTCTGCTGCATAATCATTTTTCTCGGAACAATATCATATTGAATATTTGCTATTTTCATAAAACCAACCTCTTTTAAGTAGAAAATTACTTTCATATATATTATATATTTCTGCGAATATCAACTTTTTTCACCGAAAGAAAAAACACCTTGCAAAATGCAAAGTGTTTTTTAAAAATAGTTTTAATATACTTTAATTAAGTTTTATATTGTCTGATACAACAAATCTGCCGGTGTTGTAAACACATCAATAGTATCACCGTTTAAATCAAAAAATTCCACCTCAAAACAGGTACCATCATATTCCAAAACAATAACCCCTTGTGTTCCTGCAGGCATTCCATTAAATTCTTCAGATAATCTTACTACATCTAATTCTTTCATTGTTTATTCCCTCTGTATCAACATTCACTACATTAAACAAGATTTCCTATTTCAAAAAAATAATACAATAAATTTCCAGAAAATTCAATTTAATCATAGTAAAAAGGTGTACAAAAAGAGCCGACTGTGTTTGGCAACTCTTTATAGTGGAATTCTATCCAACTGAAGAAAAGAGGCAAGAGAACTACCCACCACCTCGTCAGTACAATGCTTCGTTTATCGTTTTCTCGTTTCACTCGAAAAGCTCACCAGTGCGCAGTACTTCCTCTCCCCAAAAAGCACTGCTTTTCGGGGACCCCATATTGCAGATTAATCCCCTCACTATGTTTCGCACAGGGATGTAAAGGCTTTGTTAAAATTCAAATGGAAGAAAAAATCTGTTTTGGTGTTCACCTTCTTTTGAGGCACGGCAGAAATGCCATAACTTTTTTACCTAATCCACAACAAGCGCTTTTTAGCCTTGCAAGGTAACAGGCATATGTGGTATCATATTTTAAAATTACACTCAGCAAGGTGATTAATATGTCAACAAAACTATGGTACAACAAATTTGTAGATGACTGGATGTGGGCACTGCCTTTAGGTAATGGCAGAATTGGTGCTATGCTTTACGGTAACCCCGACTGTGAGCAAATCGAAATCAACGAGGAATCTCTTTGGTGCGGCAAAAAGATTCAAGAAAGCTACCACGCCTCCCCTGAGGCGCTTGCAGAAATTCGTCAGCTTATTTTCGAAGAAAAGCTTCAAGAGGCTGCAGAGCTTGCAAGGGGCACATTCCTTTCAGACCCTATTGCAGTTCGCTCATACGAAAGCTTTGGTGAAATATTTATAGATTATTTTGATAAATCACCATACACCGACTACCACAAGGAGTTAGATTTAAGCACAGCAGTAGCGAAGGTAAGCTATGTTAAAAATTCCGTTAAATACACAAGCACAACCTTCGTCAGCGAGGAATATGATGCTTTTGTTTACAATGTAGCTACCGACGGGCACCCGTTTTCTTGTAAAATCAGCCACAACCGTAAGCAGGATGCATACTCTGCCTGTATAAAAAACGACACTATAATCTTAAACGGCAGAATTGCAACTAACGACAGCCCTATTTACGGCGAGGGCTGTGAGGGTATGAGCTTCGGCAGTAAGCTGCGCATTTTTACCGATGGTGAGCTTTGCCCTGAGCACAGTACAATTTGTGTTAAGGGCGCTACACACATTACAATTTATGCTGCATTTGCCACCAACTACAATATAGATAAATTTGATATTGACGAAGCAATTGACTACAAGCAAAGCTTAGAGGAGTGCCTGAGTAAAATTTGCGCTGCAGATTATAATGAGGTTCTTTCTGCTCACAAAGACTCTCACAAAAAAGAGTTTGATACTGTAAAATTCCAGCTTGAAAAAACAGAATTTTCGGAGCTTTCTACCGACCAGCGCCTTAAGGAACTGCATTGGGATGAATACGACCCGGATTTATTTGCCTTATACTACAACTTCGGCAGATATCTCCTTATTGAAAGTTCAGGCAAAAATGCAAAGCTACCTGCAAACCTTCAAGGTATATGGTGCCACGACTTTAACCCACCTTGGGGAAGCGATTTCCACACAAACATCAACCTGCAAATGAATTACTGGCCTGCAGGCTGCGCTAACCTTTATTCAACAATGAGGCCATTTATTCATTTTATGAAAATGATAAGCAGCTTTGGCAAGAAAACTGCACAGGAGCTTTTCGGCGCAAGGGGTTGGACAGTAAACCACACAGTAGATGCCTTCGGCCGTACAGGTGTGCACGATAGTGTAGACTGTGGCTTTTTCCCTATGGCAGGTCCTTGGCTTTGCCTTAACCTTTGGGAGCATTACGAATACACAAACGATACAAACTACCTTGCAGAGATTTACCCTATTCTTAAAGGCTCCTGCCAGTTTGTTTGCGATTATTTAATCAACGATAGCAAGGGTCAGCTTGTTACCTCACCCTCTAACTCTCCTGAAAACGAGTTTTACTACTACGATGAAAACGGAAGTAAAAAAGAGAGCATGATGACCTACGGTGCTGCAATCGATTTTCAGATTATAAGGGCTCTTTTCGACAGAACAATTCACGCCTGCAAGGTGATGGGTATTGATGGTGATTTTGCAGATATTTTACAAGCTACACTTGCAAAGCTGCCACCTATTAAAATTAGCGAACGCTACGGAACTATACAGGAATGGATTTTCGATTACGAGGAAACCGAACCGGGGCACCGCCACATTTCACAGCTTTTTGGCCTGTACCCTGCTGACAGCATAAATGAAAGCAATCCCGAAATTTTTGAAGCGGCAAAAAGGACCATTGAAAGGCGAATCGAAAACGGAGGTGGCTCAACAGGCTGGTCAAGAGCCTGGACAATATGCTTCTACGCTCGCCTTAAGGACAGAGTTAATTCAGAGGGACATTTGAAATATCTTTTAAAGGAATGTACAGCAAACAACCTTTTTGATATACACCCACCATTCCAGATAGACGGAAATTTCGGTGGCGTGGCAGGCATAACCGAAATGCTTTTACAAAGCCACTTAGGCTCACCTGATAACAGAATTGTTGAGCTTTTACCGGCACTTCCGCCAAGCTGGAAAATCGGTAGCATTGAGGGTATAAAGGCAAGAGGAAACATAACCTTCAGTCTTTGGTGGGAAAACAACGCTTTACATAAGCTGCATATACTCTCCCCTGTTGATACAACTGTTTCAATAAAGCTTAACTTTCTTACAGAAAGGCTTTTTGGTGCTTTCGCTGCAGATGAAAACAACGTTGTAAGCATAAGCCTTAAAGCTAATGAGATTTTAGAGATTCAATAAAACAGAAAGGAAAAACAGACTTTATTTTAAGGGTCTGTTTTTCTTTTTAGGTTGAAAATGATGTTTGTAATATGGTATCATAGAAACGGTGATTTTAATGCTTATTTGTGAAAAGGGTTGTTCGGTTTTCACCTGTACAACCAAAAATAAAAATCCCCTTTGGGGTGATGCTGTAATAGGCTTCCCTGCAGATTACACCGTGCTTGACCTTGAAACCACGGGACTTAACCCAACATCGGATTTAATAATAGAATTTGCTGCCGTTAAGGTGCGAGGCAACAAGGTTGTTGATACCTTTCAAAGCCTGTGTGACCCCGGCTTTCCCATACCACCACAAATTGAAATGATTACAGGCATTACAAGTGAAATGGTGCGCTTTGCACCAAACCCACGAAGTGTGTTGCCCGATTTCCTCGATTTTGTTGGTGATGACTTTGTTATAGGGCACAACGTTTTATTTGACGTAAGGTTTATAGCTGCATCAAACGGTGAATTTAAAAACACCTACATTGATACTATGAAAATTTTCAGAAAGCTACACCCGAATCTTTTACACCACAGGCTTTCGGATATGGTTGATTTTTACAATCAAAAAAATGAAAGCGCTCACAGAGCTTTATCCGACTGCTATGCAACCTACGGCTGCTTTGAGACTATGAACAAAGAGGTTAATGAGTGCTTTGGCTCTGCCGAAGGCTTTATGAAAACACTAAAAAAATAATCATTTAGGAAATGAGGATAATATATGATTTTTAAACCGTACCACAAATCTCTTGAAGCTTTACACATCGGCACAGAAAAGCCCCGTGCATATTTTATTCCGTACGATAGCTTGGACGATGCTCTGTCAGGTGACCGTAACAGCTCATATTACCTTACTAACCTTTGTGGAAGGTGGAGCTTTAAATACTTTGAAACCTTCGAGGAGTTAAAGCTTGAGTATACTGAGGCTGATTTTGATACATCTGCTTTAGCTCAGGTGCAGGTACCGGGTATGCTTCAGCTTTATAATTTACCCGAGGTTACCGACACTCCCCTTTACTCAAACCTAAAATATCCATTTTCAGTAGACCCACCCCACGTGCCTGAGGATAACCCTTGTGCATTCCATATACGTGACTTTGAGGTATCTGCCGAAATGCTTGAAAGAGATAACATTCTCACCTTTGAGGGTGTTTCCTCCTGCTTCTATTTATGGGTAAACGGTGAGTTTGCAGGCTACAGCCAGGTTAGCCACTGCACAAGCGAATTCAACGTTTCAAAATATCTTAAGGAAGGTACAAACAGAATTTGCGTTCTCGTTGTTAAGTGGTGCGATGGCTCATACCTTGAGGACCAGGACTACTTTAGGCTTACAGGTATTTTCAGAGAGGTTTACCTTCTCTCTCGCAACAAGGTAAGGCTTGCAGATGCTTTTATAAGACAAGCTGTAAGTGAGGATTTATCTACCTGCACACTTAGAATAGAATGTGAGCTTACTGCAAAAACAGAAATTCTTTACGGACTTTGTGCCCCCGACGGCACAGTTATAAAAAATGGTGAATCTGCAGAAAGCGCCTTCGTAATTGAAATTGAAAACCCTCTTTTGTGGAATGACGAAAAGCCTTACATATACACCCTTTTCCTTACGGTTGAGGATGAAATAATACCATTCCAGCTTGCTCTAAGAAAAATTGAAATTAAAGATAAAAAGCTTCTTATTAACAACAAAGCAATTAAGCTCAAGGGTATAAACAGGCACGATTCTTCACCTGATACAGGCTACGCCGTAGATATTGACCATATGAAGCGCGATTTGCTTATGATGAAGCGTGCAAACGTTAACGCAATAAGAACCTCTCACTACCCTAACGACCCCCGTTTTTACGACCTTGCAGAGGCTCTCGGCTTCTACTTTATTGATGAAGCTGATATTGAAACTCACGGAATGGGCTTTAACACAGATGCTGACTGGGATTGGATGCGCTGGAGCAGACTTTCTACAATAAATGAATGGCGTGAGGCTTACGTTGACAGAGCAGCCCGTCTTTTTGAAAGAGATAAAAACCACGGCTCGGTTATTATGTGGAGCTTAGGTAACGAAAGTGGCTGTGGCTACAACCACAGAGCTATGCGTGAGTATATTAAAAACCGTGATGCAAATGCAATTGTGCACTATGAAAACGCTCACCTTCAGTTTACTGCTGTGCCCGAGGGCGAAAGCTGGGCAGATATTTCCGACGTTGAAAGCAGAATG
This sequence comes from Acutalibacteraceae bacterium, assembly GCA_045591945.1. Lineage (GTDB taxonomy): Bacteria > Bacillota > Clostridia > Oscillospirales > Acutalibacteraceae > DTU089. The sequence goes on along the minus strand of JAZNTU010000025.1, from coordinate 17,742 downwards.
TACCCCGGCTACCAATATACCATTGATTACCTTAAAAATCCCGAATACACAAAGCCATTTTATATGTGCGAATACGTTGACTCCATTTCCACAGGTGACGTTTACCCATTCTGGGACCTTGTGGATGCTAACGATAATTTCTGTGGCGGCTGTATTTGGGAGTGGTGCGACCACGCAATAAATATACCCGATGAAAACGGTAACCCTCGCTACTACTACGGTGGTGATTGGAATGAATTCCCTAACGACGGTATATGCTGTATTGACGGGCTTGTTTTCCCTGACAGAAAAGAGCGCCCGGGCTACTACGATATGAAAAAGGTTTACGAGCCTTTCAGGGCATCCTTTGAGGCTGGTGTACTTACAATAAAGAGTGTACGCTACTTTGAATCACTTGCTGAATATATGCTTAAGTGGGAGCTTACACAAAACGGCACTGTTATAGCAAGTGGTGAAATTGAAAGCCTTGATATTGCTGCACAAAGCGAAAAAGCTTATGAGTTGATTAATCTTAAAGACTACACTCTTAAGGGCGACTGCTTCTTTACAGCAACAGTACATCAAAGAAAAGCTATGCCTTGGGCTGATAAGGGCTACGAAATCGGCTTTATGCAGTTTGAGGTTGAGGCAGATAAAAATGAAACTACTTTAGCCGAAAACACTCTTACAGCTACAGATGACGGACGTTTTGTAGCTATAGCCTGCGGCGATACACAATACTGCTTTGACAAGGCTTACGGCAGAATACAATCTATTTGTAAAAATGGTGAACGGCTTCTTCAGGAACCATCAAAATTCAAAATTTGGCACGCACCTACATACAACGTAGGCTCATCCCCTGACTGGGTTGCAAACCACCTTAACCACATTTATCAAAAAACATATTCTGCAGAGGTTGTTAACGGCGAAAAGCAAGTAACAATAAAAACAAAAATTGCTTTAGGTGGCCCTGCTAATCCACCAATTATTAAGGCTGATGTTGACTACACCTTTGCAAACGACGGAACATTGACAATCAGCTTCTGTGGTGACGTAAGAGAAAATGCACCTACTCTGCCACGCCTCGGCATTGAGCTTATTATGCCTGAAAGCTGTGAGCAAATTAAATACTTCGGCCTTGGCACTATAGAAACGTACCCCGATAAATTTAAGGCTGCACGTTTTGGTGAATACGAGTTAACAGTCAGTGAAAACTTTGTTCACTACGTAAGACCACAGGAAAATTCCTCACACTACAAAACTCGCAGAGTAATTGTAGGCAAAAACGGCGGCTACGGTATTTTTGTAGAGGGTGCAGGCGCTACAAAGGATTTCTCCTTTAACGCATCTCACTTTTCTGCAGAGCAGATAACAGAGAAAAAGCACGATTTCGAGCTTGAAAACGAAGAAAAAACCTTCTTTAATATTGATGCAAGATTTACAGCACTCAGCGAGTGGAGCGAGCTTGATATCGACAAAGAAAATCCTCGTTTATTTAATGACAAGCACGTAGAATTTAGCTTTAAGCTCTCTGCAAAAGAGGTTTAATAAAAGTAAAAAGCTCGGTTGACTGAAAATCAACCGAGCTTTTAATTCAAAAAATTATTTCTTTTTAACAAACGCTGCAATAAGCCAATAGTACAAAGGTATAAGCAAAAATACCAGCCAGGCTATTTTCCACAAATGGGCAAAGAGGCCCAAGCCTAAAAACACCAGCACTGCTAAAAGAGGAATCGGTAACGCTAAAAGAAGCCCCTTCATACTTTTTGCTTTAAAGGCAAGGCAAAGCCACAGGTGAATTGGAATAAGAAAAAACATAAGCCACAAGGGGTGCCACAGCCTTGTAAGCATACCTAAAACCACGTAAACTATAGGCACTATAAGAAAAACGGGTATTTTAACCAATATTTTTTGAACCCTTGGAAAAAGAGAGGTATCTGCATTTTCTAACTGCTCAATAGCTGAGCCGGCATTTTCATAAACGTTTTTCGCTATATTTTTATCCATACATACCCTCCAAAAAAGTATATTTTTATAATAATATATTTTGCATTCACATTCAAGAGGAAAGCAAAATATAGTTAATTATTGAAAAAGTTATTTATAATTGTTATACTTAAGTATATCTCTTACAGTTAAGGAGTTTTTTTTATGAAAAATCTAAAGGGTAAGCTGGGCTACGGTATAGGCGCAATAGGTCTTGACCTTAGCTACGGTCTTTTTTACTCGTATTTAGCAAAATATTTTACAGATACCTTGGACCTTAATTACTGGTTCCTTTTACTTTTAACACCCATTGCCCGTATATGGGATGGTATTAACGACCCTATGATGGGTACAATTGTTGATAACACTCGCACAAAAATGGGCAAATACCGTCCTTGGATTTTAATAGGCTCCTGCTGTAATGCAGTTGTGCTTTCATTACTTTTCACAAACCCGGGCCTTGCTACGGACGGACTTGGAATACACATTTACGTTGCAGTTTTTTACGTGCTTTGGGGTATGACTAACACAATGGCAGATATCCCCTACTGGTCTATGGTGCCATCCTTTACAAGTGACCCCAATGAAAGAAACGTTATTGCAACCATTGCAAGAACATTTTCAGGCTTAGGCCAAGGCATAATATCTATACTTACACCTGTAATGCTGCCAATTTTCAGCGTTACTGTGCTTGGTGGCCAAAAGGTTGCCGATGCCAAGGGCTACAGCACCTGGGCTATAATTTGTGCCGTTGCACTTGTAGGCTTTTCGGCACTCTCCGTTTCACAAACAAAGGAAAGAGTTATTACAACAGCTAAAGAAAAGTTTTCTTTCAAAAAAATATTTAAGGTTATCGGTGCTAATGACCAATTAAGAACCTTTATGCTTTTTGCGATGCTTTCAAATGCAGGGTGGTATATGGTTTCCGGTGTTAGCGTGTATTTCTTTGACGTTGTTGTAGGCGACCCTTCAAAGCAATCTACCTTTAACCTTATAGGTGCTGTAGGCTCTGTTTTAGGTCTTGCAGTTGTACCTGTGCTTACAAAGTTCATTTCAAGAAAAAAAACGTACCAAACCTCACTTTGCCTTGCTCTTGCAGGCTTTGTAGGTATGCTTATTTGCGCAAAGGCCGAAGCTTATATGGTAATGAATTTCTGCTATCTTTTAGGCTCAATCGGTATTGCCTCTATGTTTGTTTCGCAAACGGTTTTCCTGGCAGATATTGTTGACTACGGCGAAATTAAAATGGGAACCCGTGCAGAATCAGTTACCTTCTCTATGAAGGGCTTTTTGCAGAAAATGGCTTACACCATACAAACAATTATACTTTTTACAGGTCTTATAATTTCGAACTACACTCCAAAAAGCGCAGAAAAGCTTGTTTACACAGCTGCCGAAAAAAGCGCTGTAAGCTTTATGATGCTTGTTTGCCCAATCATACTCATTACCCTCTCGCTTATTGTTTTCTCTACAAAATACAAGCTACACGGTGATTTTATGGAGAATATAACAAAGCAAATAAACGAAAAGCACAAGGAATTCAAAGGAGAATTTAACTAATGGAAGATTTTTTAGTTGAATTAGTAGGCAATTTAATAATCATTCTTATATTTGTCGGACTGATTGTGGCTATAGCATTAGCAATCAATAACAGTTCACCAAAGAACAAAAAGAGAACTTCACAAAAAAACTTTCCTTCTAAAACCCACCCCTCCACTTCGCCACTGGTTGTACCATCATCTACGGAAGATAAAGGTACATATGGAGAATATCTATTGGTAAAAGCAATAAAGGAAATGCCGGGCGAAAAACGTATCCTTACCAATTGCTATATACCCAAAGAGGACGGAACAACAACCGAAATCGATATAATTATTATTCATGAAACTGGAATTTATGTTATCGAATCAAAAAACTATTTGGGTTGGATTTTTGGAACAGATACAGATAAATATTGGACTAATACGTATTCTAACGGCCAAAAATATCAATTCTACAACCCTATTTTGCAAAACAACAACCACATAAAACATTTAAGAAATCTAATCGGCAATGACCTGTTTTATTTTTCCATTGTAGTTTTTGGAGAGAACTGTCGATTAAAAAATATCTCAAACCATTCCTCAACTGCAGTTTGTGATATATTTACGTTTAAAGGTAGATTATATTCAACTTTAACCTCTGCGCATAAAAGCATAAGTCCAGAAAAAATAAAATCTTTATATATACAATTATTGGAATATGAATATGCCACAAAAGATGACAAAAACAAACACATACATAATGTAAAAGGTGGTTTTAATGGATAAAATTAAAAATCTTTTTAAAAAGTGGGATATTGGCCTTGTTTTTGGAATCGGTATGGCTATTTTAGGCTTAATACTTCTAATTTTGCCCGGCTCATCACTTACAATGGTTTGCTTTATTTTGGGCATTGGTACAGGTATAAAGGGCGCTCTTAAGCTTATAGCATACCTAAAGGCTAAGCAAACGAATACCGAAAGCACTGCTGATTTAATAGCAGCAATTATTATTCTGCTTGCTGCCTTTGTGCTTATTGCCCACCCTAAAAAGCTTATTTCAATAATACCGATACTAATCGGCATTGGCATTATTGTTTACGGAGCTACCTCGTTTTTCAATTCGTCTACAATTGCTTCAAAAATAACTGCTGTTGTTGTTTTTGTTGTTGGTATTGGCATTGTTGGCTCACCCTTTGCCTTTGCAGAGGCTGTTACGGCTATATTAGGCTTTGCCTTGATTGTTGTTGGAGTTATAACAGCAATTAAAAGCAAAAACAAAATAACCTTAAAAATTGAAGACAAGCCTGACGACGGCTACACCGAAGTAGATTTTACAGACGTTGATGAATAATATATAAAACAAATCACCTGCAGAGTATTAAGCTCTGCAGGTGATTTAATTTTATAGCTTTGATAAATCCAGCTTATCGTATTTTGCTATAAACTCCTTAAAGAATCGGAGCATTTTTTCCACTCCACCCTGCTGATTGCTTTCGCAATTAAGCACTAAAAGTGGCTCGTGCACACTCATTCTTAAAAGGAGCCAGCCATCGCCGTTTGCTTCATCAAAATTAAAACGAATACCCTCGTAATTTGATGGTGCAACCGTTGTAAAAGCTGTTTCTTTTGCAAGTAAGGCTAAATCGTTTATAACCTTAGTGCCGTAATCTCTAAAATCCTCAAGCAAAATCTTAAAACGAACCTCTTTTTCCTCTACAGGAATTTTAAGTCCTTCTATAGCAGCCTCAATAGGCTTACCCTCTTTAGCAAGCTTGGCAGCTTCGATAATTATTTTTGTAATAAGGTATGCACCGTCATCAAGGTAATAATTTTCCGAAAATGCTGCGTGACCAGAGGTTTCAATAGCAAGAGGAGCTTTTTTATTTTCCTCTTTTTGGAGGCGAATTGCCTCATCAATAACGTTTTTATAGCCTCTTTTGAAGCGATGGTGTACGCCACCAAGAGTTTTTTCTATAAACTCATTAAGTCCATCGGAGGTTACGGAGTCGGTAACAATTACGCCACCCTTAACACCCTTAAGAGCTATGTACGAGGCTAAGGCTACAAGCTTATTTCTGTTAATTTCGCCACCGTTTTTATCAACACAGGCTGCCCTATCGCAGTCGGTATCAAAAATAACGCCTAAATCTGCTTTTGCCTCAAGCACAGCTTCACATATAGACTCCATAGCCTGTTTATTTTCGGGGTTAGGAATGTGATTTGGAAAAGTGCCGTCAGGCTCTAAATAACGGCTGCCTTCAATATCTGCACCTAATACCTTAAGCACGTTGTAGGCATAAAATGCACCTACGCCATTACCTGCATCTACAACTATTTTAAGCCCTTTAAGTGGTTGCTCATAATTCTCTGCACAAACGCCTTCCTTTATCATTTTGCAAAGATTTTCACAGTATGTTGCCATACTGCTAAGCTTTTCTGCCTTTGTGCCGTTGCTTGTAGCTGTATACGGATTTTCCTGTGCGTATTGTAATATTTCTTTTATATCTCCACCTGAAAATCCACCCTCACGGGTAAAGAATTTCAAGCCGTTCATTTCCATTGGCAAGTGGCTTGCAGTAATTTCAATTGATGCATCTAAAGAGAAATTTATAATGGACATAAACATAGAAGGTGTAGATGCAAGTCCACAATCGTAGGTTTTCACACCTAACGACAAAAGTGTTTTTGTTACTGCTTCAAATATTCTTTGTGATGAAACTCGTGAATCGTAGCCTACTGCGATTGTTAAAGCATCCTTTTGTAATTTTTTCTTTAAGAAAGCTACTAAAGCATTAACTATGCTTTCAAGGCGTGCATCTGTTAAATCAACAGCCTTACCGTTCATTTCTATAGCTGTACCACGAATATCCGTGCCACTTTTAAGGTACGTTAAATTATCCATTAATATCTCTCCTTATAACGTAGTAGATTCGTTCGGTATCTTCCTTAGGACCACCACAGCTTAAATCTCTGTAGCGCTTAATTACCGTAAAGCCGTTTGATTGGCAGGCTGAGGTAATCTCTTCATCTGTAAACGCCGTTTCGCAAAAATTCTCGCTAAAACGGTGGTAAATATCACCCTGCTTTATGAAAAAATCAAGGTTAATATTCACTGTGCATTCATCCTTTAAAAGTCTGTTTTGCCACACGCAATAAACGTCCTTTTCATCGTAAATAAACGTATTGTTTGCTAAAACCTTTTGGTGCTTATAAAGGGTGTTTACATCAAAAACCATTATGCCACCATCATCAATAAAATTCTTAAGCACACTAAAGGTTTGATTAAGCTGCTCAAGGCTTTCAAGGTGGTTAATGCTGTCCAACGCACAAACTATTGCCCTTACCGTGCCGTAAAGGTCGGTTTCCTCCATACGCTGGCACAGAAACATTATGTTTTGCTCCTCGTTATATGCTTTTTCTTGTGCTTGCATAAGCATTTCGGGCGATGCATCCGTTGCAATAACCTCGTAGCCCATTTTTGCAAACTCAATAGCCAAAGAGCCTGTGCCACAGGCAAGGTCGAGAAGTAAGCCATCGTTTATATTAAAATCCTTTAAAATACTTGCTATGTACTCTGCCCTTCTTTTGTAATCTACATTTACAGTTAAAGAGTCGTACACCTCAGCGAAGGATGAATAGGACATTTTGCGCCTCCAAAAGTTGTATTTAATATATTTTACCATAATTTGCTTACAACTACAATAAAAGTTGAGTGCCTATATGTCAAAAAGATTAGGATAATTTTGTAAAAAATGCATACTTTAAAGCTTTTAATGTATATGTTAATATATTATTAATAATTATTTTACTTGGAGGGCTTATTGTGAAAAAGCTTTTGACAGTATTTTTATCAATAGTAATTCTTTGTGTAGGTATACTACCTTGCTTTGCAGCAGAGGAAAAATGCAATTGTGGAGATACACCTATAATTTACGTTGCTGCTCTTGGTAGTGGCTACGTTTTCCTCGATGCAGGCACAGAAAACGAAAAGCAGCTTTTCAGACCTAAAACAGAGGATATATTAAGCGACTTTGCACCACTTGTACCTGCTGCAGGCCAGCTTTTGCTTGATGGTGATTACGATGCCTTTGGTGACGTTTTGCTTGACTGTGTAAACAAATCCTTCGGTATGCTTGCAATGGATAGTGAGGGCAACTCTCAGCCTAACGTTACATCGGAGGAATTTCACCCTGAAAACGCTGACCACGGCATTGACCACAGCTACTATTTCGGCTACGATTTTAGAGAAGACCCTATTGAAAATGCAAAAAAATTACGTGCATATATAGAAGAGGTTAAAGAAATTACAAAGCACGATACAGTACGTATGAGAGCCTCCTCTATGGGTGGTGTTACCACACTTGCATACTTAAACCTTTACGGCTCAGACGGTATTGAAACTATTATTTTACAAAACTGTCCTCTTCAGGGTACTGCAGTTGCAGGCGAGCTTTACAACGGTAAGCTTTACATTGATAAGGATGCCCTTGTAAGATATGCTTCAGGCGCACTCCCTTCAATGGATAGTGACGTGCTTGCAGGTATACTTATAACAGTTATTGATATGCTTGACTCTGCAGGAGTATGGGCAGGACTTTTAGATATTGCAGACGTTATTGTTGCAAACCTTAAAGACAGAGTTTTTGACGAAGCGCTTATCCCTATTTTTGCAACAATGCCCGGTATTTGGAGCTTTGTGCCCGATGAATACTACGAGAGTGCAAAGGACTTTATGAGGCTTGACCCAGCTACACACGCTGTGCTTTTAGAAAGACTTGATTATTACCATTACGAGGTACAGTCAAAAGCAGGTGAGCTTTTGACTACGGCACAGGCAAACGGCACAAACATCTACATTGTTGCAGGCTACAATATGCAAAGAACACCTCTTGTTGAGGCTTATATGAATAACTCTGACGGTACGGTTGATACAGAGTATGCATCTGTTGGCGCAACCTGTGCATATATTGGTGAGCAGTTACCTAAGGATTACAAGCAGGCTGTGCCCGGAAAATACAACTACATTTCACCCGACAGAGTAATTGATGCATCTACCTGCGCACTCCCTGAGCAGACATGGTTTATTAAGGATATGCTCCACTCCACCTGCCACGACGGGCACGACGTATTTTACAGAACACTTTTCTCAAGCAAGAAGCAGTTAACTGTGCACGATATGGAAGAGTATCCACAGTTTATGCAAAATGATACTGTGCACCAAACCTTCTACAGAGTTGAAAGGCAAGGCACCGAGCTTGAAGAGGCTATGAGAGATGCAACCTTCCAAACAAGCTTTTTCAATATTATGAAGCTTATTTCTACATTCCTTAAGAGCTTTATGAAATATATGCTTGGTTGATATTAAAACCATAAGTTAAAAACAGCACCTTCCGTTTGGGAAGGTGCTGTTTTATTATAATCTATCAAGTGTAAGCTCATATGCAGGGATGAATTCCTCCAAGAAAACCTCTGCCTCAGGCACGTTTGCTTCAAGAATACGCTTTCTTGTGGCTGCCTCTGCCTCGCAAAACTCGGTGTTACCTGCCTTGCGCTCCTCAATACATTTAATAAGAGCGCTAAGCTTATCTGCCGCCTTAACAAGTGGCTTAAGGTCTTCATCCTCATCACCTGTTAAAAGTGATGAAAACACATCCTGTAAGTCCTCAGGCAGCTTTGCAACAAGCTTTTGGTTTGCTGCATCCTCAACTGCCTTAAAGGCGCTTGTAAGCATTTCGTTATCGTATTTAACGGGTGTAGGCATATCGCCTGTTATAATTTCGTGGGTATCGTGGTAAAGACCTAAAACTGCAGCCCTATCTGCATTATAGCTTTTGCCAAAGCGCTTATTACCTATAATTGCAAGGGCGTGTGCTATGACAGCCACCTCTTTAGAGTGGCTATCAAGGCTTTCGCTTTCGGTATTTCTCATTAATGCCCAACGGTCAATGTATTTCATACGTGAAACCATTGCAAAAAAAGTGTTGTTCATATTAATACACCTTATTTAAGTTTAATTTTAAATGTTTTTATTTCAAATGGCTTAAAGGTTGCCATAAGACCCTTGCCACCAAAGGCAACAGGCGCATCCTCTTCCTCAAGAAGGTTACATTCTGTTGCACTCTCGATATCACTATCGAAGTAAAGCTGTGCGTCTGTCTTTTTATTCCAGGTTTCGTATGCACGTACAATAAGCGCATCGCTGTCTTCTGCAATTTTTACTGTTTCAATAACAATATTATCATCAAGCGATACTACAAGTGAGCATACGTCGTTTAATTCGCCCTTCTGTGCCTTTACAGGGATTGCATAAAGTGGGAAGTTTACGCTGTACGCCTGCTCAACTACGTCGGAATCCTTTGCAGTATTTTCGTGAGGATATATTGAGAAGGTAAAGGAATGGAATTCTCTGTCCTGAATTGTGTTTGGTCTTGTTGCACAACGGAAAAGGGTTGGTCTTATGTGGCCATCCTTAACATCACAGCCATACTTACAGTCGTTAAGTATTGAAAGGCCAAAGCTGTTATCGGAAAGGTCAACCCATTTGTGCATTGACTCCTCAAACTGTGCAAAATCCCAGGTAGTGTTTGTGGTTGTTGAGCGCTCAACGTTACCAAACTGAATATCAAAGGTTGCCTTTGTAGCGTTAACGTCTACAGGATAGTCTGCCTTAAGCACAACGTGGTCTTCGTGCCAATCAGCCTCATAGTTAACGTCTACCCTCTTAAGAAGGCTGTATACGCAGTAGTACTCTGTAAAGGTAGAGCTTCTGAACGCTCTTTCAACCTTATACACAGTTCTTACAGGACCCTTTTCTATAATTTCGCCCCTCTTGAATTCAAGCTCCCAGCTCTTTTCATCAAAGTAGCATTTAATATCCCACGCCTCGTGATTATGGGGTCTGTCCTGGTAGGCTATAACCTTACCTATAAGCTCACCCTCAGGGGCAACGTTTCTGCCCGACTCCTTATGAAGAAGCTTTGTAATGTTATATTCCTCATTAAATTCTATACTAAAATACGGAGTGCTCACATAGTAATCATCTGCAGGCATTTCACGTGTATTTGCAGGAGCACATTTCTTTACTGTGAACGTTGTGTAGCCCTTTGCAGGAACTTCTGCCACAAACACAATTTTGCCGTCAAAGGTTTTTTGGTACGGTATTTCTCTGCCTGAAATATCAAAGAGTGCAAACTCTCCTTCACAAGGAATTTCGGCCACGATAGCATCAAACCTACGGAAGCCTGTTGTGTTGAAAACTACAATGCTGTCATTTTCAAGGTTAAGCTTAGAGATTATTGCCTTTTGTGCATCGCCGAGCATCTCTCTACCCTCTGCAAGCACCTTTTCATAATCCTCTTTACTATCCTCGTAAACCTCTTTAATTGAGGAGCCGGGAAGGATATCGTGGAACTGGTTAAGAAGGATAAGCTTCCAGTTTTCGAGAAGTCTTGCTCTTGGGTACTCTAAACCTGTTTGGATATTTGCAATTGCAGAAAGTGTTTCTACATCATGGTAGAGGCATTCGCTCTTACGGTTGTATTTTTTATTTCTTGCCTGGCTTGTAAGGGTACCCCTGTGAAATTCAAGGTACAGCTCACCACACCAGGTTGGAAGGTGCTTGTTGCCTGATACCTGCTCATCAAGATGCTCAAAGAAATCGAGCGATGAGCTTTGCTTTACTACAGGGCAGCCTTGAATACCCTTTGACATACGTCTGCCATACTCAAGCATTTCAACAGTAGGGCCACCGCCACCGTCGCCAAAGCCGTAGCTCATAAGGAAGTCTTTACCTAAATCCTTTTGAGAATAACGCTTGTAGCCACCAATAACGTACAATGGGCGAAGCTTACTATTATACGTAGTCTGCCAATTTTTTCTTTCATCTACAGTTGCGTGGCAGCTTGGTGGGAAGTGTGAAAGCACCTCTGTGCCGTCAATACCACGCCACTTAAACGTATCGTATGGGAACTTGTTAAACTCATTCCAGCTTATTTTTGTGGTCATAAAATACTTCATACCACATTTTTTAATAAGCTGTGGAATTGCTGCTGAATAGCCGAAAACATCGGGGAGCCACATAATTTTGTTATCCACCCCAAATTCATCACGGAAAAAGCGCTTACCGACCATAAACTGGCGCACAAGTGCTTCACCTGATGCCACGTTAGTATCTGCCTCAACCCACATTGAGCCTTCTACTTCCCATCTGCCCTCTTTTACTCTTTGCTTTATGCCTTCAAAAACCTCAGGGTAATCCTGCTTTACGTAATCGTAAAGCTGTGCCTGAGATGACATAAACTTATACTCGGGATACTCCTCCATAAGCTTAAGCACTGTTGCAAAGGAACGGCAGCTCTTTTCCCTTGTTTGGCGCAAGCGCCACAGCCAGGCAACGTCTATATGAGTGTGGCCTATGCTCCAGCAGGTTGCTTCTTCAAATTTGCCATAGAGATTTTCGTCTAAATACTTCATTGCTTCAAATGCAGATTGGTGGAATACCTCTCTGTCATTTGTATCAATATCAAGAATGTTGCAGGCCTCATTAAGGGCTTTAATAATGTTTACACGGGCATCGCTATCTTCGCCGTGGTATTTTGCAACCTTGAGGGGTGTGAGAATATCAAAATAGATATCGTATGCAATATCATCCATAACCTGCAGTTGAGCAGAAAGCTGAATTTTACCTCTCCACTCGTGGTCATCGGAATAGGCGTTTATGGCAATTTCAAGCTGCTCGCCACCCTGCGCACACTTTGCAAGTGTTACGTACTGGTGGTTACTGTCGCCACCCTGCACAACCTTGCCGTTTACAAAAATTATAAACTGAGGGTTTACCTCGTTCCAGCTTCTTTCGTAAGGCTTAAGATTGTAAATAACGTGCTGACCCTTAAACTCATCAGGAATGGTGATTGTTTGCTTAAACCAGCAATAGCACTCCTTATATCCCCAAAAATCTTGACCGGCCTTAAAGGGTGCCCACTCGCCCTCGTTAATTTGGTCTATATTATACTGCCCGTCACGGAAAAGGAAATCACCTGTTTCAACGCTTTGAGCAATCACAAATTTTTCATATAAATCTCTTAAAATCTGATTAATTCTGCCGCTAAGCATAAATCTTTCACTATTCTTATCGTGAAAGTCAATTTCAAAATGCGCCATAGCTACACCCCATATAGTTTAATAGTTTTATAATTTTATCACAGAATATGGCATATTACAATAATTTGATACCAAAAAACACCCTATAAATCGTTATTTTTTATAGTTGACTTTATAATAATAAAAAAGTAAAATAAAAGGTAATAATAATTAGCAGAGGAGAGATATAAATGGCTCATTATTGTAACGAACCATCAAGAACATTTAGTGAATATTTGCTTATACCGGGCTACACAGGTCCAGACTGTATTCCAAACAATGTTGATTTGAGAACACCGCTTTGTAAATTCAGAAAGGGCGAAGAGGAAGCACCTATCACCCTTAACATTCCTATGGTTTCTGCTATTATGCAGTCTGTATCAAACGATACACTTGCTATTGCACTTGCTAAAGAGGGTGGTATGTCTTTCATATACGGCTCACAGTCTATTGAGGATGAGGCAGCTATGGTTGCAAGAGTTAAAAATTACAAGGCAGGCTTTGTTATTTCAGACTCTAACCTTTGCCCTGATAACACATTGGGCGATGTTGTTAACCTCTATGATACACTCGGCCACTCAACAATGGCTGTTACAGATGACGGCACTGCAACAGGTAAGCTTTTAGGTGTTGTAACATCAAGAGATTACAGAATCAGCCGTATGCCTTTAGACTTAAAGGTTACAGAGTTTATGACTCCACTTGATAAGCTTATTACTGCTCCTGCTTCTACAACACTTAAAGAAGCTAACGATATTATTTGGGAGCACAAGCTCAACTCTCTCCCTATTATAGATGATAAGGGTAACCTCCTTTACTTTGTATTCCGTAAGGACTACTCACAGCACAAGGAAAACCCACAGGAAATTCTTGATGCAAACAAGCGCTATATGGTTGGTGCAGGTATCAACACAAGAGACTATGCTGAAAGAGTACCTGCCCTTGTTGAAGCAGGTGCAGACGTGCTTTGTATTGACTCCTCCGAGGGTTACACAGAGTGGCAGAAGCGCACAATTGCTTTCATCAGAGAAAAGTACGGCGATACAGTTAAGGTTGGCGCAGGTAACGTTGTTGACAGAGACGGCTTCCGTTTCCTTGCAGAGGCAGGCGCAGACTTTATTAAGGTAGGTATCGGTGGTGGCTCAATTTGCATCACCCGTGAAACAAAGGGTATTGGCCGTGGACAGGCTACAGCACTTATTGAGGTTGCTGCTGCTCGTGATGAATACTTCAAGGAAACAGGCGTTTACGTGCCGATTTGCTCAGACGGTGGTATTGTGCACGACTACCATATGACACTTGCACTTGCAATGGGTGCAGACTTTATGATGCTTGGCAGATACTTTGCTCGTTTTGACGAAAGCCCAACACCAAAGCTTAACATTAACGGCACATACGTTAAAGAGTATTGGGGTGAAGGCTCAAACAGAGCACGTAACTGGCAGAGATATGACCTTGGTGGTCAGTCAAAGCTCTCTTTTGAGGAAGGCGTTGACTCATACGTAACGTACGCAGGTTCACTCCACGATAACGTTACAAAGAGCCTTTACAAGGTTAAATCAACAATGTGCAACTGTGGTGTGCTTACAATCCCTGATTTACAGAGAGATGCAAAGCTTACACTTGTTAGTGCAACAAGTATTGTTGAGGGTGGCGCACACGACGTTACACTTAAAACAAACACAGGTAATATTAGATAACTAAAGTAAATTAAAATAAACAAATCCCGTATGCAGTTAAAAACTACATACGGGATTTTCATATTGGTTTAGTTTGCAAACAAGCTTGTAAAAAGACTTAATATCATATTTATGATAATTTCAAAAATGTTGCTTGCATTATACGCAGAGTTTGTAGAAACAGGAGTTTTAACTGTTTCCTTCACACCACAGCCTTCACACACGCCCTCATCGTTTAAGCTGTGACCTGTGGGGTTCGCTGAATATTCCCATTCATAAGTCCTACAAGAATCGCAGGTATATTCTGTAATTCCGTGCTTTGTGCAGGTAGGAGAAATAATGTTTGTGTGATAATTGTGTTGTACGCCTGTTGCCTCACCACTATAATATTCTTCTATATCTCCACAAATTTTACACGTTTGCTTTACATAACCTCTATCTACACACGTTGGGGGAGTTATTTTATTTTCCCACTTGTGAATGTGAGCATTATAATAAACCTTCAGTGACGGGTTTATATTAAATGATACCGCACCGAAATGGTTATCAAACTCTTCCTCTGTTCCGGAATAATAAATCGTAATCGGATATTTCACATCAACTGCTATACTAATGTCATCAGTAATATTGTTGTGAACATATATTGTTGCATTTGGATTGCACTCGCGAAAAGTGAGGTAGCCGATTATTTCCACTGACTCACCAACTGATATTTTTGAGAGATTCGTGCACCTATAAAAAGCGTAATCTCCAATTGTTTTTACACCATCACCAATAGTTACACGGGTAAGATTTTCGCATTTAGAAAACGCCCTTGAACCGATTGTTTCAACGCTATCCGGTATTATTATACTTGTAAGGCCTTCGCAATTACTAAATGCAGATTTACCAATTGTTTTCAAACTATTACCAAATATTACTGATGAAAGTGATTTTCATAAAGAAAACGCACCAAAAAACAGCACCGAGCTAAGAAATATCGCTAACAATTTTTGAGTTCTAAACATATTTGTCGTCTTTTTTTTCGTACGGTGCTTTATGAGTATGCAACTCTAAAACATCTTCATTTATATATGAAAAAAAAGAAAAACATTACATATTTTTTCAATTTTTCCACACTTTCTACCCTTTACACAAATGCAATCCCTTGTTTTTGCGCAAAAAACATCACATTTCCAACAAAAAACAACATAGATAGCGTTGTTTCGGCAAAAAAGTAGAAACTTTCTTGAATAATTATTTTAATATGATATACTTATTTTTATAATTTACCTATAATATGCCGTTAATTTGGTATAAAAATGAAAGGAGGCAAAATTTATGATTGATAAAATAAAAGTAGATTTAATTTGCAAAATGTACTACGAATCTATATATAAATTCTGCCTTAACCGACTTAATAATGAAGATGATGCAAGTGATATTACACAGGATGTTTTTCTGTTTTTTCAAGAAAAGGCAGATACGCTGGAAGATATACATATAAAAGCCTGGCTTTATAGTGTTGCAAACCTTAAAATAAAAGAATTTTTAAGAAAACATGGCAAGGAAATAGCTGTTGCATCACTTGCTAACTTCGATATTGAGGATGAAACGGCCAATATTATTGATATGTTTGAAAACCTTTCTGATTTTGATATTGAAAAAATTGATAAATACCGTGAGATTATATTCAACCACCTGAACGAAAGAGAAAAACTCCTTTACCAAAAGCACTTTATCGAGGGCAAAAGTCATTCGCAAATTGCCGAAGAAATGAACATTAGTGTTAAAAACGTAAGTGTGATGATTTCGAGAATGTGCAAAAAAATAGAATTGCTGGAATTAATGGCAGTTTGCACCCTTGGTCAGCTCATAATAAAGCTGTTTTTTTGATATTTTTAAAATATTTTAAAAAAAATAAAAAATTTTTTTAAAAAAATCTGTTGCCTTTTCACTTTTTTGACATATATAAGTGAGAGGAGAAAATTGCACACCTGAAACAACCGGTGTAACCAAAAAGCTTTTTATAAAGGAGTGAGAATGCAATGTCTGAAGCTAACAACACAAACAAACATATTGAACAGCTTAATGCTATTATTAACTACGAGGTTGAAAAGCCATACAAGGAAATGGATGCAGACCTGGTAGAGGTTTGCGTTGAGCTTATTTTTGAATTGCAGGGCAAAAACTTCACTCTGAGTGACGAAAAGCTTGAGGAAAAGGTCAGAAAAATACCTTTTGTTGATATTGCTGATATTAAAGCTATTCAACAAAAGAAGCGTAAAAAAATTAAAACAAGGAAGATTTTGCTTATTGCCGCCATTATTGCAATTTTACTTGCTATGTTAGCCGTTTTTTCTACAGGGCGCTATATTGAGGATATTCACAGATTTATGAAGGATACGTTCGGTTCGGTATTTGATGCTCCCATCGGTGAAATTTTCTATAACGATAACAACGAAGATCTTAATAACGGTATTGTAGTTGTATATGAAAACATTGATGAATTTTGTGAGAAAGAAAACATTGCTGTTCTTTGTCCCACAGAATTACCGAATGGAATTGAATTTGTTAATATTAGAATATCACACTCAGATAGAGCTATAATAATTTATTATAATAAAGAGATTACATCCTATGAAATATATCTTGATAAGGCAATCCCGCAGGTTGTAAAGGATACTGCAGAAAGTTACTATACCGATAACAATTTGCCTTGCTACATAGAACGTATGGAGGATACAGGTATTGTTCAAATCTATTTTGAACATAACGGAAATTATTATATGGTTGGTGGGGCAAACGAGCAGATTCTTCTGGATATAATTGAAAATTTGGAGGAATACAAATGAAAAAAAATCGTTTTATAGCAATGCTTATGGCACTTGCAATTACAATCAGCCTTTTTGTAATACCTGCTTCTGCTACCGAAGCTGAAGAACCACATACACACGTTGAAGTTTATTTTGAAGATGAAACACTCTCGGAAGAATTTAAAGAAAAAGCAACAGCATATTTTCTTAACGGTGCAACAGATGAAAATGCTGCTACATACGGCTTAACCTGTACACTTTTTGGTCACAAGCTTGAAACAGTACAAACAACTTCAATCACACACAAAGCACGCACAACAGCACCAAGGTGCTTAAAAAGGACATACGAATATTCTGCATGCACAAGGTGTGATTACGAAACCTCAACACTTGTTTCAACTGCTTATATTCATTGCTGTGCATAAATAATCAACACCCAACAGCTCTGTTGAACTGTTGGGTGTGTTTTTATGTGTAGGGTGAAAGGAATTATCCGAACCGTGTTTTCTACAGGCGGATTTCCGTTCATCCTGTGTTAAAATACTCGTAAATCCGTCAGGATTTACTGCGTTTTTGCCTTGGCTGACCAAAAATCCGCACTGTATAAAATCTTTGACCTAAAAGCGAAAGATTTTTATTGGA
>JAZNTU010000024.1:0-41571 GCA_045591945.1 Acutalibacteraceae bacterium | reverse complement strand
GTGGATACGGCCCGTTTACGGGTAGCAAGTAACAATCTTACGCAACTGGCAGACCGTACTTATGCGTTTACGCATACGCGAAGAACATAGGGCTATGCCCGCATATGAAAAACCACCCGCTTGGCGGGTGGATGTTTATTTATGTTATATTTCTCTAAACGGAGAGGCTATTCTTGAAAGCCTGAAGTTTACAACCTCTCTTGAACGGTTAAACCTGTATATACTGAATACAAGTCCAACACCTAAATACAAGCACAGGGTGCTTGAGCCACCTGCACTAAAGAAGGGGAGCGTAATACCAATAACAGGTAAAAGCATAAGCACCATACCAATGTTAATAACAACCTGTGCAGCTATTATAGATGCCATACCGTAGCAAATAAGCTGTGTAGAAAATTCTCGTGTGTTCTTGCCTATGCGTATCATTTCAAAACAAATAAAGAACAGCAAAGCAAGGGCGATTAAGCAACCGAAAAAGCCTGTTTCTTCGCCAACGGCTGTAAATATCATATCGTTTTCCTGCTCGGGGATTATACCGTTTTGTGTATATACACCTTTAAAAAGACCTTGGCCAAAGAAACCACCTGAGCCAAGTGCATTTAAGCCCTTTAATTGCTGGTAGGCTTCGTCAACAAATTCTTCAGGTCTAAAAAGTGCGAGGAATCTTGTTCTTTGGTATTCACTAAAAACAAACATCCAAATAAGAGGTGAGGCTGCAACGGCAAGTATACCACCTGCAGCAAAAAAGCCTATGTGAAGCCCTGCAAAATATAGCATTGCAATTGTCATAAATATAAATACAAGCGCAGAGCCCATATCACCTGTTAAAACAACAAGGCCAATTGGTATTACAGCGTGTATTGCAAGAGGTATAAGTGATTTAAAATCGTTTATTTTGTCTTTGATTAATTCAAGGTGCATTGAGAAGGTAATAACGTAGCCTATTTTAACAAGCTCTGAGGTTTGGAAATAAATAGAGCCAAATTTAAGCCAGCATTTTGAGTCCGGTCTTTCATCAGGTGCAACACCAAAAATAAGTGTTATAAGCATAAGCCCGATGCACACTGCACCTATAATCGGCCATAGCTTTGTTATAAGCTCGTAATCAATTGCAGAAATAACTAATGCAATTATAATACCTAAAACGGCAGCAATAATCATAACGGTCGCATCACGATAAATTCTTTGTCCATCTTCAAGCAACCATCTTGTTGAGCTGTGCACCATCAATATACCAAATATAGATGCAGCAGTTATAAGAAATAGCAAAAGCTTGTTTGTTTCATTAACAAATTGCTTTGCTAACGGAAAAATTTTCTTCAAGGCATTAAGCCCCCTTGATTTTATCTTTTATAATTGGTATTATACATATATTACAATTTAATTTCAAGTGTTTAGAGATGGAAAAGACTATCCGTGCTTTTTGGGGTAGCCTTGCTTCATTCCATTGAGGTGTATATGATAGAGGTAATTTCTAATTCTCCTGCACAAACAGAAGCATTTGCACAAAAGCTTGGTGCTGTTTTGCAGGGTGGAGAAACAATTGCATATTTTGGTGGCCTTGGTATGGGCAAAACCCGTTTTACGGCAGGGCTTGCAAAGGGTATGGGTATATTTGAGGATGTATCAAGCCCAACCTTTTCTCTTGTTCACGAATACCGTGGTGATAAAGCGTTGTACCATTTTGATATGTATAGAATTACAACCTTTGAGGATTTGTGTTCAACCGGCTTTTTTGATTATCTTGACTCAGGTAATGTTCTTGCAATTGAGTGGAGTGAAAATATCGAAAACGCTTTACCCGAAGAGAAGTTAATTAAAATAGAATTACTTCGTGGTGAAGGCGAGCAACAGCGCATATTAAGGATGAGTGGTGATAGCATATATGAAAATTCTTGGCGTTGAGAGTTCAGCAACAGCAGCAAGCGTTGCCATCTATTTTGACGGTAAAATTATTGCTCAGGTTCAATCAAATACAGGTCTAACACATAGCCAAACACTTTTGCCTATGGTTGAAACGGTTTTGAATTCAACCAATAGCACATTAAAGGATATGGATTATATTGCTGTTTCTAATGGACCGGGTTCATTTACAGGGGTTAGAATCGGTGTTTCTGCAGTAAAGGGTATGGCTCAGCCTTTAAATATAAAATGTGTTGGGGTTTCTACCCTTGAAGCAATTGCAAAGCCTTTAGAGCACACAGGCTGTTACGCCGTAGCTGTTATGGATGCACGTTGCAATCAGGTATATACAGCACAGTTCGATTGTGAAAACGGCTTTAACCGTGTTGCAGAGGATGAGGCAATAACAATTGATGAGTTAGGCGAAAAACTAAAGGCAGTAACAAAGCCGATTGTTTTAATTGGTGATGGCACGTTAGTTGCATATGCAAAGCTTAAGGATACTATCAGCAATATTAAAGTTGCTAATCCGTCAATACGTTATCAATCTGCTGCGAATGTATGTATTATTGCTGCAGAAAAGGTGGAGAATGGATTTGAAGGTAGCGAGGCACAACAGGTTTTACCTAATTACCTTCGTCTTTCTCAAGCTGAAAGAGAATTAAAAAAGAAATAATTTTGAAATGAGGTTTTAATATGTTAGTTTTAGCATCAGACCACGCAGGATATCCTCTTAAAGAGGAAATAAAAGCATACCTTGATTCAAAAGGTATAGAATATATCGATTGTGGTGCAGATTCAACAGCTTCTGTTGACTATGCACAGTTTGCTCAAAAGGCTTGCCTTAAGGTTGTTAATGGCGAGGCAGATAAAGCTATCCTTTGCTGCGGCACAGGCATTGGTATTTCTATGGCTGCAAACAAGGTTAAGGGCATCAGAGCAGCCTGCTGTTCAGATTATTTTAGCGCAAAGTTTACAAGAATGCACAACGATGCAAATGCACTTTGTATGGGTGCCCGTGTTATTGGTGCAGGCTTAGCTTGTGAGCTTGTTGACGTGTTTATTAACACAGAATTTGAGGGTGGCAGACATCAGCGCAGGGTTGACCAAATTCATGCAATTGAAAATGGCGAAATTCTTTAATAAAAATACTGCAAACACAACAAGTAGAGTAAAACGGTTACATAAAGTAGCTGTTACTCTTGTTGTGTTTGTTTTGTTATCAGCTTTTTTAGTATTCGATAATTTTTCTTTGCAAACAGAGCACGTTATTGCTGAAAATGAAAAAGCATTTAACCTTGGTGGCTTAAGGATTGCTCATATTTCTGATTACCATAATAGAAAATCTGAACTTGTTGATTCACAGATTTTTAAAGCACTCCGAGCAAATCGGCCTGATATAATATTTATTACAGGTGATTTAATTGATTGCAGTAAAACGGATGTACAAAAATCTATTGAGTTTTGTACAAGGCTATGCGAAATTGCACCTGTTTACTATGTTACGGGCAATCACGAATGTAACTTTAGTATTACTAATCAATCAGATTTTGATAATATGCTTTTACAGCTGGAGCAAATGGGTGTTATTGTTTTACGCCAAAGCTTCGTTACACACCAATTAGAAAACGGTAAGTCTGTAAATATATACGGTATTGATGACCCGTATTTTCATTGTAGCTATAGTAGTGAAATTACCGATGCAACGCACGATTTATGCGAGAGCTTTACTATAGATAAAAATGAAATGAATATTCTTTTAGCTCACCATCCCGAACAGCTTTCTGTTTATGCTGAATTTGGCTTTGATTACGTCTTTTCAGGTCATGCTCACGGTGGGCAGGGGAGATTGTTTAATCAAGGTATTATTGCTCCAGACCAAGGCTTTTTTCCGAAGTACACAGGTGGACTTTATACAGAAGAAAACACCACTATGATTCTTAGCAGAGGTGTCGGTAATAGCATAGTGCCTGTTCGTGTTTTTAACAGGCCTAACTTAATATTTTTTGAGTTATAAAAAAGGGGATGTAAAAAAAGCGCAGACCGTATAAAACCGGATATAGTAAGGGGTTCTGTAGGTTTAATAAGCCTATAGAACCCTTTAAAAATACAAGAAATATAAAATTGATGAAAAAAGTATGTTTTATACTACGAACAAACTTCGCCACTCGACGTACCCTTGTACGCCTTCGGGCAAGCAAAATCAGGCTTCAGCCTTGATTTTGCTCAGTTTGTCCGTTCTGCATCTTTTTTCCCTATCCCCTAAAAAGTGGCTGCAAAAAAACTTGCGTTTTTTTACAGCCACTTTTTATCTTTTAGCACTAATTCCTTTTGTGTTGTAGGGTGAAACGCTGGAGCCACTATATGCTTTTACGGTATATGTGTAACTGGTGCCTTTTTTAGCACCTGTATCGGTAAAGTTAAGCCTGCTTGTTTTACCAATATAGCTCCAACTGCTATTTGCCGTTTTTCTATATACGTAGTAGCCATTTGCGCCTTTCACGTTTTTCCATTTTACAGTGATTCCGCTACGAGAAGTATCGTAGTCGTAGATATTTGGCATCAATAGCCTTTCGTAAGAAATACCGTTAGTTTTGTATGCAGAATACTGCCCTGTAGCTGAATAGGCTTTTACTGTGTATTTATAAACTACGCCTGCCTGAGCCTTAGTATCAACAAAATAGGTTGAGGTTGTTTTACCAATGTATTTCCATCCTGAATTACCTGTTTTTCTATAGACAAAATATCCTGCAGCACCACCGAGCTTATTCCATTGCACCTTTATTCCTTGTGTAGTGTTAATGGGTGTTTTAAGAGTTGGTGCTGAAAAACGCTTAAGAGTTATTCCTTCAGCGTAATAGCCCGATACAGTATCATTTCTGAAGGCTCTTATTCTATAAGAATAAGTAATACCGTTGCTAACCTTTTTATCTGTATAGTTTAAAGCTTTTGTCCAGCATAGGTATTTCCATTCGCCGTTGCCGATTTTTTTGTAAATATAATAGCCCTGTGCACCTTTAATTGAATTCCAGCTCAGTTTAATGCCTTGGTCGGTATTTTGTATGGCTTTAAAATACGGCGTATTAAAGGCTTGAATTTTATTGCCTGTAGCATAATAATCAGAGTAGCCAGCCTCGTTAACAGCCCTTACGGTATATGCATACCAATATCCGTGTTTAACGTCAGTATCTATAAAAACACGTTGGTTTGTTGTACCGAGATATTTCCAGGCACCGTTGCCCATTCTGTGATAAATTCTATATGAATCTGCACCGTCAACAGCTTTCCAGGTTACCTTTATACCATCCTCCGTGTTAACGAGAGCCGAAATTTTAGGCTTTTCACATTTAAGCTGCGGTATAGCCTTCGTTTCATTTACCTCGTTGCATATTTTACAAACCTTGTATGCTTCTCCGGCTTCATTTGCTGTTGCAGGCTTTGACATAATCCAATTACCGTTTGTGTGTCCTTTGGGCGAAATATTGCGAATTGAGTATGATTCACCACAATCGCAGGTGGTTATTGTTGCACCGTATTCTACACAGGTTGGCTCTGTAGTTATAGGGTACTCGTAGCTGTGTTTATGGTTTTGTAGCAACGTGCTTTCCCATATTTGCAAGTAAACTATGTTGTTTACAGTTGAATTATTAAAGCTGTTAAATACAAAGTCTTTTTCGAAAATAGGGCTTATATCGTTGCTTGTAAATATGCCGTTTACAAATTTAGAGTCAAAGTCACCAACGTATGCGTTATCAATATATAAGCTAAACTTGTTTTCACCTTTTATAGTATGTGTATTAATTATTTTAAAGGTGTGTACTTGTGCGTAGTTTAGCTTTTGCATGCCAATGCTAATGCCGTAAACAGTATTAGTTGTACCTTCTTTAAAACCAAGTATGTTGTTTTTTGTATCAAGTAAAACAGAGTAATTGTTTTCGTCGGTTGATGAAATTATTTCATTCGTACCACTCATATTTTGTGTTCTAAATACAAGTGTCCAAGGTTTGTCATAGCAAAGCCTTATGTCGTTTTTGGTGATTAATGCAGAATTTTCAAGCGACAAGCTGTTGCTATAGTTTTCATTTGTTGAAACGTTAATGAATTTCTCGTTGCCTTGTTCAAATCTGTAAGATTTAAACTCTCTGGCAACGTCTTTTACAGCTGCAGTAATTTCAATATTGCCCGTTACTGCAGGTATATTAATTATGCCGTTTTTGTAACAGGTGTCGGTAATATCCACACCATCCATAGTTACACTTACAGTTAAATCGCCATATTTTAGTTTTGTAAAGCTACAGTTAAATTCCGCTTGTGCAGGAATACTTGAATACGTTCCCTCATTAATAATTACATCATTTAACTTATAACTGATTGTATGGAGCGAAGTTTTTTCTGTTGCATATTGGCTATTTTTATATAACGAAGCTAAAAAAGCATTTGTAATAGCATCCATACCTTTTTTGTTAGGATGCAGATATCCGTCATATAAAAATCTTTCAAGAACCCTTACTTCTGTTGTTATACCACATTCATTATATAAATCAACAACGTAGCAATTAAAATGCTCAGCAATACTCTTAATTGTTTCGTTGAAATCCTTTAATAGGTGCAAATCACCTTGTGTGTCAGGTTCTCTGGGGAGTATTGTAAAGCAGTAAATTTCAGCATTTTTATACGTGGTTTTAATTTTATGCAGCATTATTGCATATGCTTCAGCAGATGTGGTCGGAGCACTATAAGAGTATTTTCCGTTATTTTCGATTATAAGCTTACTAAAATCAATGCATGAATATGAGCCCAAGCGAGATTTATGGTAAGAAACGTCATTTGTTCCCATATAAACAGCTATAATATCAGGCTGGGTACCTGCATCGATGCCTGTGTTATCGTGCAGGTTGTATGGTCGGGTAAGATAACCTAGCTCTTCGTTATTACCAAAAGGGGAGAATATAGTCGTACCCGAGTAAGAGTTGTTGACCAGGAGCCTTGTGCCAAGTGCTTGGCAAGCCTGCATCCACCAGGTGTCATTTAGCAAAACATCTGTTTTACCGTTTTTGTAATAATCCCTGTTGTTTTTTATTGTAGAGTTTGTGGTTTCAGCAGCCACACCTGAAGAAACACCCTCGAATGTACAAATACTGTCACCAAGGATGGAAATAGTTTTATTTTCAAATTCATTTTGTTTTTCTTCGTTTTCACTTGCAGCTACTGCCGTTTGAACAAGCATAAGCGTTGCAAGCATAAATGAAATAAATTTGATTAACAACTTTTTCATTTCAATAAACCTTTGCTTATTTCTAAATGCTATTATATTTATTATGTAATCACACAAATAAATATAATAAATTATTATCTGAAATAAATCAACCATTATTACAAAATGTTCATAATTATTTTTTAGAAAAAATACCCGAGCTAAAAAGCTCGGGTAAGGCATTATTCTGTTTTTAATGCACGTTCAAGCCAAATTGATGCAATTTCCATTGCAGAATATAAACCGTTTTTCTCAGTTCTTTTAACAATAGCATCAAGAGGGTTAATTGTTGGGTCTGTGTTAAGTAACTGAACAGTAACCTTGTCAGCAATGTTAACACCGTGCACCTCGTGAGTTGAACCAATTGTAATAAAAATAACAAAAGGGTCGCTCATATTGCCGTAGTAAATATTATTTCCTTTGCGAACAAGGGGCTTGCCCTTGTATGTAAGGAAGCTTGGTTGTTTGTCAGCCAAAATGGACACTCCTTTTTGTGAGATTAATTCTTAAGATATGATTTGAGAAGAACCTGAAGAAGCTCATCTCTGTCAATTTTACGAATTAAGCTACGAGCATTGTTGTGAGTTGTAATGTAGGTAGGGTCTTCAGACAGTATATAACCTACAAGCTGACTTGTGGGATTATAACCTTTTTCAACCAAGGCATTATAAACTGCAACAAGAATATCACGCATTTCCTTTTCGTGTTCATCGCTAATTGTGAATTGTATTGTTTTATCTGTCATACAAACACCTCCTAATATCTTTCTAATATTATATACGATTTGTTTTCAAAAAACAATAAGTATTTGTTAAGAATATATTAATTATGCTCTTAATTCAATACCAATGCTGTTAAGCTTTTCAAGAATTGTGTTAATCCAGCCTTGAACCTCTTCCATTTCAAGCGTTCTGTCTTTAGCAGAGAAGGTGAAACGGATTGTAACGCTCTTGATAGCTTCGTTTTCGTAAGTATCAATTATCTTAACGCTTTCAAGCTCCTCAAGGTTTAAGCTGTTCCAACAGTCAGACATCTGTGCGAACGTAACGCCTGCTTTAAGGATTAATGATAAATCGTAATAGGTTGACTGCTGTGCAGAAGGCTCTGTAAAGCTAATGTTAGCACCTTTAATTTCTTCAACAAAGGTATCAACGTCAATTTCAATACAAACAGCCTTGCCAACCTTATCAAGCTTTTGAGCATTTGTTGGGTGAAGGGTGTGAAGTGTACCTACAACAACACCGTCACAAGAAATCTCTGCAGTGTTTTTAGGATGCTCGTATGCGTGAACAGCAGGAACCTTTTTAAGTACAGCGTCTTTATGCTTGATTTGCGTGAAAATATTATTTACAACTGTAATTGCTTTGAAGAAAAGCTCTTTTTCACTAATTGTTTTGTCATAAAGAACAATGCCAAGGCTTCTGCGCTCGTTTGCAGTACCGTCAGCTCTAATTCCTTTAACAACTCTACCAATTTCAAAAATACCATAGCTTTCGCCGTAGTCCTTATTTTCGGAAACAGCAAGAAGAAGTGTAGGTATCATAGAGTTTCTAATTGTACCGTTATCGGAGCTTTCAATGTTAAGAACCTTAACGTTGTCCTCAACCTCAATGCCTAATTTCTTGTATTTTCTTACGTCGCCCCAAATATATGAGTGTACCTCGTGAAGGTTGAAGTGTTTAACAAGAATATCTTTAATTTCATTGCTCTGTGAGCGAACAGGGGAGCTTTCTACAGGCTTAAGAGGGCTCTTTGTTGTGATAATACTAAAGTTATCGTAGCCGTAAATACGAGTAATTTCTTCAATTATATCGGCTTTAATTGTAACGTCTTTAGTTGCTCTGAAGGAAGGTACCTTAACAACAAAATCCTCGCCATTCTTTTCTACGCCAAAGCCGAGAGCTGTAAGTGTTTTTACAATTCTTTCCTCTGTAATATCAATGCCTGTGTATTTATCAACGTATGCCTTATTAAAGGATATTGTAATTTCAGGATATTTTCTTACGTATTCGTCTGTAAGCTGTGAAGCGACCCTTGCGCCCTTATCAATACCCTGAAGAAGGTATGCAAAACGCTTTGCAGCAGTAACTGTCATTTCAGGGTCAAGCATTTTTTCGTATCTTGCAGATGCATCTGTACGAAGACCTAATCTTGAGGATGACTTACGTACACAAACGCCGTCAAAGTTTGCACATTCAAGCACAACTGCATTTGTATCACCAACGATTTCAGAATCAAGGCCACCCATGATACCTGCTATTGCAACAGGTGTATCACCGTTTTGAATAAGAAGGGTATCTGTTGTGATATCTCTTTCAGTATTATCAAGGGTTGTAAATTTGCAGTTTGCTTTTGGTGTATCAACAACTATACTCTCAATCTTGTTTGCATCAAAAGCGTGTGTTGGCTGACCCATTTCAAGCATAATGTAGTTTGTAAGGTCGGCTAAAAGGTTAATACCTCTCATACCACAGTAGTAAAGGCGAATCTGCATCGCCATAGGACTAACATTCTTTGTAATGTTATCCATTTTAATGCAAGAATATCTGTAAACAAGGTCAGGTCTGTTAACCGTTACCTTAATTTTTTCTGTGCCGTCATATGCTAAATCTGAAAGTGGAAGTGGCTTAAGCTCTCTATCTGTAAGAGCAGCAAATTCACGTGCAATACCATAGTGTCCCCAAAGGTCAGGACGATTTGTAAGTGATTTGTTATCAACCTCGAAAATAATATCATCAATAGGGTAGATGTCTTTTAAATCTGTTCCGTTAGAAGCATCAACATCAATCTCCATAAGGCCTGATTTATCATCGGAAAGGCCAAGCTCAAAAGCAGAGCAGCACATACCTTCAGACTCGTAGCCTGCAACTGTTGCAAGTGTAATATCACCTGCAGGAACACGGCCACCAGCCTTAACAAAGGCAACTTTCATGTTTTCACGAACGTTTGGTGCACCACAAACTACGTTGTAAATTCTGTCGCCACCGTCAACCTTAAGAAGGTGAAGCTTTTTTGAATTTGGGTGATTTTCAATTGAAAGAATTTCACCTACAACAACGTTTTGAATATCTTCGCCCTTAACGATAATTTCTTCAACCTCAGCAGTAGCAAGAGTGAAGCTGTTAATAAGCTTTTTAATATCAAGACCTTCGAGGTCAACATATTCTTTTATCCAATTAATTGAAACAAACATTTATTTGACCTCCTTTTCCGGTTCTACAAACGTTGTGTTTTCGAACTGTGAAAGTGATTTTAAGTGACAGCTGTTGAAAACACGGATATCCTTAACGCCGTATCTCATCATAGCAAGGCGAGTAAGACCTAAGCCGAATGCAAAGCCTGTGTACTTTTCAGGGTCAATGCCTGCAGCAGATAAAACGTTAGGGTGAATCATACCACAAGGGCAAAGCTCAAGCCAGCCGGAATCCTTACAGGAAGGGCAACCCTTACCACCACAAATTGCACATTGAATATCAAGCTCGAAGCCAGGTTCAACGAATGGGAAGAAGCCGGGACGAAGTCTAACGGTAATATCTCTTTGGAAAACCTCTGAAAGCATAGTTTTCATAAAGTAGATGAGGTTAGAAATTGAAATATCCTTATCTACCATAAC
This sequence comes from Acutalibacteraceae bacterium, assembly GCA_045591945.1. Taxonomy (GTDB): domain Bacteria; phylum Bacillota; class Clostridia; order Oscillospirales; family Acutalibacteraceae; genus DTU089. The sequence goes on along the minus strand of JAZNTU010000024.1, from coordinate 30,802 downwards.
GCCTTCCATTTGGAAGAAGGTGTTTTCGTGGCAGGCATCAATTTTTTCATTTCTGAAGCATCTGCCGGGGAATATGGCTCTTATAGGCTTACCTGCCTCAAGCTCATCCTTGTATTTAATATAAATAGCGTTTTGAGCCGCAGAGGTGTGAGTCTTTAAAAGCTGGTTTGTACTGAGGTAGTATGTATCCTGCATATCACGGGCAGGGTGATGCTTAGGAATATTAAGCGCCTCAAAGCAATGGTAGTCATCAACAATTTCGTCATAATCCTCAATTGCGAAGCCCATGCTTGCAAATATATTCTCAACCTCACGCTGTATTAACGTAATTGGATGATATGAGCCCTTATCCTCGCTGATAGGGAAGGTAACGTCATAATCCTCAGTGCTGTCAATAAGCTTCTGTTCTTCAAGCTTTTGAAGCTCTTCCTTCTTTTGTGCAATAGCATTTTCAATGAATTGCTTGATTTCATTGATTATTTGACCAGCCTCTTTTTTCTGGTCGTTGGGTACGTTTCTTAATTCGCTCATAAGAGAAGAAATTGGGCCTTTTTTACCCAAAAATTCAATTCTTAATTGCTCTAACTCAGCAGAATCAGTTGTTGCATTAAGCTTTGCGATAAACTGTTCTTTAAGCTGCTGCGCTTTTTCAAGCATTTGATTCAGTCCTTTCAAAAATACTTTATATGAAGATGGTTGAATAAAAAAATAAAGCTCCATCCCCAACAAGGGACGAAGACGTTCTCCGCGGTACCACCCTAATTTTTGCTTCAGAGCAAACACTCTTTTGTAATGTAACGGTTACACCCGTTGCGACCTACTATTGTTCAGCCGCACCGCTAACAAGTGAACTTCAAAAGTCTTTTGCCAATGTGCTTACAGCCGAGGCACATCTCTCTGTGGACATCCTAACTTTTTACTCTCTTGGTCAAAGCGTTTAGATGATTATAACATATTACATTATATTTTTCAATGGGTTTTGTTTTAAAAAATGCTTTACATTGGTAAAATATATGGTAAAATATAACTATAATTTATCTTTTTGGAGGTAGCTATGAGCCAGATTAAGCTTGGTGTACAGCTTTTCACCTTACGTGACCATTGTCAAACAGCAGAGGATTTTGAAAAAACGTTAAAGTTTTTAAACGAAATCGGCTGTAATGTTATACAAATATCAGCAATTGGTCCAATTGACCCTGTTGTTGTAGGTGAGCTTGTTAAAAAATATAATATGGAAGTGTGTGTTACACATAAGCCGTATGATAGAATGAAAAACGATTTAGATGCTCTTATGTATGAGCACGACCTTATTGATTGCAAGAATATTGGTATAGGTGCTATGCCTGGTAATATTCACGAATCATACGAAGGCGTTAGTGGCTTTATTGCAAAATGCAATGAAATTGGAGCAAAAATGAGAGCAAACGGAAAACAGCTTTGCTACCACAATCACGCTTTTGAGTTTGAGGTTTATGACGGCGAGCGTACCTTTGAGAGACTAATTAACGAAACAACTCCTGAAACACTTCACTTTATTCCCGATACGTATTGGATGCAGGTTGGAGGTGTAAATCCTGCAGAGTATCTTAAAATGCTTGCCGGCAGGGTAGAGGTTTGCCACTTTAAGGATATGCGTATTGTTAATAATCAGCAACGCTTTGCCGAGTGTGGTACAGGTAACATTGATTTAGCTGCTTGCTACCGTGTTTGTAAAGAAATTGGTGTTAAATACATTGTAATCGAGCAGGACCTTTGCTATAAAACAGATGTTTTTGAGTCTGTTAGAATCGGTTTCGAGGGTCTTAAACGAATTGCAGCAGAAAACAATTAACGGAGGTTTGTTTATGTCTATATTAAAAAAGCTTTTATTTACTGCTATTCTTGTTGTTGGTGTAACAATTATTCCGGGTATTATTCTTTTGCTTACAGTTAATGCTGAAACAGATTTTTATATTTACGTGTTTGTTTACGGTATTATTCTTTTCTTTATTTTTGGCTATATCATCGTATCTATTCACGCTCTTTCCAAGCAGCTTAGCCAAGCTATGGACGATTTAAAAAAGCAAAACGCTGCAATTGCCCACGTGCTTTTGAATAGTCATGGCGAAACAGCGCCAACTGAAGAAACACCAGCAACAAAAGAAGAGCCTAAAGATACTTCTCGTGTTGTTTTGAATCCTGCCGACCCTCTGCCAACAGTTGAAAGTAAGGGCGACGATTCCTTTGGGGATTTTGAATAAAATTCAATATCTAATACTAAAAACCAAAAGAGTAGATTTCGTAGTTTGAAATCTACTCTTTTTTTGTTGTGTTTAGTTTAATTCGAGTGTAAGGTTGCTCATTGGATATGAACAACAAGGATGGATTATTCCGTAGCTGGAATCTGCAAGGCGTCTGTTATCAATTTCTTGTGGAATAAAAACGTTTCCTGTTAAAAGCTTTGCCCTGCAAAAGCCACATTCACCGGAACGGCACAAGGAGGGGGCTGTAACACCTTCCTTTTCAAGGGAAACAAGCAGTGTTTCCTCTGTGTAGCAGGGGACGGTTGCAACAAGCTCACCATCCTTGATTACCTTACATAAGAAAACAAGACCTTTCATTTCTTGAGGAAAATCCTGCAAGGCTGAAGGGTTATCTGCCTTTCTGTTTGAACCAAAGCGAATGTATTTATTCTCCAGCTTTAATTCGGATATTTGCTGTAATACACGGCTATAAAACGCAGTATCTCCATATACAAATATGCTGTATTTTGAAGCTGGTGCGTATTTATCTATTAAAGATTTTGTAATGAAGCCACGTTCTTTATTTAATATGTGTTCATCGCTGAAAACATATACGATATTAAAGTTACTCGATTTCTCGCTTAATTCATCAAATCTTTGGGACATTATGGTTTCTCTCTCTTTTCTTGCTGAATAAATGAGAGTGAGATTCATTTCAAGCGAGCCGTCAACAATTGCTTCTGCCATAGATAAAAAAGCGGGAACACCTGTGCTGTCGCAGATGCCGACCACGTTTTTCATATCTCTTATAGGTTGATAATAAAAATCTCCAAAAGGAGCAGAAGCAGTAACCTTTGTGCCTTTTCTCCAGGTATTGAATATATAGTTAGAAGCAAAGCCATTAAGCTTTTTCTTTACTATTATCATATATTCATCATCTATCGACCTGTTAGGTGATGAGCATAAAATGTATGGCCTTGTAACAACAATATTTCCAATTTCCAAGGTGAAGCTGATGCTTTGTCCCGGCCTAAAATAGGCTAATTTAGCCGTACCGTATTCAGTATCAGGCTCTAAAATATATGCACGTGTATCCTTAGTAATTTCTGCCACCTGTTTTACACGTAAGCTTTGAGCTTGTGGATGCAAAAAGTTTGCTGTTGAGTTAACTGTGTAGTTTGCGCTTAACGGTGTATCAGGAGCCTCTTTTATGACACCACGGCGCAAAACAGGTAAATCTTTAAAGTTTCTAATATCTTTAAACCTTGAACGTACTACGATTTTTTTATTGCTCATTGTTAACACCTCTTTCTTGCGAGATATCTTCAAGTGTTGCAAAAGCAGTATTCCTTCCCGTAACTACAGAACTGCAAATACCGTCGAGTTGAGTTCCCCAGCCACCGCAGAAGCGTAGCCCTTTAATATCGTTATCAGTTTCCTCTGTCATAACTCTTGGAAGCAGAGAATCCCATTCAGAGGCAAAATAACCGTGTGTTACACCTTGAGGAGTAGCAGTGTACCTTGCAAACGTTACAGGCGTAGAAACCTCAATTTCTTCTACGTAATTGTGTATAGAAATACCTGTTGCTTTTTCATAGCTTGCAATAAGGCGAGCAGCAAGCAGATTTTTCTCGTTAAAGTATTCCTCGGGTGAAACGTCTGCCCAACAATTATCGGTATAAAACGTTGTTAGCTTAAGAATTGTTGTTCCTTGTGGTGAGCAAGTAGGGTTTGCAACGTTTAGGCAGGTTGCAATCATAGCCTCATTATCAGCTATGGTTTTCATTTTTTCGTATTGCTCTGTAGAGTCGGCCGACGACGTTATTATAACTGAGTAGTCATTTATTTTTAAATCGTTAGCTGAACGGTTTAATCCCAAATAAACGCAAGCACTTCTTGCACCAAAGGTACGGGCGTTTGTTCTTTTAATTGTACTTTTAGGTAAATCCTTAGCCTTTATAAGCTTTGAGTACGCTGTTGTAGGTGAACAGTTGCAAATAATATGGTCGGCGTAGATGGTTTCGTTATTTTTTAATATTACTCCACAGGCGTGACCGTTTTTAAGTTTTATTCTTGTTACGGGGGAGTTATATCTTATTTCTCCACCAAAATCCTCAAGCTTGCTTGCTAATGCCATAGAAATAGCATAGCTGCGCATTTTAGGAACGGTTGCACCGAATTTTAGTAAGTTGTATATAGTAAGAATATAGTGAACAAAGCTGAGTCTGTCGCAATCAACACCGAAGTTCATCCAATATGCCTCAAAAATATCACGAGCCATATGAGGAACGTCGAGAGCATCTAAAACCTCGTTCACTGAATACGGAGCAGTTCTTACAAAGTTTCCGTATTTCTTCATTATATTTCGTATTTGAGAGTAGCTTGGTTGAGTATTTAACGTAGCAATATGGTTTGTTGCATCAAAAATTTCTTCAGCCACGTTAAAAAGCTTTTTCATTGATTTTTTAGAGCCGGGGACGTAGCCCTCCATAGCATCAATATATTCATCAATGCCAACCGGCAAAGTAGCATCAATTTTTTCACCGGTTCTTGTTGTAGAAATAAACCTATAAAAATTGGAAAGGATAGCGTAATTAAGTGTAGATGATATACCTATATCATCAAAAATTTGGCGCATTTCACCAAGCCCTGCTTCATTTCCTAATCCACAGAGCATATCAACGGAGGCTTCAAACTCGAATCTTCCTCGCACAAAGCTGGTAGCAAAGCCACCGGGGGAATTGTGACGCTCGAGCAAAAGCACCTTATTACCATTTTGAGCGGCGCAAACAGCGGCGGTTAAACCGCCGCAGCCTGCACCTATAACTATAATATCATAGCTTTTAGTTTTAGACATTTTTACTTAATCTCCGAAAGTTTAACAGGTCTGCCTTCGTTTGCAGATTTTTCGGCAGCGAGGGCAATTTTTACAGATTGAAGACCTGCGTGAATACCAACAGGAGTTTCCTTGTTGTTTATGCAGCAGTCAACAAATTGTCTAACCTCTTCTGAGAATGAGCCCATATATCTTTCAAGGAAGAAATAGAGAGGCTTTTCACCTGTAACGCCGTTAGCGTCAGATACAACAGCTGTTGAAAGTGTATCGTTTGCAGTTGCAACCATACCCTTTGAGCCGAAAAGCTCAGCTCTTTGGTCATAACCGTACATTGCCTGGCGAGAGTTATCAATAACTGCAAGTGCACCGTTTTCCATTTTCATTGAAATGATTGCTGTATCAAAATCACCGTATTCACGGATACCGGGATTAATAAGAGCATCAGCGTAAACGTAAAGCTCTTCAACATCACTGTTTGTAAGGAAGCAAGCCATATCAAAATCGTGAATGGTCATATCAAGGAAAATGCTTGCTGCACAGTAGCCAACAGGTGGTGCCTGTGGGTCACGAGAGGTGATTTTAAGAATTTGAGCATCACCGATTCTGCCTTCATCATAAGCCTTACGAACAGCAGCAAAGTTGTGGTCAAAACGACGGTTAAAGCCAACCTGGAATTTGCACTCAGGGTGAGCCTTAAGAGCCTCTGCAATTTCAAGAATTTTATCAACTGTATTTGCAAGTGGCTTTTCGCAGAAAACGTGCTTGCCTGCGTTAATAGCTTCAATTGAAATTGGAGCGTGAGTATCTGTAGATGAACAAACAAGAACAGCATCAATTGTTTCATCTTCAATAATCATTTTGTAGTCTGTGTAGATTTTTTCTACACCAAAGCTCTCACAAAAAGCTCTTGTTTCATCATTCATAAATGGGTCAGCTATTGCTGTTACAACAGCATTTTTTACGTGATATGAAATTGATTCAAGGTGCACCTTACCAATACGGCCTGCACCGATAATACCAATCTTAAGCATAATTATTATATCCTTTCCGATTTAAAATATTTAGATAGTTCCGTCCCAGGTTGAAACCTCTGTCTTCTTTATTTCGTCTTCATCAAACCAACGTGTAGTAACACATTTGCTTTCTGTAAAGAAACGGTATGCATCCTTGCCAAGGCAGTGTAAATCGCCAAAGAAGGAGTCCTTATGGCCTGCAAATGGGAAGAAGCCGATTGGAACAGGAATACCAACGTTAACACCAACCATACCACCGTCGGTATGTCTTGTGAACTCTCTTGCATAGTGTCCACTCTGGGTGAAAATAACGGAGCCGTTAGCGTATGGGTTGTTGTTCATAAGAGCAAGACCCTCGTGGAAGTCCTTTACTCTCTTAATGCAAAGAACAGGGCCAAATACCTCATCTCTGCCGATTGTCATATCCTCAGTAACGTTATCGAAGATTGTTGGGCCTACAAAGTAGCCGTTCTTAAGCTCTTCAGGAAGCTCAGGATTTCTACCGTCAAGAACGAGTGTGGCGCCTTCACGAACACCTTTTTCGATATCAGCAACAACCTCGTCGTAGTGTTTTTTGTATGTAAGAGGACCAAGCTTCGAGGATTTATCTGTTGAACGACCAAGCTTGATTTTTGAAGCCTGCTTTTTAAGCTCTGCTACAAATGCATCAGCAATTGATTCTTGAACAACACAGCAGGAGAGAGCCATACAACGCTGACCGGCACAGCCGTATGCAGAGTTGATAACACCTGCAACAGTTCTTTCAATTGGAGCATCCTCAAGAATGAGAGCGTGGTTTTTAGCCTGGCAAAGAGCCTGCACACGCTTACCTGCTTTAGCAGCTCTTTCGTATATAAGCTTGCCAACAGGTGTTGAGCCAACGAAGGTTATACCTTTAACGTCAGGATGGTCAAGGAATGTGTTAATTTCGTTTCTTGAGCAGGTGATAACGTTAACAACGCCATCAGGCATACCTGCCTCTTTGTAGAGCTCAGCCATTCTTAATGCTGTTCTTGGGGTAAGTGATGCAGCCTTAAGAACAATTGTGTTACCACAGGCAACACAAGTAGGAGTCATCCAACCGAATGGAATCATAGCAGGGAAGTTAACAGGAACAATACCTGCAAAAACACCTAATGGCTCACGGTATTTAACAGTATCAAAGCCTGATGAAGCATCCATAATGCTTTCGCCCATCATAAGAGATGGTACCTGTGTTGCAAGCTCTGTGCCTTCTTTTGCCTTCAGTACGTCGCCTTCAGCCTCAGACCAAACCTTGCCGTTTTCTTCTGCTACAAGAGTTGTAAGCTCATCCATATGCTCAATAATAAGGTTACGAACGTTGTAAAGTATTTGAGCTCTTTTAATTGCAGGAGTTGCTCTCCATGCAGGGTATGCTGCTTTAGCAGCTGCAATAGCTTCAAGAACCTCATCGTTTGTGCAGCAAGGAGCGTAACCTGTTACTTCACCTGTGCTTGGATTGTGTAAATCATACCAAACGTCAGTTTTTGATTCTTTAAATTCACCATTGCAAAAATATTTAATTTTTTCTGCAGCCATTTTAAAATCTCCTTAAATTATTTTTGCTAACTAATTATAAACCTGCTTTTTCAGCAATGTATGCACGTGCTTTTTTAGCATACTCAAACGGATTTGCAATAGCAGGGTCTTGCTCTGCCTCAACAAGCACGTAGCCTTCGTAATCGTTATCAGCAAGCACCTGGAAAATAGGCTCGAAATCAATTACGCCGTCACCTGGAACTGTAAAAGTACCTTTTCTTACGCCTTGAAGGAAGCTTTCGCCGTTTGCCTTAACCTCTGCTATAACGTCAGGGCGGATATCCTTAAGGTGAACGTGCTTAATTCTGTTGATGTACTTTTTAAGTATGTACATATAATCTTCGCCACAATATGCAAGGTGACCTGAGTCGAAAAGAAGGTTGAAATATTCTGGATCTGTGTTTTCCATAAGTCTGTCGATTTCGGCAGCTGTTTGCACTACTGTGCCCATATGGTGGTGGAAGGTGAGTGTAATACCCATTTCCTTTGCAACCTTGCCAAGTTTGTTTACGCCTGTGCAAAGAAGCTCCCATTCCTCATCGTTCATAACATATTTGTCATCAAATATTGATTTGTCTGTGCCTTGAATTGAGTGACCCTGTTCGGATATACCAACAACCTTAGCACCCATTTCTTTAAGGAATGTAATATGTTTAATAAATTCTGCTTCTGTTTCATCGTATGGCTTTGTTGTAAGGAAGGTTGAAAACCAAGCATTGCAAATCTGCATACCACGAAGGTCAAGAGCCTTTTTCAAAACCTTTGTATCCTTAGGATACTTGTTACCAACCTCACAGCCTGTGAAGCCTGCAAGAGCCATTTCTGAGATGCACTGTTCAAATGTGTTTTCTGCTCCAAGGTCAGGCATATCGTCGTTTGTCCATGCGATAGGAGCTATGCCAAGCTTTACTTTGTTTTTATCAAGCATTAGAATTTCCTCGCTTTTTTAAGATTTTCTTCTTTATTTTCAAAAGCAGTTTTAACAGCTTCTTTTGATGATGTTGATGCAATGCCGACGTGCCACCATGCACCGTAGCCATCGGTCATTGATTTTGGTAATACCTTTATATCGATAAGAGTTGATATGGTTTGCTTCTGGCTATCAATAAGAGCAGCCTCAAGCTCCTCAATTGTAGTTGCTGTGTAGGTTTTAACACCGTAACCTGAAGCACATTTAGCAAAGTCAATCGGGAACAAATCTCCCAAAAGGTCGCCGTTATCATCTCTCATTCTAAACTCTGTAGCAAGGTTACCAATACCGTTGCTCATTTGAAGGTTGTTAATACAACCGAAGCCGGCATTATCAAAAAGTAAAACGTTAATTTTTTTGCGTTCTTGTATTGAGGTTACAAGCTCACTGTGAAGCATAAGGTAGCTACCGTCACCACAGAAGGCATAAACCTCTCTGTCAGGCTCTGCAAGCTTTGAGCCAAGTGCGCCTGCGATTTCGTAGCCCATACAGGAGTAGCCGTATTCCATATTGTATGTGTAAAGAGTATCGGAGGTCCACATTCTTTGCATACAGCCTGGAAGTGAGCCTGCGGCAGCAACTGCAATTGCGTCATCTGCAATAGTTTTTCTGATAAGTGCAAGAGCTGCAGTCTGGGTAATAACGCCACCTGTCATTTCAACAAATTCAGGAATTGTTTTTTCATAGCGTGCTTCAATAAGTGGCTTGAAGTTTTCATCATATGCATAAGATGAAAGTCTTTCCATCTCTTCATCCCAAGCTTTTTTAGCATCTGCAATTTCTGTTGTGTAAGCAGATTTATATCCGCTTATTGCATCAAAAAGAGCAAGTACACCTAATTTTGCATCACAAACAGCCTTTGTAGCGCCTAATTTGTATGCATCAAATCTATCTGTGTTAATTGTAACAAATTTAGCATCAGCCTTAAAAAGTGATTTTGAAGCAGTTGTAAAGTCTGAAAAACGCGTGCCGATGCCGATAATTACATCAGCATCCTTAGCAATAAGGTTTGCAGAAAGGTTACCTGTAACACCTACACCACCAACGTTGAGTGGGTGAGAGGAAAGTACAGAGGTTTTACCACTTTGTGTTTCTGCAAATGGAATATTGTACTTTTCACAAAACTCCTGTACAACCTGACCTGCCTCAGAATATCTTGTACCACCACCAACAATTACTAAAGGCTTTTTAGCAGCCTTCACAACCTCGGCGATATCAGCAATTTCATCTGTTGCAGGAGCAATTCTTGTTATTTTATGTACTCTTTTTGAAAAGAATTCATCAGGGTAGTCATAGCTTTCGCCCTCAACATCCTGTGGAAGAGCGACACAAACAGCACCTGCATTTGCTGTATCTGTAAGCGCTCTCATTGCATTAATCATTGCAGACATAAGCTGTTCGGGGCGAACAACTCTATCCCAATATCTGCAAACAGGCTTGTAAGCATCGTTTGTTGTAATTGAAAGGGAAATAGGCTGTTCAAACTGCTGTAAAACAGGGTCGGGCTGTCTGCAAGCAAACGTATCTGCAGGGAAAAGTAATAAAGGAATATTATTAACCGTTGCAGTTGCAGCTGCAGTAATCATGTTTGCTGCACCCGGTCCAATGGATGATGCACACGCAATGATTTTTCTTCTGTTGTTTTGCTTTGCAAAGCTGGCAGCCACGTGTGCCATACCTTGCTCGTTTTTTCCTTGATAAACCTTGAGAGAGCCTCTGTTTTCATCAAGTGCCTGACCAAGACCACAAACAATTCCATGACCAAAAACAGTAAATATACCGTCAACGAATTTAGTTTCAACTCCGTCGAAGGAAACATACTGGTTATCAAGGAACTTTACGAGTGCCTGGCCCATTGTCATAATTGCCATTTATATCACTCCTTAAGGAATAATTTATTTTGTTAACCACTGGTGTTCTTCTGAAACAAACCTTGTGGTTTTGTACCAAGGGTCATTGTCAAGGTGGCGTATCATCCAGACGTAGCACATTTCATAGCCTGGTGCAACAACCTGCTGGTGGTCCTTGCCATCGGGGATATATACTGCACTGCCTTGAACACTTTTGAATACATCATCACCAACAAATGCGGCACCAAAGCCTTGTGGCTTATCAAATTGATAATAGTAAACCTCGGGCTGTGGGTGGTGGTGTGGTGGGTAGCTCGACCAACGTCCCGGCTGATTGTAAACCTCACCGAGTACCATATTTGAGTATGGCGCATTATCAGGGTCGAATATGGTAGAAACTATTCTGTAGCCTGTGCCTTCCCATTGGTCTTTTCCAAAATGCTGATACAAAATCATATCAGGTGTGTAAAAAACAGGGGAAAAAATGATATCGTTATCAGTTTGCTGTATTAATATTTCAGAGGCTTTGTTTGCCTTTATTGTAACAGCTGTGTTCTTTGGCACGTGAAGGCAATAGGTGGCCTTTACAAATGGTGTTTCACGAGTCATATTTTTTTCTTCGCCGTTCCAAGAAATATCAACATCTCCGTAAAGAATCAAAAATGCAGTTTCACAGCTTTCGTCGCAAAGCGAAAAGCTATCACCTGTATTAAAGCGTTTAACCTTAATGTTCATAAGCATATTTGAATGCTTACCATTCATTTCGCAAACAATTTTTTCATTGTTTGCATTAAAATCTAATTTTTCAAACATATTAACCCTCCGTTAATTCACCACTTGCGCTAATAGGGATTTCTTCACCTAAATACGTTGGCTCAGGCTTAAATATACACCAAACAAAATCCTTGCATCTGGCAAGTGCTTCTCGGCTATTGTTGTAGGTGCGTACACCGGCATCATAATTATATTGCCCGTCTGCGCATACGCCGTAAGCATCTAAACCAAGCTTCCTTGCATTGTATATAGCTCGGTATAAATGATATTTTTGTGTGACTATAACAACGCTGTCAACACAAAATATATCTCGTGCACGGTACATTGATTCGTACGTTGAAAAGCCTGCGTGGTCCATAAAAACCTCATTTGCAGTTGCACCACAGTTAACTGCAAAGCTTTTCATAACGTTTACCTCATCATAATCCTCTCTGCCGTGGTCACCACTCATAAGTATACGGTTAGTACAGCCAGTATTATAAACCTCAATTCCTTTATTTAGCCTTTCCTCAAGCATATGGGAAGGGGCGTCGCCCCAAACACCTGCGCCAAGAATAAGCGTACAATCAAAGTTCATTTTGGCAGCTTCCTCAACGGTTAAGATATACCTGTTTGAAAATTCAAGCATATAAACGTTGATCAGAAGTGGTATTTGAACGAGGATGAAAATAATAAGTAGTACAGCGCTGATTAATCTTTTGTACTTGTTTAATAAAAGCTTCATAAGAATTAGCCTCTTGCAACCATTTCGCCGTACTCTTCTTTTTCCTTCTTTATAAATTCCTTAACAGCTTCAACTGTTGGCATATCCTGTGAGCAGGCGTGGCTTGCAACAAGCATTGCAGCAGAGGCAGAGCCAAATTCAAGAGCATCCCACATATCCCAGCCTTCAAGGATACCGTAAAGGAATGCAGAAGCGTATCCGTCGCCACCACCGAAGGATTTAAGGAGCTTAACGGGGAATGGCTTGATTGTATAGCTTTTTCCGTCGTTTGTATAAGCTGTTGAGCCCTCTTTACCGTGTTTGATAATAACGATTTTAGCGTTTTTGCCGTGCCAATATTCTGCACTTGCTTTATCAGTACCATCAAGACCAATGAATTTTTCGGTTAAGTCGAATTCTTCTCTTGAACCGAGAATAATATCTGCCTTTTCTGCAACTGTTGAATAATAGATTGCAATTTCATCGTTGCTTTTCCAATTATAGGCTCTGTAATCTATATCAAAAATAACAGGAATATTATTCTTCTTTGCAATTAACGTTGCTTTAAGAGCAGCCTCTCTTGAAGGACTCTCACAAAGCGCTGTACCTGAAATAAGTAAAGCTTTACCTTTTTTTATGTACTTTTCATCAATATCAGCAACATCAAGCTTAAGGTCAGCGGCCTCATTTCTGTACATTGTGATAGAGCTTTCTGTTTCTGATTTGATTTCTGTAAAGGTAAGGCCAATTTTTTCACCGTTTGTGCAACGGGTGATGTGTGAGCAGTCAATACCTTCTTTTTTGAAGAAATTAACAACGAACATTCCTAATTCGTCATCAGAAACTCTTGCAAAGAAGCCACATTTTTTACCAAGGCGTGAAAGACCTACGGCGATATTTGCAGGTGAGCCACCTAAATATCTTTTAAAGGTTGTACTTTCTGAAAGAGGGCAGTAGTAGTCAACAGGGTTAAGGTCAACTGCAACTCGTCCGAGAAGTATCATGTCAAATTCTTTGTTTTGGTCAAATTCTATGTATTTCATAATAAGAGCTCCTTATTTTAAATTTTGCATATTAAAAATTTGAATATGTCTTTTCACATTTTCGTAAACTGCATCAGCCATGCTTTGAGACAGGGTGAAGTAATTACCATTTTCTTTTGTGAAGCTGCCGGCAGTTGTAGCAACTGCATCAAAGCTTGCTGTGGCAATATTAACTTTTCTTATGCCGTTTCGTATGCATTCCTGGAAGGATTCGGGTGAAATGCCTGTGCCACCGTGAAGCACCAACGGGTAGGAGCAGACGTTATCTATTTCCTTCAGTACGTCCAGCCTTAACTCTGGTTGCACCTTGTAGTGACCGTGAGCATTGCCGATTGCAACAGCTAAAGCATCAATACCTGTTCTTTTACAAAAATTCTCTGCAATTAAAGGGTCGGTGTACTGTATTGAGTGGGCTTTGCCTTCACCCTCATTACCACCTACAACACCTAATTCAGCTTCTACAGAGGCGCCGTATTGCTTTGCTTTTTCAACAACCCTTTTAGTTAAAGCAACGTTCTCTTCGTAAGGTAAAACGGAGCCATCCAGCATAACGGAGGAAAAGCCGATTTCAAGCGCCGCTTCTACTGTTTCGTAGTTTAAGCCGTGGTCAAAATGAACACATATATCAACAGAGCTGTTTTTTGCTGCAGCAACCATCATTGGTCCTATAATTTTAAGAGGTGACGTACCTAACCTAACCTCTGCAATTTGTAAAATGATAGGTGTATCTGTTTCTTCAGCGGCTCTTACTGCTCCAAGTATCATTTCCATATTTCCAACAGAAAAAGCGCCTGTTGCAATTTGTTTTTCCTCGGCTTTGGCAAGTAAGTGCTTGAGAGTGACAAGTGGCATTACGGAAATCTCCTTTGATTTATTTTTTTTGTAAAAACAAAATACCTATTAAATTCTACACTAAATTTTTCAGCAAATCAATATAATATGTATTATTTTAATATAATTTTAAATACAAAAAATATATTAAAAAATATGTAAATTGAACAAAATGTTTGAAAAAATCTAACGTTGAAATAAAATAACGAGAGCTGCTCAATTTTAAGCAGCTCTCGTTATTTGCGTAAAGTCATTGGCGTATTAACTTTAATCATATGTTACCATTCTTTAAACGTAAAATCAAGTGTTAATTAATTGTGAATATTAACAAATTTTTAACAGTAATTTTATGCAAACATTCTTGTTTTATTGTCTGTTATTTAAACGTAATTTGTGATATTATTTAAAAAAGAGGAGGTATTGTGATGACGTATGTATTTTTAGTTTTAGGGGCAATACTCGTATTAATATTTGTTTCAAAAAGGACTGCTAAGGTTAGGCTTGAGCTTGCTTTTCTAAAAGCTGTTGCAAGTGTTTGTTTTATTTTAACAAGCCTTTTTGCTATGGTCGAAAATCCTGATTGTCCCAAAATTGTTGGCGCTTTAGTTACGGCAGGTGGTGTTTGGGGGCTCCTTGGTGATATAGCTCTCGATTTAAAGTATGTTTTTAAAACACACGAAAAAGAGTACCTTTATGCAGGCTTTTCATCCTTTGGTATAGGTCATATTTTTTACATAGCGGCGCTTTATATTTATTTTGGTTTTAATATTAAGGCTTTTATCGGTGCAATCGCTGCAGGCTTAGTGTGTGTACTTATTGTTTTCCTTGCAAAACCGATAATGAAGCTCGATTACAGAGGCTTCCGTAATATAACAACCGTATATATGTTTGTTTTAGGTTACGTATATGGTCTTGCATCCGGCTACGTAATTTTTGATTATTCATTACCTGCTGTTGTTTTCACAATAGGCTTTATTCTTTTTATTGCATCCGATATATTCTTATCAGGTTTATATTTCGGTCAAACAGAAAAGAAAAGAACGAGCAGACCTGCTATAATAATAAATCACTTGCTTTACTATGCTGCCCAATTTACAATTGCTTCAGCATTATTGTTTTTAAAATAAAGGAACGTTCACATGTTAACAGAAAAAATATTTTACAAAGATTCATATGTTTCGGAATTTAACGCAACTGTAATAGGTTGCGTTAAAAATTCTGATTTTTACCACGTTATTCTTGATAAAACTGCTTTTTTCTTTGAGGGTGGTGGGCAAAAAGCTGATACAGGATATATAGGTGATGCTGTGGTTTCCGACGTTCAAGAAATTAATGGTGAAATAGTCCATATTTGTGACCGAGAGCTTGAAATCGGTAAAGAATATGCTTGCTCTCTTGATTGGGTGGTTCGTTTTAGACGAATGCAGCAGCACAGTGGTGAGCATATTGTTTCGGGTATTGTTCATTCGTTATACGGCTACGATAATGTAGGCTTTCATATGGAGGATGATTACGTAACCGTTGATTTTAACGGCGAGCTGACACGTGAACAGCTTGATGAGGTAGAAGATAAAGCTAACCTTGCCGTTTGCAAAAACTACAATATTGTTTGCTATTTTCCTGATGAAAAGCAGCTTTCCGAGCTTGATTACAGAAGTAAGCTCGACCTTACCGAGGGCGTAAGATTAGTGGATATTGAGAACACTGATTTGTGTGCTTGCTGTGCTCCACATTTAAGCAAAACGGGTGAAATTGGTGTTATAAAAATCCTTGATTTTATGCGCCATAGAGGTGGTATAAGGCTTGTTATGAAAAGTGGCCTTGATGCTGTTGAGGATTATAGAAATAAGTACAAAAGTGTATATGAAATTTCTAATTTGCTTTCTGCAAAGCAGGGTGAAATCACCACTGCCGTAGAGCGTTTAAAGGGCGAAAACGAAGCCTTGTATCGTGAGTTCACAGCCTTTAAATTATCCGTTGCAAACGACGCTAAAAAAACCATGCTTTTCACGCCAAAATGTGCATATTTGATAGTATCAAATTTTGATACCGATATGATGCGTGAGGTAGCAAATTATGGTATGGAAAAAAGTGAGCTATGCTTCGTTTTTTCGGGTAACGATGAAGCAGGTTATTCATATATTGCCTGTAGCAAAACCCTTGATATGCGTAGTGTTGCAAAGGATTTGAACAGCTCTTTACAAGGCCGTGGTGGTGGAAGAGATACTATGATTCAGGGTAAAGCTTCTGCTACAGAAGAAGCTATAAAAAATTATATAAATTCTATTAAAGATTAATTGCTATGAAAAACGAAAAAATTATTGAAAAAATCACAAAAAAACTTAACCTTGAGCTTAATAATGAACCTCTCTCGTACAATTCGGGGGAGGATTGCTTATTACTGTTTTATAAAGATGCGACAAAAGAGAAATTTGATGAGCTTTCTACTGAAATAATAACAGAATTTTCATTTAAGCTTATTAACGAAAACGTTATAGAAAACAACCTTTTTAAATTTTTAAAAAATGGCGAGTTACTTATCTGTATAGGCTATTATGGTTGTGATAAAACAATTCGTGTAGTCTTTGATTCTAATACGTTTTTGCCTGCTTTTGAGGAGCATAGCGTGGCAGAAAAAAGCAAAACAACCTTGTGGCAGTTTGAGGTTGACCATAGCCTTATTGACTGTGGAATGTGCTATATTGTAAGGCTTTGCACAGGTGCATTTTTTGTAATTGACAGCGCTCATACTTATTCAATAAACGATTGCGAAAGGATACACGATTTTTTACGTGAAAGAACACCTGAGGGTGAAAAAATTCATATTGCAGGATGGTTTATTACTCATGGTCATGATGACCACGTTGCACAATTCACTAATTATCTTAATTTTTATATGGAAGATACCGTGATTGATAAGGTGTATATGAATTTAATTTCACTTAATCACAGAGATGGTGTAAAGTGGGATTATTTTTACAAGAGATACGATGAAAATACACGTAAAGCAATTGCTGAGCATTCTGAAATTGAGCTTGTCCGTTTACATACGGGTATGACGTTTTTTGTAGATAATCTCAAGCTTGATGTGCTTTGCTCTCACGAGGACGTTTTCCCTAATGATAACAGCAATTATAACGATTCATCTGTTGTTCTGATGATGACTGCAAAGGGCACAAAAATTCTCATACCCGGAGATGCAGGTCACGAGGAAAGCTACGTTCTTGAAGATAGATATCCCACTTATCTTAAGGCTGATATTGTTCAGCAGGCTCACCACTGTCATTTTGGTACTACCGAACACTTTTATGAGCTTGTTGGAGCCGAATGCGTTCTTTTTCCTGCAACACAAATTAAGTTTGATGAAACGTGGGACGTACATTCTACAAATCGTAAATCCATTGAAATTGCCGGTGGTAACTATTTTATTGCTTCAAACGGTACCGTTGAAATAGATTTACCTTACGTTAAGGGCACTGAAAAGCTATTGCCTGATGAAACCTTTGAAAGCTTTAAGGGTGTTTATGATTTATGGACTTATAGCTATACACCCGAGTACAAACAAAAATTGTACAATGAGTATCTTGCCAGAGGAGGTAAGCCCTTAGAGGAATACAAGGATGGGTTTTGATTATGCTTTTTGATTATAAGGTTATACGCTCAAACAGAAAAACGCTTGCTATTCAAGTAACGGTAGATGGAGCAATTATAGTCAGGGCTCCTTTAAAAATGAACGATAATGATATTGAGCGCATTATTAATGAGAAAAAATCATGGCTTGAAAAAGCTATTGTTTCTCAACGTAATAAAGCTAAAACTAAAAAATCATATTCACAAGAGGATATAGAACTGTTAAGGCAAAGGGCAAAAGCTGTTATTCCGCCAAAGGTAGAGTTTTTTTCACAAATTATGGAGGTAAAGCCCAAAGCAGTTAAAATTACCTCTGCAAAAACAAGGTACGGCTCTTGTTCATCTCAAAATACCCTTAATTTTTCCCTTTATCTTATGGATAAAGAGGAGTGCTTTATCGATTACGTTGTTGTTCACGAGCTGGCACATATTAAGCACCATAATCACAGTAAGCAGTTTTATGAGTTTGTTGAAAGGTTTATTCCAAACTACAAAGAAATTGAAAAATTATAGTAAAAAACAAGCGACACAATGTTCGCTTGTTTTTGTTTATTTACAAATATTTTTGATATTC
The DNA here is from genome assembly GCA_045591945.1 of Acutalibacteraceae bacterium. Taxonomy (GTDB): domain Bacteria; phylum Bacillota; class Clostridia; order Oscillospirales; family Acutalibacteraceae; genus DTU089. The sequence goes on along the minus strand of JAZNTU010000024.1, from coordinate 12,796 downwards.
AGAAACTGCAATTTTATCACAGCGTTCATTTTCGGGATGGTCGTTGTGTCCTTTAACCCAGCAAAAGGTGACAGTGTGTTTATCTAAAAGTTTAAGAAGCTGTTGCCATAAATCAGGATTTAAAGCAGGCTTTTTATCTTTCTTTCGCCAGTTGTTATCTCTCCAGGAGTAAACCCACCTTTGGTTAACTGCATCACAAACGTATTTTGAATCGGTAGTAACTGTAACAATACAACTGAATTTTAAAGCCTCTAATGCTTTAATTACGGCAGTTAATTCCATTCTGTTGTTTGTTGTTTCTTTTTCTGAGCCACTCAAAATCTTTTCTGTACCGTCACATTTAAGTATGGCGCACCAGCCACCGGGACCGGGGTTGCTGCTGCAAGCACCGTCTGTAAAAATATCTACTTTTTTCATTTGCTTTTCCTCATTAAGTATTTTGATTACCATTTTATACATATTAGCATATATTTTGTGCATTTTAAAGATATAAAATCGTTTTATTTTAAAATAGGTACTAAATTTTGAGCATTTCTTTTTGCATAAACTATATTCGTTTCTATTGACATAAAATATAATTAATTGTATTATATATAAATAAATAAAATCAATTATTATGCCGTTGAGAACATCTTCGGTGCTACATATATGTTTTAGATATACTTTAGGAGATTATTATGCAAAACGAAAACAAAAAGAAAAAGTCTTCAAAAGCAAAATCTGCTCCCGTCAAAGGGAACGATGCTTTAAAAAAAGAGAAGGCGCCCAAAACAACAAAATCTAAAAGTAAAAAAGCAAGTACTAAAAAAACTACAGACAAAAAGAAAACAAAAACAACTACAGGTGCAAAAACAAGGTACGGTAAGTATTCAAAAATAACACCACCCGTTAATGCAGAGCCTATTAAAATTTCTTTTTTAGGTGGTATTAACGAGGTCGGAAAAAATATGACCTGCTACCAGTACAATAAATCTATGTTTATTGTTGATTGTGGTCTTGCTTTCCCTGAAACCGACCAGCTCGGTGTTGACTTTGTTATTCCTGATTTCACTTATGTTGAAAAGAATGCAGATTTAATTAAAGGTGTTGTTATTACCCACGGTCACGAGGACCATATCGGAGCACTATGTTATTTGTTAAAGAAAATAAACGTGCCTGTATATGCAACTTTGCTTACAGCAGGCCTCATTAAAGGTAAGCTTGCTGAGCATTCCATTGAGCACGAGGTTACAATCAACGTTGTCAAAGCAGGTGATGAAATTACACTGGGTGATTTCAAAATTGAGTTTATTAAGGTTAACCACTCTATACCCGATGCTGTAGCGCTTGCTATTAAATGTGATTCCGGTGTTATTGTTCAAACCGGCGACTTTAAAATCGATACAAGCCCAATTGATGGTGGTATCATTGATTTATCGAGATTTGCTGAATTAGGAACAGAAGGTGTTTTGTGTATGCTTTCTGATTCTACCAATGCAGAGCAGCCCGGCTATTCACAAAGCGAAAGCACTGTTGGTGCTTCATTCAAAAATTTATTTAATGATGCTGGTGATAAGCGTATTATCATAGCAACCTTTGCATCGAATATTCACAGGGTACAGCAGATTATAGATATTGCTGCTCAAAAGGGCAGAAAGGTTGCGTTATCGGGCAGAAGCCTTGAAAACGTTGTTTCTATAGCTGCAGAGCTGGGGTATATGAGAATCCCTGAGGGAACCCTTATTAGTATTGATGAAATCAAAAATTACTCTGATGACCGTCTTGTAATCGTAACAACAGGTAGCCAGGGCGAAACCATGTCTGCACTTTCACGTATGGCTTCAGGCACACACAGAAAGGTTAGCGTTGGCTACAACGATTGTGTTATCATTTCAGCAAAGCCAATTCCCGGAAACGAAAAAACGGTTACTCGTGTTGTTAATGATTTGCTTAAGCTTGGCGCAAGAGTAATTTATGAAAAAATGTACGACGTTCACGTGTCGGGTCACGCCTGCCAAGAGGAGCTTAAGCTTATGCTTTCTCTTGTAAAACCAAAGTATTTTATTCCTGTTCACGGTGAGCAAAAGCATTTAAGGTATCATGGTCTTCTTGCCGAAAGCATAGGCATTGACCACAACAATGTCATCATTGCCGATAATGGCTATGAGATCTCTGTTTCCGAAAGAAATATTGCTGTTTCGGGCACAGTTGCAAGTGGTAAGGTTTACGTTGACGGTTATGGTGTAGGTGATGTAGGCGCCCGTGTTATGAAGGAGCGTTTGCACCTTGGTCAAGATGGTATTATTATAATTACAGCAACTATAGATGGTGCATCCGGAGAGCTTCTTTCAGGGCCAGAGGTAGTTTCAAAGGGCTTTGTTTACGTAAAAGAGGCCGAGCTGCTTATGAATGAGGCTGTTACTGTTTCTATGAGTGTTATAGACAGCTTTCCACCATATAACTTCGACGTTAATCAAATGTGTAATAAGCTTAGAGATGCAATTTCAAAGCTTATGTATGAGCGTACAAAGCGGAGTCCAATGATTTTACCAATTTTAATGGAGGTTTAAAATGAAGTTAAAAGCTTTGTTTTATCACAACCCTGCAGGCTTTTCTGCAGCAATTCTTTTGTTAGTGGCTACCGTATTTTCGCATTTTATTAATAAACAAGCATTTTTAATTCTTCTTATTTCGTTTTTGATTGTCTTGTTCATTGATTTAATTTATTCGCTTTTATCATTAAAGGCAACAAAAAAGTACGTTGTAGCGCTTAATAAATCATTGCTATCAGGGAAAACGGGTACAATATCTCAATTTCCTCTTCCTGCAGTTATGTGTGATAAGTATGGAAATATCGTTTGGTATAACGACAGCTTTTTGAACGATATTATTACCACTTCCGAGGCAGAAAAAATTACTGCGAGTGATTTTTTCGATGATTATTCCTTTGAGGATTATGCACAAAAAGGTGTTGTAAACGCCGCTTTTGGAGATAACCAATACACAGCATTTATTGTTGAGGTAAAAAGTGAAACAAGTCCAATGCTTTGCATTTACTTGTTTGACGATACTGCTTTGAAAGAGGTTGCTCTTGAATACACCTATTCAAGACCCTTCGTTATGCTTCTTTCAATCGATAATATTGAACAGCTTTCACGTCAGCTTACCGACAGTAAGTTTGCTCAGGTTATTAGTGGCATAGAGGGTCATATTGAGGATTGGCTAAAAGAGTTTAACGTTATTTTAAAGAAAATCGGAAACGGCAACTTTTTAGTTATCGGTGAAAAAAGACATCTTGATAAATTAAAGGATGAAAAGTTTACCATTCTTAACGCAATAAGAGAATACAAGCATAAGGATATAACAGTTGATGCAACGGTTTCAATCGGTGTAGGTGCAGGCGAGGATTTTTTTGAATGTGAATCCCGAGCAAAAAAATCTCTCGATATGGCCTTAAGCCGAGGTGGTGACCAGGCTGCTATATACGACGGAGAGGGATACGTATACTTTGGAGGCTTATCTAACAGAGCTAACGATAACAGCCGTGTATCCCCAAGGCAAACAGCAGCTACAATTTCCAATCTTTTTAAGAAGTACGATAAGGTTATAATCTGTGGACATAAGTATTCAGATTACGATTCTGTTGGTGGTTCCTTGGGCGTTTGGTTTTTTGCAAATGCTTGCGGACTTGACGCCTACGTTGTAGTTGATGAAAAAACAACTCTTGCAGAGCCTCTTGTGAATTTATTAAAAGAAAAAGAGTTTAAAAACTTTGTTTCGCCGTCTCAAGCATATGATTTATGCAACAAAAACACGGTTGTTGTTATTGTTGATACACAAAGAAAAATGCTTCTTGACGTACCTGAGCTTTGCGATAAAGCAGGCGCAGAGATTATAATTGACCATCATCGCAGAACAGAAGACTATATTTCCGATGCAGAAGCCTACTATTGTGTTCCGTCTGCTTCCTCTGCCTGTGAAATGGTTGCTGAGCTTATTCAGTATTCAACTATTCAAGATAAGGTTACTGCAGAAATTTCAACAGCGCTTTTATCGGGTATAGCTCTCGATACAAAGGATTTTGTTTTAAGAACCTCACAGCGCACCTTTGAAGCGGCAGGTTACCTGAGAGATAACGGTGCAAACACCGTTCAAGTAAGAAAATTTTTTGCAGTTGATTCTCAAATGGCCGTACATAAGCACCAAATAATTTCAAGTGCAAAAATTTTCAACGGCTTTATCATCAGCTCATGCTCTGAAGAAATAAAAAATATACGAATAGTTTCTTCAGTTGCTGCTGATGAAATGCTCAATATAGATGGCGTTAAGGCGTCATTTGTTATTTATAAATTAGATAACAATAAATATCAAATTTCTGCTCGTTCCTTGGGTGAAGAAAATGTTCAGCTTATTATGGAAGGACTTGGTGGTGGAGGCCATAGCACTATGGCAGCAGCTCAGGTCGAAGCACAAAGCATCGCTCAGGTTGAGGGTATGCTTTTGGAGCAGATTAACGAATACTTAAACAACAAATAACTTTCTTTGGAGGTATAATAAATGGAAGTTTTATTGAAAAGTGATGTTAAAGGCCTTGGTAAAAAAGGCGAAAAGGTTTCAGTTTCAGAGGGTTATGCACGTAACTTCCTTTTCCCAAAGGGCCTTGCAGCTGAAATGAATGCTCAGCTTATGTCAGAATTAAGAAATAAAGAATCATCCGAACAATTCAGAGCAGATGAGGATTTAAAAGCAGCAAAGGCATATGCTGCAAAAATTAACGGTCAAACCGTTGTTATTAAAGCAAAGGGTGGCGCAAACGGTAAGCTTTTTGGAAGTGTTACCGCTAAAGAAATTGCTCAACTTATTTCAACAAAATTTGGCATTAAGGTGGACAAGCGCAAAATTACAGTTGAAGATATTAAGGCCTTTGGTACGTATAATACACAGGTACGTCTTCATCCTCAGGTAACTGCTGATTTTAAGGTGCAGGTTGTTGAGGGTTAATTCTTTCAGAAGGGTTTAAATTATGGCTGATAAAACTATTCAACAATATGATTTTACAGATTTACCGTACAGCCTTGAAACAGAGCAGGCTGTTATCGGTTCAATATTAATCAATCCCGAATGTGTTGGCTTAGTTCTTTCACACATCAGGCCTGATTATTTTTACATACCTCCGCACAAAGCGATAATGGATGCTATTGTGTTGCTTGACTCCTTAGGCTCACGTATTGACGCTTTAACCGTTCTTGATAAATTAGGCGGTGACGAGAATTTTGATAAAGAGTCCGGCAAAGCCTTGCTTTTTCAAATTGCACAAAGCGTGCCTTCTGCAGCTAACGTTGAGAATTATTGTAAAATTGTACGAGAAAAATATTTTCTTCGTTTGCTCATAACCATTTCACGAGAAACAATTGATTCTGCGCTTGATGGTAATGCAGAGGCTGATAAAATTCTCGATTCCACCGAGCAAAAGATATACGACATTCGTAAGGGTAAGGCTACAGGCTCGCTTCAACGTTTAAGCGACGTTATTTCGGCAGAGGTTTACCCAAACCTTGTTAAGCTAACCTCTGAGAATGCCGATGAATTTAAGGGTATTCCAATGGGCTTTTCTAAGCTTGATGAAATTACCTCGGGACTTAATAAATCCGACTTAATTATTATCGGTGCTCGTCCTGCTATGGGTAAAACAAGCTTTGCGCTTAACATTGCACGTAATGTTGCTATGACCGGTAAAAAGGTTGTTTTTTTCTCTTTGGAAATGTCAAACGAGCAGCTTGCATCTCGTGTTCTTTCAACCGAGGCACGTGTTGACTCAAACAAATTCCGTTCAGGTGAAATTTCATCAGAGGAATGGGTAAGGCTTGCAGAAGCAACCGACAGGCTTAGTAAATGTAACCTTTATTTTGATGATACTGCATCTATCACGGTTCCCGAAATTAAATCAAAAATCAGACGTGCTCGTGACGTTGACTGCATTATTATCGACTACCTTGGTCTTATGGAATCAGCAAAGAAAAAAGAAAACAGAGTTCAAGAGGTTACTGATATTACCAGAGGACTTAAAATGTTAGCAAAAGACCTTAGAATTCCTGTTGTTTGCTGTTGTCAGCTTTCTCGTGGTCCTGAAAAAAATACGGGTAAGTCAAATAGACCTGCACTTTCTGACCTTCGTGATTCAGGCTCTATTGAGCAGGATGCTGATATTGTTATGATGCTTTATCGTGAGGGTTATTACGCCAAGGATAAGGATGCTGAACAAATTGATATGACAAAAGCCGACGTTGACGTTGTTAAAAACCGTCACGGCCCAATCGACAGGGTAAAGCTTCATTGGGATGCTCAGTATACCTTGTTCTCTACGTTGGAGTATAGAGATGAATAATTACTCAGCAATTGTTACAGCAAAGATTTTAAGCGCCATTAACGATAATCAAATGCTTGCTGATAGCAAAGAGGTTTTTGTTGGCTTTTCGGGTGGAGCAGATTCTATTTGTTTACTACATGCTTTACACACTTTGAAGGAAAAGCTTAATATTACAGTTAAGGCTGCTCACGTTAATCACGGTATACGTGGTGACGAGGCGAAAAGAGATGAGGCTTTTTCTCAAGAGTTTTGTTCTAAATTAGGAATAGAGTTTTATTTACATTCATTCAATTGCGTTGAAGAAGCCAAAAAAACAGGTGAATCGCTTGAAGAATGTGGCAGACGAGTTAGATACGCTTATTTTAACAGCCTTGTGAGTGAAGGTGGAAAAATAGCAACAGCCCACAATGCTAACGATAATGCAGAAACAGTTATATTTAACCTTGCAAGAGGTACGGCTCTAAAGGGTGTTTGTGGTATTCCTTGTGCTAGAGAGAATATCATAAGACCGTTGATTTATTGTACACGCGAGGAAATAGAGCTTTATTGCAGCGAAAATAAGCTTTCGTATGTTACTGACAGCACAAACCTAAGTGATGCGTATTCAAGAAATAAAATCAGGCATAATATTTTGCCTGTTCTTACAGAGCTTAATTCTTGTGCTATTGAAAATATTACGTCGTTTTGTTGTGGCGCCAAGCAAACACAGGAATATGTTTGCTTACAAGCTGAAAGAGCGCTTTCAGAGAGCTTTTTAGAGCAAGATACATATGATGTAACCGTACTAAAAACTCTTCACCCTGCTGTTTTAAACGAGGTTATTTGCGTTGCCTATGAGCGTTTTTCCCGAAGCTCTCCGGACAGAAATAAGATTGAGGCTGTTTCTGCTTTGATATTTAAATCCGGTCGTGTTCAGCTATATGGTGAAAATTATGCTGAGGTTATAAAAAATCGATTAAGATTTTTTAAGAAAACTGAGGTTGAAAAAACAGAAACGATATATATTGATGCTTTAGGGAAATATGTTTTCGGAAAATATACCGTTACGTTAACAAATATTACAGATTATTCATCAAAAGTTAATAATGAGTTCTTGTACAATTCTATTGATTGTGATAAAATAAATGGCAAATTGTTCCTGCGCACTCGTCAAGAAGGCGATAGGGTTACTTTGTTTAGAAGGAATGTTAGTAAATCACTAAAAAAATTATTTTGTGAGTATAATATTCCAATTGAAAAAAGGCAAACTTTACCAATACTTTGCGATGATGAGGGTATTGTGTGGGTGTATGGAATCGGAACAGTAGCTCGTTGTTGCGCAAACAATAAATCGAGTAATATTATTTATGTTGAGGGAGAAAATAATGAACAATAATATTATTAATGACATTGAAAAGGATTTAGTCACTCAGCAAGAATTGGCAGAAATTGTAAAAAAGCTTGGCGAGCAGATTTCTAAAGATTATGAAAATGAGGATTTAGTGCTTGTTAGTATTCTTAAAGGCTCCGTAATTTTTATGGCTGATATTATGCGAGCAATATCAATTCCTTGCACAATCGACTTTATGGCTGTTTCAAGCTATGCTGATGGAACTGAAAGTACAGGTATTGTTAAAATTCTCAAGGACCTTGACATATCAATTGAGGGTAAAAATCTTTTGATTATTGAGGATATTCTTGATAGTGGCAGAACCTTAAGCTATATTAAGGAAGTGTTATTAACAAGAAAGCCTAAAAGTATAAAAATATGCACACTTTTTGATAAGCCGGAAAGAAGACAGGTTGACCTTTATGCTGACTATGTTGGATACCAGGTTCCGAACGAATTTATTGTTGGTTATGGTCTCGATTATAATGAGTATTACAGAAATCTTCCTTATATCGGCGTGTTAAAACGTTCTGTATATGAAAATAAATAAGAACTATATTTTCTAAAGAGAGGTGAGCTGTTATAAAAAGCAGCGAAAAATTCAAGGCGTTGTTGCCGTATATAATCATTCCGCTTGTAATGATTATTCTTATATCCGTTTATTCAAACGGTGCAGCTAATGACAAAAAGCTCAAATACTATCAGGTTATTGAGTATTTTGAAAAAGGTGAAGTTACAGAGTACGAGCTTAATATTGGTACCGGTAACCTTAATATGAAGTTTAAAGACGGTACTGCTGTTAAGTATACGGTACCTAACGTTAATATGTTTGTTGATGACGTCCATAGTGACGTTATCGAATATAACAATCAAAATCCTCAAGCACCAATAAAATACAATTATGTTTCAGGTGCTTCAAAAAGCTATTTGATTCAGCTTATTCCTACCATTCTTATGATGGTGGTGCTTGTTGTTGTCGGTTTTATATTCTTAAAGAGAATGAATAATTCAATCTCTGGCGAAAACAATCGTGCAATGAACTTCGGTAAGGCTCGTGTTAAATTTGGTAAAGACGAGAAGAGAAAAACAACCTTTAAAGAGGTTGCAGGCGCTGACGAGGAGAAGGAGGAGCTTCAAGAAATTGTAGAATTTTTGAAGGACCCTAAAAAATTCACCGAGCTTGGTGCAAGAATACCTAAGGGTGTGCTTTTAGTGGGCCCTCCCGGTACAGGTAAAACTTTGCTTGCAAGGGCAGTTGCAGGTGAAGCAGATGTTCCTTATTTTTCAATTTCCGGTTCGGACTTTGTTGAAATGTACGTCGGTGTTGGTGCTTCTCGTGTAAGAGACCTTTTTGACCAGGCAAAAAAGAGTGCTCCTGCAATTATTTTTATCGATGAAATTGATGCTGTAGGCCGTCACAGAGGTGCCGGTATGGGTGGCGGACACGATGAAAGAGAGCAGACTCTTAACCAGTTGCTTGTTGAAATGGATGGTTTTGGCAACAACGAAGGCATAATTATTCTTGCAGCTACTAACCGACCTGATATTCTTGACCCTGCTCTTTTACGTCCGGGCCGTTTTGACAGACAGGTTACAGTTGGCAGACCTGACCTTAAGGGCAGAGAAGAGATTTTACGTGTTCACGCTAGAAATAAGCCTCTTGCTCCTGACGTTGACTTAAAGGTTATTGCACACGGTACAGTTGGCTTTACAGGTGCAGATTTAGAGAACCTTCTCAACGAAGCTGCGCTTCTTGCTGCCAAGAGAAACAAGAAGGCTATAACAATGGTTGAAATTGATGAGGCTATTGTTAAGGTTGAGGTTGGTGCAGAGAAGAAATCTCACAAGTATACAGATAAAGAAAAGAAAATGACTGCATATCACGAAGCAGGCCATGCAGTTGTAACTTATTATCTTGAAAACAGTGACCCTGTTTATGAGATTTCTATTATTCCTCGTGGTATGGCAGGTGGCTATACCCTTTACAGACCTGATGAGGACTCATCATATATGAGCAAAACAGAAATGCTTGACCGAATTATATCTTTAATGGGTGGTCGTGTTGCAGAGATGATTATTGGAAACGATATCTCAACCGGTCCATCATCAGATATTTCACACGCTTCAAAGCTTGCGCGCTCAATGGTTACACGCTACGGTATGAGTGAAAAGCTTGGTCCTATTGTATATGGTAAAGATAATGACCAGGTATTCCTTGGTATGGACCATAACCAAACAAGAAACTATTCTGAAGCATACGCTACAGCAATTGATGATGAGGTTAAACGCATTGTTGTTGATTGTGAAGCACGTTGCCGTGAAATTCTTGAAGAGCATATGGATAAGCTTGTTCTTATAGGTGAAACACTTATTAAGGATGAAAAAATCAATAAAGATACTTTCATTATGCTTATGGATGAAAATTATGACCCTTCAGCACAAGTTGAGGAGCCTGTGGATGCTACTGCAGAAGTACCTGTTGCCGAAGAAATACCTGAGGCACCTGTAGACGTACAGGATACTACTGATGAAGCAGATGCTTCAAGCGATGCTTCAGAGGAATAAGCTTAAAAATAATATTTTAATGATAAAACAGCTATTTTTCGAAATAGCTGTTTTGTTTAAAAAAGGGTGATATTATGGATTATAAAAATCCAGCTCTTTCGGCTGAGCAAAGGGCTTTGGCGCTTCTTTCAATTATGACGTTGGAGGAAAAGGTAGCACAAATTGATATTATTAGGGGTGTTGAATTTTCAACTAAACCTCATAAGCTGTACCATTGTGCTATTGAGCCTGATTCGGAAGTGGATTATGAAAAGTTTGAAGCAACAGTTGGTAAAAAAGGTATAGGTTTTATACACGATGCTTATACTGAGCCTAAGGTATTTAATAAGTTTCAAAAATATTTGGTTGAAAACACAAGGCTTGGTATACCCTGTATTTTTACTGGCGAAGCCTTGCACGGTATTCTTTGGCCGGGTGCAACTGTTTTTCCTGTTCCTCTTGCACTTGCTGCAAGCTTTAACAGAGCAAATGTAAACAAAATCGGTAGCTGCATCGCAACGGAAACAAGGGGCTTGGGAATGCAGGAAATACTTGCTCCAAATCTCGATGTTGCAAGAGAACCAAGGTGGGGCAGAGTAGAGGAAACCTTTGGTGAAGATACATATTTATGCTCCGAAATGGCATACGCCGTTATTACAGGCGAGCAGCAAGACGGAGATATTAATAGAAATGATGCTGTTATTACAGAGCCTAAGCACTATTGTGTTCACGGAATGCCCGAAAACGGTATAAACTGCGCACAAGCCCGAGTTGGTAAAAGAGAGATTGAGCAGTGCTATTTACCGGTTTTTGAAACTGCAATTAAAAAAGCAGGCGCTTATAACGTTATGGCTTGCTATAACGCTATTGATTCAGAGGTTGTGCTAAGCTCAGAGTATTATCTTACAGAGATTCTCCGTAACAGATGGGGAATGAAGGGCTACGTACGTGCTGACTGGGGTGCAATTGTAAGACTTGTTAACCGTCACTTTACTGCAGAAACAGATAAGGATGCTATTTGTGACGTGATTAATGCAGGTCTTGATATGCAAGGCTGTTGCGATTATGAATCTACGTACTATGAAAAAACGATTCTTGAGCTTGTCGAGGAAGGCAGAATATCCGTCGAACGTATTGATGCCGCTGTTCTTAGTGTGCTTACACTTAAGTTTAAGCTTGGTTTATTTGAAAAACCGTACACAGATGAAAGTCATTTTAAAGAGGTTATTAGATGTAAAGAGCATTTAGAAGCCTCTCATAATGCTGCAAGACAATCAATTACCCTGATTAAAAATAACGGTATATTACCTCTTAAAAATAGTTATAAAAAAATTGCCGTGCTTGGTCCGTCCTCTAACCGACAAAGACTTGGTGGCTATTCCTCAGTGCCTGATGGTTACAAATTAACCTCTGTTTTTGACGAGTTGAGGGCATATTTCGGTAATTCTGTTGAGCTTTATCAGTGCACAGGTTGTGGTATACCAAAGGACCTTCAGGTGGAGACACAAGAAGGTCAGCCTCATCTTGTTGAGGTTTATGATGAGGATGAAAAAGAGTGCATTGAGGAGGCTGTTGAGCTTGCTTCAAAATGCGATATAGCAATTATTGTTGGTGGTGATAACACCTTTACAAGCAGCGAGGGTCACGATAGAGCTGATTTAAAGCTCCCCGGTAAGCAAAGGGAGCTTATTGAAAGGGTTGCAGCTACGGGTACGCCTGTTGTACTTGTGCTTGAAAACGGTAGGGCAGTTGACTTGTCTGTTGAAAGTAATATAACCTCTGCTATAATGCTCGCTTGGTTTGGTGGTGAAACAGGTGCAAAGGCTATTGTGGAAACACTTGTTGGTGAAAATAATCCTGCAGGCAGACTTCCTGTTTCTTTCCCGCAAGACTCTAACAGAATTCCCTGTTATTATACTGTTTTACCTAATAATACCGAGGTAATGTTTGAAGGCAGCAGAAGGGCAAAATATCCTTTCGGCTTTGGTCTTTCCTATACAAGTTTCGAGTATTCTAATATGCTCGTTAAAAAATCAGGTGATGTTGAATATACCGTTTCAGTTAACGTTAAAAATGTTGGTGCTGTTAAAGGCGACGAGGTTGTTCAGCTTTATATAAACGATAAGGTATCGTCTGTTATAACGCCTCTTAAAGAGCTTAAAGGCTTTGAACGAATATCACTTGATGTTGGTGAAGAAAAAACAGTAATATTCAACCTTAACTTTGATTCATTTAAGCTATTAAATAAAAAGCTTGAGTGGGTTGTAGAAAACGGTGAGTTTGAAATATTAATTGGTGCATCATCAGAGGATATCCGACTTTCACAAACAATTAAAATTGAAAAATAATACAAAAAGGGGCTGTAAAAAAACGCAAGTTTTTTTGCAGTCCCTTTTTAGGGGATAGGAAAAAAAGATGCAGAACGGACAAACTGAGCAAAATCAAGGCTTCAGACTTGATTTTGCTTGCCCGAAGGCGTACAAGGGTACGTCGAGTGGCGAAGTTTGTTCGTAGTATAAAACATACTTTTTTCAACA